>CAJMMQ010000017.1 GCA_905214625.1 uncultured bacterium
TATCTGATCGAAGCTTTGTATTCCTATTGGGTATTTCATCCTTGCGTTTCTCCTTTAATATGATTGTTGACTTATGTGGCGACTTTTTGCCCGTTCATTATGCAAATATACGCAATTTTGTTTGAATACAGACATTATTGAGCATGCGAAAAACAAAAAATAATGGCTGTATGTAAACTGAATTATGAGCAACACTAAAAGAACGGCAATAACGGCAAGAGCCAAAGTAAAAAATAATAGTTAAGGTGACGAAAAAATGCGTTGAAATTTATAAGTCTGAGGCTTGATAATGTAATAAAAAATTATCATTTGAGATACGTTTGACGCTTCCAGAATAGCGATACTCCGCGCATAGGTGTGATTTTATGCGAAAAAGGCCAAAATTTTCATGTTTTTGTTATGTTGCTGACTTACAGTTTTTTATGTGGCTTTTAATATGAAACTCGAACCGTTAAAAAATATTACTCTGCCGTTTACGGTGCAAAAGTGGCCCAGTTACGTTCCGTTACATGCCTGTTTTTCACTCGTTAGCCATGCTTTTGCATCACAAAATCCATGTTTTTGGTTCGTTATTTTACTTGATTTGTAAACTTATGTTAATAATATTCTTTTTATGATATAGCTATGTTAACATAAATTTAATGCTTGTTTCCTAGATTGAAAAATATTTTTGTCATGACTTTTTACCTTATGTGATATCGGAATTTCGGGGCATATCAATATTGTTTGCATGAAAAAGTCAAACTCAGAAAACATTGTTGGCAAAAAAGAAAAATCGTTACATTTATGAATTGCCTTACATTGCGGCAGTCATAAGTGTAACGATTTTATTTATAATGAATGATGCCAGTAACGTTGTTACGGCATTATTAATCGTTCCAGTTGTCCGTGCGGAACGAGCTTACGGGCAGGCCGTCGCAGAACAGGTCGCCGTCGGCCCAGTCTTTGAAGGCGTATCTTACGGCCACCGGCTTCTTTACAGAGTCGCTCTTTACGTACATCTTGCTGCGCTCAATCCATGCCTTGGCGGGATAGAACACGCGGTCTTCGCCGGCCACTTCAAACAGGTCGCTCTTCAGTCCGTTGCGTCCGTATATCCACATGTTGGCGCGGTTGAACGTAACTACGGCCGTGTCGTTCTTGAACGTTACGTCCTTATAATATGCGCTTTCGGCTGTCAGACCCTCAATGCCGTAAGTCTTGTTCAGCGCGAGCAGTGCGAGGCGCATGCCGGCGAGGTTCTTCTTGCGCGGATGTATGCCGTATTCCAGTCCGCCGTCCATAAGCACAGCCATGCCGCAGTTGGTGTTCATCAGTTCGGCCTTTGCCTGCTGTTCGCGCAGCAGGGCACTGTTGATTGTGTAACCAATGAGTTTATAGTCGTAAGGAGCAATCTGGCAGTAGTAGAACGGGAATTCGCCCTGTCCCCACTGCGAGCGCCAGCCTTTAATCATTGCCGTCATCATGTCGGCGTAAGTCTGATAGCGCGTAACGTTGTCTTCGCCCTGATACCATATCACTCCGCGCATGGTGTAGCCGATAAGCGGATGAAGCATGCCGTTGTAGAGCACTGTCGGCGTGCGGTTCTTCGATTTTATGTCTTCAGGCGATGCCGGAATCTTGGCATCGGGAAAAGCCTTCAGCCAGTCGGCTGTCATCCATGCCTCGCAGGCAGAGCCGCCCCATGCCGCAACGATAAGTCCTACGGGCACGTTGAGAGCCTGGCGCAGTTCGCGTCCGAAGTAGTAGGCCGTTGCGCTAAACTCACGCACCGATGCCGGGCATGCCTCTTTCCATGAGCCGCTTACGGTGTCTACGGCGCTGAATTGGCTGTTGCGCTTCACCGTAAACAGTCGCAGGTTGCTGTCACTGCTGTGCAGTATGTCCTCTACGGCGTTTTCTACAGGCTGGTTCTTAAAGCCTTTCATCGGCATCTCCATGTTGCTCTGTCCAGAGCATATCCACACTTCGCCTATGAGGATATTGTTCAGAACGGTCTTCTCGCCGTCGCTCAGTGTGATAGAGTAGGGGCCGCCAGCCTCGGGAGTGCTTACCGATGCCTTCCATTTTCCGTTGCTGTCGGCCTTCACTGAGTATGTTTTCTTGTTCCACGACGTAGTGATTTTCACTGTGGCCGATGCTTTTGCCTCTCCCCACAGGTTGGCGTTAGTCTCGCGCTGCATCACCATTCCGTCTGCGAACATCTTTGGTAGCGTAACCTTCGCGCTGATGCCCGTAACGGCAAACATGGCGCCAAGAATTAATGCAAGTCTTTTCATGTAGTATAAATGTTTAATTTTTACTTTTTAATTCTTAATTTTTAATTACCACCGGTCCTATCAGTCCAGCCGGCAGCAGTTCCTTGCTTGCGCGGCGGTATTTGCCATTAGTCCAAATGCCTTCAAACGGCGGAGTGCCCTGGTCGTTGCCCTGCAGGGCGTTTGCCCATGTGTTCACCACAACTATTTTCAGATCGTTCTTGCCCTTCTTCACGGCCTGTGTTATGTCAATGTTGTACGGTGGCATCCATGCCGTGTCGCACATCTTGCCGTTTACATACACTGTGGCAATGTCGGCTACTTCGCCAAGGTCGATTAATACGCGGCCCTCAGGCTTGCCCTTATACTTGAATGTTGTTTCGTATGTGGCGTGTCCCGAGTAGAATTTTATGCTTTGGTCGTCGGCCTTGCTCCAGTCGAAGAGCTTTTCCGTGGTTACCTGTTTGCCGGTTTTCTCAAACTTCACGGTCCATTTGTTGCCGTCAAGGCTGATAGCCGTGTTATATTTGCTCATGTCAGGCATGTCTTCGGCATCAATTTTCTGGTCGGTCAGCACAACAAAGAGCGATGCTCCGGCTGTCAGCTTAAGCTGGTTTTGTGCGTTATACACTTTACCTGTCATCGGGTCGGCAATATATTTGTTAGCTCTTACGGCTCTGAACTCAGGCACAAAACTTATGGTTTTGTCGGTCTGGTTGCTCATGAAGTAGATGTCGGCATCGTTGGCATGGCGATGAACATAGTCGATACCTTCAGGCAGCGTGATGTCACGTTTGATGCCTATTGACGAAAGGTCGCTTTGTGTCCATGGCTCACGTATTACGCGTGCACCTTTAGCCTCGAGCGAGTCTATCACGTTCCAGCATGTAACGATGCGGTCGGGGTTCATCAGGCGAGCCTGCGGAATTACGAGTGCGCCGTATTTTGTGCCGCCTTCTGTTACAATTATGCCGTTCTCAACACGGGCTTTTGTCAGTACGTCGTGGTTGAACGAGTCGTAACGGTAGCCTCTAAGCGGATTTGTCCATGCGTCTGCCTTGGTCATGTTGGCCGTATGAGTAACTCCTACGGGACTAACTTCGAGCGGCTGGCCAACGTTTGCCAGTCTGGCTTTTTCGCGCTGAATGTCCTTTTCGCTGAAAAGTCCGGGCAGCGAACTTACAAGACGTTCGGGCAGCAAGGCTCTTCTCGGTGTCTCGTTACCTGTATATACGGCAAGGTCGGCCACATTGCTGCCATATTGCAGCAGCGCCTGACAGCGCTTTATGTAATCGGTGAAGGCAGGCATCTCGCGCCACCATGTGTTGTCGCGCTGAAAGAATGTGCCTATGCCGTCGAGCGTCATGCCCGGTGCGCGGTCGGTCCATGGGTTGTGAGTGTTCACATGGAATACAATGCTGTTTATTCCGAGACAGTAGTTGCGGTCGAGTAGCGGCTTCAGCAGGGCGAAATCCTCGTCCCATGTGCCCCTTACTTCAGTGAAACCTTCGGCCTGTATGATGTTCTTTCCGTATATATGCGCTCCGCTTACGGCGTCGAGCATGTCGTTGGGCTTGTCGTGAGTAGGACTGTTGAGCCAGAACTCGCCCATCGGATAGTCGGTGTGCTGATAGTGCAGCAAGCCGTCGCTCACCATTGTAGGCGAAACACATTCGGCTGAAAGGGTGCATCCGTATTTCTTTCCTAACTTTTCAACTTCGTCAAAGAACACGTCGTTGATAAGTTCGGCAATGGTAAGACGTATGTCGCGCAGCACTGCGTCCGACTTCTCTGAAGACTCCATCGGCACTCCGGCATAGAGCGGAAGCCACGGCATGAGGTCGTAGCCGCGGCGGCGCTTAAACTCATCAGCGAAGTTGCTGCTCCAGTTTTGGCTGCCGCACTCCCAACTGTCAACGTGCAGACGTGTCAATACACGCTTTGCAACATCTTTGGGAGCATGGTTGTATATGGCGCCAAACCAGTTGTCAAACTGCTTGTTGATGGCTTCGCGCGAGAACTTGTCGCACTCCAGTCCGCGTCCTCCTCCGCCGGTGGCGTTGGTGTGTCCTGTTGATGTATGGCCTATTCTGAGTATGTGCCATTTGCCTTTCGGAAGGTTTACGGTTACAGCTTTGTCTGTTGTGTTAGATGAAATAAACTTGTCTGAAAGGTTTATCATCTTGTCCTGAGACACGCACTCGTTGTCGGCAATGGGGAACTTCTTTGACACACGCCACACCTTTCCCGACTTGCCTTCATATCCGTCAACTACGGGTTCTGAGCCAAGCACGATGCCGGCAATCTTCAGGTTGGGCTTCCATTTTGCCGCATCCATGTCTTCCGAACCGGGGTCGCTGCCTTCGGGAGTCCAGTGGAACTTGAAGAAACGTGCCGTTGTGGCCGGTATGGCATAAGTGGCATAAGCGTCGGTGTTCTGCCATCCCTGTCTTGCCGGACTTATTTCTCTTACGAACTTATAGTCTTTTCCGTTGTCAGAGGCATACACATTGAAGCGGTGAGCCTGATAGTTGTTGCCTCCGGTAACTATTTCAACGCTGCGCAGGGTGTAGGGCTTGTCGTAAGACATGATGATGTCGCACGGTTCTGACGAGCGGAACGGGAATGTTACTGAAGCCTTTGGCTTGCGGTCGTCGGCGTATTCGGCCGGATATGCGTATACGGCGATGTCCTCATAATAGTCTTTGTATGCCTTGGGCTGTGATAAAATGAGGCTCTGTTTGCCGCCCGACACAATGGTGTCAGACCATACTATGCGTTGCATCGACTCTGCAGGAGTAATCCACGGGCCGCCTCCGAGGGCGAAACCATCGGAGAAATGAATGCCCATCTGCAGTTTCAGACTGTCTGCCGTGCGGAATACCGTGTCCATGCGCTTCCACCATTCAGGCGAGAGCTGGCGCGCCGTGCCGTTATAGTCCTTGCCGTCCGTAGTGTCTTTTATCGGCATAAGGTAGAAGCCAGCTATGCCTGCGTCGTGCATAGCTTCAAGGTCTAACCTGATTCCCTCGTCAGTTACGCATCCGTACATCCAGTACCAGAAAGTCCACGGATAAGTTTCGGGGGCAGGGGCCATGAAACGTTTATACCATTCAGGAGCTGACTCCTGAATGGCTTTATGCGGGAATGCGTTTGCGCAAGTGGCGAACGCGAGTATTATCGAAAAGAGTTTTTTCATCATTATTCAAAGTGTAAGGTTACTTCTCCTGTGTAACTGCCGTGTGCCCATACAGGCTGTGCCGAAGGACCGTTGAGGTCTGTGGTGTTCACCTTGTTTCTTACGGCCGGTATCACCTGCATCATGCTGATGCCTGTTTCGGGCAGTGTGTAGAGCAGTTGGTCGCGTCCGTCGCGCGGCTGATATACTCCTACATATTCCTTGTCGGTGCCCGGCTGCAGGGTTATTGTGCCGTTCTTTGTCTTCAGCTTCATCCACTGCACGCCGGCAAAGTAGCCTTTGAACTCGGGATAAGTGAAGCTTTCGCCCGGAACGGGGTCGTTGTATTCGTTGCTCCATACGCCAAGCTGCGGACCATGCAGTCTGTTTTTCCATACACGGTAAGGACCGTGGCCGAGCCATTGCTTGCTCAATACGTCAGACTCAGGCAGATTGAACATTACACCCATAAGGTCGACAACACCGTTGAAGTTGTATGTATAAACAAGACGTGCTCCGCCGTCGGGTGCTATGTGCCATTCTGCCTTTTGAAGTGAGCCGAGCTTGTAGTCGGCAGTTACTATCAGGGTGTCGTTCTGTCCGTCCCTGCTTGTCAGTCCGGCAAATGTTCCCTGGTCTTCATAGGCTGTGTATGTAGTCTTCTTCTTCTCTGCTTCTGGGTCGTCGTGGTTATAGAACTGGTCGAACGAGCGGTCGGCGCGGCGGTAAGCAAAGAATTTCGGACCGCCGTTGAACTTATATTCGCCTTTACCCGTAGTAACGCTGCTTAGTGTTCCGTCTGTCTCTGAGAATGTGTAGGTTACGTTTCCTGCCTTCACCGTATTGTCTGTCATCACCGGTTTGCCGGCCTTTGCAGCCTTAACCTGCAATTTGTCGGCATCTTTCAGCTTGAACACCCATGTGTAAAGCTCCTCACCGTATTGGTCTGTAGCCTTTATGTTGAGTGCGTCGGCATTGTCTGGAGCTGCAGGAACTGTAATTTCTCCTTTGCTGTCGGCGGCAATGTCGGCACCGTTTATTGTGCCCTGCTTTACGGTCTTGGTTTCAGCTCCGTCGTATTTTACGTAAGAATAGTCAAACTTGCAGCCCTTCAGTGACAGGAAGTTGTATCTGTTTTCAACGTTTAACTTGCCGTTAAAGTTTTCAGGCATGAATATCTGCACGGGGCTCCATATCTGTTTCACGGTGTAGTAGCTGCCTTCTTTCTCGCGGTGAGGGCCAACAATGCCGTCGGCTCCGTAGTTGCCCACGTTGTCTATCATGCCGTTCATGTCGGTTCTTACAACGCCCTCGTCAACCAATGCCCATATAAATCCTCCGGCACATCTCGGCCATGAGCGCATCAGCTCCCAATAGTCATACAGTCCGGCACCAGCTCCGCCGTCATAAAGGGCATGCAGAAACTCTGTCGGCATGAATATTTCAGGCTTGCGCATATACTCCTCGCTCTCGCCGTAAGAACGGTAGTGCATGGTCTCGTAGCCGCTGAAGTTGCCCTGCGGATGCAGAACAGGACGCTTCTGTATGTCCCATTTGTGGAATTCGCCGTCAAGTTCGGTGTTCCATCCCTTCTCGTTTCCGTTGCTCCACCATATTATAGAAGGATGATTAACGTCGCGTATAACCATCTCACGGATAAGTTTCTGTCCGTTGATAGTTTCGTGATGGCCATGCCATCCGCTTAGTTCGTCCATCACGTAGAGGCCGAGGCTGTCGCAGGCATCATAAAACTCAGGGTCGGCAGGATAGTGAGAAAGGCGCACAGCGTTCATGTTCATGGCCTTCATCAGTTTCACATCGTCGATGTTTCTCTGCGGAGTGAGCGTGCGTCCAGTCTCCGGCCAGAAGCTGTGGCGGTTCACACCGCGTATGTTCACCTTCTTTCCGTTGATGTAAAGTCCGTCGCCGGCTCTTGTCTCTATTGTGCGGAAACCAAATTTATCCTGCTCAATGTGCAGCGTCTTTCCGTTCTTGTCGATGAGTGCGAAGTTCACTTTATAGCGGTTTGGCGTTTCTGCTGTCCACAGCTTAGGATTTTTCACGCTGAACGAAACGTTGGCTTCGTTGCCGCCAGTCCTCACGTCTGTGGTGTTCTCTGCCACCTTCTTGCCGCTCATGTCGCTGATAGTGGTCTTCACCTTTGCGCCTTCGAGCGTGTGGTTAAGCAGCACATAGGCGTTGAACGTGCCGTCGGCCTTGGCGTCAATGGCTGTGCGCTCTATGTTGATGGCAGGCTTGCAGACGATGAACACGGGGCGGAAAATGCCGCCGAAGTTCCAGTAGTCGGCACGGCGCTCGGCAAGATTTACGCCCGCGTTGGTGCTCTCCTTGCTCACGGTAACTTCAAGCAGGTTCTTCTTTTTGCCGAAGAACACGCGGTCGCTCACGTCGTAGGTGATGCGATAGAATGCTCCCTGATGCATAGAGCCGGCCTTACGCTTGTTTATCTTCACCTCTGTGTCGGTCATCGAGGCCTCGAACACAAGCTCGATGTGATGGTTTGCCCATTCTTCGGGCAAGGTGAATTCATACTTGTACATGCCTTTCTCATCGGCAATGCCGTCGGGAAAAGCCTTTCCATAGAACTTCATGCCATACTGATACGTGCCGAAGCCCTGAAGCTCCCAGCAAGACGGAACACCTATCTTGGTCCACTTGCCCGAGTTGTTACCACCGGTGCAGAAGAAGTCCCACTGCACCATGTCGTCGCTTCCGCGTCCGCTCAGATACTGGCGTTGCGTGTAGACGCTGCTTTGTGCCATCGATGTCATGGCCGCAAAGAGCGAGAGTGCTGAAATTAAAATCTTTTTCATATCTGTGTTTTTATTTAATCTTGGTGAAACGGAGGTGCAGCGAGTAGGGCTGCTGCTTGATAGCATACTTTGTGAGCACGCCGGGACCGCAGCTGCTGTTGCCCAGTCCCATCACGGCGGCGTTGATGTTGAGGTAAACATTGTCCTCAACCTTCAGGTCGCAGTCGTGCGCCGTGTTGTAGAGCTGTGTGTCAGAGTAGGGCAGGGCAGAGAAAGAGAATGGCTCGCCGCTCTCTGTCGTAACCTTCCATCCGTTGCCCTTGTTGTCTGTCAGCGTAAGTTCGGCCACCTGTTCGTGGTTGCCGCTGTCCTGCGGACGCGGATAGTGAACATACTGCTTATCTACAGTTGAGTTCCAGCGGCCGATGCAAGCTGCCTCAAGACGGTCGGGGTAAGTGTCCTGCATGCCCATGCCATACCAGCTTATGTTTGTATATGAAGCCGGCATAACGAATGTGTTGCCCACGCACGGCAGCGGCGGCAGCTCTCCGCTCGGCGTGTATGTAGCCTTAAAGTCTACCGAGCCGTTGGCGTCTACGGTGTAGCTGTAGTCGGTGCGTACAGAGCCTTTGAGATATTTGCAGGTGTAAGACGCCTTGACGCTCACCGTTCCGTCGGCGTTTCTCGTTGCTTTCACAGGCTCGTTCTCAACAATTTCGGCAGAGTCGAGACGGTTGTTCTTCCAGTCTTTGGCAATCCAGTTGCCGAAGCCCTTGTCGTTGTCGGTCGGCGCACGGAAGAATCTTGGCTTTACGTTCTCTATCCACTGCTTTGCAGCCTCTATGTCGGCGTCTTTGTTCTTCTTGAGTTCATCGGCCTTGAAGGCTGTCGGGAGCTTGTCGTTCAGTACAAACTGACTGTGCATAATCTCGTGTCCTGCCTTTGCCCAGCTTGCGTCGTTTTTCAGCGTTACGCTTATGTTGAGGCGCACGTCGGCATCGTCAGAATATTTAAGTTGAGGCAACGTGAAGTCTTTCAGTTCGCCTTTCTTCTTTATCTTGCCGTTCTCTGTGATGTTCCAGGCAAAGTGGTAATTGTCTATATCAACGTGTTCGTCACGCTTTATAACGTTAATGCGGTTGCCGTCGAGCGTGAGTTTAATAGGCGCATAAACCTGCTTTACCTCATAATATTTAGGCGTTGTCTGCCTGTCGGACGACACGATGCCCTTCACGCAGAATGCACCGAGGTTGGGCGCGTCGCCGAAGTCGCCGCCGTATGCCACCATTGTCTTGCCGTCGTCGCGCTTCTTGAATATGCCTTCGTCGGCCCATTCCCATATATATCCGCCCAACATGCGCGGATTGCTGTATATCTCGTCCCAATATACTTTAAAGTTTCCGAGGGCGTTGCCCATAGCGTGTGCATATTCGCTCGTAACTACGGGGCGGTTGTCGCCTTTCTTTTCGGCAATGCTGAGCAGGCGTTCCCAGCGTGCGTTCTCAGGACGCTCCATGTTGTTGTCCTTCACTCCGGGGTTTAGATACTCCTCTTGCACGCGCGGATAGAAGCGGCTTATCATGTCTACCGTGGCCGGGTCGTTGCTGTCGGGGCCCTGCGCGCCTTCGTAATGAATGAAGCGTGTAGGGTCATACTCTTTTATCCATGCACCCGTAGCAGCAAAGTTTGGGCCCCAGCCCGACTCGTTGCCGAGCGACCAGAACACCACGCAGGGATAGTTGCGGTCGCGTATTACCAGTCGTTGCGCCCTGTCCATGAAGGCTGCCGCCCATGAAGGCTCGCTGGCCAGCTTCCCGCGCAGTCCGTGTTCCTCTATGTCGGCCTCGTCCATGACGTATATTCCGTATTTGTCGCACAGCTCATACCAGCGCGGGTCGTTGGGATAATGGCATGTGCGCACGGCGTTTATGTTGCACTGCTTCAGCAGCATTATGTCTTGCAACATGCGCTCCTCTGTCATTACCTTGCCCGTTATGGGGTCCATCTCGTGGCGGTTTACGCCGCGCATGCGCACCTGCTTGCCGTTGACAAGAAAGCGGCCGTCTTTTATTTCGAGCTTGCGGAAGCCTACCTTTGTCTCCGCACGCTCAATGGTATTGCCCGATTTGTCTACCAAAGCAAGTTTGAGCGTGTACAGATAAGGCGTCTCGGCCGACCACTTATGCGGATTCTTAACCTCTGCCATGAGCCATCCGTATGCGGCATATCCGCGCTGCGGGTTGCGCGCGTTCATTATCTTGGCCTTGTTGTCGAGGTTGAGCATAGTGGCGGCATCCTCTTTCAGTGTGCTGTCGAGCACGGCCTTGCCGTCTGCATCATACAGCTGCGCCTCGATGTGATAGCCCTCGCCGCGCTGACTGCCTATGACTTCGAGTTCGGGATGAACCACGAGTGTGGCGTCGGTATAAGTGTCGTTGAGAATGGTGCGCACACCAAAGTCGCGTATGCGTATCTGCGGCGTGGCATATAGATACACGCTGCGGTGTATGCCGCCGATGCGCCACATGTCCTGGTCTTCGAGATAGCTGCCGTCTGAATACTTTAAAACTTTCAGCGCTATGAGGTTAGTGCCACCGTTGAGGTAGGGCGTGAGCCTGAATTCTGCCGGCTCCATGCTGCCCTGTGAGTAGCCCACCTGCTTGCCGTTGACATAAACGTAGAATGCGCTCGACACGGAGCCGAAGTGGATATACACCTCCTTGCCGCTCCATGATGCCGGAACGGTGAACGTGCGGCGATAGCAGCCCGTGGGGTTGCGCTCTATGAACGAGGTGTATTTCTGCTTGGGCTCGCCCATAACGTATGGCGGATTAATCTTGAACACGTAGCCGGAGCTGCAATAAATCGGCGTTCCGTAGCCGTTCATCTCCCAGTCGCCCGGCACCGGAAACGTTGTCCAGCCGCTGTCGTTGAAGCCGGCTTTATAAAAATCCTCCGGCTGCATGTCGGGCGTCTTGGTCCAGTTGAACTTCCACTGTCCGTCGAGCGTCATGGTCATGTCGCCCGGAGCAGTAAGATATGGAGTGAACGCAGCCCTTGCCGGCTCGCGGTTTATATAGAGCACATACTGGTTTTCCCAGTCGTGGCCTTGTGCCATTGCCATGCACGAGCATAAGGCAAGTGTGGCTGTCATCAGGATGTTTCTCATACTTGTTATATCTTCTTTTTGTTATTTTTCAGAGTTTCTTTATATGCCTTAACCACATGTCAGGTCTGCATTTTGCCCCACCGGTAAGCGTATGCTCACCGGATGTTTTGTAAAACGTGGCCTTTTATGTTGTAAAAGGCATGCTTTTGCGCTCTAAAAGGCCACCTTTTGCAGCCTAAAAGACGGCCTTTTGCAACGTGTTGTCTATCAACGCTTTACAAGACCGCTGCGCAGCGCGCCATTGGCGGCGGCAAAACGGTCTTGTAACTGTTGCTTCTGTGCGTGCCCGTGCGTTGCCGGCAGGGCAGACTGAAACATTCGTGTTATTCTATTGTAAGCTTGTCAAACAACATCTGCTCAATGCCTTCGCCGCTCAGCGTCACTATGTAGCTGCCGGCATTGGTCTGCGAGCCTGTGGTTATGCTGGTGTTGCGCCTCTTGGTTTTCTTTTCGGGAGTCTTTACGAATATTATGTCGTCTTCCTTATACACTACTCCGTTAAGGTCGGTAATCTTTACGTGCAGAGTGCGCTCGGCCTCCGGGTTGTAGTAGCGGAAGCGCAGGGCGTAAACCTTGGCCACGCCGACATTGTAGTTCCATGTCATCACGCCTTTGTTCATCATGCCTTCCACGCTTATCGAGCTGTTGCTGCGTGGCGGCAGCAGGCTGTCGGGCGTGTTTGTCAGAATGTCTTTCTCAAAGTTCTTCCACATGTCGCGTTCCGGCTCAACGGGATAGTCGGCGCCGGCTGTAGTGTCGGTGGTGGCTATTGCTATGGCCGAGATTATGGCCTGTCCGGCGTTCACTTTCGGGAAGTTTATCTTTATGCGCTCGCCCTTGTTGTGTATGTTCAGCACACGCTTGTAGGGCTTGGCGTATCTTGCCTGTGCCCAAAGGTCGAGGTCTTTTATGTAGGTGCTGTCGTTTATGCCGATGTCAAACAGACGCAGTCCTTCGCAGTCGGTGTTCTCGGTGTCGCCCACGCCATACCACGGCTCGATGAAATACAGCTCTACGCGATAGTCTCCGGGCTTTGCGGGGAAGCTGTATGACAGCTCGTGGCGGCCGAAGCGCGATGAGCGGAACAGCGGCGAAACGGGCAGTCCGCCGTTGTATGTCTGGCTGGCCTGATAAGGACTTGTCTCTTTGGGGAATTTGCTGCCCCATGATTTAGACCATTTGGTGTTGTCCTGCATCCACTCCGTGCCGTAGATGTCTCTGTAAGAGTCGCCTCCGCAGTTGATGTTATACAGATACAGGTAGCCCTTTTCGGGTTTCAGTATGCTTTCGTCCCAGCGTTTGTATGACGGCAGTGCTATCGAGTCGGCCACCGCAATACGTCCTTTATAGAAGGCTTCTGCCTTGATGATGTCGCCGTCGAGCCGGATGTTTTTCCATCTCAGGAGCGATGACGAATCAGACTTAACCTTGGTTTCGGCCCATTTGCCGCAGCTCAGTCTTACCGAGTCGCAGTTGCTGTACACGCGCACGCTGTCGGTGATGATGTTTGGCACGATGTAGAGCACCTGTTCTTTCTTGGGCGATGTGTAGCGCGATTTATACATGTAGAATCCGTCTGTGGGCTGCTCCCATGCGGTGAAGATGCCTTTGTGGTTAAACGGGCCAACCTTGTCAATCTTTCTCAGTCCCTCTTCGGGCTGGCGGCGTCCCGGGTTGTCGTGGCTCTGCAGCACCCATAGGTATTGTCCGCACACGCTGTCTCTTGCACTTTCGGCCAGCTGTGCCTTGCGCTCCAGAATGTCGCAGAATTTCTCTTCGGTGTATCTTTCGCCCGTGTGGTTGCCCAGAGTGCGCCATGCGCCGTATTCTCCGTTGAGCAGCTGGTCGGGCTGTTTCAGTTCTTTGGCATAGTTTTCAATCTTTCCGCCGTATGTTCCGCTCCAGTTCTGCACCACGTTCCAGTCGGTTCCCTCGCCGCCGTTGCATGTGGTTATCAGGCGCATTGTGCCGCATGTAGGGTCGAGTTCGCGTATTATATCAGAACATTCCTTGGCAAATTCGGCCGGAAGGGTGCTTTCGTTCTGCAAGCCCCACAGTATTATCGACGGCGAGTTGCGGCGCTCCTTAACCCACTGTATGAGATGGCGCTTGAAACTCTCCTTGAACTGCGGTGTGTCGTACCATATATGGGCCGAGAACTGTGGCCACCACAATATTCCTTCCTTGTCTATCAGCTCCTGATATCTTAGGTTGTGGGGCTGGTGGGCGTCTCTGAAGGCGTTGAAGCCGGCGCTCTTCACCTCCTTTATGCGTGCGTCTATCTGCCTGTCGGAGAAAGCGTGGCTCTGTCCGAACATGTGTTCGTATTCGCAGACGCCGTTGATGAACACAGGTTTTCCGTTCAGATAGAAACGCTGGTCGCCGTCCTTGCGTGTCAGAGGCCAGCTGATGGTTCTCACGCCAAACGGAGTTACGAGGTCGTCGGTGGCCTTGTTGTCGCGTTTTATTATGCTGTTTAGCTTATAGAGATAAGGTTTCTCGATGCTCCACAGGTTGGGATTGCTTATGGCCGACGACTGTCTTACGGTCTTGGTCTCGCCTGGTTTAAGCGTAACGTTTTCTGTAAGGCGTATCACCTGCTTGCCGTTTTGTTCGGTTATTTTGCTCGTAAGGCTCACGGTTGTGGTGTCGTTGCCGTAGTTGCGTATCTCGGTGTCAACAAAAATGCTGTCGGCCGTTGCGTTGTTCCATACATGCACGCCGAATGGTTCTATCCTTACTTTGTCTGTTATCTCCAGAACCACGGGGCGATATATGCCGAACGGCTGCGAGCCTTCGCTGAAACCCCACTCGGAGCTGCAGCCGCCGCACACCCACGGCATGTCGGTTATGCCCTTGGGATGGTTAACCCTTACCTCAAGTTCGTTTTCGTCGCCCTTGCGCACATATTTTGTTATGTCTATGGTTTTGGTGGTGCGGCCTATGTCGTATCTGCCTATTTTCTTGCCGTTGAGCGTAACTTCGGCGTATGTGCCTACGCCCTCAAAGCGCAGGAAATATTGTTTGCCCTCCATGTTGGGCGCAAGGAAATACTTTTTGAAGTCGGCCCTGCCGTGCAGATTGCCGTGCTCTTTCTGCAAGGCACCGTAATAGTCGTCAAGGTTATAGGGGATGTCGGTCTTGAATTTGTTTCGTCCGAAGCTCACTTCCCAGTTGTCGTTGAGCGACGAAATAAAGCGTTTGCCCGTTGCGTTGGGCTTTGGAAAGTTAACTTCGCTTTGGCCCATGGGCTTGCTTGTGGCCAGGGCGATGCCTCGTTGGTCAGAGTTGTTTACCGCACAATAAAAATGATATACTACGCCGTTGTGATAAATGACACAACTTTTGTGGGCAAACATTTCGTCGTAAGGCTTGGAAGGAATGATAAGGTCTTCACCTTTCCAGTCGGTCCAGTGTATCATGTCATAGCTGGCCGCAAAGGTGTTGAACGCGTTATATTCGCGTGTGGGGTTGAAAGCCGAGAAATAGAACATAACATACAGGTTGCCCATCTTTACAATCTGTGCATCGCCTGTGATTGTTCCGTCGCTGTCGTGGGCAAAGATAGGATTGTTCTTGTATCTTCGCCATTTCTTCATGTCGTTCGAGAAGGCAATGCCTATGCGCTCGCCCTTGGGGTGGGTGGCGTCTTTTCCTCCGGCATTGTAATACATCATGAACTGGTATCCGAACTTCTTTTTGTCAACCTTGTAGACAGTGCTCTTGTATTGTGTCATCTGTTCCCACCATTGGGCGTTTTTGTCGTTGTACGACAGTATTGGCTTTTTGTAGGTTTCCCACAGATGAGCCTTTGTTATGTCTTCCTTGGTTGATGCCAGACCAATGCTCAGCGGAGCGTTCACCGCCTCGTAGCCGGTGCCCGGTCCGCCGATATATGTCATCCAATAACGGTCTTTGAATTTCTCAATATTGTAGCTGCCGCCCCATACGTAGTCGATAAGTGCCGGAAAACCGCCGCGCTGATTCATGTCCCAGCCTTCTTTGCCGAAGGCCAGAACACGGCCCAGAGTCTCCCATTTCAGGAGGTCGTCGCTCTTTGCGAGCCATGTTTCATACCCTCTGCCGTTGGTTCCGTTTGAGCCGTCGTAGCATACGTAGGTCATATACCAGCTGTCGCCCTCTCTGAAGACGGTTGGACAGTCAATTTTCCGGCTGTTGCTCTCGGGAGCAACAACCAGGCCGTATTTGTATGGAGTTCTTGCCGCCTCATACACTTTGCGCATTTCTTTCTGGCTTACCGTAGTCTGTACGGCAGGCTTGGCCTTTGTGCGTCTTCTGTTTCGGCTCTGTGCGCTGGCGTCGGTGCATATAAGCAGCAACAATACCAATAAGATGTTCTTTACCATTATTGTTTATAGGTGTTATTTCATGAATAGCCAGTCTACCTCGTTGCTTCCGCCGTTCAGTTTGGCGTCTCTTGCCTTTAGGTCGGTGTCCGTAAATCCGGCAACCATTATTATGCCTTTTGGCAGATTTATAACGTGGTGTCCGGGCTTTAGGTTATAGGTGTGTATGTTTACTATCGGCATATTCGACATGCTTATGGCGTTGGTAATCAGCGCCTCTGCCTGTCCGTATTCGTTGCCGGTGGCGTCTGTTTCGAGTTTTGGAGGACTGGCAAACTTGTTCTGGTCGTCGATAAAGAAGCCTACAAGCATTTTTACGGGCTTCGTTGTCTCAAACTCAACCTTGCCGCCAACAATGCGTGTCGTGTCGCGGTTGAGCACAAGGGCCTTTAGGCCTTCAAGCTCAGGAGCAAGCGAGTCTACTGCCTCGTCGCGGTTTTCAAACAGTTTGGCACCTTTTGTCAGCGTAACGGTCTTGTAGTTGCTTATCAGCTTTACGTCAGCGTTTACGGCCTTGGGATATTTTTCGTTCTTGCTGTCGGCATCGTCTGGCGACGTAAGTTTCACGATGTTGCTCTTCAGACTGTTAAGCTCGTCCTCATAAACCGGAATCATCTCTTCCCATGTCTTGAACTTGCCGCCGTCTCCGCCTACAGGAATACGGCGCTGTGATGTCTGCATGCTGTTTGCGTAGAGATATGTGTCTTTTGTTCTTTCGGCCAGCTGCTTGTAGTATTCATTGCTCTTTTCAAACAACGGAACGGCTTTTTTCAGATACTCTACATCCTTGCTCCACTTGTAGTTGAGTACCTGCTGTGCGCCGAGAACTTTGTATTTGAACGAATATGCGAACTCTTTGTAACATTCCATGTCGTTCACAAGACGTTCAAATTCGTCTTTGTTCTTTGTTATCTTTCCGCTAAGGTTGCTGATTGCGGCCACGGCCTTGTCGCCGTGCTCAACGCATTGGTCAACTATGTCGAGCGGAAGCTCGCCTACATGTTTCTCGTGCTTCCATTCTTTCTCTACATATTCAATGAGCTTTTCACCTGCTGGGCCGCAGCTCTGGTAGAACTCTTCATAGACAGTATATTTGTAAGGATTTACGAGCTGGCTTGCTTTCATTCCGAGCAGCAGGCACTGGCGGTTTCCTTCAGTAATGCCGAAGCGGCGTATTAGCTTGGGAGCAATCTCTCCGCTCTCGTCATAAGCCTTGAGAATCTGCCTTGCCGTAAGCGTGTCGGTACCATAGTAGTCGGCCAGAACTTTCTCCCAATAAACGTTGTCGTTCTTGCGTTCGCGTTTCCATGCGTAGCGTCCCCATGCTGAATACCACATCCAGTCGCGGTCTATTTGCAGCTGGCGTTCTCCGTTAGGCAGCTTGTCAGCCGTGTAAGGCCAGTCCCAATAGTTGGCCTGAGGATAAAGGTGCAGGCCGTTTGCGCCATGAACGTTGTGCATGGCTTTTACGGCTTTTTCAATAAATGCGGGTGAACTCCAGCGCCAAGGTTCAAGATTGGCAAGAATATGTACGTTGCTTATGTGTATCGGAGCCACGCTGCTAAGCTCTCTTTGGGTTTCGGCCCAAGGGCCTCCCGGCTCGTATGTTGTAAGAGACTCGCCGGTGTATTTTGTCATTGTGTAGATATTCTTATATAGCGGCAGGGCCTCGCGCAGCACCCGCGGGCCGTCGGTGTCGTGTGAACGGAGGATGATAGGCGGCTCGTCTGTTCTGCCTGAAGCCTTCAGACCGTCCTTAATACCGGGGATAATGGTGTTTTTCATCCAGTCAACGTCATCTTCTATCGTGGCCATTGCTTCGCCAAGACAAACGAGGAAGCCTACGTTGGGATATTTCTGGATAAAGGCAGAAATGCTTTTGCGTGTGTAGTCGCTTATCAGCGGAGTTATCGGGCGGTTACGGTCTTGTGTCTTTATTCCGTAATGGTCGGCAAACGGTTTTGACAGAATGATGTTATAGAACATCTGAATTATACGAATGCCTCTTTTTTCGGCTTCTGTTGTCAGGAATGTAAACATTTCCTGGTTTTTGTCCATTGTGGCATCGTCTACCTCAGCGGCAAACGGATAGTCTTCAAGTTTTACGAGCGAGGCAAATGGATGGCCGTTCCAAAGAAATACGGCGTTCATGTTGTCGGACGCAAGCATGTCGAGATATTTTATCCACAGTTCTTTGTCATAGAACCAAGGGAAATTCTCCGGGGTATAAGGATATTCGTAAACGCTGTGTCCGGGCAGATAGACTGTTTTCTGCAGACCTACGCATGCGCCGCGGATTTTCATCTCGGGAGAATCGACAATGATTGTAGGTATTTCCAGATTTCCGTTTTGTTTGTAATATTCCATCAAACGGTTAGTTCCATATATGGAGCCCGATGCATCATTTCCGATGATGTTTATTGTTTTTCCTTTTCTTTTTATTGTGAATCCTTCCTGCGGCAGACCTATGGAATTTTCTGCTATTCCGATTTTAATCTTGTAGCCTTTCTGCATTGAAGGCACATAACTGTTGATCAGAGATGCCGCATATTCTGTCTGCGGCACTGCCGGGTCATGTTCAACTTTAGTTACTGATGTTCCACAACTCGATAATGCTATTACCAGTCCTGATGCAATTATGCTTCGAATGTTTCTCATAATTTAATTGTAATTTCTTGTCCTGATGGTATTTCAATGTTTCTTTTTCCGTTTTCTAAAATGAGAGTTCCACGTCCGCCGTCGCTCTTGACGGTTACTGAGCTTTTGTCCATCTTTACATATATTAAACCGAACGGGGCGGGCACGGTGCCTTCCATCCATTCGAGTCCGCCGAGAGCCGGTTCGACTGTGTATTCCTCAAAGCCGGGCTTTGTGGGCTTCACGCCGAGATAATATTTGCCGAGCAGATATATAGGGCTTGCTCCCCATGCGTGGCATAGACTCTTGCCGTAGGGTCTGCCGTACATCGCCAGTTTCTCGGTTCCGTGTTCGTCAGGGTTGTATTTCTCCCAGAATGATGTGGCGCCTTCTTTGAGCATTCCTCCCCAATAGTCTTTTATTTCTTTCATAACCTTGTCCTGCTCGTTTAGCATGCACAAGGCTTCAAGTTCGTAGAAACGCATGTAGGGTGTTGTTATTCTTAGAACGTCCTCGTTGAGAATTACAGAATTTTTCACTGTCTGCTGTTTCTCATCGTCAAGATAGCCGAATATTATGGCGAACATGTTGGGATAGCGGAATACGTCTTCACTTTGTTTTCCGTTAAGGCGATTGTGCACGAGAGCCTGTTTATCTTCGTTCCAGAAGAACTGCATCAATTTTTTGCCAAGCGCGTCGGCCTTTTCCTGATATGTGTCTCCTTCCTCATTGTTGCCGGTCAGTTTAGCCACGGCAGCAATAGCCTCAAGAGACTTTCTGAAAAGAATCTGCTCAAAGGCGAGCTGTCCGTGCTTGTCCATAGGCTTGTCGGCCCAGTCGACAAACACCCAGTCGCCGTCCATGCCCTCAACCATGCCGTCGCCGTCTGTTCTGCCGAGCACGTAGTCCATGTAGGTCTTCATCGTAGGATATATCTGCGTGAGGAAATGGCTGTCGCCGCTGTATAGATAGTAATCGTAGATGGAGTTAAACCAGAAGAAGGTGTAGTCCATTATGGTGTTTATGTGGCTCGTTATGGGAGCTTTGCCTGCAAGCAACCATGTGGTGCGTTTCACCATGTCGTTGTCGTTGAACAGATAGTAGTTCATCAGATAGCTCTGTGTTGCGTCGCCGCTCCACACCCATCTGTCGCGCTTTATGCCGTCGATGAAAAACTCGCGCGTGGTGAGCTGCATCGTGTATGCACCGATTTCCCATATCCTGTTCAGCTCCTCGTCGTTGCATCTGAACGTTCCTTTCTCTTCTTCGGGCATAAACTCATAGTCCATGCTCACGCCGCTCACAGAGCATCCTTCTGTCTCAACACAGATAAACCTGAATGCCTTGCTGTTGCCGAACACATAATCGTCGGTTATTTCTGTTGTCTGGTTTGTGGCCAAATCGGTTACAACGCCGTTGCATACTTCAAGCTTGTCGAGCGTTTCGCAGTGGTCTTTGTCCGTGGCTTCTTCCTTGCTTTCGCCGTAGTAGATGTTTATCGTGCCGTTGCCTTTTATACCTTTCAGTATGGCATAGCCGAAAGTTTCTTTTCCGAAGTCGTACACGTTGTTGCCGGCTGCCACGGCTTCTTGGCGTTTGCGTTCAAGTTTAAACTGTGACGGGCGCTGTTCTATATTGTCAAAGTTATAGAATCCTGCCGGCATATATACTGTTGATGACGTGTCACTGGCCTTGCCGCTCTCGTCGATCCACTCTTTGTCTTCAAATGTTACGTTCCATGTTCCGTCGGTCTTCACCGTCTTTCCGTCAACATAGAGTGCCGGTGGGGTGCATTGGTTGTGAACCTTGATGTTTATGCGGTGCTTTCCTGCGTCAAGTTTTATTTTCTTAGGCATGCCGAAAAGCATCTTTCCGTCAATCTTTATGTTGTAAGAGCCTTCAGCTTCAACCTTCAGTTCTTCGTCTTCTGCAAGTTCAACAGCCTTGCTGAACTCCACGGTTACGTAGTGGCTGTCCTGTTTCCAGAACGGCGGAAAATACGCACCGCGGTCAGTGCGGCGGTTGTTCATCTTGTTGCCGAGCCATATTTCATAGTCGCCCGGATACCATATCCATGTTGCTTTATATGTTGTCGCCATATCTTTCTTTTGTTATTTGTTCCAATGTCTTTCCCTGTGTTTTAGGAGCCCATATCGTACCGATGATGAGTGAAATGATGAAAAATGCCATCATTATATATCCTGCAAGGGTGAAGCCTTCGCCGTTCTTTCCGTATATGTGAACGAAATAAAGTCCCCATGCGGCAGACAAACCTCTTACGATGAAGAACATGATGCCTTGTGCCGCAGCTCTGTATTTTGCTGGGAACAGCTCTGATGCCCAAAGCGCATAGAATGTCTGTACTGAAATACCGGCCTGGAATGCCCACAAAAGTGTGAACACAACAAGACCAGTCATGCTGGTGATGCCTATAGTTACAATAATCAGCCAAGCCAGAACACCCATGCTTACGCCTATGGCAAAGAGCATGCGCTGGTTGACGCGGTCGATGATGAGTGAACAAATGAATGTCATGAAGATTATTACCACCCACTGACCTGCGGCAAACATGTTGGCCATTTCGTTTGTGAGGCCACCGGCAGTTTCATATATATGTGGCTGGAAGAATCCCATTACCGAACATACCAAGTTCCAAGTTAGATACATGCCGGCTAAGAACAGCATGGAACGTACACATACTTTGTTTGTGAAAAGGTTGCCAAAAGAAGAAAATACTCCGTGTTTTTTTGTTCCGTCCTTTGTCTCTGCCGCTTTTGCTGCTTTCCATTCTGCGCTCTCGTCAAGCCGGCGCTGCAGTTGCCATGCTATAAACGCAACGATGAAAAGTGATGCAAACACTATTCGTGAACTGAAAACATGTAAAGCTGCTCCCTGGGCTTCACCGCCTGTTATTGCATTTGCTACAAACTCAACAAAAGGAAACAATAAACCGCCTTCATCGCCAGTGCCTCCTGTCGGCGGTGCAAGCAGTGTTCCTATAATAAGAATAATCAATGGGCCTATGCCCCACGCCATCTGTGATATGCAGATGTTACGTCCACGATTTCCGGTTTCAGAACTTTCTGATATGTAAGTCCATGAAGCCGGAACTCCGACTCCTACGGAAATGCCTGTTATGAGAAAGCCTAAAAGCAGGATGGGGAAATTGACGGCCAGCATGATTATCGCAACACCGAGCATATATACAAGCATGTTGTATGTGTAGATGGCCTTGCGTCCGTATTTGTCTGCGAGGAAACCTCCGATAACAGCTCCTATCGCCGCACCGAGGCAGTTGGCGCTTATGGCGTTGAGCCATCCTAAATGAGCTTCGCTGAGGTCGAGATAATTCTGCCAAAGCGTAAGGCCGCTGGCTCCGGCCACTATTGCTCCTGCATCGAGATAGTTTGTCAGCGATACTGCTATGGTGCTTTTTAAACTTCCTTTACTTTTTCCCATATTATTAGATTTGTAAATAGATTCGTTTATTTGTTTTACTGATTAATTCTTTTAAAGGTATTATGGCCTGTTATTTAGCCATAATACCTGCATTTGCCTTTATGCTGTCGGCCACATTCGGGCCGTTGTTCTCCCATGTGTTACCGGGTCCGTTGGCGTTTTTCAGATATTTTTCACTCGGAGTCCAGTTGTTTCTTACGGTTATGTAAGACGAGCCTTCGTCGGTATACAGGTAGAACCAGTGGTTCGGGTCGTGTGCATAGCTCGGCGAGTAGATGTCTCTCACCACATTCTCTTCGATGAACGAGTGGGGCTGAGAGCCGAGAGTGTAAATTCCGGCTGTGTCGTACATGTGCTTGGCATAATGATGGATGAGGTTGCCTTTAATCAGGTTGTTAGACATAGAGCATACTTGCTGATTCCAACCCCAGCCCATGCTGATGCCTGTGTATGACACTTCGCAGATTTCGTTGTGGCATATCTTTATGTCTTTCACAAAACCTGCGCCGATGCCTACGCATCCCCAATCTTCGTTTGACACGTCTGTTATGAGGTTATTGGTTATGCTCAGGTCTGTGCATATAATCCTGCGGTCTGACGGGTCGTATGGAAGATGGGCCTCGTGAGCCTCCGGGCCGAAGCTTCCGGCCAGAATGCCGTTGCCTCCCATGTCGCTAAACTTGCAGCGGTCAACGGTTCCACCTTTTATATATGTATGATAGTCAAGACCGGTTGACGCGTTGTGCTCAAAGTTGCACTTTGTGAACGATACGTTTTCGGCACAGTTGAGGCTGACTGCCGCTGCCGGGCGGCCTACCCAGCCCTGGTTGTCGAGCTTGTGGTCGCCGTTGGGGCGAATCATCTTTGGTCTGAGCTTGTAGGCCTCAGTCATATACATACCGGCCTGAAGCGGGGCGTGTCCGCTTATAGACGGGCGCATCCATGTTGCATAGCTGAATGTTATGCCCTCGAAAGTTACGTCTTTTACGGGATTATCGGGTGTGCCTTCTACTTTCAGCAGTGTTTCAACTGCAGGCACAATCACCTCCGCCGTGTTCATGTTCTCGCCCTTGCGGGGAATGTAGTACAGCTTAGATGCTTTTGCGTCGAGATACCACTCGCCTTCGCTGTCGAGCAGTTCCTTCGCATTAGTGAGATAGAAGGCCGAGTTGCGGCCGTCTGATGTTACCATTGGCGACGGCCATGGGTGCATGAAGTGGATGTGACTTTCGGGCTGATGGAATGTTACGGCGGCGCTGTCGCCGGCTATCTTCACCGACTTTATGCGCAGGGTGGCCACACACCACATCTCATGAAGCACCATTTCTGCATACTTGGCGTTCACTATTTTCTTCACGGCTTTTGCCGGCACGTATATTGTTTCTTTTGCTTTGTCCAGACTTTTTATTCTGAACATGTCGTTGAAGTCTTCAACATCGCGTGCCCTTATGGCTTTCTTGCCGTTTACCCACATCTGTCTGAACTCGAGCGGACGGCCGTTGAAGTCGGGCACGTCGGCCACGTACATCTTGCCTTGCTTGTGCCAGTTGGTTATCCTTACGCCACCGCTTATCGTTACATTGCCGTCGGCAACAATGCGTGTGCCGTTGTCTTCAGGTCTTACCACGATAGGCTGGTTAAGGCTGTATGTGCCTTCCGCCAGGCGTATGGTTATGTCCTTTGCGTTGTTCTGGCGTCTCTCTTCTCTTGCCTGTTGCAAGGCTTTCTCAATAGCGTATGCGCCCGGCTTGACAATCAAGTCGGTCGCATAGATGTTTATTCCGGCAAAAGCTGCGGATATTAGTGTTATTAATATTCTGCGGGTATCCATACTGTCATTTCGCTCTTGCCTCTGTTGCCCCATGCATAATAGGGTATAAGGCGTATTTTCACTTTATTATTGTCTTTGCTCACTTCTCTGTAAAGAGTGTTGTGCCATGACTTTTCGCTGCGGTTTACGGCTTCTGTCTCAAGTGCCATGATGCGGCTTCCTTCTATGTTTGTCTCTACAGGTACAAACTTTGCGTCAACCGGTATGGCTATGTTGTCTATGTCAACACCGTTGAGGTCGTTGCTTTCAAGGCAATATATTATCGGTCCATGCTGTACGGCCACCTGTCCGCGGCACTCTTCAACCAGCGGATTTGCCTCAATGAGCTTTGTCTCCATCGGCATTTCGAGTCTTATAACGTCTCCCTTTTTCCATGTGCGTGTTACAGCAGCATACGATTCGCTCTTAATTTCAGTGCTTACAGGCTCGCCGTTTACTGTAATCTTGGCATCAGAGCACCATGCCGGTATTCTCAGTTTCAGCGTGAAATCCTTTTTGCCTTTCAGCTTTGCCACGTTGAGGACGATGTTGCCGTCCCATGGATAGTCTGTTTCCTGTGTGAGAGTTATTTCGCCTATGCCGTCGAGCTTTGTGGTAAGGGTATTTGCGCCATATAGATTAACGTAAATCTCTTTTTTGCCAACACTGTAGGCATAGTCCTGAGCCTCGCAGAGTGTGCGCAGCGTGTTCGGCGGACAGCAGAAGCAGCTTATGTATTCTGTGCGCTCCTTTGGCCAGCGCAGCTTGTACGGAAGTTCGTCAGACATTCTCAGCGGATTGGTGTAGAAATATTTCTTGCCGTCGAGGCTTATGCCGCACAAAATGCTGTTGAACAGGCAGTTCTCCACCAAGTCGGTGTATTTTGCGTCGGCAGTGTTCTGGAACAGGCGCCAGTTGAGCAGCATGTTGCCGATGTTGGCGCAGGTTTCGTTGTGTGCGGTAGAGTGGGGCAGCTGATAGGGGCGTCCGTAGCTCTGATGCACCTTTTGTATAAGGTCCGGCTTATATTCTGTACCGTCGGGCGAAGTGCCGTCATACAGCGCGCCGCATGCTCCGTTGATATACATCTTACGGTAAACGATGTCGTTCCATATCGAGTCGAGATTCTTCTTTAGCTGTGCCTCACCGTCCTCTACATACAGGTCGGCAACGCCGGCATACAGATAGTTGGCTCTTACAGAGTGCCCCATGGCGTTATACTGCTGGCGGAACGGTATGCGGTCCTGATTGTCGTCGGTGCCGTTCTTTACGCTGTCGCGTATGTTTATCAGCTGTTTCGACAGCTCGAGATATTTCGGATTGCCTGTCTCACGGTAAATTTCGGTTATGGCCATATAGTGTGAGGGGCAGATTACTCCTTTCTCGAGTGCGTCGGCCGACGGATTCATGTAGAAGTCATACAGGCAGTCGGCTGCCTTTATCGCGCAGTCGAGCAGCGTTGTCTTGCCCGTTGCGCGGTGGTGGATAATTCCGGCAGTGATAAGATGTCCGAGATTGTAGGCCTCGAAGTTCAGCGGATTGCCAAACCTTCCGTCCTTGCTCGTTCCCACTTTGGTGCCAATTGTCTCGTTTTCTTTCTCTTCGTCCTGCAGGGCCTTTTTGTTTATTTCTGCTATTACCACAGGTGTGTGCAGATAGCCGTCAGGGCGCTGGGCCTTTGCGATAAGCTCTATCACGCGGTCCATTATCTTCTCCAGTTCCGGGTCTTTGTTTACTGCATACACGGCAGCTACTGCCTCGAGCCATTTATACATGTCACCGTCGTGAAACGGAGGTCCGTGACGCTTGCCTTTCTTCTCGCCTGCGGCAATCATGAAGTTGTTGTAACTGTGGCCTTTGTCTGACTTCCATGTCTCCCACATGCTCTGCAGCGAAGTGCCGCTGAACACGCCGAAACGCTCTCCCCAAAAACCGCCGGTCCATTTTACCGCATCAATAGGTGTAGAATTGATAATGGCATATTTGCTGTTGCGAGTGTCTGTAATTCCTCCTTGCTGTGCCATTACAGGCATTGTTGCTGCGGCAGAAATAAGAATATTTATCAGAATTGTTTTTTTCATCGTATATCTGTCGTAAGTTATAATGCTTCTTTATTTCAACATGTTTACAATGTGCCTCCGCGTGCCTTTACGCGCTTTGCCCATTCTTCACGTTCTTTCTGCAAGTTGTATCCGCGCTTGCTTAAATAGTTGTTGATTCTTCCCTTGTATTTTCCGAAAGTTTCATGCTTTTTCTTTGAACTTTCGGCATCAATGGCATATTCGCGGGCTTCTTTCAGCCATGCAAGAATCTGTGCTTTTTCTTCCTCTTTCAAAGTAGGAATCATGTCGCACTGAGCTTCGTAAGTAACTTTCACAACATTGTAGGTCATTACGTCTTTTACGGTCTCAATCTGCGCGTCGTCTAAGAACAAAGACAGGTCGGCAATAAAACCAGCATGAGAACGATAAAGCTTTTGGTCCTTCTGACTTTCGGCAAAGTTCTGTGCAAGCTTTTTATCATTGCCGGTAAGCGTAGAGGCTGCTTTTTTCAGACTGTCTCTTTCTTCATAAATGTCATTGAGGGTAAAATATCTGTTTGCAACAATGTTTTTAACTTGCTCACCTTTATCCGTACCGGTTATGTTCAGTGCATCTGTCACTTTTTGGGCTCTTCCCAGAATACTGTTAACATAGTCCTGGTCGCGGCCATTAGAGTTTAACTGAATTGTTTGAGCGTAATTTGTCCCAAATGTTATTAGCGTTACAAAAATAGTTAAAATTTTTTTCATTGCATTATCTCTTTTAAGTATTTAACATTTTCACCATAGTTTTTCTTTACGTTGCGAACTTGGTTTACGTCGCGGCTGCGCTCAACAAACAGCCAGCCCGACCAGCCGGCCTTGTCAAGAGCTTTTTTTATCTTTTTCATGTTCACGGCCTTGTCGTCTCTGAGCCACACTCCGTCTGTGTTGCTTGCGTGTATGGCGCAGATGCGGTCTTTGCCGAGTTTCTCGATTTCTTTTGCTATGTTGCGTTTGTTTTCTATAGCTGTCTGGAATTTATAGAAGATTTTAATTCCCTCAGAATTTATTTCATCCAGCAGCTTTATGTTGCCTTCAGCATCCAGCGGCGTGTCTATGCCTATCACCTTGCCGCGTGCCTTGGCCATCTCGCCAATCTCGTGCAGACGCCATACAATCTGCTGGCGCAGCGGAAGAGAGTCTGCCCAGTTGTTGCCGCATCCGCCCAAAGGCAGAAATGCCACTTTTGCGCCCATGGCGTCCATCGTGTTGAGACAGTCTTGTATCAGCCAGCGCCAGCTCTCTTTTTTCGCAAAGCTCTGGCCGTAGAAACCAGACATAGCCACGGCTCCTACCTTTATGCCGAAGCTGTCGGCCGTATGATTGAAGAGTTTTACCATTTTAGGGTCGCGCATCTTGTTGTCGAACGAGTTGCGCACGCCCAGGCCTCCCATGTCCATCTCAATGCCGTCGCATCCAAGCTCTTTGGCAAGTTTAAACTCTCCTATCTTCTGGCGCTTCAGCACCATCCAGTCACACACTCCGATTTGATAGCGCTGTTGCGCCAAAACCGATTCAGGAACAATAATTCCTGCTGTTAATATTAATAAGGTAATAAATAAACGTTTCATAATTATTTTTATGACGTGGCTTAAAGTGTTTTGTACTATGTGGTTTCGTTGCTATTTTGTTTTGATGTTGGTTTATAATATGTTTTTTTACTTTATTTTTTGATAAATGCATGCGTATTATCCAAAATATGTATTTAACCTCAATCTGTCATTATTGTTCGGCTGAATAGGGCTGTATGATGTAAATTCTTTGCCGGATAAAATCATGATAACCGAATGGGGATAATCAGTATTGAATCCAAATCTGTCATTAGACCGCATATAGCTTTATCTGTTTTGTATATTTATGCTTTCATCCTTTTTTGTCGTCTTTTCGTACGTCTTTTTTCATGACATAGCTTGCTATGTTTGCGAAAAAAGTCAAACGAAAGTCCGCTCAATATAAAGCAAAATCACGGCTGAATCCTAATGCTGTTTGGGGCTAAAAAGTCAGAAGGTATATTTATATAAAAAGAGGCATGCCAAACGGTATGCCTCTTTTTCATTTTTCTATAAGTAGATCTGCAGAAACATATTGCTGACTATGTTTACTGGCAGATGGCTTTACGACTCATCAATATCCAGGATTCTGGAATTCAGCCTTCTCCTCGTCTGTCATTTCCATAGCGTCGAGCTGACCCTGTGGGATAGGACGCAGATAGTGCTGTTTGGTGATGGTTCTTGTATATTTCTGCGGTGTAACGTCTGTTGCGTTCATACCGGCAATTGTGTACTCTTTTGCAAGTTCTTCCCACATTTGTGTACGAACGAGGTCGAACCAGCGGTGACCTTCGCCAAAGTATTCACGGCTCAGCTCTTCGAGGATATAGTCGATTGTTATTTTCTGTGGAGTTGCGTCTGTCATCTCTTTGCTGAAATCGGCTACATAGTAGTCGTTCTTGGCGTTGCTGAAGCTCCATTTACCTGCACGTGCACGGATAACGTTGATGAGTTCGCGTCCCTGAAGGGCCTGTGCTGCGTTGGTTGCTGCAATCTGGTTAAGCTCGTCGCCGCTTACGTTGGCAACAGAACCGGTAACGGCCTCACGTCTTTGCGTACCGTAACCGATGACAACAACCTCGTTGAGCGAGTGCTTTTCTTCTTCAAGTACGATTTTTAAGTTTGACCTGTTGTTGATTTTTACGTTCTGAGTGACATATCCGATGTATGACACTTCAAGAACGTCGTTTGGACCGGCAGAAATCTTGAAGTTACCGTCCATGTCGGCAACAACACCGTTTGACGTACCTTTTACTTTAATGGTTGCTCCAACCAACGGACCTGTAGCATCGCTTACGTTACCTGTTACAGTAATTTTCTGTTGTACGGCCATGGCTGTGTTAGCCCCGGCATTCTCTGGAGGTGTTGCAAGTGATACCGCAAAAGCATTGGAAGCTGTGCAGGCTATTCCGAGTGCCAGCACGATTCCTCTTAGATTTTGTCTAGATTTAAAGTAATCCATAGTCTTTTGAGTTATCAAAGTTAAACATTAATTTAAAGTATTATTTTTTTAAAGTTTTCAGAATTATGCTTATTCTACATTATTATATATTGGTTTTCTTTTCCTTCTCTTTATGGCCGAATGTATGCCTTGTGCCATGACATTTGTGTCTCATTAATATTTGTTTCAAGCATTCCGGCTTTGTTTTTTATGGTATTTTTGTTACGTGGCGATGTAAGTTTTTTTATAGTATTTTTTATAAAGTTTTCTACGTCGCAAAAATATAAATTAATATTTATAAATGTATTTCTTAATGTTTCATCAACGTTTCTTAATGTCTCATCAACGTTTCTTAATGTCTCATCCGCGTTTTTTTTTACGTCTCATATAAGTAAAAAGAGCCTATATTTAGACGTTTTACACGGTTTGTGGCACGTTTCTTCTGTTAAAATGGTCTGAATATTTCTATTTTATGGTTTTTGTGTCAAAAATCATAGTACAAAGGTTTTTGATGCATGCAAGGTTTTTCGGTGTGTATGTTTTGATGTTTCAGCCTGATTTTCGTGCGAATTAAGTTTTTAGTGAAAAAATATTTAATGAGCTTTTATCCTTAGTTTTATATTTTGTTCTATGTCTGTCATGTTTTTTCTGAAATTGTAACATATTTTTTTAAAATATTTGAGCGCTATATTTTTGATTTTTGCCGTTGCCGTTTTCTCAACGGCATACTTCTTTCATGTTTTTGCGGCATGCTTTTGCTGTTGGAATGTTTTTAGTGAAAACAGATTTTTATTTACATCAGTTGGGTTATGGGCATACGGTATATCGGTCAGTCTTTGCCGGTTTGCCTTGTACATGTTTTCATCTTGTATTTATCACCAATAGATGCTGCTGCTGCGTATGTTTTTAATATTAGAGTAGACTTAATTTTTCTGCTGTCATATTGTCTTTCTGTTGTCGTCTTGCTGCCTGCTATTTTTTGAAAGTCAGCTAATTTTATGAGAAGGCAAATGGTAATCAGCTCAGTATAAGACAATCTTTTGATGAATCCTGACGGCAGATAGGAGCGTTGTCATGCATTTTATATTTAATGCCTTTCCGCTGTGGCTTATTAAGGGCGTGTATGCTTATTCTTGCTTTGCTGTTTGCAGAATTGTCTGGCTGCATATATTTTGGTCTTGAAAATAATGGATGACATACAGACACGCTGTAAGGATTTTTCGTAAAATCCGAACGGTTAATGCTTCCAGAATGGCGGTGCTCATCATGAAACCGGATTTTTGACCATAGATGGCGCAAAATTTAGCGTTTTGTGTAAGTGGTTGATATTATGTGTTTTAGTGCTATTTTGGCTTTATGATGTATGTGTTAAATAATATTACTGTGCCGTTTACGGGTCAAAAGTGGCATGTTTTCTACTTAAAAGTGATGCTTTTTTGCTTCAAAACCGGTGCTTTTAGCATGGCAAAACCATTGTTTTTGCATGTTTTAGGTGTGCCTATTGTGAACAATAGTTAATAGAATGGTGGATTCTATTGCTTCTGTTTAACTTATATTATATGTTGGCTTTCTGTAATGGAAAAATATAATGTCCTGATTTTTTACCGCTTTCAACGCCTGTTTTTATTCTTGTCCTGACGTCATGATCTATCCATGTTTTGCCTTGTGTTGCTTTGATTGTTGCAGGCTTTTTACCCGCGAATCATGATGAACGGCCGAGTTATGGCGGGTATTGTTAAGAATAGCAGGTGGCGTGATGCTGGCGCAAGGCAAAAAGACTAAGCCGTGTTATGATGTGGCGACGTGGCAGGCAGAATGAAGACTGGTGGCCGATAGGGCGTAGTGCGCCTGATGCGAGCCTGATTTAGCCCTTTCTCTTGTCTATGGCAAATGGTCATACGGTCATGATTCCGGCTAGCAGAAAGCCTAAGGCGGTATATTTTTGCCAGATTGGAGGCAGTGTATATAAAAATAATAAGGTGCACGGCCGATAGCCTATGCACCTTATTGATAAGATAAATCGCTGTATCAGAATTATTATTTTCCGTTCATCCACATGTCTCCTGTGAAGTCCTCGCTTATGTCCTTGCCTGCTATACCGTCGCATACACCCTTGTAGGCTGTCTTGCGGGCATAGTTCTTGTCAAAGATGTTTGGTGCGTCGTCAGGATACCAGTAAGTGTGCTCGTCGGCAGCATCAGAGAGAGTCCACAGTGTTATTCCGCCCTGCTGTGCCTCAGGTATGTTTGCCTTGTATGATTCTATGATCATCTGATATACGTCCGACTGTGTCTGCAGGTCGTCGGCTGTAGGCGATGTCGTGCCGATTCTTACGTCGAGCTCGCTTATCCTTATCAGTTTGCCTGTAGCAGCAAGCGTCTGGAACATAGCGTCAATCTGCTCTTTGGTTATCGACTTGCCGTCTACGTGCATCTGTGTGCCGATACCGTCAACCTTTACGCTTCCGTTCTCGTCGATGTATTTTACGAAGTTGATGAGCTCTGCCAGTTTTGCCGGACTTGTCTCCAGGTTGTAGTCGTTTACATAGAGTTTGGCGTTTGGAGCGTATTTGCGTGCAAGTTCGAATGCCTTTGTAGCATATTCCTTGCCGATGTAGTAGCCCCAGTAGAAGTGGCCTGACTCCCAGTTGAGGTTGAAGCCGCTTTCAGGATCTTCAACAGGCTCGCTGTCGCCTTCGCTGAAGTTGCCCTCTATGCCGCGCCATTTAGGTGTGCCGTCGGTTATAGGCTCGTTTATTACGTCCCATCCGCTTATTCTGTTGCCCAGATGTTCTGCCATGCCCTTAATCCAGCTCTCCATAGCTCCGAGCAGGGCTGCCTTCTTCTCTTCAGGTGTCTTGAACTTGTAGGTTACAGACGAAGCCTTTGCAGGGCCGCGCTTAGCTGATGCCGATCCGCCTATTTCCTCGCCGAACTCAACGTCGTCGATGTAGTAGGTTCCTGCCACCTTGCCGAAGTTGATGAGCACTCGGTTCAGGTTGTCCTTTGTGCAGGTATAGTCATACTCACATGTTGTCCATTCTGTGCCTACGCTGAATGAGTGGTATCCCTCGCCAGAGTAGTCGCTGCTGTTCTGTGTGGCAAACTGCAGTGTGCCGGCAGGTGTGCTGGCCTTAGCCTTAAATCTTATGATGTATTTCTTTCCTGCTACGAGCGGGTCGGTCAGGTCGTAAGCCAGCTGTGCCGAATAGTCGTCGGCATCGCTTGGGTTAACCATTACGAGTCCGTAGCTTCCGTCATATCCTGCACCTTCCTGCACCTCTGTTGTAGAGCTGTTGCCCCAGCTGCTCCAGTGGTCTTTTGTGCCGCTCTCGAAGTCGCCGTTCTGAATGACGTTGGCGATGTCGCTTCCCGGAGTAACCTCCACCGTAGGTGCGATGAGCGATTTCAGATATGTCTGGTTCTGCTGGGTGTGCCATATAAAGTTGTGGCCGTATATGTCTATGTCTGAAGGCACCTTTGCCAGGAATGCGTCAATCGTGGTGAACTTAAGGCTACCGTCGTTCTGAACAACTGAGCCGTGCTTCATGGCGTTGCCTGTAACAAACTGCTGGAAGTTGTCGTTACATCTGTTCACATAGGCCGTGTCGTCAGAGATATATTTGTCTGCTCCGAGTCCCAGGCCGAGCTTTACGTTAGGCATATACTGTGCCATGTAGGCCTTGATGTTGTCGTAGTTGGCAATCTTCTCCTGGAGTGAGAGTGGAATCTCGTCTGATACAACCGGATAATGTCCGTCCGGCGTGTGCCAGTCCATCTTATCGTCGTAGCATCCTGTGAGGAGTAACGGGGCTGCCAGCACCGGTATGATTATTTTATTCAGTTTCATGATATTACTTTTTTGTTGTTTTGTTTTTTTTTATTCTGCTCCGGTGTGTTTGTTCGCACCGGAGCAGGCGGTGTATTGTTTATTCTTCTTCGTCGGGGAAGTCTGATATTACTTCGCTCTTGCAGGGCACTACACGCCAGTTGTCGATGTAGATGTGCTGCTTGAAGATTGTGGCTGTTACGCTAAGACCGTCGAACACGAAGTCGGTGTTGACAAAGCCCATTCCGAAGTTGCGGTATGTGGCTGCGTTGCGGTCTTCAACAACTTCTCTGAATGTGGGCGACTTGCCTTCTTCAATCTCGCTTGCATATTTCTTGAACTCGCTGAACGGTATTGTAACTGTCTGCCATCCGGCTGTCTTGAACGGAATGGCCTTGCCGTCCTGTATCCAAGGGCAGTAGAAGGCTGTCTGCTTGCCGTCGGCATCATCGTCAGAACCTATACCGCCGAAGTTGAAGTTGTTCATGAGGCAGAGCTGTATGTGTCCTGTGCCTACCCATGCTTCAGGAACGTAGATGTCAAACTGGAAGGCTACGTCGGTGAGCAGTGTTGTGTCGGGTATTACAGAGTACATGCGGCTCCAGTCGTCCATCGGGTCGTCGTTGCCGGCTGTCCAGCATTCTGTTGCGCGGCTCTTGCCGGCTGCGATGCCGTTGCTCAGCAGACGTGAGGGCACAAAGTCGATCACCTTGCCGCGGCCGCTGTTGAGCGGGTCGTCAACCACGTCTTCGCTTCCGAGCATGCTGCCTGTTTCGCTCCAGCTCCAGAAGCCCTGGCTGCCTTCGCCGTCGAAGTTGAGCACCATACACTTGTCGTTGTTGAAGTATTCTGCCGACTTGGCTGTTCCGTTGGCACACTCTATTGTTATGGCGCCGTATCCCTGAATGCTGTGAGGCATTACGAACGAGAACCATTCGCCGTCTTCATCTTCAGGAGCATTGGTTATTGCGTTTCCTGTTATCTCTGTTCCGTCGGGCAGTGTAACCTTTGAAGTCTCCTGAAGGTTGGCTCCGTACACTGTAACCGTCTCGCCCGGCATAGGCAGCGTGTTGTCGATGCTGGTTATCGAGGGAGATGCGGCACGTATTGTGAAGGTGTAGACATATTCAGTGCCTCTCTTCACGAAGCGTATCGTGTTGCGCACGCTGTCTGGAGCGTCTGATACGGGAGTGTCTGTGTCGATGCTCAGTATCAGGTTGTTGTCTGTAACGTAGGCATTGTTGAAGTAAGTGTCAAAGCCGTTGATGTATACCTTCTGCATGCCTCTGAATCCAGAACCTGATATGCGTATGGTCTGGCCAAGGCGGGCAAATTCTACGGGGCGGTCTTTTACCGTGGCTTCGGCATCTTCAAGATATACTTGCAGCACGCTTATAGGTGCGCTGTCTATCGCATCGTCGTCATCGTTGCATGATACCAGTCCGGCAGTAACGAATGCGAGGCATAAAAGCCATATATTTTTAAACATTTTCATAATGAAATTCCGTTTTTATTTTGTTTTGCTGATAATTTTAGTTGAACAGGCTTTCTTCTGAAACCTCACGCTCTCCGAACTCATAAGGAACGGTCTGTATGTTGCCGTTGGCGTCGCTCTTGAGATACGGGTTGCGGTTCTGGTCGGTGTCAGAGTAGGGCAGCAGCAGGTTCTTCTCTGTTGCTGTTGCAACACCCTTGCCCGGAGCTACATAGTCTTCGCTGAGCTTGTATTCATGAGTAGAACTGTCGTAATAAGATGCGTTGCGGTTCTGGTTGTTCACGTAGTTTACAACCTCCTGCTGCTTGTAGTATGCACGTCTTACGAGGTCGTACCAGTACTGTCCTTCAAAGGCCAGCTCCATGCGGCGCTCGTGGCGCAGGTCTTCATATGTGAGTGAAGTCTTGGCGTTGAGTCCGGCACGCTTGCGCACTTCGTTGAAGTAATAGAGCGCTGTTGCGTCTGTTGTAGATGCGTTGTTGCCCAGAATAGCTTCGGCAAGGTTGAGGTATACCTCAGCCAGGCGCAGCATGTGGGTGTTGATGCCTGAGCTCTGCTTGTAGCTTACGCCGTTGTCGTCGTGTGTGCCTACAACATACTTTTTGATGTTTGCACCCTGAGAACCGGCATTCTCTGTTACTCCGTAGGTGTAGCCGCCGCCCTTTGTGTACATGTCGGGATAATATTCGCCGTACCATGCAACGCTCTCATGCTTGCGCAAGTCGTTGTTCTCATATTCGGTGAAGAGGTCGTAAGAAGCGTATGTGGCACCTCCCCAGTTGGTTCCGTCTGTAACCATTGTTGACCATCCGAAGTAAGCGGTGATTGTCTGGTTGCATCCCCATCCGATAGCGTCGGTTGAGCCTTGATTCCACTGCAGCTGGAACATGTCTTCCTGGCAGTTGTTGTTCTCAATCTTGAACAAGTCGCCGTAGTTTGTCATCAGCTTGAAGTCAGACTCGTTGATAACCTTCATTGCGGCCTTGCGCGCAAGTTCAAGATAATAGGTGTTGCGTGTTCCGCGGTTGAAGTCGGTAGCCACGTTGTTGCCGTCATACTGTCCTTCGGTGGTCAGACCGGCCATTGACAGATATACTCTTGACAGCATGCCGTATGCGCTGTATTTGTTGATACGTCCGCTCTCAGGAGATGTTGCGGGCAGGTAGGCAGCTGCATATTCGAGGTCGCGTATTGCAAACTCCATAACGTCAGCTCTCGGGTTTGCCGGCACAACATAGTTGTTTACGAGGTCGCTTGTCCTGGTGTATATTATGGCATTTCCCCAAAGAGATGCGATATACCAATAGGCCACGCCTCTCATGAATCTTGCCTCAGCCACGCCTCTTGTCTTGGCTTCCTCGCTTACAGCAGAGGTAGAGTAGGTGAGGATGTTGTTTATTGTGTTGTTTGACTGTGCAACTACAGAGTAAAGAGAGCCCCATGCGTCAGACAATCCCGGGCTTAACGATGTCTCGTTGAAGTTGGTGTACGGGTAGATATAGTCTGAATACTGAGCCGTAAGGTTGTTGGCACGTCCGTCGCCCATGCCGTAGTAGGCCTTGTCGTTGAAGCTCTGCCATACATAGTTGTAAAGCGGATACATGGCCTTGTCGATAGCTTCGTCGCTGTCGAAGAATGTTTCCTGGTTAGGGCTCGTCGTATTTTTCTGGTCAAGGAAGTCGTCGCTGCATGATGTCAGTGCTATTCCGGCTGTCAGGAGCGAGCCTACTAAGAATATTTTTGTTTTCATTTTCTTTCTTGTTAAAATTGTTACTTTCTTTCGCAAATACATTTGTGATTATCAGAATGAGATGTTCAGACCGAAGGTGTAGATGCGCGGTGAAGGATAGCGGCCGTAGTCGAGGCCGGTCAGAAGTGCATCGCCGTACATTGATCCTACTTCAGGGTCGTAGCCGCTGTAGTTGGTCCATGTGTAAACATTCTGCAGGTTCATGTATACCTTGACATTTTCGAGCTTGAGCTTTCTTACGAATGACTTCGGAAGCGTGTAGCCCAGCGAAATGTTCTGCAGACGAATGTAAGAGCCGTCCTCAACATAGAGGTCGCTTACACGGTTGTTGGCATTTGTTGTAGATGCGCTCAGACGCGGCAGGCGTGAGCTCGGGTTGGTTACGTAGAGGTTGCGGAAGTCGTCGTCGGGCAGGTTGGGGTCGATGACGCCAATCTGTGCGTAGTCGGCTGCGCTCTTCAGCAGGTTGCTGTTTACTCTTACGTCTTCGATGTCGCGGCGTGTATAGTTCAGAATGTCGTTGCCGTAGCTGCCGCTAAAGAATATGGTGAGGTCGAAGCCTTTGTAAGAGAATGTGTTGCCGATACCGTAAGTGAAGTCAGGCTGCGGGTCGCCGATGAATGTACAGTCGCTGTTGTTTATCACGCCGTCGCCGTTGATGTCTTCAAATATATAGTCTCCAATCCATGTCTTGTCCTCTCCGATAGAGCTTCCTTCGGGCAGTGCCACCGGCTTGACGTTGCCGTCCTTGTCTTTATAGTAGAAGTCTTCTGCCTTCTCGAAGCGCCCAATAACCTTGTAGCCCCAGAACTGTCCTACAGGCTTGCCTTCAACAGTTCTTGTAACAGTGTTGTTCTCGCTTCCTGTCATGAATGTCTTGTCGATGGTTGCACTTTCTGTGTCGAGCTTGAGCACCTTGTTGCGGTTGAGTGAGAACACGAAGTTGCTGCGCCACTGGAATCCGCCTTTGTCAATGTTTACAGTGTTCAATGTCATTTCGATACCGGTGTTGCGCAGAGAACCTACGTTCTTCCATGGGTTAGAAGCTGCGCCCTGTCCGTATGATCCGAGGTACTCAGGCAGAGGAATCTGCAGCAGCAGGTCCTTGGTCTTCTTGTAGTACCAGTCGAAGATAAACTCGATGCGGTTGTCAAAGAGGTTGAGGTCGAGTCCTACGTTGTATGATGTTGTAGTTTCCCATTTCAGGTCTGGGTTAGCTGTGTTGGCTGTAAGCACACCAGTTCCCCATGGCGTGGTCTTTGAAGACAGCAGAGCCATGTAAGCCCAGTCTGATACGTTCTGGTTACCTGTAGAACCCCAGCCGAGGCGGAGTTTGAGGTTGTTGATAACGTCGCTTGTGCCGGCCATGAACTTCTCGTTAGAAACTCGCCATGCAAGTGCTGCTGAAGGGAACCATCCCCAGCGGTTGTTCTTAGCGAAGTGAGAACTACCGTCGCGACGCAGTGTCGCTGTGATGAGGTAGCGGTCGTCGTATGAATAGAATGCACGTCCGAAGTAAGAGAACAGAGAGTTGTCGTTCTGTGTACCTGTACCTGTTGAGGCTGTTATGTCACCTGCCGACGGGTCGTGGGCGCTGTTTGTCAGGAAGCCTGTAGCCGTGCTCACCTGTGTCTCCCAGTGAGAGTTGCTCATTTCCTGACCGAGCATAACGTTGATGCTGTGAACCTTGTTGAAGGTGTTCTGATAAGTAAGGATGTTTCTCCATGACCAGTATTTGGTGTCTGTCTTTGTCCATTTACCGGTACGTGTAGAGTTTGTCAGGGCACCGAACTCATAGTCGGGCTCATAATAATAGAACTTGTTGAGATTATAGTCTGTTGAAAGCTCTGTCTTGAAGGTGAGACCCTTCATCAGGGTTGCCTCGAGGCTTCCGTTTATACGGAAATTCATCTTCTTGTTGTAGTTCTCTCTGATAGATGCTATGGCCACGGCATTTACAGGCATGTAAACGTCGTCCGGACCGTCGAAGCTTCCGTCAGGGCTGGTAACTGCTACTGAAGGCTGCTGGAGCAGGGCGTTCATGATGACGTTGTTGTCGGCACCTACTTCCTGCTTTGAGTCTGTCAGTGAGAAGCTCAGGCTGGCCTTGAGCCATTTCTTTACCTGTGCGTCAGTGTTGCCGCGCAGAGTAAGACGCTTGAAGCCTGAACCTATGGCTATACCGTCCTGGTTCATATATCCTCCGCTTATTGCGTATGTCGCGTTCTGTGTTCCGCCCGTAACAGATATGTTGTGGCTTGTCATCAGAGCGTTGCGGAACAGGGCGTCCTGCCAGTCGGTTCCTTCGCCAAGAGCGTCGGGATTTACGAATGCGTCGTTATATTCAACGATGCCCTCTTCGGCGCGTGCGTTGTGGTGTATGGCATACTCACGCAGGTTCATCATGTCGAGCTTCTTTGCCATTTCCTGCCAGCCGATGTATCCGTCGTAGGTTATAGTGGCTTCGCCAGACTTACCTCTCTTTGTGGTAATCATGATGACACCGTTAGACGCTCTTGCACCATAGATGGCTGTTGCAGAGGCATCCTTGAGCACGTCCATTGACACGATGTCGCTCGGGTTGATGCTGGCAAGCGGGTTGTTACTTGACAAGGGGTCGTTGCTGTCTGCTCCCTGTGCGTCAACCACAACACCGTCGATGACGAATATAGGCTGGTTGGTCGCATTAAGAGAGTTGACACCACGTATGCGGATACTTGTATTGGCACCAGGAGTACCTGAGTTTGCCTGAATCTGCACACCTGCAGCACGTCCCTGCAGCACCTGGTCGATACTTGTAGACACGGTCTGCTCTATGGCCTTGTCGTTGATTGACACCATAGAACCTGTTACGTCTGATCTCTTCATCGTTCCGTAACCGATGGCCACAACCTCGTCAAGCATCTTTGAGTCTGGTTCGAGCTTTACGTTTACTTCTTTCTGATTTGTAACCTTTACCTCCTTGTCGGAATATCCGAGGTAGGTGAACGTTACGACTGATCCGGGACTTACCTTTAATGTGTATTTTCCGTCAAGGTCAGTTATTGCACCTGTGGTCGACCCCTTAACCTTTACTGTTGCTCCGATGATAGGGCCGTCGTCATCGGTAACAAGACCCGTGATGGTTACTGTGTTCTGTGCAAATGCCCAAATAGGGAAAATGCTCATCAGAATCAGTAAGCCCAGAGTCTTACATGCTTCTTTTGCGCGTTTCATGATTAATTGTTTAAAATTGTTTGAATTTGGTAAAGTTTTCAACGCCACAAAAGTATGAATTTATGTTTAAAAGTGTATTAATTAATGTTTCAGCAACGTTTCTTAATGTTGCAGACGTGCTGATTTGTATCGTTTTAGCAGCTTTTTACCCTCTTTTTTGTGTTTTCTTGTTAATAATATGATTTTTTATCTATTTTTCATGTAGGCTGGTCATATTTTATAGTTATATGATTTTGACCGTTGTTTACGCATGCTGATTGTTTCTATATGTTAAAATATTTTTTGCGGCAGCCATGTTTTTTGCCGTTTCCGGTTATTGCGTGTTCTGTCTATGCTGTGCTTTGTAACATGAAATATCTAGGGACGCACGTTTTTCTGTTGCCTTTTTTGAGTAAAAACCGCATGCCTCTTATGCTTTTATGGCTGTCGTTGTCAGGCTCATGTCCATGCCTGCGTGGTTGTATTCTTACGTTTTGCTCATGCTTGTTCCTGCATGCAATAATGACCACTCTTTATTTTGAATGAAAAAACTCTATGGTTTTTGCGTAAAAAAGCGGTCACTTTTGCATCAAAAGTGCCCCGTTTACGACACGTAAATCGGCCACTAACAGTTCGAAACATAACAATTGCTGTTTGGTTAATAATTTTCTTACAGAATAACGCTGAATATTTAAAATGTAACAGAAATAGGTGTAAATGGTTATAATTTTTACGCCTGTTTTTAGATGCCGCCCGAAAAAGCCTTTTATCCGCCTGAGCAGTGTTACGCAACAGCATTGAATTGCTGCATCAGTCAGGTTAGAGTTGAAAGTAAGGGGTATAATATAATAAGGTGTACGGGGCAATCGTCTGACGGGGCATGACCGATAGGGCATAAAAAAATACTCTATATTCGCCCTTCAGGATATCCTTATGGCGTATATAGAGTATTTTTCTGTCGGCCGCTTGCAGGCCTTATTTTTATTGTGAAGCCTTAACCATCTTTGTCTGACGGCAGACTCTGCAGCCTTTTTTTTATTTGCTTGGCTGTTCCCCTTGTCAATACTTATACAGCTTGACGTGCAGAATCTTATATTCGCCTACAGATATGCGGGCGTGGCGTCCCTGATGGCTTTGGTCTCCGTTTTCTCTTCTCAGATATTTCAGCGTTCCGTCTTTGTTTATTGCCACCTCATCCACGTAGCCTATGCCTGCACGCATTCCTTTAAATTTAGGCTGCGCTTCGTTCTGCGTGCCCGTGTTTTGGCCATTCTGGGCAAATCCGTCTTCGCCAAGTATCTTTTTTTCTTCTTGTTCCTTCTCGCTGTTTGTCGTAAATTCTACAACGATGCCGTTGCCGGCTATGATGTAGTCCATGTCTGCCAGCTTTATTATAATGCCTCCGCCTTCGGGCCATTCAGAGCCGTCGGTGGCGCGAGGGTCCCATGGCAGTGTGAAGTTGTGGCGGCATGTCAGCGTGATGTCGCCGTCTACGATGACGCGTTCGCGGTCGTTGCCGTCAAAGAGCAGTCCGTGTGTCAGGCCCTTGCCCTGATATTTCAGCAGCAGCGGCGACAGCTCTTCCAGCATGGCGTAGCTCTTCTTTATGCTCTTGTGGTCGTCGGCAGAGCCGTGGTCTATGTCGAACGGCGAGAATCCTATGGCGTCGTGCTCGCCAAATGCGTACAGCGCACGCACACCACTGTTGCGGCAGAAGCGCGACTCTGGTATAAACAGCGGATTTTCGGGCTGTTTGTACTGGTCGGCCCAGCTCTTGAAGCCTGTGTCGTAGATGTCAGGAGCAAGGATGTCTATGCTGGGTGCGGCGCAGTGCCACAGGTCTACAAGGTGTGCTAGCGGCCCAGCCGACGGATATTCGCCCGGCTTGCGTCCGCGGCTGTTGAGCGCGGCGTTTACATAGAGGGGCATGTCGCAGATGCGGCGGGCCTCGAGAGCCAGCTGTTCAACATATTTTGCATGATAGTAGGCCATGAACACTTCGTCGGCATATATGTCCGTGCCAAACACCTGTGCCCATGTGGCGCCTTTCTTCAGCCTGTTGTTTATAGCGTTGTGGCTGTCTTTTGTCCATTTCTCTGAGCCTGTGAGCATTTTCAGCAGGTGAGGGTGCAGCTTTTTCCCGTTGCTCCTTATATATATTATAAGGTCTTCGGGCACGGCAGAGCTGAAAGCCTTTTGGGCCTTGTCCGAGTAGTCGCGTGCGTCCTCGAGCATGCCGATTTCGTTTTCAATCTGCATCATTATCACCGTGTTTCGGCTGCTGTCGGCCTCAGATATGAATTTCATCAATTTGCTGAAGGCGTTTTTGTCTGCCTGCAGTATGTTGTCTGAGAATGCGCTGGCAATTTCAAGAGGCTTTCCGCGACGTGTCATTGCGCGCGGATATTTCCTGGTGTTTTCCTTGAACCACAGCGGTGCATAGCAGCTCATGGAGTTTTTCCATGCTCCAAACCACAGGAATATTACTTTCAGATCGTTTTTGCGTGCCTGTTCTATGACAGTCTTCGGCAGCGAGAAGTCAAACTTGCCTTCCTCTGGTTCGATGAGGTCCCATTGTGCCGGCACAAGCACCGTGTTGAGTCCGCGTTCCTTGCATGTGCGCATTACGCTTATTATGTCTGCCTCGCACGTAGCGGCCGAGTTGCTCAGCTCTCCGCACAGCAGGAGCATGGGCTTTCCGCCTACTGTTATTTGTGTGGCAGTGCCCTGTTTCTGCAGCTTTGCCTGTGCATTGGCTTCGCTGCCGCAGAACATGACCATCATGGCCGACAGGGCTGCGGTGCCTGCCAGATAAGTTATTTTGTTCATTGTATGTACTTGCTATTTTGTTATTTCCTGTTTTGAGAATGTCTGAAAATATTTAAGGCACGTGTCGCGCCATTCTTCGGCGTTCTCTACCTGTTCGGCCATTTTTTGGCTTACTTCCATAAAGCGCTGTCTGTCTACATACGGCTCCATCTTGCTCCAAGTTTCGGCAAATCTCTTTGCCTCGGCCACGCCGCGGTTGTAGTGGGCGCAGAGGCTCTGCCATAGCGTCGTGCCGTCTTTCATCTTGTGATTCCAGCTTACGTGGTGGAACCACAGCAGATATTCCTCGGGACAGGTGTTGATGTCGTTGTATATGCTGTCGAACGGATGGCGATACTGGCTTACGGCCTTTGTGCCGTTCATTGTGCGGTCGAAGCCGATGCCGGTGCTGTCGGCCTTATGATAGTATACGGGGCACCATTCTATCGGATATTTTGGATAGAAGCCCTGTGGCTCAGGACCATAGTGGTGGTCGGCCTTGAAAATGTGGTGCAGTCCGAGCGGCATCATATAGTCTACACAGGCTTCGCGGCTGCTCATCATAACTTCCTTCATCGGGTTGATGAAAGCTGTGTCGTGTGTGAAAGTCTGTTTGAGCCATTCGTCTGCAATCAGTTCTGACGACAGGGTAGGGTCCCATGCCAGTCGGCCAAAGGCATACCAGTTGGCCTGTGAGAAATGGTGGCCGCACCAGTTGGCGTCATCGCCCGTGTTGGCCACTCCTGCAATGCCGATAAGCTGTTTGGGGCTTACAAAGCTGAAAAACTCTTTCCACATCGGTGCCAGGTATACAAGGTGGCGGCTCTGTCCGAGATATTCTTGCGTAATCTGCAGCTCTGCCATCATCGGTGTATGCTTAATCTGGTCGAACAGAGGAGCATAAGGCTCGCGCGGCTGGAAGTCGAGCGGACCGTTCTTTGTTTGCAGAATAACGTTGCTGCTGAACTTTCCGTCGAGGTCTTTAAACTCTGTAACGGCCTGCATTACGCGGTCTTCGCCCTCATGATTGCCGTAAACGAAGCTGCGCCATATGACCAGTCCGCCGTGCGGGGCAAGAGCTTCTGCAAGCATGTTGGCTCCCTCGGCATGTGTGCGGTGATAGTCGCCGGGGCCGGGCTGTCCTTCTGAGTTTGCCTTTACGAGGAAACCTCCGAAGTCGGGTATCTCCTTATATATTTCGTTTACCTTGTTTTTCCACCATGTGCGCACGCCTTCGTTTAGCGGGTCGGCTGTCTTCAGTCCGCCCTCAGCCATTGGCGACGCAAAGTTCACCGAGAGATAAACCTTTATTCCGTAGTCGCGGAACATATCTGCCAGCACCTTTACCTTTTTTATATATAAGGTGTTGAGCATCTTGGGCGAAGCGTTCACGTTGTTTATCACCGAGCCGTTGATGCCTATCGACGCGTTTGCGCGGCAATAAGTTGTGAGGCGTTCTTTCAGGGCAAGGCTCATCGTGCCTTTGTCGCCGTTGATTTCGTCCCACTTCCATATGCTCAGGCCCGCATATCCTCGCTCTACAGACCTGTCAAGATTGTCCCAATGGTTGAGTATGCGGTATTTTACGGCAGGATTTTCCTTTATGTTGATGTTGTCAATAGGCATACCGCTGTCCTGCAGGCGCAGCAGTTCGTAGGCTCCGTAGAGCAGTCCGCAGCTGTTTTTCGCCTTTATTGTTATGTGGCCGTTGCTCTTGTCGGTTGTTATCTCGAAGCCTTCTTCGCCGGTTGCCGTCTTGTCCTTTATCAGGCTTACCGGTTTTCCGTGCCAGTATGTGGCAAGTTCTCTTGTGGCTATTTTAGCCGTGTTCGACTTGTCTTTAGTCGTGATTTCACACAGGTCGCTGTTGCGCTGGCTTCTCAGCCAAAGGCGTGAGCCGTCTTCTGCATATGTAACGCATGTGATTGCCGCCATTAGCAGGGCGGTTAAAAATGTCTTTTTCATGATTCCTGTTTTTGCTCTGTATTTTCGTTATGCTCTTTTTTAGCGTATTCAGTAGGCGACATGCCGTAGCGTTTCCTGAACACGGTAGAGAAGTGGGTCTGGTTGTTGAAGCCTACGGCATAGGCCACCTGAGTGACGTTTATCTTCTGCTCCCTTATCAGTCGTGCAGCCTGTTCCAGTCTCAGATTACGGATAAACTCGCCGGTTGATATTCCGGTTATTTCCTTCATCTTGCGGTGCAGCTGTGCGCGGCTTATGCCAACGTCTTCAGCAAGACTCTCAACGTTGAAGTCGGGGTCGGATATATGCTCGTTTATCGACTTCATGATGCGGTTCATCAGCTGGTCGTTGTTGCCCTTCACCTCTATCTGTTCAATCTTGTCCTTCTGTTCCTGGGCGCCCGAATATTTTCCGCGCAGCCTTCTTACGTTGCTGATAAGATTGTCTGTAAGTATGTGCAGCTCAGACATGTTGAACGGCTTTGCCAGGAAGGCGTCTGCGCCTTTCTTGAAGCTTTCGAGCCTGTCGGCAACGTCAGATTTTGAAGTTAGCAATATCACGGGGATGTCGTTTATGCGGCTGTTGGTCTTTATCTTCTTCAGCAGCGTTACTCCGTCCATCTCCGGCATCATGATGTCTGAGACAACGATGTCGTAATGTTCTTTCAGCAGGGCGTCAAGGGCTTCCACGCCGTTGGGGAACGTGTCTACCTTGTACCATTCGCTCATCTCATTCTTTATGTACAGCCTCATTTCCGCGTCGTCGTCCACCACCATCATCCTGCAGTTGGTGTATGTGGGCTTCTTAGACAGCATGCTGTTTGAGTTGTCGTCTTCAGGCGAAATTATCTCTTCGGGCTTCAGATGGCTGTTGCCTTTGGGTATGCTTATCGTTATCTGTGCGCCCTGCACGTTGTCTGTGCGGTTGGCTGCCTTAATCGTGCCTCCGTGCATTTCGGTTAGCGTGCGGCTCAGGTTGAGTCCTATGCCGGTGCCTTCAAGGCTGATGCCGCGGCTGTTTGGATCCTGATAGAAACGTTCAAACAGCTTGTCGGTGTTCTTGTTCTTGAAACCCATACCTGTGTCGAGCACGTCTATTGTTATGTGCTGTTCGTCTTCTTTCAGACGTATGGTTATGCTTCCGCCGTCGGGCGTGAACTTGAAGGCGTTTGACAACAGGTTAGATATAATCTTGTCGAAGTTTATCTTGTCTATCCACGCATAGCATGAGCCTGCCTCATGTTCGAAGTTGAATATGATGTTGTGCTGGTCAGCATTATATCTGAACCTTGCGCAAACATCATTTATATATGTTGCCATTTCCGTCTTTTCGCAGTGCAGGTGCATCTGTTTCTTGTCAATCTTTCTGATATCAAGAATCTGGTTGACAAGCAGCAGAAGCCGCTGTGCGTTGCGGTCGATGGTCTTTATGTCGTTCTGGCTTTCGGCATCGGTCAGTCTCGATTTCAGCTTGTTGAGAGGGCCGAGGATAAGTGTCAGCGGCGACCTGATGTCGTGGGTCGCATTGATGAGGAACTGCATCTTGGTCTCCTCTAATTCTTCGTTCTTGCGGCGCTTGTAGTTTCTTGCGTATAGGTAGATGCCTGTGGCTATTACCATTATGTATATAATCCATGCCAGCGTTGACGCATACCAGGGCGACAGCACTTTTATGGTTACTTTCTTGATGCTCTTAGATACAGCACCGTTGGCTGTAGCCCTTACCTCAATCTCGTATTTGCCTGGTTTTAGTTTGTTGAATGATATTGCGTTTGTGCCTTCCGGTATGGAAATCCAGTTCTCATTGTCGTTAATCTTATATTGGAATGTAATTTCATCAGTATATTTGAAATTGAGCAATGAGAACTCTAAAGAAAATGTATTTTCATCATACGGCACAACAAATTTATCAGAAAAACAGCTCATCTCCTTGTCGTCGAGGATAAAGTTTGTCAGATAAATCTGCCCAAGCTCCATCTTTGTGTTCTTGATGTCTTTCGGGTAAAATACGGTTATGCCGTCGTCGATGCCGAATACAATTCTGTCGTCGTCAAAATGGGCTGCGGCTCCAGCGATGTATTCCTTCGTGGCAAGTCCGTTTCCGCGTATATGGCTGATAAATGTCTTTTGTTTATGGTTATACTGCCAAATGCCCATGGCGGTGCTCATCCATATGTCATTGTTATGGTCGAACACTATGCTGTATATAAAATTGTTCTGGAGCTGCTTTGGCGAGTTTGGAAATGTGTAAAGTGTATGTTTCTTCTTGTTGTAAACATATAATCCAGTATTTGTGCCAAGTAAAATTTTACCGTATGCCGTTTCGTTGACAGACAGGCATTGTATATTCTTGAAACGTTTGTCTTTTATAACATTAAAGTTAAACGATTTAGTATCCATTACGGATATTCCATTTGTCGTTCCAATCCATAGAAGTCCATCTCTGTCAATATACAGCGTTTTTATCCAGTCGTTGCACAGCACACCTTTACCCTTGTCTTTATCTCTCATGCTGAATTGTATTGTCGAACAGTTTTGAGTGTTATAGACACAGAGACCTTTACTGTAGTTGCATATATAGAGGGTGCCTTTTCCGTCGTCTGTGATATAGTTTAGTCCCCATCCGTCGTATTTTGCTTTCTGATGATATTCTCCGGTATAAGGGTTATATGAGTAAAGTGTGGTTTCGCTGCATAGCCAATAGTTTCCTTGCTTGTCCTTGTATATGGTGTTTGCTCCTGCCGGCGATGTTGGATGAGATGTTATGTTGCCATTTTTATCAAATTTATAAACACCGGTTTTCTGTATTGTTACAAAGATGTCGCCATTGTGTCCGGGGGCAATGGACGATACGCTGCTTCCTAACAAGTAGTTGTGTTGTGAGAAAGTCCAGCTGTTAAAGGCATCTTTCTTTTGTGAAATCATGTAAATACCTTTCTTATAGCAGCTTATCCATATGTTTTTGTCTTTGTCTTCATACATGTTGTTTACATTTGCTGTAGACAAGTCAAATGTCGAATTTTTATCTTTATACGAAATAAGTTTACGGCTGTTTCGGGGTATTATCATCATACCTTTGCCTGATGTACCGATCAGGATATTTCCATTGCTGTCTAATATTGCTTTTCGGATAGAGACAGTCCTGTTAAGTTCACTCATATCGAAACCGGCATCATGTATGGTTCCGTCTTTATATCGATATTCAAGTATGCCATACATGCATACGATATAAAAACTTTTAGCGCCATTCTTTATAAAGCTAATAGCAGGACCATGGTTAAGTTTAAAATCTTTGAATTGTACAGGAACTTTTTCTTTGTTCAGAATAATTCTTGTTATTATTGGCAGATGACTGTTTTGCCATATGTTACCCATGTCATCTTCGAATATTCTGCTTTTATAGTCGTCATTATGACTTTTCCAAAAAGAATTATCCTTAATGATTTTATCTGTGCCTTTGGATATTTTATATAATCCGTATCCGGCAGTGGCAATGAGAATGTCGCCATTGCTCATTTCGAGAATTGTTTCTATTCTTGGTGTGTTGCCGTCTGGACAATGATATCTCTTAAAGTTGTTGGTTTCGTAGTTATATTTCATCAGGCCTTTTTCACATCCTATCCACAACTGACCGTCTTTGTCAACAAAAAAATCGGTTATGTCGTTGCTTGCTATGGATGTGGTGTCCTTGCTGTCTGTAAGATAATGCGTGAATCTGTAACCGTCGAATTTGTTAAGCCCATATTCTGTTCCTATCCATATAAATCCATATTTATCCTGAATTATACATGTTGTCTTGTTACTGGCTAGGCGTTCAGACGTATAAAGGTGTGAACCGCTGTCGGCTATTGCCAACAACGATACACACAAATATATAATAAAGTAAATAGCAAGTTTAAAGTTTTTCATATCCGTATGTTGTATAACTACAAAAATAACGAAAAAATCTTAACCGCCAAATTGTTTTATGTTTTATTTGCCTTTATTATGATTACATCGTCCTGAACTTCTCAGATTCTTTCATGTGCAGATATGAATTTTTGTATCCGCCCATGTCTATAACGATTTTTTCAAACACGATGCCCGGATCGTTGGGCGTTATCTTTATTTCATGCATGTTGTCGCTTGTTTTTCCGAGCGGCAGTGTTATTACGCTCTCAACAACTCTGCGGGCAACAGTGGGGTAGTAGACCGTATAGATGTTCTCCGGACTTTCGTTCAGATTCTTGTTGAAGTTTATTGTTTTAGCTTCGCTGCCGTCAATACTGATGTTATAGGTCAGTCCGCCTTTATTGAGGAAGTCGAGAGTTGATTTCACTACGACATATACCTTAACATCGCCAGTGTATTTACCGTCTGTAACGAATCTGTATGTCAGTCCGGCGCCTTCAACCTCCTTGTTGTATGGTCTTAATGATATTCCGCTCAGAGTCCTGCCCATAAATGGGATTACAGTCCACTTGGCATCTTTGGCATCAGCCTTGCTGTAAAAATGTTCAGCCTCTATGGCTGCATAGCCGTTGCTTGCTTTGTGTATGAAGCCGCCTTCGGCGTCATTCTCTGCTATTCTGAACACTTCGGGCAACATGTCTTTCTCAAAATCGTCGTTCCAGCTGGTGTAGCCAATGTGCTTCTGGATCATCATGCCGTTCCATTTTCCGCCGGCAATCTCATGATTATATTGCGCGCACAATACAGAGTCGCGTCTGAAGGCTTCTTCCACTTTGTCGGCCCATTTATTTGCATCAGGGTCGTTGTTCTTGTATAGCTTGTGGTTCATGGCCTGTGCGTAATACATCTGGTAAAGGTTGCCCATGGCCTGTATGGGGAACAGGATTATCTCGCGGTATGTGTCCTTATATTCATCTTTCAGTGTGATAAATTGTCGCAGTGCTTCTGCTTCCAGTTTCATATAGTCGTTGACAACCTTTTCCCATTCGCCGGTTTCAAGGTTATATGTGTTGCGGTCAAGCATTTCTGCCGTGATTCTTCCGTTGTACTTGCAGCAGAGGTTAAGCAGGCGTGCGGCTTCTTCTGCCTGTTCGTCGCCAAACTGCTGTTTACAGAAGTCGAGGGTGTGGTCGGTTATGTTGGTTTCGTTATATCTCTTTGGATTCCATGCCATGTCGAGGAACAGGCTGATAGGATATTCCATCGGTTTCAAGTCGCCTACGTTTAATATCCAGATGCGGTCTATGCCGTATTCAGAAGCCAGCGAGAGCTGTTCCCACATATTCTGTGTGGGTGTTACGTTTATCCATTTTGAATTTCTCGGTGCGCCAACGTAATCAACGTGGTAATACAGACCCCAGCCTCCGGCACGTTTTGCTTCTTTTGCGTTTGGCACGCGTCTTACGTTGCCCCAGTTGTCGTCACACAGCAGTATGGTAACGTCGTCTGGCACCTTCATGCCTTTGTCGTAATAGTCCATAACCTCTTTATAAAGTGCCCACATCTGCGGGGTCTTGTCTGCCCGCTGCTTTGTAACGTCACTGATTATCTGTCTTTGGTTGCGTATTATCTTTTCGAGCAGTGCTACGTCAGACTCCTCGCTCATTGCCTCGTCACCGTCGCCTCTCATGCCGATGGTTACAATGTCTTCTGTACCCTGTCGTCTTTCAATTCCTTCCTTAAAGAATTTGTCAAGTACTTCCTGATTTGTGTTATAGTTCCACTTTCCGTATTTGTCACGGTTACGTGCCCATTCCTGATGGTTGCGTGCCATGGGCTCATGGTGCGATGTGCCTATAATCACTCCCATCTCGTCTGCAGTCTTGCTGTTAAGCTCATCATCAGCGTAGAAGGCCCATCCCCACATGGCCGGCCATAGCAGGTTACCTTTCAGGCGGAGTATAAGTTCGAACACTTTTGCATAGAACTCGTGGTTGCCGTATTCTGTGCCAAAGGTGTTCTTCACCCATGTTGTGAGGCATGGAGCTTCATCGTTGAGAAAAATTCCACGGTATCTTACGGCCGGTTCACCGTCCGTATAGACACCTTTTTTTATATATATATGTTTGTGCTGTTCGATAGGAGTGTCTGCCCAATAGTACCATGGCGAGACGCCAATCTGTTTTGACAGTTCATAAATTCCGTATATCGTACCTCTTCTGTCGCTGCCGGCAATCACCAGCTGGCCGTTGTCGATGGTGATGACATACATCTCTCTCTTTCCCTTCAGCTGCTTCATGTCGTTCTTGCGCTGTTTCATTATTTTATCTATGGCAGCAGAGTGGCCTATTGTGCCTACAATAATTTTTGCGTTGTTGCTGTTTGTGCTGATCTTTACGTCTGCTCCACAAACTTTGTTGATGTCAGTTGACATGTTGCGTACAGCCGTCATCACACCCTTACAGTCGTTTTGGTCAACAAATATAGTCACTTCATTGTTCTGGTTCAGCAGCATGTCGCCTGCCGAAAAACTGATAAAGCTATTTGCACTAAAAGCTTTTAATGATGCAAAAAAGATAAAGAATACAAATGCTGTAACTACTTTATTTTTCATATTACTAAGGTTTTTTATGCAAAAATACTTACGTAAATATAAAAAACCTAATTTATTTGTTGTAAATAGTTGCCGATGATACGAATTGAAACGCAATGGTAACGAAAATAATCCCCATTTAGAAAACAATGGAGTATTTTTGCAATTGATAAATAATTTTGATTTTGTATAAGCCTGACTGATGTCTGCTTTTTCATCAAGGCTGTGACACCGACGGCTTGTTTCTTTAATATTTAATAACATGAAAAAGTTTTTTATTGTTGCTCTGTTGAGCATTGCAATGAGTGCCAATGCCGGTAATGATGTTAAGGATAACCGGTGGACCGGCACATGGGCAGCGGCACCTCAGCTTGCTGCCGGAAAGGATATGCCTGCCGAGACCGACTTGTCGGGCATGTCGTTGCGTCAGATTGTGCGTGTTTCGGTTGGTGGAGATGTCTTGAGGCTTCAACTTTCAAACGAATACAGCAAGACGCCTGTTGAAATCAAGTCGGTTTACATCGCAGATGCAGAAGATTCGTGTGTTATCGACAAGAGTTCTGCAAAGTATCTTACTTTTGGCAAGAAACGTAATGTTACCATTGCAGCCGGCAAGGCTGTAATGTCTGATGCAGTTAAGTTTGACCTTAAACCGCTGCAGCGCCTTGCCATAACAATAAATTATGGCAGCACGCCTTCAGAAGCCACATCACATCTCGGTTCGCGTACAACGTCATATATTATTAAAGGTGTGTCAAAGCCCGGCAGCGATTTCTCAAAAGGAATAAAGGTAGACCACTGGTACAATATTTCAGCAATAGATATTTGCGGAAATGAAAATAGTGCAGTGGCCGTGTTGGGTAACTCGATAACAGACGGTAGAGGAAGTACTACAAATATGCAGAACCGTTGGACAGACATCCTGGCTACAAACCTGCAGGCCGGCGGAAAGAACCTGGCAGTGCTTAACCTCGGAATTGGCGGAAACTGCGTGTTGAACGGCGGACTCGGTACGCCTGCCATGCAGCGCTATGACAGGGATATCTTGGCACAGAGAGGCGTTTCAGCTGTGGTGATTTTTGAGGGTGTCAACGACTTGGGTTCTATCAACGGCAACAGTGAGGCTATGGCAGCCAAGCTTATTGAGGCTTATCAGCAGCTTGCCAAGAAGGCACGCGAACGTGGATATAAGGTATATGGAGCAACGATAACTCCTTTTGCCGGACATTCTTATTTTACATTCTTCCGTGAGGCTGCACGACAGGCAGTGAACGAGTGGATAAGGACGAGCGGAACGTTTGATGACGTGATAGACTTTGACAAGCTTATGCGCGATCCTTCAGAGCCTTCAAAGCTAAAGGCTGATTTGCAGGACGACTGGCTGCATCCTAATGCCGCAGGATATAAGGTTATGGGTGAGTATGCCGCAAAAATAATAAAATAGCATAATTGGTTTACCTTAGTTACAAAACAAATTTAAATTAAAAAAGATGAGTTCAAACACGATGGAAAACGCAGCCTCGAGAGGCTTTTACAAGCTGTCGTGGCTTCAGCGAATAGGTTTCGGATCAGGTGATTTGGCCCAAAACCTTATTTATCAGACCATATCGATGTATCTGCTTATGTTTTATACAAACGTATATGGCCTCGACCCTTCTGCTGCTGCATTTATGTTCCTGATTGTCAGGGTGGTGGATGTTATCTGGGACCCTGTTGTAGGAACCTATGTCGATAAGCATAATCCAAGGTTTGGCAAGTACAGGTCTTACCTTTTGCTGGCCGGCGTGCCGCTTACGGGCTTCGCCATATTATGTTTCTGGGATGGCTTCTCCGGGTCTTTGCTTTATGCATACATCACTTATGTGGGCATGTCTATGCTATACACTCTGATAAATGTGCCTTATGGCGCGCTTAATGCGTCGCTGACCCGCGATACGGAAGAGATAACCGTGCTTACGTCTGTAAGAATGTTTCTTGCCAATGTCGGCGGACTTGCCGTTGCATATGGCATACCTATGATTGTGGCAACATTATCGCCCGACGGCAAGATAAATACCGTTGAATCAGCCAATGCCTGGTTCGTAACAATGGCCATCTATGCAGTGGCCGGTCTTGTGTTGCTGCTGTTCTGCTTCACTCAGACAAAGGAACGTGTGGTTATGGATAAGAGTGAGACCGACGATGTTAAGGTGAGCGACCTTTGGGTTGAGTTCCGCCGCAACCGTCCGTTGCGCATTCTTGCCTTCTTCTTTGTAACGGCTTTCGCCATGATGGCAATAGGCAACTCTGCCGGTTCTTATTACATGATTTACAACATACACTCTTCAGCCGACCAGCTGGCTTACTTCATGGCTCTTGGTTCTGTTCCGGCATTTATTTTCATGCCTATGGTTCCGGTCATCAAGCGCAAGGTTGGCAAGCGTGGCATGTTCAACATCTTCTTGTCTGTTGCCATTCTCGGTATGATACTTATTTATATTATCTCAATGGTGCCGTCGCTCCGTTCACAGATATGGCTGGTATATCTTGCACAGTTTATCAAGTCTACCGGAGTTATCGTTGCCACAGGATATATGTGGGCGCTCGTTCCTGAGGTTATTTCTTATGGCGAATACACTCATGGCAAGCGTATTTCAGGCATCGTAAACGCCCTTACCGGTATATTCTATAAAGCCGGTATGGCTCTCGGAGGCGTTGTTCCCGGCCTTATTCTGGCTTTTGTCGGTTTCGACAAGAACAATGCTGTTTCGCAGACAGCTTTTGCGGAGCAGGGTATTCTTTGGCTTGTAGCTGTCATTCCGGCCTTGCTGTTAGGTCTTTCAATGTTCATAATTTCAAAATATGAGCTTACAGACGAGGTTATTGACAAGATAAACATGGAAATAGAAAAACGTTCAACTGAAAAAGCTTAATATAAAAATGAAACGAAATGTAGTATTTTTGCTGGCATGTATGTTCGCTATGGCAAGTGTATTGCCCGTTTCTGCCGGAAACACCAAGACTCTTAAAGATGTATTGGGACGTTACTTCCTGGTCGGAGCGGCCATGAATGTTGACCAGATATGGAACAGGACGCCGGATGAAACAAACGTCGTTAAGAATAACTTTAACTCTATTGTGGCAGATAACTGTATGAAAGGGGAGGAGATTCATCCTGAAGAAAACCGTTTCTTCTGGGACGATGCCGACCGTTTTGTAAAATTCGGTCAGGACAATGGTCTCGCCATTATCGGTCATTGCCTTGTATGGCATTCTCAGCCTCCTGTATGGATGTTTACCGACGAGCGTGGCGACACCGTTTCACGCGATGTACTCATCGACCGTATGCACCGTCATATTTCAGCAGTTGTAGGCCGTTACAAGGGACGTATCTTGGGATGGGATGTTGTAAACGAGATTTTTAACGATGACGGCACCTTCCGTAATTCTCCATATTATCGCATAATAGGTCCTGAATTTGTTGAACTTGCATTTAAGTTCGCCCATGAGGCCGATCCTAATGCGGAACTCTATATCAACGACTATTCGCTGGCAAAGCCAGCAAAGCGCGACGCTGTTTGCCGTATTGTCAGAGAGCTGAAGTCGAAAGGCTACCGCGTTGACGGTATCGGAATGCAGTCGCACAACGGACTCGAATATCCCGACCTTGATGAATACGAGAAGTCGATAGACGCCTTTGCTGCCTGTGGCGTTAAGGTGATGATTACTGAGCTTGATGTAAATGTCCTGCCTAATCCTGAGAAGTTTGGCGGAGCAGAGATAAGCCAGAACTTCAAGTATGCTGATGCACTGAATCCGTATAAGAACGGACTTCCCGAGGAAGTTGAAAAAGAGTTTGAAAAGCGTTATCTCGACATTTTCAATATCTACTATCGCCATCGCGGACAGATCTCGCGCGTCACTCTGTGGGGTGTTACAGACACACGTTCATGGCTTAACGATTTCCCCGTTCCCGGACGTGTAAACTATCCGCTCCTCTTCGACCGCAGCAATAAGCCTAAGCCGGTGGTCGACAAGATTATAAAGATCTTTGAGAAATAAGTTCAATAAATTAAATAGAAACAACTTTTAAAATTAATAATCATGAAAAAAGCAAGATATCTTTTCCCGTCTGATTATATGGCAGACCCGTCTGTACATGTGTTTAACGACAAACTGTATATTTATCCGTCTCACGACTGGGATTCAGGTGCTGCGTTTGATGACGACGGCGGTCATTTCGAAATGAAAGACTATCATGCGCTCACGCTCACTGATATTGAGAACGAAGAGGCTACCGACTGTGGCAAGATTCTCGACCTGCAGGATATTCCATGGGCAGGCAGACAGCTGTGGGACAATGATGTCGTTGAGAAAGACGGTAAGTATTATCTTATCTTCAGCGCAAAGGACAAGAACGATGTGTTCCACCTTGGAGTGGCTGTTGCTGACAGACCGGAAGGTCCGTTTAAGCCGCAGGCCGACCACATTCGCGGATCTTACTCGATAGACCCTTGTGTCTTCAAGGATGATGACGGCTCTATTTATGTATATTTCGGCGGACTTTGGGGCGGACAGCTTCAGCGCTATAAAGACAACAAAGCCATGGGCAAGGAGTATCTGCCCGAAGGAGATGAGCCTGCATTGCCGTCAAGAGTGGTTAAGATGACCGATGACGTGCTGCAGTTTGCCGAAGAGCCGAAGCCCGTGCTTGTGGTTGACGAAAACGGCAAGCCGCTTGCTGCCTCTGATCCTCACCGCTTCTTTGAGGCTTCATGGATGCACAAGTTCAATGGTAAGTATTATTTCTCTTATTCAACCGGCGACAGCCACCTGCTGTGTTATGCCGTTGGAGATAATCCTTATGGTCCGTTTACATACAAGGGAGTGGTTCTAGAGCCGGTGGTAGGCTGGACAACTCACCATTCTATTGTTGAATATAAAGGCAAATGGTATCTGTTCCATCACGACTGTGTGCCCTCTAACGACGTTACATGGCTAAGAAGTCTGAAGGTGCTTGAGCTTGATGTCAACGAAGAAGGCGAAATAAAGACAGCAAAAAGCGAATAATCAGGTGTCTGACTAAGTCTGATTTGTATTAGATTATATCAATTATTCTGGCAGGGCCGCAGTGTTGCGGTCCTGTTTTTATATATGTACGGTTTTGCCTTATGTACGTTTCGTTTGCAGTGCCGGTTATGCTGCAATGCCTTCTTTTTGGCTTTTACATACAGGATATGCTGCGGTTGATGTATACAAAAATAGATAGGCGCGCTAAAAATACGTTGTAATAAATAATGGTAAAAATAAGTCTTTTTGATAACGAACGGCCGCATAAATCATAAGATTTGCGGCCGTTCTCGTTTGCTATTATAAAAAAGTGTATTATGCGTTAAAGCTCTTTCAGCTGTAAAATAGTCAATAGAGTTCTCTCTTTGAGTTCTTTTTTCTCCATCTCTGTAAGAGGGGGAATGTTAAATCTGTTGCCTGACAGAATCCTGTCAACCATTGTTTTAATGTTCTGTTTTTTTGCCATCTTATATTATTTTATAATATGACGGCAAGCAGTTTGTTTTGTACTCTTTATACAGCCTCATTTCTTGCTGCTAAAAAACGCAATCTTAGCAGACTTCTGTGCATGAGGTTACGCACCGACTGATAGTTTATGCCCATAATCTGGCAGATATCGTCATATTTGCGCTGCTCAATATAGTAGAGCTTTATTATCTGCTGCTGTCTGGGCGACAGGCATTTAACATATTCTGTAAGGGTGCTGTTCTTTTTCTGCTCTTCTTCGATGCGCTCCATGTCGTACGTCTCGCTGTCGAAGAGCGGCTTGACGTTGTTATCGTTAATCTCGTTGTCGCAGACATGAGTGTTGTGTCTGAACTCGTCGTTGATTCTGTTCCTTAATGATACATACAGATACGACTCAATGTTGATCACAGATTCAAGTTCACCGCGTTTGGTGTACAACTTGACAAAGACGTCCTGTATGCAGTCTTTAATCATTTCGCGGTCGGAGGTGAATTTGGTTCCGAATGCGAAAAGGTTATCAATTGTTTTGTCGTAAAGTTCGGTAAAGTTAATCATAGGTTTTCTCGTTCTTTTGCTGCAAAATTAGTGATGAACGGCTTAAAAGAATGGGAAAAATTGATTTATAAATACGAAAAACAGGTATTGACGTGTAAAATCAACACCTGTTATCAGTAAATTCTATGATTTCTTATAATCTTTCCAGCCAGTAGGCTGTGTCTTTGGCTTTACCGCTTATTGTGTATGTGCCTGAAATTTTTTCGTTCTTCTTCACAGTTTTTACCAGTCCGCTTTTCGTGTCGACGGCATGCAGTGTGTATTTTCCGTTCTCAACGTTGAGCGTAATGTCGCCTTCGGCATGGGCATATATCACATATCCAACGGCAGGGTTGCCTATCACCTGAGCGGCTGAGTTGCCTTCGCCGCTGATGTAGCTCATCTTTGTCAGGTCTGTCAGCAGTTTGTCGCTGCCTATGGCCACGTTTGGACAAGAGCCTCCGGCCATGAGGATGGCCCAGCCATACTGCGGATATTGCTGCGAGAAGAATGTTACGGCCTTTTCGGGATACTTTGTGCGGTATTCCTTCACGGCATTATATGCCTCGGCAAATCCAGTCTTGCCTACCTTCATCTTGCGCATGAACTGTCGCGGAGCAAGGTTCTTGCCTGCCTCTGGCGCCCAAAGTCCCTTGGTGTTGTAGTGCCAGTATCTTATGTCGATGATGTCTACCACCTTCGACAGCTCCGGATCGGCAAGTATGGCGTCTTGGGCGTCCTTCGTGCAGCTCAGCGCCACCATAGGATGCAGGCCTGTCTCTTTTTCCCATTCAGCTATTGTCTCGAGCCAGAAGCGTGTGAAGTGCAGCGGACCTGTATATTCCTCGCTCAGCAGCTGCACCACGTTGCCCTTGTCCTTGAGGTTGTCGAGACACTGACGGATGTACTGCTTGTGCAGCGGTCGCAGTATGGGGTTGTTGATGTCGTAGAACTGCTCGGCCATGAATATACGCTTGTCGCCTGTGAAAGGCACAGGTTCGGGAAAGTCGGTGCCGTTGACATTGTTCACCGGACGCCACGGACAGTCTACCCAGTGGGCTCCTGCCTCGAGTATGTTGTGCTGAAAATAGTTCTGGTTGAACAGCAGTATGCCTTTCTCTGCACCTTTTTCGGCAAACTCGTTGAGTCGCATCCAGTACCATTGGTTAGGCTTTGTAAGGTCGTAGCAGCTCAGCCCGTCCCATGCGGTGCCTTGACCTGTACGGCTGAAAGCCTGCTCGTAGAACGGAGCCCAAACGTCGCCGTCGGCACGGCGCACGCGCTCATGGTCAGTGCGGCGCAGGTCATACCACAGTCCGTAGTGGTGGTCTAAGATGCAGAAGTTGTTTTTGTCGAGATATGTTACCACAGAGTCTATGCGGTCGGTCCAGCCTGTGCCCTCGCGTCCCGGCACGAAGCGGGTTATGGCCGGGCGTGCACCTTTCTTCACGAAGTTGTCCTTTACACGGCCTGCCCACCATGGTATCTGGTAGTTGTTGCCCGTTATCAGCTTGCCGTCTGCAGTTATGTGTCCGTTTTCAATGGCAAACTTTTTGGCAGTGCTACGTGTTACGGCCACTGAATATTTGTCGCCCTTAATGCTGCTGATGTCTTTAATGCCTTTTGCAGACGTGCTTGCGGTGTAGGGCACCGAGTCGATCCACATTTCCATTGTCAGTCTTGGCCGTGTTATCGATATCTGCGCCATTATCTGTGCCTGTGCAATTTCAGGACTGCTCGACGCACTTGTGCTTCTGGGCAGTATGTAACCGTTTACGGCATCTTTGCCCATGCGTTTTTCAAGCTGTGCATAGAACAGGCTGCGGGGCTGCACATGGTTGTTGCTGTTGGTCCATTCGCCGTTGCCTGTGAGCGTGCCCCAGCATCCGTTGGCGCTGTTGCGGTTGTCCTGGTCGGGCGAATAGCAGTTCAGCGTTGAGCCTGTGCACTGCCACATCATGCTGTTGGCCGTGTTCCATCCTGTTCCAAACTGGAATTGTTCAAGGTTCTTGAAGTTGATGTCGTTGCCGTCTATGTCTACAATGTCAAACAGCAGTCCGGCTGCCCACGAACCTATGCTGCCGCTGAAGCCGAGAGAGTTTTCGGCCTCGCACTGCACAAAGGCGTTTGGGCCTGCCGCGCAGAAACCTGCCGCAAAGTCGTGTATGCCCTGGCGCGACACGCAACGCTGTATCAGGGTTTGCTGTCCGCGTGTAAGGTAGACGCATCTTCTCCAGCCGCCGGTTTCAGATACAGGGTTGCTTGCAATGCAGTCTTCAACCGTGATGCGGCTTGTATGCTTCTGAAGATTTACCGCACTGCCTGCGAAGAACCTGAATTCTACACGTCTTACCCAGCAGTCGCGCGCATTGTCGGCCCAAACAGCGTCCCAGCAGTGGTCTTCGTCCTTCGGGTTCCATGAGTTGTGTTCCGACATTAGCGTAAGGTTCTCAACGCCACATTCGGTTATTTCTGCGCTGTTATATCCGGTAACAACAAACGCCCCTCCATATTTCGGGTCGAGTGTTGTGGTTATAGGAGCGTCTACGGTTATCTGCGTGCCGTTTATTCCTGTTACAGTTCTGTCCCATGTTATGTCTATGTCGGTAGGTTTCCAGCCCGTATAGTCGAGTCCGCCTCCGAAGTCGTAACAGTTGAGCGATTCTATCCACTCTTTAGTCGACGGCCTTACAATTCTTATTCTGCTGCCTTTTTCAACCTTATCGGCAGAGGCCAGTGCCAGTGTTGTGGCTCCGGCGGCGGTCTTTCCGCCTGCAACGGCAATGGTGTCGCCTCCGGTCATGCTTACGCCGCCCTCGATATAGAGCAGCGCACCCCTGTCAGGGCCTTGTTTTATTATGGTTGTCTTGCCGCGTCCGGCGCCCCTTATCACCACGCCCGACGTGCTTATGCGCAGCGCCTTGCTTATGTTAAACGTGCCTTCGCCCAGCAACACCGCGCCGCGGTGGCCGTTTTTGTCGGGTTTAAGCGACGACACATAGTTTATGGCTCGCTGCAGTGTTTCGTAGCAGTCGCCATTGTTGCTGTTCACGAATACAGCGTTTTTTACATCCGGGATGGCCCTTTCTGATGCGTGATATCCGCAAGTTGAATAGTCCATGGGGATGTAGACCTCTTTTTTAGCCTTGCCTGCCATTGCCTGCATGGTGCATAGTCCGGCAATAAGCAGAACAAAGAGGCAGCGGCTTGTTATTATATTTTTCATATCAGATTGATAAAATGTTTGTTTCAGTAATCATATCTATTTAAGAAACGACGTGTTTGTTTTTTTATTGTACTTATTTTTTGCTTGTCAATTTAATGCTTTGCCGTCTGTGTTAACGTCATTTATGATTGTGTTGATACTCCTGTCCTGCAGGCTTTTGCCTTATGGTAGCGACCTGAGCCTTATCGGCTTTGCAACATCTTGATATTCAATACGTTGTAAAAGGCCATGTTTTAGCTTCTAAAAGGTGCCCTTTTACAACGCAAAAGGCATCCTTTTGCAGCGTAGAAGGATGCCTTTTGTATTTTTTGACCGTAATGTATTGTAAACAGGAACAGCTTCTGTTTCTTTTGTAAAACCCAAATCAGTCATTAGACCGCATATAGTTTTATCTGTTTTGTTTATTAATGCTTTCAGCCGTCTTTTTGTTTATTATTGTCGCAAGGCGCTAAGATCAATTAAAAATTAAAAGTTAAAAGTTAAAAACGCCTCCGGAAGTGAAAAGCAGGTGCAGAGAGCAATGAAAAATTAAAAACGAAATCCAAATGCTGATTAAGGGAAGAGTGAAGAAACGTTGTTCGGCGTAGCCAATTATGAATTATCAAATGTGGTTTAGCGTTAACCAATTATGAATTATGAATTATCAATTATCAATTATCAATTATGAATTATGAATTATCAAATGTGAATTATGAATTATCGAAATAAGTCAAAATCACGGCTGAATCCTAATGCCCGGTTTTGGTTAAAGCCTATTGCATGTGTTCAAGGTCTACAAACTTGCCTCTTACTTTCCGTTCGGCAATCATGCGTATCAACTTTTTATGCCGTTCGGGTGCAATCCATTTGCGCGCAAAGATGTTCGGAATGGCCACGCCGATGGCTATGCAGAGAATTATCAGTGAGGCTCTTATGCCGTTGTGTATGGCTATGGTAAGCTCGCCTACAACTCCGTGCATCTCTATCAGGGCGAACAAGGCTCTGTACATGAGCACACCCGGCACCATAGGTATTACGCTGGGTATCGACAGGCAATGGTGTGGAGTGTGGAATATGTGTACGGCCTTTATGCAGATAATGCTTACGAGTGATGAGCCTATGAGCGAACCTAAAATAAGTCCCCAGTCGAGTCCGATGTTGCCGTTGCTCGGGCCGAGATTTACAAAGTTGCGTGTGCATACGGCTATGATACCGCCGATGGCCACCACCCAGAGCAGCCTTCGGGGAATGTTGAATATCATTGAAAATCCCATTGCTGATATAGCCGCGGCCGCGGCGTAAGCCAGATAGCTGTTATGGGGAGTCATGCTCAGGTCTTTTACAAAGTTGTCAATGCCGCATACTTTTATGGCTATGGCTATGCCGAACGACATGGCCGCCACTATCATCAGTGTGTTTACGGCTCGCGTGATGCCTATGTTAATATGGCTGTCGAGCATGTCGCTTACAAAATTTATTAAGGGCACGCCGGGCACTATGAACAGCGCACATGCCATTAGCGGATGCCAGGGCGTGTCGCTGTGGGTGAAGGGTATGAGAGCCTGGGGCAGGTGCGACTCTATGACAGGCATTGAAATGTATGCCGAGAGCCAGGCCAGCAGCGTTGCAAAAAAAGCGGCAAAGGCAATGTTGGCATATTCGTTGGAGCCTGTGGAGTTTAGCCATGTGCGAAGCCTGAAGCCGGCAATGGCGACAATTGACGAATAGAAAAATGCCGGCCAGTCGCAGCCGAACTGAACGCAGAAACCTCCGCAGGCCAGACCGGCTCCTATGGTTGTGAGCCATGGCCCGTAGTTTCTTTTCTTGTTCTTAATTCTTTCAAGCTCGCTTTCGTAGCGGTCGAGCGTGTAGTCTTCTTTTATCGCTCTCCACGACAGCTTGCTTATGGCAGACAGCGTGTCCATGTTGATGCCGTGTTTATTGCAGCGCTGAAATTTGGAGAAAGAGTGGGTCTGGTCGCTGAGGTTTACCATCAGCATGTCATACGTTATGTGTATGTGCAGCTTTTTTTCAGGCAGTCCGAGATATGCTGCCGTACGCTCCATGTTGCGTATTATGCGGCTGGTGTCAGCCGAACTTTCCATCAGTAGCAGGCCAGTGCGGAGCAGAAGGTCGAGTTTGCGCCGTAATATCTCAAGAGAGTCAGACTGCTGTGTTTTTTCCATAATCTTTATACTACTTATTTTTTATATTCCTACATGTTATTTAAGCGATAGCTTCATTCGGGTTGCAAAAATACAAAATATAATGGAATAAATTCAACACTGATGATTATTTGGGGATAATGTTTTTAAAAAGAGGTGCCGACATTTGAAGTGCCTCAAAAAGTTGGACACAAGACTTTTGGGGTGTTTTTTTATGGTTCTTCCTACATTTCGAGTGATAAGTTGTGCATAAAAAAGAAGAAAACCGCTGGACATATAGTATATTTGGATAACGACAAACAAATATATCCGTATGAACAGCAGTTTTCTATATCATGCATGGGGTCTGTATTCCCACAAATGTACCAGAGAGGAATACAAAGGTAATACTATAATCTTACATATAGAAACAAAAGAGCTTCAAAAGACTTGTCCGCTATGCGGTCATACACATCTGGTCAAGAACGGCTATCGAATCAGGGATTTTGTTGGCCTTCCTATCGGTAGTAAGAAGACAATAATCCGTATGAAAGTACAGCGTTACAAATGCATGAATGACCAATGTACCTATGACCGGCAGGAACGGATTCCTTTTGCCACCGGCAGTTGCAGCTATACCCATCGTTTTGCACGTTATGTTATAGACCTGCTTAAGGCAATGACGCTGAAGGATGTCTCCAATCTGCTGGATGTATCATGGAATACGATAAAAGACATACATGTCCGTTATCTTGAGAGGCATTATTCCCCTCCGTCACTGGACGGGGTAGACTGTATCGGTATTGACGAGTTTGCCGTAAAGAAAGGCCATATCTACAAGACCAT
>CAJMMQ010000018.1 GCA_905214625.1 uncultured bacterium
CGCAAACAGCTGTTTGCGGGGCGTTTCTTTTTATATGTTTTTCCTTAATCCTAATCTTGATGAAAGCAATCTGGGCTAAGAAAAATAGTCTGTCATTATTACAGCTTGCTGCCGTAGCACAGGTCGCCGGCATCGCCGAATCCCGGCACGATGTACTTGTGCTCGTTCATGCCCGGGTCAACGGCTGCGCACCATATTGTTGTCTTGTCTTCGGGCAGAGTCTTTTTTATGTGGTTTATGCCGTCGGGCGTTGCTATCACGCAGGCTATGTGTATGCGCTTGGGCGTGCCCTTTGTCAGGAATGCCCTGTAGCCCAGCTCCATCGAGCCGCCGGTGGCCAGCATGGGGTCGGCAATTATGAGCGTCTTGCCGTCGATGCTCGGCGTGGCAAGATATTCAACATGTATGCCCACCTCGGTGTGCTCATTGTCGGTATATTCGCGGTATGCGCTCACGAAGGCGTTGCCGGCGTGGTCGAAAACGTTGAGGAATCCGTTGTGGAAAGGCAGTCCGGCGCGGAATATCGTGGCAAGGATAATTTTGTCTGCCGGCACGCTTACGCGCGACACGCCCAGAGGCGTGGTTACGTCTTTCATCTCATAGTCGAGTGTTTTGCTTATCTCGTAGGCCATCATCTCGCCTACGCGCATAATATTGTTACGGAACAGCAGGCGGTTCTGCTGGTAGTCGACGTCTCTTATTTCTGCCAGATACTGATTGATAATTGAGTTTGAATCGCTGAAATTAATTACTTGCATGCTTAATGTTTTTTCGTTGGCCGTAATATGGCCTCATGTTGTCTGTCTTCTGCAAAAGTAAAAATATTTCTTGATTTTTGCAAAGTGCAAATTGCAAAAATACTCCAGGCTGTTTAAATTTTCAATACTTTAACCTAAAAAGACTTTTTATAGGTGTTTTTTATACCCTTCATTGTTGGCTGATAATCGATTTTTTGCTAACTTTGCAGCCGATTTAAGGTAACTATCAGGAACAAATAATTCACTTTTTAATATATTATTAAAATGGCAAAGTTTGATAAGTCAGTTTTAGCAAAGTACGGAATCACAGGTACAACTGAGGTTCTTTACAACCCGTCTTATGAGGTGTTGTTTGAGGAAGAGACAAAAGACAACCTTACGGGTTATGACAAAGGTCAGGTGACAGAGCTCGGTGCTGTAAATGTTATGACAGGTATTTACACCGGACGTTCTCCTAAAGATAAGTTCATCGTAATGGATGAAACTTCTAAGGACACTGTATGGTGGACTTCAGACGAATATAAGAACGACAACAAACCTGCTTCTCAGGAGGCTTGGGCTGCCGTTAAGGAAATAGCAAAGAATGAGCTTTCAAACAAGAAACTCTATGTTATCGACGGTTTCTGCGGTGCCAACAAGGACACACGTATGGCTGTACGTTTCATCATGGAGGTAGCTTGGCAGGCTCACTTCGTAAAGAACATGTTTATCCGTCCTTCTGAGGAAGAACTTGAGAGCTTTGAGCCCGACTTCGTTGTTTACAACGCTTCTAAGGCAAAGGTTGAGAACTGGAAAGAACTCGGTTTCAACTCAGAGACAGCTGTTGTGTTCAACGTAACTTCAAGAGAGCAGGTTATCATCAACACATGGTACGGCGGTGAGATGAAGAAGGGTATGTTCTCAATGATGAACTACTTCCTGCCGCTGAAGGGCATCGCTTCAATGCACTGCTCTGCTAACTGCGACATGAACGGCGAGAACACAGCTATCTTCTTCGGTCTGTCTGGTACAGGTAAGACTACTCTGTCTACCGACCCGAAACGTCTGCTTATCGGTGACGACGAGCACGGATGGGACGACAACGGCGTGTTCAACTTCGAGGGCGGATGCTACGCTAAGGTTATCAACCTCGACAAGGAGAGCGAGCCTGATATCTACAACGCTATCCGCCGCGACGCTCTGCTCGAGAACGTAACTGTTGACGCTGAGGGCAAGATCGACTTCACAGACAAGAGCACAACTGAGAACACTCGTGTTTCTTATCCTATCTACCACATCGACAACATCGTTAAGCCAGTTTCTCACGCACCGGCTGCCAAGCAGGTAATCTTCCTGTCAGCTGACGCATTCGGCGTTCTGCCTCCAGTATCTATCCTTACTCCGGAGCAGACTAAATACTACTTCCTCTCAGGATTCACAGCTAAGTTGGCCGGTACAGAGCGTGGTATCACAGAGCCTACTCCTACATTCTCTGCTTGCTTCGGCCAGGCATTCCTCGAGCTGCATCCTACAAAGTATGCTGAGGAGCTGGTTAAGAAGATGGAGAAGAGCGGTGCTAAGGCTTACCTGGTTAACACAGGCTGGAACGGAACAGGTAAGCGTATCTCAATCCGCGACACACGTGGTATCATCGACGCTATCCTCGACGGTTCTATCAACAACGCTCCTACAAAGAAGATACCTATGTTCGACTTCGAGGTTCCGACAGAACTTCCCGGAGTTGATCCTAAGATCCTCGATCCGCGCGACACATACGCTGACGCTGCTGAGTGGGAAGCTAAGGCTAAAGACCTCGCTGGCCGCTTCATCAAGAACTTCGTTAAGTACGAAGGCAATGAGGCTGGTAAGGCTCTCGTAGCTGCAGGTCCGAAACTCTAATTCTGAATAAAATAGATTTAGATATCCTTTTAAGTAGGCGTGCCTTACGGGCATGCCTACTTTCTTTTTGTGCCCTGCCGTAAGGCTTATGCCGCCCTGCCGGGCTGCCCGTGGTTGCTGTATGGTGATAATTATGGGTTAAATAAAAAGGCACAAAAAGTTTTTCGCAGAAACTCGTCACTCGTCACAACGGCATGTAGTGAGCAGTCTGTCAGGTGTTTGCATTGTGACGAGTTGATTCAGCAACCCATCACGCCGGATGTTCCGTATCCTCGCGTTACGGGTGGCGAAGTAAACTTATTGCATTCCATATTGCTGACAATCAGACGGTTACGGCATGCTGTGACGGGCGGTTAGCCTCTGCTGAAATTATTTATCTTTTTATCATCTTGCAAAAGCATGCCTTTTACGCTCCAAAAGGTGGCCTTTCAGCGTGTAAAAGACCGCCTTTCAGCATGCAATTTGCCGTCTTTTGCAAAGTGTCTTATATTTATCCCTTAATATATCTTAAAATGTTTGCCTGAATAAATTGTCCGGACATTAAAATGTAAATATTTATGTAAATTTGTCAGAGATAAAAATCTGAAATCTGTATCAAACCGATTATATTTTTCGTTATATGAAACGATGTGCTTTAATTTTGTTCCTGCTGGCACTTATTGCCGTTATGGTGCAGGCTCAGGCTCATAGACGGTATTCAGTTGAGTCAGCCACGCAATTTATTGACATGGCCCGTGCGGCGGAGCAGGGCAGGATGCCCTCCGAGGCCGACTGGCAGTCGCTGTTTTCAACACAGGGCTATCATGCCTTTTTCAGCATACCCACCGATTGGAAAGAGTGGCAGGACAATATACGCAGGGCATTCGCGCTGGTTTTTGACCCTGCGCATAGGGCTGAGGCCGACAGCATAGCCATGAGCCCCATGGCTGCCGATGCACCGTTTGAAAACTATTTTACGGTGAATTTCTATCAGATACGCCAGCGGCTCGACTCGATAGAACACTTTCTGCATAATTCGGATTTTAACATGCTGATGAATCAGGCATACAGCCTTGCCAAAAAGTTTCTGCCTGCTGACGCGCAGTCGCTCACGCTTCCTGACATTCCCCTATATTATCTTGCTTTCGACCCGGAGTCGCGTGCAATGGGCGGGGCCGTGTTCTTCGACATCAACCAGGTTTCTGAAGACGGCGCTCGGGGCTTTGTCAACACAGCAGCTCACGAGCTGCATCATCATTACATGGATATAATATGGGACAGGCGCTATCCGAAGGACTCTGACGACCCGGCGCTGACAGCCCTTGTGTATAACCAGATGGAGGGTACTGCCGACCTTATCAGCAAGCCCGATATGCCTGTTAGTAAACTTGGACTTTATGGTCCGGAGATAGTGAAGATGTATAACGACGACTATGCTGCCAGCCCTGCCGTTCTTAGCAGGCTCGACAGCCTTACGTGCGGCTATGTCTCGGGTAAGGTGTCTGCTAAGGATTTTCAGGCCGCTGCCGAGTGTGCCCATTTCGGCGGGCACACCACGGGCGACTATATGGTGTTTCTTATCCGCGACCAGCTTGGGCTGCAGGCTGCCATCGACTGCTTTTGCGACATGCCCGCCTTTGTGCGCCGCTATAACGAGGCAGCCGTCAAGGCCGGTACCTATGTCTTTTCTGATACGTTTGTACAATATATAGACAATATTTGTAAGGAGATGGAGGGCGTGTAGTAATGATGCATGACAGACGGCGCGGCCGGCCCATACAGCTGGGATTGTGCGGCCGTATGTGCTGCATAATGCCTTTTGCTCTGATAGTTCTAAATTATTAACCTAACCATTAAAATCTTAAAGAATTATGAAACCTGCAATGCTGCTGAAAGCAATTATCTGTGTGTTGTTATTCTCGTCGGCAACTGTGGCTACGGCTCAGACATCACGTCCGTTCAAGGGAGCGTGGTATGCGCCGGGGCTGTATGTAAACATCGACTTTTACGGCAAGACAATATCCGACCCAAACTCGATGGACGAAGACCCCTGCGCGGGGATTATAAAGATTAAGCCGGAGACAAACTCGATGGCCTACACCATAGAAAATCTGAAGGTGAGCGGCACTAAGGCCACTGCCACTGCCTATTTTGCCGAGAAAGACTCCAAGCTCTGCTTCGAGTATATGGCAGACGGCAGTATGAAGATTACCAGCACCGACGGCTTCTCATACGTGGACGACGAACTGAAGAAATTGCCGCAGAATTCGTATGTCCTGCACAGGGCATCGCCGTTCAGCGGCGAGTGGAAGCTAGCCAAGGGCGACGGCACTATGAAAATAAATCTCTATAACAAGGAGATGTTTGAAGAAAACTTTGAGGGCAACAGCGAGCTGTGTTACGGCTCAATATACATAACCTACAATAACGGCATGTATGCAGACAACTGCCTGATAACGAAGAAAAAGGTTGAGGGCAACCAGGCCGTAATAGAGTATGTGGGAGGCCGCGACGGCAACACCTACCGCGCATTGCTGGTGTATAATCCGTCAACGCGGCAGATTACGGTGAAAGACCCCGTGCTGTTCAAGACCACGAGCGAGACCAAGGATTGTTATGTAACCGACGGCCTGCTGTTTACACGCCGCTGACGACTTTGGACCGAAAATCTTCATTATCCCTAATATGTAATCAGCAGGCAACAGCCATGTTTCCTATCAAATCAGGATGGCCGGTTTGAGAAAAAACTCTGTGCACAAGAACTCCCGGCCGGCTGTCAGAGCCGTAATAAATGCGCCCGGCTGATATGGCCGGAATGTTGAAATCATGCTGGCATGCCTGTGTTGAAATCATTTTGCCGCAACCTCTTTCTCCTTGGTTTCCTTTTGCTTTGATTTATGTCAAAAAATAATATTTTTGCAGCAAAAAGCATGGTAAAATGCTTGTGTGTCCGTACACAATGCTGTATCTTTGTCTTCGTGTTCGTGAGAATACATTTTCATAGGTTAGTAGTTTGATAGATTTTAAGGTAAAGATTATGTTATTAGATTTTTAATTAAGTGATGTTGGTCTTAGTTATTGTTGGTAATAAAGAATGAATATCATTAAATTGATTAACACCAACATCAGTTAAGGTTTTGTGAGGTCGGCGTGAGTGATTCATACCGGCCTCTTTTTTATAAAAACTTTAAAAAAACTTATATATGTATATAAAAAGTCCAATTTATTAATAATTTAGACAATAAAGTATTTAAAATCAGGCTTTATTTAAGGAATTCTGATTAAATTTGCAGCTAAAAATAGAAAATATTCAGCGAATGAAACGCATTATCCAGTGTTTGGCAATACTGTTCTCCGGGACATTTTTACTGGCTTCATGCCTTAGTGATGACGGCGACATCGACTTTGTATATTATGACGACACCGCCATAACATCATTCTCTTTAGGTACGCTTAACCAGTATCTCCACACGTTATCCTCCGAAGGCGAGGATAGTGTATATAAGGTTGAGGTTACCGGCAGCGACTACAATTTCTACATAGACCAGCTGAAGCGCGAGATCTACAATCCCGACTCGCTTCCTCTGGGAACCGACGCCGCCCATGTTATATGCAACGTGGGCAGCAAGAACTCGGGCACCGTGGTGATTAAGAACGTTGACAGCGACACGCTTTCATATTACAGCAGCTCTGATTCTGTCGACTTTACGCAGCCGCGCGAGTTCAGAGTGTACTCCATAGGCGGCGCTTATTACCGTTCATACACGGTAAAGGTTAACGTGCATAAGGAAGATCCCGACTCGTTCCGCTGGAATGCACTGCCTGTTGAATCGCGCTTCACGGCCATGAACGATATGAAGGCTGTGGCACTCAACGGCAAGGTGATGCTTTTCGGAAGCAACGGAACTGCCACCGAGACATACTTTACAGAAACATCGGGCAACGGCTCATGGACTGCCGTTACGCCAAACATAACTCTCTCGGCCGACGCCTATAAGAGCGTAACCGTTAAAGACGACATGCTTTACACGCTGAACAACGGCGAGATAATTGCTTCGGCCGACGGCCAGACATGGACAGCAGTGACGCAGGCGGCAGGACAGACGGGCGTGGCACAGCTTATAGGGGCTGGCAGCCGCAAGCTCTATGCAGTGGGCGCAGACGGCATGCCTCTTAGCTCGGGCGATAACGGAGCTACATGGAGCACTGACAATGTGGGCGGCGACGCCGCTAAGCTGCCGGCCTATAGTGCCGGTATGGCGAGCTTCGCGCTTGCAACCGATAAAAGCTCAGAGCGCATAATAATGGCCGGAAATCCTGCCGACGATGCTTTCACGGCTGACTCGGTGGCCATGGTGTGGAGCAAGATAGAGGAATATACACCCGGCTCTGTGCAACATTCATGGATGGAGTGCAACGAAGAGAACAATTATCAGTTGCCTCGCCTGTCAAATCTTAAGATGACACGCTACGGCGATGTGCTCATAGCCATGGGCGGAAGCCCGCTCGGCACGAGCACCGCAAAGGCTTTCGAGAAAATATATGTCAGCGAGGACAACGGCCTGACATGGCATACCGGCAGCAGCTATGTAATGCCCGAAGGCTTCACCAACGGCTCGAGCAACACGTTTGCCGTAGCCGTTGACGGCGACAAATGCCTCTGGATAATCTGCGGCGGCAACGGACAGGTGTGGCGTGGAAGGCTCAACAAGCTTGGATGGGCCGAAAACCAGACCTCGTTCACCAAGTGACACCGCAATTGTATAACTCTAACGCTATAACGGGCAAATGAGAAAAATCCTGCTTTGCATCATAATCTCCGCCGTGTCGCTGTGCTCCAAGGCGCAAGACGACAACGAATATAGAATGGAGATTGGTGTGGGAGCAGGGCTTGTGGCATACGAGGGCGACTTCAACGGCAACGTGATGAAGAACATGCAGCCCATGGCGTCGCTTATTCTCCGCCGTGTAATCAATCCGTATATGGGCCTGAAGCTCGATCTCTCATACGGTAAGCTGAAAGGCAGCTCGGCCGGACTTGAGACATGGTATCCCGAATACTCCGACAATCCGGTTGACTTCAGCAACACGCTCATCGACCTCGGACTAACCTACGAGTACAACTTCTGGCCTTACGGCACCGGCCGCGAGTACAGGGGAGCCAAGCGCCTTACGCCGTTCATATTTCTCGGCCTGGGCGCTACATACGTAAAGGCTGATGCCCAGAACGTGTTTACGGCAAACCTTCCGCTGGGAGTGGGAGTTAAATATAAAATCGGACCGAGGCTTAACCTTGGTCTTGAGTGGGCCATCCACTTCTCGCTAAGCGATAAGCTCGACGGCGTGGCAGACCCTTACTATATAAAGAGTTCGGGACTTTTCAAAAACACCGACTGCTATTCGGCTTTGAAGCTCACACTTACTTACAGCTTCATGCCTAAATGTATAACATGTAATAAAGATGACTGAGACAAAGATTGACATGAACCGCATACCGCAGCACATTGCCATCATCATGGACGGCAACGGCCGCTGGGCCACAGAGCGCGGCAAAGTACGAAGCTACGGCCATCAGGCCGGGGTGGAGTCGGTTAGACGTATCACCTCAGAGTGTGTCAGGCTTGGCGTGAAGTATCTTACACTTTACACCTTTTCAACCGAAAACTGGAACCGTCCGGCCGACGAGGTGGCTGCACTTATGGGCCTTGTGCTCACGGCGCTTGAGGACGAGATATTCATGAAGAACAACGTGCGCTTCCGTGTTATAGGCGATATAGAAAGGCTTCCGGTTCAGGTCAGGGAGAAACTTGGCGAGACAATGGAGCACACTAAGGACAACAGCGCCATGACAATGGTGGTGGCTCTCAGCTATTCGTCAAAGTGGGAGATAACCAATGCCGTAAGGAATATCGCCGCAGAGGTGAAAGAAGGACGGCTTGCAATCGACGCAATCGACGAGAATGTCGTGGCAGACCACATGCAGACCGGTTTTATGCCCGACCCCGACCTGCTGATACGCACGGGCGGCGAGGTGCGCATATCCAACTATCTGCTCTGGCAGATAGCCTATTCAGAGCTTTATTTCTGCGACACCTATTGGCCCGACTTCAACGAGCAGTGTCTCTGTGAGGCCATCGCAAGCTATCAGAAGCGCCAGAGACGTTTCGGCAAGACCGAGGCGCAAGTTGAAAACGATAATTAATATACAAGACAACAAACATATAAGATGGACAGAATCAAAGGATGCTTGGCACTGCTTGCTGCATTGCTTTTCAGCATTGGGGCTGTAGCGCAGGAAAAGATTGTTAATCCTGAAATCTCTTATGCGGGCACTCCGCGTTCCGGTGTTCTTGGCGGCATCGCAGTTTCTGGCGTGGAAGGTTATGAAGATTACATGCTTGCGGGTATTTCCGGCCTTACTGTTGGCCAGAAAATAGAACTTCCCGGACAGGAGATTACTGAGGCCGTGAAGCGCTATTGGAAGCACGGACTGTTTTCAAAAGTGCAGATTGCAGCCGACTCTATCGTAGGCGACAAGATTTATCTGCATTTCTATCTTGCCCTGCGTCCGCGTGTTTCAACGATTAACTACATCGGTGTCAAGAAGTCGGAGCGTGAAGACCTTGAGGCAAAGCTCGGACTGCTGAAGGGCAGTCAGATTACGCCTAACATGATAGACCGTGCCGAACTGCTGGCTAAAAACTATTTTGACGACAAAGGTTATAAGAATGCCGACATAAGCATACGCCAGCGCGATGATGTAGCAAACAAAAATCAGGTAATCCTCGACGTTGTAATCGATAAGAAAGAAAAAATGAAGGTGCGCCAGATTATCATTGAAGGCAACGATAACCTGAGCGACTCAAAGATAAAGGGTACCCTCTTCACCAAAGGTGCTTTTTCTAAAACTCATGAGGCAGGTAAACTGTCATCGTTCCTGAAGTCGAAGAAATATACCCCCGAACGCTATAAGACAGACAAGCAGAACCTTATTGACAAATATAACGAGCTTGGCTACCGCGACGCAACGATAGTTGAAGACAGCGTGTGGAACGTTGACGACAAGCATGTAAGCATATACCTGAAGGTAGATGAGGGAAAGAAATATTATATCAGAAACATCACATGGGTGGGTAACACGGTGTTCTCAACCGACTATCTGAGCCGTATCCTCGGTATGAGGAAAGGTGATGTATATAACCAGAAACTCATGCACAAGCGACTCTCTGAGGATGAGGATGCCGTGGGCAATGAGTACTGGAACAACGGTTATCTGTTCTACAACCTCCAGCCTACTGAAGTAAACATAGTGGGCGACTCTATCGACCTTGAGATGCGTATAATGGAAGGCAATCAGGCTCATATCAGCCGCGTGCGCATCAACGGCAACACGCGCGTTTATGAAAACGTTGTGCGCCGTGAGCTAAGAACAAAGCCGGGCGACCTCTTCTCTAAGGAAGCTCTTATGCGTTCGGCACGTGAAATGGCATCGATGGGACACTTCGACCCTGAGCAGATTAACCCTGACGTTAAGCCTAACTATGAGAACGGAACCGTTGACATCAACTGGGATCTTGTCCAGAAGTCGAACGACCAGGTGGAGTTCTCGCTCGGATGGGGACAGACGGGTGTCATAGGACGTATCGGATTGAAACTCAATAACTTCTCGATGGCCAATCTGTTCAACAAGAATAAGGAGCACCGCGGAATATTGCCCGTGGGCGACGGCGAGGTGCTTTCAATAGGAGCGCAGACCAACGGTACGTATTATCAGTCGTACAACGCCTCTTACTCAACCAACTGGTTCGGCGGAAAGCGTCCTATACAGTTCACCGTCGGAGCTTACTTCTCTAAGCAGACCGACGTGTCGAGCAACTATTACAACAGCGCCTACATGAATAATTATTATAACTACCTTTACGGTTACGGAAACAGTTACAATAATTATTATGAAAACTTCTACGACCCCGACAAGTATGTCAAGCTGCTCGGTGTGTCAGTGGGATGGGGTAAGCGTCTGCGCTGGCCTGACGACTACTTCCAGTTGTCTGTCGAACTTGCCTACCAGCGCTATATGCTGAAAAACTGGCAGTACTTTATCGTTACCAACGGTAACTGTAACAACCTTAACCTGGGCATCACCCTGTCGCGTGTTTCAACCGACAACCAGCTCTTCCCGCGCCGTGGTTCAGAGTTTATGGCTTCTCTGTCTATCACTCCGCCATGGTCACTGTTCGACAACAAGGATTACAAGAATCTTGCTACAAATTCAAAATCGCCGAATTATACAGCAGAACAACAGGAGAAATACCGTTGGGTTGAGTATCACAAGTGGAAGTTCCGCGCCAAGACATACACGGCTCTTACCAACGGACAGAAGTGTTTTGTGCTCATGACCCGTGTTGAGTTTGGTATTTTGGGCTCTTACAACAAATACAAGAAGTCGCCTTTCGAGACCTACTATATGGGTGGTGACGGTATGAGCGGTTATTCAACGGGCTATGCCGAGGAGACTATCGGCTTGCGCGGATACGACAACGGAAGCCTTACTCCTTACGGATATGAGGGTTATGCCTACGACCGCTTCACGCTTGAGCTCCGCTATCCGTTCCTGCTCGGCAACACCACAATTTATGGCTTGGGCTTCCTCGAGGCTGGTAACGCATGGAACGATGCCAAGAAATTCAACCCGTTCGACATGAAACGTTCTGCCGGTATCGGCGTGCGCATATTCCTGCCGATGGTAGGTCTTATGGGTATCGACTGGGCTTACGGTTTCGACAAGGTGTTCGGCACCAAGGGTGGCTCTCAGTTCCACTTCATCCTCGGTCAGGAGTTCTAATCGCCTGATTGCCGGGCGCATAACATAGAGAGTTAATAAATTGGCCGTCAGGACATATAGGCGTATCTGTCACGTCGGTTTTGTCAGTTTAATTTATAATAAGGAGAAGAAAGTATGAAGAAGATATTGATGATGTTTGCCATGCTGGCCGTAGCCTTTACTGCCAGTGCGCAGAAGTTTGCTCTTGTTGACATGGAGTATATCCTGAAGAATATTCCGGCCTATGAGCGTGCCAACGAGCAGCTCACTCAGGTAGCCAAGAAGTGGCAGGCTGAGGTTGACGCCCTCAACACAGAGGCTCAGACCATGTACAAGAACTATCAGAACGAGGTGGTGTTCCTCTCGCAAGAGCAGAAAAAGGAACGTCAGGAAGCCATAATGAACAAGGAGAAGGAGGCCAGCGAGCTGAAGCGCAAGTATTTCGGCCCGGAGGGCGAGCTCTTCAAGAAGCGCACCAGCTTGATGACTCCTATTCAGGAAGAGATTTACAATGCTGTTAAGGACATTGCCGATTTGCGTGGCTATTCGCTCATACTCGACCGTGCGTCAGACACGAGCATAATTTTCGGCTCGCCGAAGATAGACATCAGCAACGAAGTTTTGTCCAAGTTGGGGTACTCAAACTAACATGTTGTGCTTTAACAAGATAGGATAGGCTGCCGAAATACAAAATAAAAACGCATTTCACACCCTTTTATTTTGTAGTTCTCGCTGCTTGCATTATCTTTGCAGACAAATAATAAACATTTAAATATAAAAATTGCAATTAAGAAATGAAAAAACTAATTTTAATGTTGTTGCTGTGCGCACCGCTGTCGCTGTTTGCCCAGAACGCAAAGTTCGGACATGTTGACGCACAGGCTATCATGCAGAGCCTTCCGGAGTTTATCAAGGCACGTGGCGAGCTTGAAGCTCAGTCAAAGCAGTATGAGAATGATATGAAGGCCATGCAGGATGAAATCCAGAAGAAGTCTGACGAGTACGACCGTACAAAGAGCACAATGAACGAGACAAAGAGACAAGAGACTGAGGCTTCTCTGCAGCAGCTGTTCCAGAAATATCAGCAGGCACTGCAGGACAATCAGCAGGCACTGCAGAAGGCTCAGCAGGAGAAGATGCAGCCTATCATGAACAAGATAATGACTGCCATTAAGAACGTAGGCAAGAACGGCGGATATGTTTACATTATGGACGTATCGGGCGGCATACCTTACATCAGCGACACCCTGAGCAAGGATGTTACGGCAGATGTGAAAGCTGAAATGAATAAACTGAAATAATTAAACTCTATATCAAGCGCTGCTTTCCATCAGGGAGGCGGCGCTTTGACGTTTTAAAGATGACTCTATGAAAAAACTTGTTCTTTTTTTGTTGTTGCTCCTGCCGGCCGTTGCGGTGGATGCTCAGGTTAAGTTTGGTTATCTAAGCTACAGCGAGGCCATCAAGGCCATGCCGGGCTATGCCGACATGCAGAAGAGTCTGGCTGAGCTTAAACGGCAGTATGCCAACGAGACGAAGCGCTCTGAAGATGAGTTTAACCAGAAGTATGAGTCGTTTCTTGAGGGGCAGAAAGACTTTGCGCCTTCTATCCTGAAAAAAAGACAGTATGAGCTGCAAGAGCTCCTCAACAACAGTGTGTCTTTCAAGAAAGAAGCTGCCCGTCTGCTCGAGCAGGCCGAGGCCGACATGTATGCACCCCTGAAGAAACGCCTTAACGAAATATTGCGTCAGATGGGCCGCGAGCGCGGATATGCCTTTATACTTAACACCGACAATGATGCCGTTCCTTATATCGACTCAGCAAGCGGTGAAGATATAAGTACGCTGGTGCGCAACATGTTTACTTATCTTGAAAAATAATTTCCAGGCGGCTCTTTGGGGTCGCCTTGGCTCTTCTTGTTCGTGTACTGCGCGCTTTCCGGCATGCTGTATTCCTAATCGAGGTGTGCTTACAGGGCATCCGTCTTGCCGTGTCTTGTGTTTGGCTCTTTTCTTTCAGCCGGCATTTATATATGTAGCGCGTATATCATGTTATTGTTGCCTGCCGGCGGCAGACAGTCAGTTCTCATCCTTATGTTATTTTAAATCTTAGTGTTTATGCAGCTTTCTGATAAACCGGGGCCAATAGGAGTGTTCGATTCGGGTTACGGCGGACTTACCATTCTGCATCAGATGCGCAACATTCTGCCTCATTACGATTATCTTTATCTTGGCGACAACGCCCGTGCGCCTTACGGAGCGCGCTCGTTCGACGTTGTATATCAGTTTACGCGTGAGGCCGTAATAAAGCTTTTCAGCATGGGTTGTCACCTCGTTATCCTTGCCTGCAACACTGCTTCGGCAAAGGCTTTGCGCTCAATTCAGCAGAACGACCTGCCCGGACTCGACCCCAACCGACGTGTGCTTGGTATAATCCGTCCCACGGCCGAATGCATAGGCAGCATCACCCAGAGCCGCCACGTGGGCATTGTGGCCACGGAAGGAACAATCAGGAGCGAGAGTTATGTGCTCGAGATAAAGAAGCTCTTTCCCGACATCACTGTTACGGGCGAGCCTTGCCCTATGTGGGTTCCGCTGGTTGAGAACAACGAGTACGACGGTCCCGGTGCCGACTATTTTGTAAAGAAACGTATCGACAACCTTATGATACGCGACCCGCAGATCGACTCCATCATTCTCGGCTGCACCCACTATCCGCTGTTGCTCAACAAGATTCTGAAGTACACGCCGCGCGGCGTCAAGATTGTTCCGCAGGGCGAGTATGTGTCCAACAGCCTTAAAGACTACTTTGTACGCCATCCCGACATTGAGGCCAAGTGTACAAAGAACGGCTTGTGCCATTATCTCACCACGGAGAACACCGACAAGTTCCGCGAGTCGGCTCAGCTCTTCCTGCATGAGAGCGTGGATGTAGAGAATATAACCTTGGGATAGAGCCGCAGGCTTGTCCCGTTTACGGCTTACGGCCTTTTTCAGTTTTTAATAACATACCGTTCAGGGCGGCATGCTGCAATGTTTTTCTTGCAGCGTGCCGCCCTGAATCTTTCCCGTCTGTGCCGGCTGTCGTGTCCTTTATCCGATATTGTCCGTTATGATTTTGTCGCTTTTGTAACATGCTGAATTCCAATGTGTTGCAAAAGGCCGTCTTTCGACTTCTGAAAGGCCGTGTTTTGCAGTCTAAAAGGCCTTTTACGTCTCAAAACGTGGCCTTTTACATTCATGCTGCTTTTGCCATGTCCTTCCATAGGCGTCAGCCGGTCTTTCATCCTGTTGCTTTCCGTCCTTCAGTCTCTGTGTATTGGCTCAGGTTCCGGCTGTCATTCTTGTGTTTTGTGCCGATGTTCCGCGTTGTTACGTCTGTCAACCCGATGTTTACATGCAGATGTGTTAAATTTGAAATATTTATGTAAAAACATGGTGCATATAATATAAAATCATTTATCTTTGCCCACGCAACGGTTCGCCTTATGGCGATTAAAAGGGAACCGGGTGAGAATCCCGGACAGACCCGCTGCTGTAAGCCGCCCTTATCTTAGGGTGCGAACAATGAAGCCACTGACATTTTTTCGGGAAGGCGTTCGCATCCGGGTGGTAAGTCAGAAGACCTGCCTTGCGTTTTTTACCGTCTTCGACGGCCTCGTGGATTAGGCCTCAGGAGAACATAATTGACATCTTATGAAACAAAGATTGGCCATTATGCCTTTGTGCATGGCTGTCTTAACGGTTTGTGCCCAGCAGCATGTCAGCCGTCTCGACAGTGTGCACAGGCTTAACGAAGTGGTGGTGCTCGGCAGCAGCCGGCATAGCGTAATTCCGTCGCAGCAGTTGCAGGGAGAAGAACTGCAGCGGCTGAACAGTCTCAGCGTGGCCGACGCGCTGAGGTTCTTCGCCGGCGTGCAGCTGAAGGACTACGGCGGCGTGGGCGGCATCAAGACCGTCAACATACGAAGCATGGGCACCAACCACGTGGGAGTGTTCTACGACGGCATACAGCTGTCTAACGCGCAGAACGGACAGGTGGACCTCGGCATGTTCTCGCTCGACAACATGCAGGCAATATCGCTCTACAACGGACAGAAGAGCCAGATATTCCAGTCGGCAAAAGACTTCAATTCCGCCGGCTCCATATATATGTGGACGCGCCGCCCCGTGTTTGCCGACAGCACCAGTTATCATCTCAAGGCCACGCTGAAGACAGGTTCGTTCGACCTTGTCAACCCCGCCCTGCTCATAGAGCTGCGTCTTTCCGACAAGGTGTCGGCGTCGTTCAGCGGCGAGTGGCTCAGCAGCAGCGGCAAGTATAAGTTCCGCTACCGCCGCAAGGCCGTCATGACCGACGAGATAATGTACGACACCACCGCCGTAAGACAGAACGGCGACGTGCGCGCCACGCGCATGGAAGGCGCGTTGTTCGGCACCATCAGCGGCGGCGAGTGGATGCTCAAGGCATACAACTACACCTCGGAGCGAGGCGTGCCGGGGGCCATTGTCAACAATGTGTGGCGCCGCGGTGAGCGCATCTGGGACAACAACTCGTTTGTGCAAGGCTCAATACAGAAAGATTTCGGCAGCCGTTATCACACCCGCCTCATGGCCAAGTATGCCTATTATCTCACCAAATACGTCAACAAGGACACCACCGTGATGATGATCGACAACGTTTACCGGCAGAAGGAGCTGTATCTGTCGTCGTCACATCTGTATAACATCACTAAATTTTGGGACATTTCTGCCGCCTACGACGTGCAGTGGAACACGATGGATGCCGATATGTACGGCTTTGTTTATCCCACCCGCTGGCACCATTTCCTCTCGGCAGCCACCGCCATTACCCTCGGCCGCGTCAAGATGCAGGGCAGCCTTGTGCTCAACTACGTTCACGACCGCACCCGTCTGGCCAAGTCGGCAGGCGACAAGACTGTGCTTACTCCCGCCTTCTTCCTGTCGTGGGCGCCCTTCGGCAGCTCCGATTTTACGCTCCGCGCCTTTGCCAAGCGCAGTTTCCGCATGCCGACGTTCAACGACCTTTACTATGCCGACATGGGCAACTCGCAGCTGCGGCCCGAATACACCACCCAATACAACATCGGTTTTGCCTACGACAGTCGCCGCAGTCGCGGCTTCCTGACCGAATGGAGCCTTCATGCCGATGCTTACCGCAACTTCGTCCGCGACAAGATTGTGGCGTATCCCAAGGGCGCGCAGTTCCGCTGGACCATGCTCAATCTGGGCCGTGTGCGCATCACCGGCATCGACCTGACCGGCTCGCTCACGCTCAATCCGCTGCGCGACCTCTATATCACCGGCAAACTTCAGTACACCTATCAGGAAGCAATCGACGTAACCAGTCCGGCCGACACCTACTATCGCGACCAGATACCCTACATACCATGGCACAGCGGCTCGGCCATCGTTCAGGCAACATGGCGCTCATGGAGCCTTAACTACAGCTTTATCTACACCGGCGAGCGCTACAATCAGCAGGAAAACATCGTGTATAACCACACGCAGCCGTGGTACACGAGCGACGTCTCCATTGCGCGCAGTTTCCGCTGGAGCCGCTATTCGGCCAAGGTTCAGCTCGAAGTGAACAATCTCTTCAGTCAAGACTACGACGTGATACTCAACTATCCCATGCCCAAGCGCAACTATCGTCTTACCTTAAGTTTTGAAATGTGATGAGGAAAGCTGCTCTTCTAATTATTTCGGCCGTATCGCTTGTTCTGTTTTCGGCCTGCCGTGAAGACGAGGTCGTGGTGCCTACGGAGTACGACATACTGCCCGTAACCGTGCCCGAAGGCAGCGATGTCGTAGGTATGTACCTACTCAACGAGGGCAACATGGGCAGCAACAAGTGCACGCTCGACTATCTCGACTTCGTGCAGGGCTACTATGTGCGCAACCTCTACGCCGAACGCAATCCCCATGTTATAAAGGAACTGGGCGACGTGGGCAACGACATACGGGTTTACGGCTCAAAACTCTACGTTGTGGTCAACTGTTCCAACAAGATGGAAGTGCTCGACGCGCGCACCGGAGTGCGCATATCTCAGGTGGACATACCCAACTGCCGCTACGTAAACTTCTACCGCGGCCACGCCTACGTAAGCTCTTACGTGGGGCCGGTTCAGCTCAATAATCCCAACGCCGTCAAGGGCGCTGTGTACAAAGTGGACACGCTCACGCTAAAGGTGGTAGACAAATGCACCGTGGGCTACCAGCCCGAAGAGCTCGAAGTGCTCGGCGAATACCTCTATGTGGCCAACTCCGGCGGCTACATGGCGCCCAACTACGACAACACCGTGTCGGTGATAGAGTTTGAAGGGTTCAGGCAGATGCAGAAGATACCCGTCGGAATAAACCTACACCGCGTCAAGGCCGACAGCCACGGACGGCTTTGGGTAACGTCGCGCGGCGACTATGAAACGATAAGTTCTAATCTCTACGTGCTGCAAAAGAAGAAAGGACGCAACGAGATGGAAGTAACCGATACGCTCAACATCCCCTGCTCGAACTTCTGCATCAGCGGCGACTCGCTCTATTACTACAGCACCGAGTGGAACAACTACACCCAGCAGAACACCATAACCTACGGAATAATAAATACAGAGACGATGCAGCGTGTGAGCGACTCGTTCATAACCGACGGCACGCAGGCCGACATAACCATTCCGTACGGCATCAGCATACACCCCGACACGGGCGACATATACATCACCGACGCCAAAAACTACGTGTCGAGCGGAGTGCTTCACTGCTATTCGAAAGACGGAAAACACAAGTGGAGCGTGCGCACGGGCGACATTCCGGCACACATGTGCTTTGTCAAAGGCTCTTTAAAATAATTCAGTATGAACAAAAATATTACTCAAATCAGGCATATCTTCAGTTTGTGTGCAGCGGTTGCGGCCATAGTCTTGCCGTGTTCGTGCGAGCGCGACGCGGAGAATGTAAGTTCAGGACTTAACGACTATTACTACATAGAGCGCATGAAGAAGCTCAGGCTTGCTCCTGCCTACACCGGCGACTCCTACCGCTGGACCATCAGGACGGCATCGGGTGCCGACTCGCTTATCTCCACCGACCGCGAGTATATATTCCTCGCGCGGAACGAAGGCGAGTATTTGCTTACCTTCGAGCTTGACGACGGCGGGCGCGGATACAAGCACACGTTCCCCATAACGGTGCTTCACGAGGAGGTTGAGTATAGCCCCTATACTGCCAGCGTGTATGAATATTGCCCCGCTCCCGGCCAGTTTGTCAACACAATGCCCATCTATGAGCCCGGCGACGACACTGAGACAATGCGCCAGAAGGCTGAGGACGACCTCGTGAACGACGTGATGATAACCCTCGGGGCTTATGGGGGATACGTAACGTTTGCTTTCGACCATACCGTCGTGAACGTGCCCGGCGAGAAAGATTTTTATATAAAAGGCAATTCCTTTTACTCTGACATTCCCGGGTATGCCGAGCAGCGGGGCGGCAGTTGCGAGCCGGGCATAGTTATGGTGGCTTTCGACCGCAACATGAACGGCCGCCCTGACGACGACGAATGGTATGAGCTTGCCGGCAGCGAGTACGGCAACAGCGCCACGATAAAGAACTACGGCATAACGTACAGTCGTCCGGTAGAGCACAATCCGATTCCCGACGCTTCGGGAACGCTTACCGACACGCTCTACATTCCATGGAAAGACAACCGTGGCAACCGCGGGCATGTGTATAAAAACATGTACCACACGCAGAACTACTGGCCCGAATGGGTTGATGCCGACGAGCTTACGTTCAGTGGAACGCGGCTGCCCGACAACGGCAAGGACGTTAGCGGATGGGGTTCTTACTATGTGCTTTACTCTTATCCGTGGGGCTATGCCGACAATCATCCCAACGATTCTACCGACCTGTGCAGCTTTGACATAGGCTGGGCTGTGGACAGACAGGGCAACAGGGTGAGCCTGCCGGGGGCCGACTTCATACGCGTCTATACCGGCGTAAACCAATATTGCGGATGGATAGGCGAGACCTCAACAGAGATTTCGCGTGCGCAGGATCTTCATATAGAAATCAAATCCTCTGTTCAGGAATACCCTATTGTTGTTAGAAGAAAAGAATAATAGTGTTTTAATAATATATATGTTTAATCTTAAAGTGATTTTTATGAAAAGGAAAATTGACTTTTTAGTACTTGCGATGCTTTTCAGCGTGATGTCATTCGCGCAACATCCAAGTGTGCAGGGCATTCCGCATTCTCAGGTTAAGAGCGGTGTGAAGTCAGAACCAGCTGTGGTTTATCCGAACATCGATTTTGATATGGTTACATATTGGGTCGGTGAAGGGGATAGTATTTCTGCCCTTGTCGTCAAATGGGATGATGGAAAAGGTGGTAATAAAAATCTTGTTTGGGGGTATCGTTGGTCTGATGAAGCAGACGGTACGGGAGAAGCCATGCTGCGTGCCGTGGCTAAGGAAGATCCTCGATTTTACATGCTTGTCTACGGAAACTCCCAATATGGTGCTGCGATAGGTGGAATAGGGTACGACCTTAATGGTAACGGCAACATCTCATTGATTAAGAATGGCACAAGCTATGCCCTTACTGATGGAATTTGTAATACTGCTGAATACGATTTTGACAGCTGGACTTCCAACGATACACAAGACCATTGGTGTGCCGGCTGGTATGACGGTTATTGGAGTTACTGGGTAACCGACGACATTGACAATGCTTACAGCTATTCCGGCTTAGGTGCATCGTCGAGAAAACTGTCTGACGGTTGCATTGACGGTTGGTCGTTTATGTCGGATATGGACGTGTGGTACAGCAACGACATGAGCGGTGAGGTTGAGTATGTTACCATGCCGTTGGGTGTTGCAACGTCCATGCCTGCACGTGTAGATGAAGAACCCACGGAGCCTGTTACATATAATACCGCCCGTTCATGGGAGAGTTTCTTGGCTGATGTTGAGAAGGCTAAAGACGGTGACATTGTGTCATTTGCTCCCGGAATGCGCAATGAGGTTCTGAATTATGTTGGAACGATAGAAATTAACAAGTCTTTGACACTTATCGGCAATGGTGTTGTAACTGATGCCTATTTTTATTGCCCCCAAAGCTCTCAAAGTGTGATAATCAAGGATTTTGTTTTTAGAGGGGCAGACAATCAAGCCATAAATGCTCAGGACATCAATCTTACTGTTGAAAACTGCACATTTGAAAACATACAAAGCGCTAGCGATGGAACAGCCGTGGGATATAGCCGTTTTAAAACAGGATTTGACACAAATGTCCTGATAAGCGGATGTAGGTTTTCCGGTAACAAAAACACAAAGTCTACAAAGACAGGCACTTTGTATATCAAGGATATGCCGCAAGGCAAATCGGTCAATGCTAACATTGTGTCATGTACCTTTGAGGGGAACGAGGCTGGCAACGGCAGTGGTTTGACAATCGCAAACTGTCCTGAAGTGCACTTCGTGAACTGCGTATTCGAGGGTAATACATCGACCAAGGATGGTGGCGTGACGATACAAATAAAGAGAGGTGACAGTGCTTCCGATGTGAAATCACTCGGCTACAACGTGATTGAGGGTACGTTAACTGCAACGACAGACAGCCGTCTGCAAGAGACAGACATTATAGGAGAGGAACTTGAACCGATACTTTCATTACAGGATGGTGAATATTACGTGATAAAGGGAGGGCTTGCATATAATCATCTTCCTGCTAATACTGTTATAGAAGGCATATCATGGCCAAATACTGACATTAAAGGTCTTTCGGTAGACTATACCAAAGCCACACACAGTGGTGCTTGTCAACTTGTATATGATGAGGCGCAGCCTTTGGTTGACTATACGAAAGGAACATTTATTGTAAACGAAGACTGGTATGGACATCAAAATTCTACAGTTAATTTCCTTACCGATGAAGGCGAGTGGATTTACCGGGTGGTACAGAAGGAGAATCCGGGCGTTGAGCTTGGATGCACCAACCAATATGGAACTATTTACGGTGACAAGTTCTATTTTATAGCAAAGCAGGCTAAAGACCCGGGCGCAAGCATCACAGGAGGACGCATAACCGTATGCGACGCAAAGACCATGAAGGTGCTGAAACAGATTGAGAACATCTCTGTTGACGATAAAGGCACAAGCATTGCCGACGGCCGCGGATTCCTCGGAGTTGACGAACATAAAGGTTATGTGGGCACAAGCAACGGCATCTACATTCTCGACCTCGACAAACTGGAGATTACGGGCAGCGTGAGCGGAACCGGCAACGACAGCGATGACCCGTATCAGCAGCTCTACGGCGGACAGATTGGCAATATGGTGCGCGTTAACGACCGCGTGTTTGCCGTTCATCAGAAGAACGGACTGCTCGTCATCAATCCCGCAACCGACGAAGTTGAGCAGACCGTTGAGGCTCCCGAGGGATGGGGCTTCGGCTCTGTAGTACTGTCAAAAGACGGCAATCTGTGGCTCAGCTTGGCAGCATCGTCAGGTTCGGGCCAGGCCGACACACGCATCGTCAGACTTAACCCCGCAACACTCGAACAAAGCATCATAGAGTGTCCCGACGGCATATTCGGTCCGGCTAACTCATGGTACGCATGGACACCCGACTGCTTCTGCGCCAGCAAGCAGAACAACGTGCTTTACTGGAACGGCGGAAACAGCAGCTGGTTTAGCGGCAAGGCTGTCTACAAATACGACATCAACAGCAACACCTTCAGCACGTTCATCGACTATAACGACGATACTGACGGCTGGCAGATTTACGGATGCTCGTTCCGCGTAGACCCTGTTACCGACGAAGCCATAGTAAGCCTTTACAAAGGTTTCGGCGACCCGACATACGTTGTGCGCAAATACGACAACGAGGGCAGGCAGATTGCCGAATATTCAATGATAAGCAACTACTGGTTCCCGTCGCTTCCGGTATTCCCCGACAACGAGGCTCCCGTTGTTGCTGATATCGAGCCTGTAAGTCTTACAACAGAGGGCGGCACCACCGTTTCGCTGAAAGACGTGGCCACTGATGCCGACAACATGGACGCTGCCATAGTGAAGACCATTAAGGAAATAAGCAACGAAAATGTGCTGAAGGCCGAAATGGCCGACGGCAACCTCGTGATAACTCCGCTCAAGGCAGGCAAGGCCGACATAACCATCCAGATTAACTCTAACGGTAAGCTGGCCGAGACCGTTGTAAGCGTAGAAATCAGCGAGACTACAGACATTGAGGCCGTTGAAGGCGCCAAGGCTGAGGAAACCGGCCGCTACACGTTCGACGGCAAGATGCTCAATGCTCCGCAGCGCGGCATCAACATAATCCGCATGAGCGACGGCACAATCAAGAAGGTTATCGTGCGCTAAATCATGCAACAGCATGCGCCCCTCATGGCGCATCACACATCAACGGCACGCCCGGCATCGTACGTCAGGCGTGCCGTTTCTTTTTGTAAGTAAACCATTATGAATACATGTGTCGGATGGTCAAAACGCAGTTGCGGCCCCGTTTTCGCCTGTCTTTTATCTGTCTTTGTAACGCCTTGATATTCAATGCGTTGCAAAAGGCCATATTTTAGTCTCTGAAAGACCGCCTTTTGCAGCCTGAAAGGGCACCTTTCGCAATGCAAAAGATGCCCTTTTGCATTGCGTCTGCCAATGTTCCGATTTTTTAAGGCTTTATCCCTGCCGCGCCTTTCTCCGTGAGAAATATTTTCATTAACTTTGCATCCCGTCAGAGTAACACAGTTTATAGCTTGTAAAAACAATGGAAAATAACTACGCCATACAGTTTCCCGAGATAATGAAGGAAAAGAAAATACTTTATGTTCACGGCTTCAGCTCATCGGGACAGTCGGGCACTGTAATAAAAATCCGCGAGATGCTGCCCGGTGCCACCGTAGTGGCCCCCGACCTGCCGTTGCACCCCTCAGAGGCCATAGATCTGCTTCACCGTACCTGCGAGACAGAAAATCCCGACCTGATTATCGGTACGTCGATGGGCGGAATGTATGCCGAGATGCTCTACGGATACGACCGCATACTCGTAAATCCTGCCTTTCAGATGGGCGACACCATGCTGAAGCACGGCATGCTGGGCAAGAACACCTTTCTTAATCCACGTCAGGACGGCGTGCAGGAGTTTATAGTTACCAAGGCCCTCGTGGAGGAGTATAAGGAGATTACCGCCAAATGCTTTGCCGGCGTAACCGGGGAGGAGAGCCGCGACAGGGTTTACGGCCTGTTTGGCGATGAAGACCCCGTGGTGCACACGCGCGACCTGTTCTCGCAGCACTACCGCAACGCCATCAGCTTTCACGGCGAGCACCGCATGAACGACAAGATTTTGCTCCACTCCGTGCTGCCCGTAGTGCAGTGGATAGATGACAGGCAGGAGCACCGCGAGCGCCCTATAATATACGTCAGCATCGACACGCTGCGCGACGCGCGCGGCAATCAGATGTCGAGCGCTATGAAGGCGTTCCGCTATCTCTTTGAGCATTACGCCATGTACATCGTTGCTCCGTCGCCTGCCTACGACTCTGAATACATTGCCGAAGTGATGCGCTGGGCCGAAGACGTGGTAAACGTTCCGGCATGGCAGCACCTTGTGTTCACCAACCGCAAGGACCTTATCTACGGCGACTACCTCATCGACCCGTCTGACGAGTATGGCGCAGCCGACTTCATGGGCACGCTCATCAAGTTTGGAAGCGAAACCTTCAAGACTTGGGAGGAGATAATAGAATTTTTCAGCAGACTGGGAGGACAGTGATAATTCATAATTGGCTAATGCCGAACTTCGTTTCATAATTCATAATTCATAATTGGGAGGGTGTTATTCTATATATGGAATATACGATATTGGGTGATGTCTCGTTCAAATTATGAAACGAAGTTAGAATTTGCCCAATTATGAATTGTGAATTATAAACGTGAATTATAAACGTGGATTATGATTAGTGAACTCTTTTCTCGCGTTTTAGAACTTACGCGCCTTTACGATACGGCCGATGCGCAGAGCGTAAACAAGATGGCGCACGAGACGCTGGTGCTGACCTGCCATGAGGGACTGCGCGACACGGGACAGGCCTTCGGTAACCTCTTTTCGCAGGTTGACTATCTGTGCAAGAGGCACAACGTCAAGCTGCCTGACTGGGTGGCTGTACAGGCCATGCGCCGACATACCAACCACAGTGAGCCGCTCTCGCGCGAAGACTTCTTCTACGACATGCGCGCCCTCAGCCGCTTCATCTCCGCCGTTACGGGCACCGACGTGCCGGGCGAGCTGCTCCGTGTGCTGCCTGCCGAGCGCAAGCCTTACACCAAGGCCGAAGGCACCGACGTAAGATACGTGAGATGCATAGTAAGGGCGTTCGACGGCAAATATATCTATGTGTCGGCCGAAGACGTGCTCGGCGGAGCTATGCTTGCTGCCGATTATACGGCCGACGACCTAACTTATCTTTCAGAACTGCTGCGCGAGGGCATGCAGCTCAACCTGCTCGACTGCAAGCTCGCCGGCTCATGCACATACAGCGGCAGCGAGGGCGAAGTGAGATGCGACATCATCGTGCCTTCGCTCGTTATCGTAGAGCCCGACTATCTTATCGACATCAGCTCTATTGCCTCATGTTTCAAGGAGTACGGCCATCATCCGCTGATATACACCCTCGACCGCATGAAGCCGCGCGCCAACAGTCAGGCCATACTGCTCGGTAATCTTGCCGGCAGCGTGCTCGACGATATTGTCAACAGCAGTGGCACTTACAGCATGGCGTCTACACTGAAATCGAGTTTCAGCGAGAAGGCTCTCGAATATTCAACCTGCACCGACTTCAATCCTGCCGTGTTCAAGGCCAACGCCGCCGTGCAGGCATCCAACATCAACGCCGCCGTGAGCGCGATGTTTGCCGACTACGACCGCCGCCGCGTCGTGCTCGAGCCGTCGTTCGTCTGCGAGCGTCTTGGCCTTCAGGGCCGTGTCGACCTCATGACCACCGACTTCCGCCTGCTTGTAGAGCAGAAGTCGGGGCGCAACCTCAACATAGAGCGCGCCGCACAGTCGGGCGGCAAGGGCCTGCAGCTTGAGCCGCATTATGTTCAGCTGTTGCTCTATTACGGCGTGCTGAGATACAACTTCAACCTCGGTTTCAACAAGACAGACATCCGTCTGCTCTATTCTAAATATCCCCCGGCGCAGGGCTTCCTTGCCGTAGCTTTCTATCGCAAGCTCTTTGCCGAGGCCATCAGTCTGCGCAACAAGATTGTCGCTGCCGACTTCGACATAGCCCTCGACGGCTTCGACAGCGTGCTGCCCGAGCTTACGCCTGCCACGCTCAACACCACAAAGACCGCTTCGTCGTTCTTTCAGCGCTACCTTCTGCCGCAGATAGAGGCCGTAACGGGGCCGCTGGCAGCCATGCCGCCGCTCGAACGTGAGTATTTCTGCCGCATGATGACTTTCGTATATCGTGAGCAGCTCTTAGGCAAGGTAGGCTCGCAGGAAGGCGTAACGAGCTGTTCGGCCGACCTCTGGAACATGCCGCTGGCAGAAAAGCTGGAGACCGGCAATATATATACCGGCCTTACGATAAAGGCCAAGGAGTGTGCCGAAGGCAGTTCCGTGCCCGACCGCATAACGCTCTCCGTGCCCGGACAGGGCGAGGGCTTCTTGCCAAACTTCCGCCGCGGCGACATGATTTATCTCTATCAGTATCGTGCCGACAGCATACCCGATGTGCGCAACGCCATACTTTACAAGGGAAACATCGACGAGCTGCATACCGACGAGATAACAGTGGTGCTGACAGACGGACAGCAGAACCCCGATGTTCTGCAGGTTCAGCATCCCGAGGATATGCCCGACGACATGCATAAGGCCATGGTCTATGCCGTAGAGCATGCCGGAACAGACGCTTCGGGCGGTAGCGGAGCGCGCGCACTGCTTGAGTTTGTCACCGCTCCCGACGACCGCCGCAGTCTGCTTCTCGGTCAGCGTACCCCTCGTAGAGACGAAAGCGTAAGGCTCACAAAGAGCTATAATCCGAGCTACGACGACATACTGCAGGCCGCAATGCAGGCATCCGACTATTATCTGCTCGTCGGTCCGCCCGGCACGGGCAAGACATCAATGGCTCTGAGGTTTATGGTTGAAGAGGAACTTACGCACCCCGGTGCGTCGGTTTTGCTCATGGCATACACCAACAGGGCCGTAGACGAGATATGCGCAATGCTCGAAGATGCCTCGCTCGACTATCTGAGGCTGGGCAGCGAGTACAGCTGCGACCGCCGTTTCAAGCATCGTCTTATTGGCGAGGCCGTGCGCAACTGTCCCCGTCTGTCAGACATCCGCGAGCGCATATCCTCGGTGCGCATCATCACCGCCACAACGTCAATGCTCATGTCGCGGCCTTTCGTGTTCAGTCTGAAGCACTTCTCGCTCGCCATTGTCGACGAGGCGTCGCAGATACTTGAACCTGGACTTATCGGTCTGCTTGCCGCTCACGACCACGAAGGCGGCTTGCGCACGCGTTGCAGCATCGACCGCTTTATCCTTGTCGGCGACCATAAGCAGCTGCCGGCTGTGGTGCTGCAGGGCGAAACCGAGTCGGCCGTAAGCAGCGAGGCGCTGCGTGACATCGGACTCGACAACTGCCGCAACTCGCTCTTTGAGCGTCTGCTGCGCACGGAGCGTGCCGCCGGCCGCACGGAGTTTACCGGTGTGCTGCGCCGCCATGGCCGTATGCACCCCGACGTGGCCGAGTTCCCCTGCCGTGAGTTCTACGCCAGCGAGCAGCTTGAGCCTGTTCCGCTGAAGCATCAGAAGGAAACGTCGCTCCATTATGTCGACACGGGCCATGCAGACAAGTTCGACACTCTGCTGCGCACTCACCGCATGATATTCATTCCGTCGCAGCCGTGCCGCCGTCCCGATGTGTCCGACAAGGTGAACACAAGCGAGGCAACCATAGTGGCCGACCTTCTGAGCCGTCTTTACTCCATGCTCGGCAGCAGTTTCTGCGCCGCCAAGAGCGTGGGCGTAATAGTGCCTTACCGCAATCAGATAGCCGTGATACGCAAGGAGATAGAAAAAACCGGGATAAAGGAGCTTGAAGACATATCCATAGACACCGTAGAGCGCTATCAGGGCAGCCAGCGCGACGTGATAATCTATTCGTTCACGGTGCAGAACAGGTGGCAGCTTGAGTTTCTTGCAGCCAACTGCTTCATGGACGACAATCACATAATAGACCGCAAGTTGAACGTGGCCATTACCCGTGCGCGCCGCCAGATGATAATGACCGGCAACGTTGAGACGCTCAGCCATAACGCAGTCTTCCGTGAGATGATAAGCTATGTTGAGTCGAAAGGCGGCCTGTTCAGGTATTACGAGTAGCCTTATTTGACGGCGTTTGCGGCTTTTCATCCGTTAATTTGTAACAATATGTCTCTAAGCACCTGCCGTCAGAAATAAAGAAAAACTTTTTTTAATGTTATAAACATCGGCAATTTGCAGTGCAAAAGCTATCCTTTTACATTGCAAATTGCCGTGTTTCAGAGTATAAAAGCATACCTTTCGGCATGCATTTCAGCACATTCTAATATTTCAGAAGAATACTTCGGGCTCGCGTCTTGCCGAGAATGCCGCTGTGAATTTAGCCGCAGCTTCGGCATAAGCGGGCAGATATATGGCGCGTGAGCCGTGGGGACAGACCACTACGCAGCGTCCGCAGGCAATGCACTTGGATGTGTCTGTGCTGCAAGGGTCGCTCTCGCTTATCGCGCCGGCAGGGCAGAGCCTTGCGCAGGTCATGCATTTAGTACATGTGTTCTTGTCGCCCGTGGGGCACATCGGCACCTTGTGAGCCTCCTTATACGGGCGGTTGCCCTTCACTTCAGGGTCTCCCAAGGCGTCTGTTCCGGCAGCATCGGCGAGCAGTTGGGCACATCTCTTGCCGAACGCGGCAGCCTTTTCAAGGTCGGAAGCATCGGGACGGCCCTCCGCAACCTTCGGGAATATGCAGTGGCGGCCTATGAACGCGCCGGCAGCAAACGTGTGGAAGCCGTTGCTGTTGAGTGTGTCTTTTATCTCGAGCAGCGCGTCGTCGTAGTCGCGGTTGCCGTAGACGCACACCGCAACGGCAGGAGTGTTGTTGCCGTGAACCATTTTCAGCGCCTCGGCGGCAGCCTCGGGTATGCGTCCCACGTAGACAGGAGCGCCAACGATGAGCATACTGTTGTCGCCGCTTAGCGTTATTTCGCCCTCGGGCAGGGCGTTGGTCACGTCGTGTTCAATGATGTTTCCGCCAATGGCCTTGGCTATTTCTCTAACTATTGTGCGTGTGGTGTAGGTAGCACTGAAGTACACCACGTGAATGTCCGTTATGTTCATAATTTGTTTTTTGTATAAAATGAAGCCGATAAAATGTTTCTCAATGCAAATGTAAGAATAAAAAACGCACCCTACAAGCATATTGCCCTTGATTTTTCAGCTTACCGGCTGCTGAATGCGTTGTGGCCTTATAATCCCGTAATCGGCACAAACCATGTAGCACATTGCCCGCGGCTGTAAAAACGTAAAAGGTATAACATTATCCGTCAGGCGGGTATATGGTTTTAGGATGATAATCGCTACCTTTGCAATGTGCGCTCACTATGAGATACACACGAGATGTATAATGTGCGTACACGACATAAACAATGCAATATTTTAACAAAGAAAGGACAATATAACATTATGACATTGAATGAATTTTTGGCCTATGCGGCCACAGGCAAGCCGCTGAACACGCCCGAGATATGCAGCTTTATGGACGAGATGAGCAACGAGGCGCGCCGCGTTACGTTCAGGCTCAACGCCGAGTTTCACACTCAGGAGGAAGTAAGGGCATTGCTTTCAGAGATTATGGGATATACCGTTCCCTCCACGCTCAGAGTGTTTCCGCCGTTCTATACCGACTTCGGCAAGAACATACACATAGGCGAAAATGTGTTTATAAACGCCTGCTGCCACTTTCAGGACCACGGTGGCGTAACTCTTGGCGACGGCTGTCAGATAGGCCATAACGTGGTTTTTGCCACGCTCAACCACGGACTTGAACCCGAGAACCGCCGCTTCACTTATCCGGCTCCGATAGTCTTGGGGCGCAATGTGTGGGTAGGTTCAAATGCGACAATACTCCAGGGCGTTACGATAGGCGACAATTCGGTGGTTGCCGCCGGCGCTGTGGTAACTAAGGATGTGCCTGCCGACACGATAGTTGGCGGCGTTCCGGCACGTGTGATTAAGCATATCTGACGTTATCAGGCTCTCAAAGGCTTTCAGCGCGCTTTCGTTTTTGTAATGAAATATGTGTAAAAAGGGTAAAATAATCAGTAATTGTGGTATCGTGGCGATGACGGATATGCGCTAACTTTGCACCATAACCAAAACGTTATAGCATGAAACTGATTAATGTAACACTGATTGCGGCGGCGATGTTGACGGCTGTCTGCAGTCAGATAAAAGCTGAAGAGAATATGAAAAACGTACTAAACGAAAAGCAGCAGTGCATGGCTGCCATTGCATGCCTTGAGGCAAAGGGTGACATCGACGGTCTGTCGAGTGCCATCAACGCCGGATTTGATGCCGGACTTACCGTGAGCGAGATTAAGGAAGCTCTGTCGCAGCTGTATGCCTACACGGGATTTCCGCGCAGCCTTAACGCCTTAGGCACATTGCAGAGCGTTATCAATAACCGCCGTCAGCAGGGCAAGGCGTGCGAGGAGGGCAAGGATGCCGACCCGATGGCCGACGGATACGACGCACTGAAACAGGGAACGGAGGTGCAGACCAAGTTGAGCGGCAAGCCGTTTAATTATGATTTTGCTCCCGCCACCGACTATTATCTGAAGGCTCACTTGTTTGGTGACATCTTCGCGCGCAACAATCTCACTCACGCCGAGCGCGAGTTGGTAACCGTGAGCGCACTTGCCGGCATGCAGGGTGTAGAGCCGCAGCTGCAGTCGCACGTAAGCGGAGCGCGCAACATGGGTCTTAAAGACGATGAAATACGCTCAATACCGGCCACGCTTGCGGCCCGTGTGGGCGAGGTTGAGGCATGGCGCGCTGCCAAGGCCATTGCGGCAGTGTTCGGAGAGCCGTTCAGCGAGGGCAAGCCCGTGGAGCAGATGATGTTCCCCAAGGGCGACTTCAATTCGGCTTATGCCCAATATTTCATAGGCAACAGCTATCTTGCGCCGCTCAGTCAGGGCAAGGTGCCTGTGTCTAACGTTACGTTTGAGCCCCGCTGCCGCAACAACTGGCACATCCATCACAAAGGAATACAGGTGCTGATATGCGTCGGCGGCACAGGCTGGTATCAGGAGTGGGGCAAGGAAGCCCGTTTGCTGAAGCCCGGCGACGTGGTTGAAATACCTGAAGGAATGAAGCACTGGCACGGCGCAACCAAAGACAGCTGGTTCCAGCACGTGACGTTCACCGTGGCCGAAGAAGGTGCGTCGAACGAGTGGCTCGAGCCGGTGAGCGACGCGGAATATGACAAACTGTAACTTTCTGTATCTCTTTATAAACAGGACACCCCGCAGACAATCGCCTGCGGGGTGTTATGCTTTATTGTCTATGACATTATGTAAGTTGCCGTTCACTTATGTTCTGTGATGTTGCCGGCTTTTATTTCGCTATATATAAAACATCATTTAAGATGCTTCAGCATCCATTCCATCTGTCCGTATTCGGTGTCGTCAGATGTCCAATGCTCGTTGATGGGCGTCAGCAGGGCCTCTTTCGGACAGCTTAGAGTGTTCCACACGGCATAGCTTGTTGTCGGCGGACAAGTGTTGTCGTTATATCCCCATGTCATATATGTGTCGGCCTTCACGTGGCGCGCGAAGTTTATGACGTCATAATAAGCCATGGTCTTCATGTTGTTCTCGGTGAGCATGCCGTCAATGCGGTTGAAGTGAGGATATCCGCCTGTAAGTCCGGCGCTGTAGGCTGCCATGTCGCTCAGCGCAGGATGGTTCACGATGCACTGCGTCACACGGCTGTCCAGTCCGGCTGCCACCAGCGCAAGCGCTCCGCCCTGACTGCCTCCCTGCACGATTACGTTGCGTCCGTCCCATTCAGGCAGCTGCGTCAGCAGGTCTATGCAGCGCACAAGAGCCAGATAGACGCGCTTCATGTAGTAGCGGTCGCGGTTGTCTATGCCGTTGGCAAGATAGCCGTTCTCCTTGCCGTTGAACGCTTTGGATATGTCGTCGAACATATCCTGGCTCATTCTCGGGTCGAGTCCGTGAATCTCCATTTCCATTCTTATACATCCGTTCTCGGCATAATACTTGTGGCGCAGCGGCTCCTTTATGGTCTTTATGCCGGCTCCCGGAGGGCAGAGCACCACCGGGCAGCTGCCCTTGGCTGCGTTCTTGGGATAAAAGAGATAAGCATATATGGCCTGTTTCTGCTTGTTAAGCGTCAGTTTCACAAGGTAACAGTCAATCTTGTCGGTGCAATATTCGTCGGCCCTTTCCTTTGTATATTTCAGCGGCACGGCCCTCATCTCATTTATGTTCCTGCTCCAGAAGTCCATGAAGTCGGCCGGCTCCTTGGTGTAAGGCTTTATGTCGTTAACCGAGAAGCCCAGCTTTATGTGGTGTTCGTATGTCTTGCCGTCAACCACGGCTTTCAGTCTTAGGTCGCGGAAGCCCGGAGTCTTTCTCGTGCCCATGTCTATCGTGGCCCTTCCGCCGTTGAGTTTCACCGAGCCTTTCTTGTCGGCCTCCAGCATGTCGTCGGCAATCTCGTAGCTCACCTTGCAGTCTCTCGGCACACCGTACTTATACAGCTGCACCTCAATCTTGGCCTTCTCGCCCGTCTGATAGAGCCAGTCGGCATGGTCGGGCACGGTAATCCACAGATAGTCAGAGCGGTAAGGATAATTCTCGGCTGCGGCGCTGAGCCATGCGGCAACGATAATAATAAGCGTAAAAACAATTCTTTTCATTGGTTGTAGTATATTAGTTTTTGTGCAAAGGTAATGCAAACAGCCTTAACGGCAAAATAAATCAAGGCTAATCAGCATTTTTGTTGAGGCTTTGGTGAGGGGGAATTGATGGGAGGGATAGGACTTATTGAACCATGTAAACTTATGATTTGGGGTTATGGGGATGTTGGTTATTTGGGCATTTCGATGCCGCAAGGCATCGAAATGTTTACTATTAGCTGTCAGCCGTTGCGGTATTCATAAGGCGTACAGCCTGTAATCTTCTTGAAAACGGTGGTGAAGCAGCTCTCGGCACAGAAGCCAAGCATAGACGAAATGTCGCCTATGGGCATGCCTGTTGACAGCAGAAGCTCTTTGGCTGTGAGTATCCGCCTTAGTTGTATGTATTCGCTGACATTCTTTCCCGTCTCACGTTTCATCATGTCGTTGAGGTATTCGGCCGACATTTTCAGCTCTGGTGCAATCCGGCCTGCCGTAAGCATGCCCTGTGTGGCCGCTTTGCCTGAGCGCAGAAAGCCGTCTATTATGCCGTCAACGGTCTTTATGGCAGCTGCGTTGGCCTCGTGGCGGGTGATAAACTGGCGCGTGTAGAACCGCTGACAATAGTTGAGCAGCAGTTCGATGCTGTTGCTTATTATGGCCTTGCTGTATTCGTCTACGCCCCATTTCAGTTCGCAGTCGATGCCGTCGAGACATCTGCCTATAACCTTCAGTTCGCAGCACGACAGATGGAGCGCCTCGTCAGGGCGGTATTTGAAGAACGAAAAGTCCTTGATTCTCATGCCCAGCGGCGTGCATCTTATTATGTCGGGGTGAAAGATAAGCATTTTTCCGCCCCGCTGCATGAGGCCAATTTCATTTGCAGGTACGGCAAATGTCATGGCAGCTTCAGAGAAGTCGTAATAGTGGCGCCCCAAGTCAGACACGTTGCCGCCGTCATTCACAAGTATCACAGCATAGCAGTCGGTGGCCGTGTTGTGGCAGCCGCTATTGTCCGACATGTCTATCAGGCTGACCTGCGGATGTCTTGTCTCGTTGTTGAACATGCGGTTGCACTCGCATACATAGTTGGTTGTGTTGCAGATATGGCGCATTGTGTCCTTCGTTATTTTTTCTTTTCAGAGTCAGCCTTCGTTTATTTACACCGAAGCCTTGCGGTATTCGCTCGGTGTCATGCCCGTGTTGCGCTTGAAATAGCGGTTGAAGTGCTGCGAATACTGGAAGCCCAGACCGTAGCTTATCTCGTTTATAGTCTTTCTTGTACCCAGCAGTTCGTCCTTTGCCAGGTCCATAATCTTATTTTGTATATACTCCTGTGGCGTGCGTCCCGTCTCGCGTTTTATGAGGTCGCCGAAGTAGTTGGGCGACAAGAAACACTTTTCGGCAAAATATTTCACCGTCGGCAGACCGTTCATGGCGGCCGCATCGCCTTCGAAATAGTTGTCGAGCTCGTTCTCAAACTTGGTAAGGATGTCGCGGTTTACCACTTTTCGGGTGATAAACTGGCGCTCGTAGAATCTCATGCAGTAGTCGAGCAGCAGCTCTATGTTGCGGCAGATGAGTTTCTTGCTGTGGTTGTCTATTGGGCGTTCTGTCTCAATTTTAATCTTCTCCAGGCAGTCTTTGTATATCATCTTCTCCTGTTCCGACAGATGCAGTGCCTCTGTCGATGAATACGCGAAGAACGAATATTGCTTTATTTCCTGTCCGAGCGACGTGCCGTGTATCAGGTCGGGATGAAAGAGCAGCCCCAGGGCGTTAGGCTCATAGTCGGGTTTATGCTTCACATGCACAACCTGTCCGGGCGCAAAGCTCGTCACCGTGCCCTCCTGATAGTCGTAAGGCATGCGTCCGTACGTGATGTCGCCGCAGTAGGTCTGTTTGAGAAACAGCGCGTACACGCCGTAATAGTAAGCCGCTTCGGGCGGAAACGCGCTTTTGTCGGCTTTCTTCAGGTCAACGACAGTTACAAGCGGATGCTTTGTTTCAAAGCCCATCATCCTGTTGTATTCATCAACGGTGTTAATCTTTATAATCTCTTCCATATCCCAATAGTTTATTCCTGGTTATTTTCCGGCTGATTCCGGTGGCGCATACATGCTTTGCGAGCGATGCAGCCCGTGCCGTTACTTTTATGCAAAGATAGCTTATATCGCTGTTAAAGCATGTGCACGATTTACTGAATTTGTTATATTTATTACTTTTTCAGCAGTTTTTCGTATTATTTCAACATATTGTTATGCCAAATGTTTACCTTTGTATATATTTTAACAAACATTTATGAATATGACATTTTATTGTTTCCGCAACCTTCCAAGGCTGTGTGCCGTTTTACTGTTGGCGGCAGCTTGTGGCATCATTTGTGCCCAGGATTCGCTCAACTACAGGCGTCACGACCTTGCACTCAATATAGGGCATACCGACAGCAGCTCGGTGCACACATCGTATCTTAACGTCGGACTGCTTGGCGGCGCAGGCCGCCTGCACGGTTTTCAGCTTAATGCCATGACATCGTTTGCGCTCGGCGAGATGTACGGATTTCAGCTTTCGGGGCTTTCTGGCGTGGCTATGGACATGCGTGGCCTTCAGCTTTCGGCCTTCAGCAACGTCAGTCTGTCGCCTTTCAGGGGACTTCAGCTCGGCGGAGTAACCAACATATCGCGCGGAGTGGACGGCGGAATGCAGCTCTCAGTGCTGGCAAACATCAGTTCAAAAGCCATGCACGGCGTGCAGTTGGGCACGTATAACTATGCCGACACGCTGCGGGGATGGCAGATAGGAGCAGTGAACGTGTGTATGGAACATCCTGGAGGCGTGCAGGTGGGACTGGTAAACTTCAGCCGCGACACCGTGGCGCATAAGATAGGACTGGTGAACATTAATCCCAAGACAAAAGTAGACTTTATGCTCTTTGGCGGCAACAGCAGTAAGATTAATGCTGCTTTCAGATTCCGTAACCGCAGCACTTATAGTATTATTGGATTCGGAACGCATTATATGGGGCTCGACGAAAAGTTCTCGGGCGCATTGTATTACCGTCTCGGACAGTATTTCAACCTCGGCCGCCGGTGGTCGCTCAGCGCCGATGCGGGCTTCTTCCATATAGAGACTTTTCAGCATAACTCGGCCGATAAGCCCGAACGTCTCTACTCGCTGCAGCTGCGTGCCAACGTCGACTATAAGCTAAACGACAAGGTGGGCTTGTTTGCTTCGGCCGGATATGGCTTCACCAGATATTACGAACATAACCGTAAATACCGTAACAGGGCGATAGTTGAGGCCGGACTTACCTTTGCCTACGACCGCAGCGGGCTGAAAAACAGGGCCGATGAAGACGACACATGGGCCGTGGGCACCGATTCGGCAACGGTTTATGCCTTTGATAATCCGGAAAATATGAAGAAACACCCGTGGAAAGCAGCTGTAGAGGCGTTTGGAATTAACGTGCTTGTAAACAGTTTCGACCGCTTTGTGCTGTGTGAAGACTTTGCCAAGGTTAACTTCAACAGCATAAAGGAGAACTTCAAGACGGGCTTTGTGTGGGACAACGACCAGTTTTCCACAAACCTGTTTGCCCATCCTTACCACGGCGGACTCTACTTCAACGCTGCCCGTAGCAACGGACTCAGTTTCTGGGAGTCGGCTCCATATTCTCTTGGAGGCAGCCTGATGTGGGAGCTGGCGTGCGAGATTGAGCCGCCTGCAATTAACGACCTCATGGCAACAACCATCGGCGGTATATGTATCGGAGAGGTTACTCACCGCGTGTCTAACCTTGTTTACGACGACCGCGAGCGCGGAATGCGCCGATTCCTGCGCGAGTTTGCCGGTGCGCTGATATGCCCCATCAGGGCGTTCAACCGTATATTGAGCGGCGACGCGTGGCGTGTGCGCCATGATTATTACAAATATCACGACTACAGCCGTATTCCCGTAGACTTCACCGTGTCCGTGGGCGACCGCTATCTGGCTGATGAGGGCGGACTGTTCAGAGGCGAGCATAATCCGTATGTGGACCTGTGGCTGCGCTATGGCGATGCCTTCAACGGCGAGGAGAGCAAGCCTTACGACTATTTTACGGCCAACGTTACTTTTGGTCTTAGCAGCAACCAACCACTGATTAGCAGCGTTCATCTTCTCGGAAAGCTGTGGGGCGTAAATTTTTACGATGAGGAAGAGATGACGGCCGTGTTCGGTCTGTTCCAGCATTTCAACTATTACGACTCTGAAGCCGTGAAGGAAGGCACGTCGCGGGTGCCTTACCGCATATCTGAGGCAGCCAGCTTTGGTCCGGGACTTATCTACCGTTTTCCTAAAGTAGGCAATGTGGGGCACATGGAGCAGCGCCTCTTCCTCGACGCCATACTGCTCGGAGGCTCGCTGAGCGACTATTACAACGTGATAGACCGCGACTACAACATGGGCAGCGGATTCAGCGCAAAGGCCCAGACGGTGCTTGAGTTCCCGCGCTTTGGCAAGTTTACGCTCAACGCCGACTTCTACAGTATATACACATGGGTGGGATATGAGGATAAAGACCTCGAGAACACCGACCCATTGCACCTCAACGCACAGGGCGACAAGAGCAGTGCCGCGCTGCTGGTGATAAATCCGCGCCTGCAGGTTTATCTCAGAAAGAACTGGAGCCTCGACCTCTTTGCGTCGTATTATATGCGCGAAACCCGATATAAGTATCACGACAACGTGCGCTCGGAGACCTTCGAGGTGAGGATGGGACTTAGCTACAGCTTCTGATAAAACCGTTTTTAAGGCGGATAAACAATAGCAATTACGCTACGGCAGTGCCGTTTCTAATAGCTTGTTGCTGCTGCCCGGTTTGTCCGTCTGTATGAAGAATAAAAATAAAGTGTGCCGCACTTAATGGTTAACAACCGTTAAGTGCGGCACATTCTGTTTAACATAAAAAGTCGGAAAACAGCTTGTGAAAATTTTTTCATAGGTTTTTGGCCGAAAAATCAACGTTTTCTGATGATTTGTGTAATATCTTGATAATCAGTGATTTATCACTTGTTATGTATTAAACGGCCATAAACTAAATTATAAAACACGGCCTTTTACGTTGCAAAAGGTCGTATATTGCAGTGTAAAAGGCCGTGTTTCGCATGGCAAAAGGCTGCATTTTGCTGTCTGTTTTACTGCTTTATCACCTGCATTTCAGTGTAAAACAGTGCAGAATGTGGTGCCTGCCTATGTTCTATAGATGTGTTCGCACATTCCAAGGGCGTTTGCTTCCTCTAAAAAGCGAACTTTAGGCGTATCCCGAAATGTTAACATACGTCGGCTTAATGTTAACGGATATTTAGCCGATAAAAGAATTTCCATAGCGGCGCAGCCATCAGACTCTGTTTTATTTCGTCGTTCACGAGCAGCCGCATCACCTCGTCCTTGGTCATCACGTGCACCTCTATGTCCTCCGTTCGGTCGAGATGCTGGCTGCCGGCTTTCTCCACGCCCGTAGCCACAAAGCAGTGGGTTATGTTGTTCGTGGTGCTTGTGTTGCCCGATACGGTCATCAGTTCGTGCCATTCTCCTCCCGCATAGCCCGTCTCCTCGAGCAGTTCGCGGCGTGCGGCGGCCTCGGGCTGTTCGCCCTCTTCGCACACTCCGGCCACTATTTCGAAGCATGTTTCGTCTATACCGTGGCGATATTGCCTTATCATCACCATGTTGCCGTCTTTTGTCAGCGCAATAACGTTCACCCATGTGGGATATTCCAGCACGTAATATTCATCGTTAACGACACCGTTTGGCAGTTCCACGGTGTCGCGGCGCGCCGTCAGCCACGGCCTCTGTATCAGATATTCGCTTTTCAGCGTCTTCCATTTCATGTTGTCTTCCATAATGTATCTCCTTTATGTCTTTAGTATTCCTGTATTCGTGTTTATTCGGTCTGCAGGTCGTCTTTATCAGTCCTGCGGTGTTATTGCCTGTCTGAATCCGGCAGTGCGTTCAAACGTCATTTCTTTGCCTGTGGCAGGATGGCGGAAGGTTATCGCCTCGGCGTGCAGATACAGGCGGTCGGCAGGGTGGCCGTAGAGGTTGTCGCCCAATATTGGCGTGCCCAGTCCCGCCTTGTGTGCGCAGTGAACGCGCAGCTGATGGGTGCGTCCGGTGTGCGGAAACAGCTCTATCAGCGTGCGCCCGGCTGCCGAGCAGATAATCTTATAGTCGGTTACGGCTGTCTTTCCGTTGTCATGGTCCACCTTCTGATACGGCCTGTTCAGCGGGTCGGCAATGAGAGGCAGGCTTATTCTGCCGCTTTCTGCGGCCTTGGGCGTGCCTTCGAGCAGTGCCACATAGCGCTTACTGATGCTCCGTTGGCAGAACTGCTCTTGCAGGTTCTTGTATGCCTCGGGCGTCTTGGCAAGTATAATCAGTCCCGATGTGTCCATGTCGAGGCGGTGAACGGGCACCGGCTCGCTGCCTTCGTCATAGCTTCGGCCTATCAGCGAGGCTGCCGACTGGCGGTCTGACTTGCCTTTAACAGACAACATTCCTGCCGGTTTGCATGCCACGATGAGCCATTCGTCCTCATAGACAATCTCAGGCAGTCGCCGTTCGGGAGCCTGTCGTGGGTCGGGGTCTACGTCGAGCCCCTGCAGCATGTGCGTAAGTATGGGCAGACACTTGCCCCGGCAGGCAGGATAATAGTGCAGATGGTGGCGTATTTCGCTCTTGGGCGAGTCGCCCCACCAGAACTCCGCCATGCACACCGGGCGCAGGCGGTTAAGATAGGCATGCTGAAGCAGCTTTGGAGCGCAGCAGTCGCCGGCTCCAGATGGCGGCACACGCTGGGGTGTGTCTGCAAAGATGGAGCACAGGCCGCGCCGCTCTCCGCGGGCGGAGAGCATGCTGTATTGTTCAAAGAGCCAGTGTTGCAGACTGTCAGACATGGCCTTTCGCTTGTCCTTCAGCCACCTTATTTCGTCCTCAAAAGGCTTCAGCCGTGCCTCACATCCGTCAACTTGCTCCCTGTTGCGCTTCTTCATGCGGTGCAGTTCGGCTTTCATAAAGCGGCTCTCGTTCAGCATCTGTTCCTCCTCTTCGGGCGTAATGGGCGTTCCGCTCTGCCTTCTTGCGTCGCGTGCGGCCTTTGCCTCCTTTATCTTCAGCCGGTATTGCTCCTCCTCCGCGGCTGTTTCGGCCTTGCGGCTTTCAAGTTCATGCAGGGCGTTAAGATAGCCTTCGCCGTTCTCAATGCCGTCAATAGCGCGGTTTATGGCCGAAATCTTGGCCTCGTTGACCTTGAAATAGCCGTCGGCAGGCGTGGCATCGAACACCGGCGGCACAAAATACGGATGGTCGTTGCTGCCGTCGAGCAGGCCGGAGAATGCCGCCGTAAACCCCAAATGCCCTTCTTCGTCCTCAGCTACAAGCACCCCGAACATCTTTCCACGTTGCAGTTCGTCGTGCCATTTTTCCATGCCGGCTATATATCTCTGCACCTCCCCGGCCGCAAGCACGCACAGCGGATGAGGCTCATAGCAGAAAGGAAAGGTGAAGCGTGCCGGCTTTGGCACGTCGGTTAAAAGCTGGTGAAAACATGAAATGCTGTTGTTGATTGTCATGATGATAGGCTGATATGGATTGAGGTTTAGTCTGCCGTGCTGCCCATGCAGGCAACAGGAACAAAAAAAGGCCGTGCGTGGCACGGCCTTCATTATTATATCACGTCCTGAATATTATTTCAGCTTTGTGTAACCATATTTAGCTGTCTCGCCAAGCTCTTCCTCGATGCGGATAAGCTGGTTGTACTTAGCCATACGGTCTGTGCGGCTCATAGAACCAGTCTTAATCTGGCCAGAGTTTGTAGCAACAGCGATGTCAGCGATAGTAGTATCCTCTGTCTCGCCTGAACGGTGAGAAGTAACTGTTGTGTAGCCGTGACGGTGAGCCATTTCGATAGCGTCGAGAGTCTCAGTCAGTGAACCAATCTGGTTAACCTTGATAAGGATTGAGTTGGCAGCACCCATCTGGATACCCTTCTGCAGGAACTTAACGTTAGTTACGAACAGGTCATCACCAACGAGCTGGCAGCGGTCGCCGATTGTAGCTGTAAGTTTAACCCAGTTCTCCCAGTCGTTCTCGTCGAGACCGTCCTCGATAGAGTCGATAGGATATTTTGTGATAAGTTCTTCAAGATACTTAATCTGCTCCTCGGCTGTGAGTTTCTTTCCGTTAGGATCTTTCTTCTTGCCGTCCTTCAGCTGACGATAGTCGTAGAACCACTCGCCGTTCTCGCATACTGCGAACTCGCTGGCAGCGCAGTCCATAGCGATCTTAACGTCCTTGCCCGGCTCGTAGCCTGCGTCCTTGATAGCCTGGCAGATGCTGTCGAGAGCGTCCTCTATTCCGTTCAGTGCGGGAGCGAAACCACCCTCGTCGCCTACTGCAGTAGAGAGACCGCGCTTCTTGAGCAGCTTGGCAAGTGCGTGGAACACCTCAGCACCCATGCGGATAGACTCTTTGATAGAAGGAGCGCCAACCGGACGAATCATGAACTCCTGGAATGCGATAGGAGCGTCTGAGTGAGCACCGCCGTTGATGATGTTCATCATAGGAACAGGCATTGTGTAAGAGTTGCAGCCGCCGATGTAGCGGTAGAGAGGCATGTTCAGAGCCTTGGCAGCAGCCTGTGCTGTAGCCAGAGACACACCGAGGATAGCGTTAGCGCCGAGCTTGCTCTTTGTAGGAGTACCGTCGAGAGCCAGCATTTTATAGTCGATGGCACGCTGATTGAATACGCAGTCGCCCTTCAATGCAGGTGCTATAATTGTGTTAACGTTTTCTACAGCCTTCAGAACGCCTTTGCCCAGGTAGCGGTTCTTGTCGCCGTCGCGAAGTTCGAGTGCTTCGTTCTCACCTGTAGATGCTCCTGACGGAACAGCTGCACGGCCCATTACGCCGTTTTCGAGGGTTACTTCAACTTCTACTGTAGGATTGCCTCTTGAGTCGAGGATTTCTCTTGCATGAACTTTTTCAATCTTCATATTACCTTATTATTTTAAGAGTTGTATTTTTGTTCTCGGTTTTATGCCTGCAAAGTTACTGCCAAATTAGTAATATAAGGTATAATTTGCGAGTCTATTTTGAAAGATTTAATCTTTTTTAATACATAAAAATGTGTGTAATGTTTTTACTGTCTAAATTGTCATATCGAGGTGTCGTTTACAGCCTTATGTGTGGCTGACATGATGTCAGCTTTGCAGGCGTGTCGTTTCTTGTAACTATCCGTTACGCCGCTTTCTTACGCTTATCCTCCCATACTTTGCCGTCTGTGTAATGCTCTGATAATTAATGCGTTGCAAAAGGCCATGTTTTAGCCTCCAAAATACCGCTTTTTAGCGTGCAATTTGTGCCCTTTTGGAATGTAAAAGGTGGCATATTGTAAAGCGGTGTCGCTCAATATGCATAAATCCGGGCCTTGTCGCGAGGTGTAATAACTGAATATGTGTGTTCATCGTAGCTGACTGTCCGCCGGCAGGATGCCCTCCGGCAGCCGGCTATCATTATGTGTTGAATGTAGAAGAGCGTTGCTGTATGCCCCGAAGAATTTTGACGTGAACAGGTCGCTGAGATTTCTCACAAACGCGCAAAGTTTGCTGAAACTTAATGGCTCAGCTATTTCAGCAGATACTGTTTGCGGCTCTCCATTATGTCGTCCATATTGCTTAAAGCCCAGTCTATAAGGCTTTCTATGAGCGGAATGAGCGTCAGCGCCCTTTCCGTCAGGCGGTATTCAACGCGCGGCGGCACCTCGGCATACACCTTTCTCGACACAAGGTCGTCGGCCTCGAGCGCCTTCAGCACCTCCGACAGCATCTTCTGCGATATGTCCGGAATGTTGCGGCGCAGTTCGTTGAACCTCATCACGCCGTGCCCGTTGAGCGTTATCAGCACAAGCATAGACCATTTGTCGCCTACGCGCGACAATATGTTGCGTATGGGGCAGGTGGGATATAATGTGTCTTTTAGTTCGTTCTTAATCATAAAAAACATTGATTACGGTTTACAAAAGTAACCAATGTTCTTAAATAAACCGCATCTGCGGGGCTCTATTTTGAATAAAAATGTCTTTTTTCCGGCGTGCATCCCCAGATGTGATGTGCCCATGCGTCTTGATGAAAACCATTATGCGTGTGTGCTGTTGTTAAAGTGTGTAAAAGTGATTGGTGTAAATTGCTTGTTTTCAGCATTAGTAACCTTCGCGTAACCGGCTGAGAATTTTGTAACCTCTTGATACATACGCAGATATAAACTAACTTTGCATCGTGAACAATAAAAGCATAATAAGATGAAAAAGTTAGAGATTATAGGCAGCGGCGACAATTTCACCGCAGTTACAACAGGTAGTTTTAACGAGTTGCGTGAGCACGAAATCGACTTTGGCGGCGGTGTGGTTCTCAAAGGAAAAGTATTTGCAGGCACAGCCCTTGGCGCCACAGGCTCTGAAATTTCGTTCCAGACCTTTGCTCCGGGCGAGGGCAGCACCTTCCTTCATGCACACAAAACACACGAGGAACTGTATGTTGTGGTGAGCGGCGAGGGCGAGTTTCAGGTAGACGGCAAGACTTTCGCAGTGGCTCAGGGCAGCGTAGTGCGTGTTGCTCCAGCCGGGATGCGTGCGCTGCACAATACGGGCGCGGACGACATGGTTGTTATATGCATCCAGTATAAAGCCAATTCTTTCGGTGCCGACGACACTCCATTTGCAGACGGCGTGATGGCCGAGGGCGGCGTAGAGTGGTGATTCGCAGTGGCAGGTAGGCTCCGCTTATGCCCCGTTTAGTGTGGCTAAGCATACTGAGGAGCCTTCGGCTAAGTCCTTGTTGCCACAGACAATGATATTTGCGGGCAGTTGTCGGTTTATTGCCGGCGGCTGTCCGTTTTTCGCATTTATGCATAATAAAATCAGGATTGCCTGCCGATAAATTTCGTTATTTGAGCGATAATGATTACCTTTGCGTCCGTAACTTTTCTTGCTAAAATAAATCAATAACTTAAATCTTATGAGAAAATTGTTTTTTTCATGCTTGATGCTTGCCGCATCTCTGTGCCCTTCTGTGGCTCAGCAGGCCGAGACGCTAGGACGCGGACTCGTGGCCGTAAAGACAAAGGCAGGCGTCTATCTGTCGTGGCGATGCCTGACGTCTGACAAAAGCAGTCAGGGCTACGACGTGTATCGTGACGGAGTGAAGGTTAACGCAGAGCCGATAACCGGCAGCACCAACTATGTTGACGCTTCGGGAACGGCAGATGCCAAGTATGTCGTTAAGGCAGTTGACGGCGGACAGGTGGTTGAGACCACGCCTGAGGCTGCCGTGTGGCCTGAAGTGTATAAGAAAGTGCACCTTGACAGACCTGCAGGCGGCACCACTCCCGACGGCGTGGCCTACACATACAGCCCCAACGACTGCTCTGTGGGCGACGTTGACGGCGACGGAGAGTATGAGATAATAGTTAAATGGGACCCGAGCAACTCGAAGGACAACTCGGAGAAAGGTGCCTACACGGGCAATGTGTATATCGACGGATACAAGACTGACGGCACGAAGCTGTGGCGCATAGACCTCGGACGCAACATACGCGCCGGCGCTCACTATACGCAGTTTATGGTCTACGACCTCGACGGCGACGGAAAGGCTGAGGTGGCATGCAAGACTGCACCCGGAACCATAGACGGACAGGGCAAGGCCGTGCTGATGGGCGACGACAAGGTTACCGACGACTATCGCGTAAGCAGCGGCTCGAACAAGGGCATAATAGTATCGGGTCCTGAGTATCTCACGGTGTTCAACGGACAGACCGGCGCCGAGATAACCACCGTTAGCTATGTGCCGCTGCGCTCAGTGCGCTCTAACTCACAGTGGGGCGACTCTTACGGCAACCGCTCTGAGCGCTATCTGGCGTGTGTGGCTTATCTCGACGGACAGAAGCCGAGCCTGGTGATGTGCCGCGGCTATTATACGGCATCGTATCTCTGTGCATGGGACTTCGACGGAAAGAACCTTACGCAGCGATGGCTGCATAAGTCGGAAACTGCCGGCGAAGGCATCTACGGCGAAGGCGCACATTCACTGACGGTGGGTGACGTTGACGGCGACGGCTGCGACGAGATTGTGTATGGCGCAGCATGCGTAGACCATGACGGCTCCGTGCTCTACCGAACCGGTGCCGGACACGGCGACGCCCTGCATCTTGGCGACTTCGACCCCGACCATGACGGACTTGAGATATGGATGGTGCATGAGGAGAAATCGGCGGCATTCCCCTGGGACGCAGAGTTCCGCGATGCCAAGACGGGCGAGATTCTGTGGGGACAGAAGCAGAGCGGCAACGACATAGGCCGCGGCGTGGTGGCCGACGTAAGTGACAAGTGGCGCGGATGTGAGGCTTGGGCAATAGCCGACTACACGTCAGGCTCGAAGGCTACGGCCACATACGACTGCCGTGGAAACAAGGTGGCCGACAAGCGTCCGTCGTGCAACTTCCGCATCTATTGGGACGGCGACCTCTATGAAGAGCTGCTTGACGGCACCGAAATAGTTAAGCGCAACGCCACGCTGACAAGCGATGCCGCAAAATGGAACCTCGGACAATACAGCAACGCGCAGTCGTGCAACACGACAAAGAAGACACCTTGTCTTTCGGCCGACATCCTTGGCGACTGGCGCGAGGAGGTGATACTGTGGGACGGAAGCACAAGCTCTGACCTGCTTATATTCACCACGACGGAAGAAACTAAATACAAGGTGCCCTGCCTCATGCAGGACCACATATACAGAATGGCCATAGCATGGCAGAATGTGGCATACAACCAGCCGCCTCACCTTGGCTATTATCTGCCCGACAGATTTTCTACCGATGCATCGCTGCGTGCGGTTAGCGGACAGCTCAACCAGACCGTGGAGCAGGGCGAGGCCATTGAGGCCATTGTTTATGAGTGGAAGAACGCCACGGGCGTGGCTGCAGAGGGACTACCCGACGGCGTAACCATGTTGGTGGACAACTCTTCAAGGCAGTTTACAATAAGCGGAACGCCTTCGGCCACGGGTACATATAAATATAAAGTGTCTACCACAGGTGGCGAGACGACGGCGACGATAGAGGGAACAATAACCGTGCGCGACAAGATTGTGCTTACGCCGCTGGCCTGCTATCCGTTCGATGAGATAAGCGCAGGCTCCACGCCCAACACCGTAGAGGGCATGGCCGAGGCCGTTGGCTCACCTTCTCTGGTGCAAGGCATCAAGGGCAATGCCGCACAGCTCGACGGAGCGTCTTACTTCACGCAGATGGCTTACAGCCAGATACAGCTCGGTGCGGAAGACTTCACCGTTGAATTCTGGATGAAGTCGACAGATGATGCCGCCTACATATTCCATAAGGGCAGCATAACGGCCAACGCCGAAACAGGAGCCACGGGCAAATGGGTAGGTCTGGAGTATAAGAACGGACTGCTGAAGTTTGCCGTTGACGACAACGTTACAAAGAGCGAGGCTTCAGCCACGGCTACTTCTTATTTCAATGGCGAGTGGACCCACATAGTGTGCGTGCGCGACAGCTACACCAAGACTCTGAAGCTCTATGCCAACGGAGTGCTGATAGCTGAGGCTGCCGATGCCACAGACGACATATCAGACAACGACGAGCCGCTCACAGTGGGTAATGTCAACGTGAGCCTGAACAACTTCCTTGAGGGTACAATCGACGAGTTCACTATATATAGAGGTGCAATGAGCTATAACAAGGTTAAGGAGCGTTACAACGAATACATTGCTTCGGGCATTGAGACAGTGCCTTCGGCTCTTCCGGCAGCCAAGCTCACGCTTGTTTCGGCTACGAGCGGTATGGTTGTGGCACGCGGGATAGGCGCACCTGAGAACATCACCTCAGGCGTTGCACCGGGTTACTATATCCTGATAATTGACCATGGAACCTCGTCGGAAGTGAGAAAATTTGTCAAGAAATAATCATCCTTACAGGCTGTGCCCCTTGTTCCGGCTTTCCTGCCGGTTGGTTGTAGGGGCGCAGACCATGCATAGTGCATGTATATGCCTGCATGTCGGCCGTTTCTATTCTTTTATTGAAACGCTGACGGCAGGCATATATGTTTCTGTTTCGGGTTATTTGCCTGTGTGGCAGTGTATCTTTGAAAACATGCTGCAACAATACTGATGCAGTGACGCTTACATTGAAAATCAGTTAAAAAGAAGATTTTTATTTTGCGGTTAGAACTAATTGCCTTAACTTTGCAAACTCTTTTATAATTAAGGTAAATAAAATGGCATATTTCTTCACTTCAGAATCAGTTTCAGAAGGGCATCCTGACAAGGTTGCCGACCAGATTTCAGACGCAATATTAGACCAGTTTCTGGCTTACGACGATAAGGCACGCGTGGCTGTTGAGACGCTTGTGACAACAGGACAGGTTATCATTGCCGGCGAGGTGCGCAGCGATGTGTATATCGACCTGCAGACCATAGCTCGCAAGACGATAAGACGAATAGGATATACAAAGTCGGAATATCAGTTCGACTGGAACTCTTGCGGTGTGCTCAACGCCATACACGAGCAGAGCGAGGACATAAAGCGCGGCGTTGACCGTCAGGACGAGAGCGAGCAGGGAGCCGGCGACCAGGGCATGATGTTCGGCTATGCCTGCAACGAAACGGAAAACTATATGCCGCTGTCGCTCGACTTGGCGCACATGATAATGCGCACGTTGGCCGACATACGCAAGGAAGGCAAGGTGATGACATATCTGCGCCCCGACTCGAAGAGCCAGGTTACGGTTGAATACGACGACAACGGCGAGGCCCGCCGCATTGACACCATCGTGGTTTCTACACAGCACGACGAGTTTGACTCTGACGATGATGCCATGCTGGCGCGTATAAAGGAAGATGTGAAGAACATCCTCATGCCGCGTGTCAAGGAGCAGATTCACAGCGATAAGGTGCTCGCACTGTTTGACGACGACATCAAATATCTTGTCAACCCTACAGGAAAGTTCGTTATCGGCGGCCCTCATGGCGACACAGGTCTTACCGGCCGCAAGATTATCGTTGACACATACGGAGGCAAGGGCGCTCACGGCGGAGGCGCGTTCTCGGGCAAAGACTCGAGCAAGGTTGACCGTTCGGCTGCCTATGCAGCACGCTATATAGCCAAGAACATGGTGGCTGCCGGCGTCGCCGACGAGATGCTCGTGCAGATAAGCTACGCCATAGGTCAGGCAGAGCCTGTAAGCATATATGTTAACACTTACGGCAGGAGTCATGTAAGCCAGTCGGACGGCGAGATTGCCGAGGTTGTCAAGAAGATGTTCGACCTCAGACCGAGAGCCATCGAGCGCGACCTGAAGCTGCGCCAGCCTATATACAGCGAGACGGCCGCTTACGGACACATGGGCCGCAAGTATGAGAAGGTGAAGAAAACCTTTGAGAGCCACTACCACGAGACAAAGACCATCGAGGTTGAACTCTTTACATGGGAGAAGCTCGACAAGGTTAATGAGATAAAGAAAGCGTTCGGACTCTAAGTCCATGCGCGGGGGAGATGTGTCAGAACACACAGGCGTTGCACGTTTGGGCATGCCGTGTCTTGGCACATCCTCTTGTTATTATATAAACGAACAAAGTAGGGCAGAGAACAAGAGATGACAGAGTTTCAGGCTGATTCGACAAACATACGCGAGGACGTAACGCAGGCCGAACCGTTGGAGACGGAAAAGCCTGCTAAGGTGAAGCACCCTTATGAAGTGTTGCAGCAGCTGCCTGCTGACGCCACGCCGGCCCAGCAAGACTCTGCCATACAGTCGGTGTTTCATGTAGAGAACACCCATCTCAGTACTCGTCCCGACACGCTGCATCTGCCCGGACACGACAAGGGTAAGAGTGCAAAGGACATAAGTCTGCCGCAATACTACAAACAGAACTTTTTCTCGAACGACTCGATGTATCATCCGGAACTCGACGGCGGACGCTATGGTGTGGCCGGCGACCCGGTGCCTTACACTATAAAGGGCGACAACACCATCACCGCCTTGCTGCTTGGCTGTTTCGTGCTGGCTCTTATAGCATTTTCAAAGTCGCGCAGATTCCTTTTCCGTCAGGCCAAAGACTTTTTCTACGAGCCGCGCACATTTACCTCTGAATTTTCCGAGACAACCAACGAGCTGCGCTTTCAGTCGTTCCTTGTCCTTCAGACCTGTCTGCTGTTCGCCCTTGTGTCTTTTCTCTACACTCAGGAGTGCGTTGCCGACACGTTCATCCTGTCGTCGCAGTATGAGCTGGTGGCCATATTCTTTGGCGTGTTCGTAGCCTATTTTGTGCTGAAGATGCTTGTGTACTGGTTTGTCAACGGCGTGTTCTTCGGCAAGAAAAAGAGCGCGAGATGGCTGAAGTCGTTTTTGTTCATAACATCTGTTGAAGGCGTGGCACTGTTTCCTCTCGTAATGCTTCAGTCGTATTTTGACTTATCTATACAAAATGCAGTATTTTATGTTGCATTTGTTATAATTTTAGTGAAAATATTGTTGTTTTACAAGAGCTATGTGGTGTTTTTCAATCAGAAAAACTTTTTTTTGCAAATAATTTTGTACTTTTGTGCCCTCGAAATAATGCCCTTGCTTTCATTGGGCGGGGCGCTTGTAAAGATTGTAGACTATTTAAAAATAAACTTTTAGGGTATTGACTGATGGTAAGAAAGATATTAATCTCACAGCCCAGGCCAAGTAGTGAAAAATCACCGTATTTCGATATGGAAAAAGAATACGGAGTAGAGTTGGTGTTTCGTCCTTTTATTAAGGTTGAAGGACTTTCTTCAAAAGATTTCCGCCAGCAGAAAGTAAGTATTCTCAATTATACTGCTGTAGTTTTTACTTCGCGTCATGCAATAGACAACTATTTCAAACTTGCCAAGGATATGAGGCTTGAAATACCGGAGACAATGAAATATTTCTGCGTAACCGAGACAATAGCTCTTTATATACAGAAATATGTTCAGTATCGCAAGCGTAAGGTGTTCTTTGGAAAGACCGGCAAGATAGACGACCTGCTGCCAACCATGCTGAAGCATAAGACTGAGAAATATCTTATACCGATGAGCGACGTGCACGACGACAGCGTGCAGAAGTTGCTCGACTCAAAGAAGCTCAACCATACCGAGTGTGTTATGTACCGCACGGTAAGCAACGATTTTACCGAGGAAGAAATAAAGACATTCGACTACGACATGTGTATTTTCTTCAGTCCGTCGGGCATCAATGCCTTCAAGGGTACGTTTGAGAACAGCAATGTTATCGTCGGCACATTCGGTCCTGCCACGGCAAAGGCCGCCCACGACGCGGGCCTGAAGGTGGAGTTTGAGGCTCCAACAAAGGAACATCCGTCAATGACAAGCGCCCTGAAAGACTTTTTGGAGAAGAACAAATAAAGATACAAATATAATATATTATGTCGGCATCCGGTGTTCTGACATTCAGGAAAGAAGAGCGGATTTGCAGAAAGACAGAGATAGACAAGCTCTTCAACCGTGGAGGCAGCCGCTCGATGGCCGCATTCCCTGTAAGGCTTGTGTACCTTAAAACCGATGCCGAAGCCGGAACACCCAAGGTGAAAGTGCTGGTGAGCGTGTCGAAGAAATGCTTTAAGAGGGCCGTGAAGCGCAACAGGGTGAAGCGGCAGCTGCGCGAGGCTTACAGGCTTAACAAGAGCATTTTATACGAACAGCTTGACCATCAGGAGGACACGGCGCTGCTTGTAGCTCTGATATGGATTGACGACAAGCTGTGGCCGACCTCCGAGGTTGAGAAAAAGGTGGTTAACCTTATGCACCGGCTGTCGGAGAAGATAGAAAGGCAATGAGAAGCATTCTTAACCATATATCCAGAATATTGGTGTGGCTGCTGTCATTGCCTATCGTGTTTTATCAGCGTTGCATCTCTCCCTTCACTCCGCCTTCGTGCAGGTTTACGCCCACATGTTCCGAATATGCACGCCAGGCCTTGAAGAAGCACGGGCCGATAAAGGGACTGGCATTGGCTATATGGCGCATACTGAGGTGCAACCCGTGGGGAGGAAGCGGGTACGACCCTGTGCCGTAGATGCCTTTTCGCCGCTGTAACCGGCTTGTTAAGGTTGCCGTGCTGCGGTATTTCGGGCTTTGCGGTGTTTATGTAATAGGGTTGCCGGGGCGGCTTTTATATGTTTAACGAATAAAAAAATAAAGAAAAATACGATGAATAAGAACTTTGTAGAAGAATTGAGATGGCGTGGCATGCTGAGTCAGATAATGCCGGGTACGGAAGAAATGTTGCAGAAAGAGCAGGTTACTGCTTATCTCGGCACTGACCCGACGGCCGACTCGCTGCATATAGGTCACCTCTGCGGCGTTATGATGCTGCGTCACCTGCAGCGTTGCGGACACAAGCCGCTGGCACTTGTGGGCGGAGCCACAGGTATGATAGGCGACCCTTCAGGCAAGAGCCTTGAGCGCAACCTGCTCGACGAGGCGACTCTGCGCCACAATCAGGAGTGTATAAAGAAGCAGCTCGCCAAGTTTCTCGACTTTGAGAGCGACGCTCCCAACAGGGCTGAGCTTGTGAACAACTACGACTGGATGAAGGATATGGGCTTCCTGCAATTTGCGCGTGAGGTGGGCAAGCACATCACCGTAAACTATATGATGGCCAAGGAGAGCGTTCAGCAGCGCCTTAACGGCGAGGCACGCGACGGTTTGTCATTCACCGAGTTCACCTATCAGCTGCTCCAGGGCTACGACTTCCTGTATCTCTATCAGCACAAGGGCTGCAAACTGCAGATGGGCGGCAACGACCAGTGGGGCAACATGACCACCGGAACCGAGCTTATACGCCGCACGCTCGGCAGCGAGGCTGAGGCTTACGCGCTGACATGTCCGCTGATAACCAAGGCCGACGGCAAGAAGTTCGGCAAGACAGAGAGCGGAAATATCTGGCTCGACCCGAAGCGCACATCGCCTTACAAGTTCTATCAGTTCTGGCTCAACGTTAGCGATGACGACGCAGAGCGCTACATCAAGATATTCACCAGCCTTGACAAGGAGACCATCGACGCCCTCGTAGAGGAGCACCGTCAGGATCCGGGACGCCGCACGCTGCAGCGCCGCCTGGCAGAAGAAGTAACCGTTATGGTTCACTCTCGCGAGGACTACGACGCAGCCGTTGAGGCTTCTAACATACTGTTCGGCAAGTCGACAAAAGACAGCCTGCTGAAACTCGACGAGCAGACATTCCTCGACATCTTTGAGGGTGTGCCCCAGTTTGAGGTTTCAAAGGACAAGATAGGTCTGCCGGCTGTAGAGCTGTTCACCACAGAGGCTGCCGTGTTTGCCAGCAAAGGCGAGATGCGCAAGCTCGTTCAGGGCGGAGGCGTGTCGCTCAACAAGGAGAAACTCGCCGCTTTCGACCGTGAGATTACTTCAGACGACCTCATCGACGGCAAGTATCTGCTCGTTCAGCGCGGCAAGAAAAACTATTTCCTCATAACTGTGAAATAATTTGTCGGCAGTGCGTTCTTGAAATGTCAAAAGGCTGTCCGACAGGGCTTTTGCGTAATAAAAATGCAAAACTTGCGGCCTTTTACATTCAAAAAATAAGAAAAAATTTGGTAGTGGCGTAAAAAACCACTACCTTTGCACCCGTGATTGTCCAATGGTGTAATGGTAGCACAACAGGTTTTGGTTCTGTTTGTAGTGGTTCGAATCCGCTTTGGACAACATTTTTAAATATTATTCATATAATAATCGCACCTTTCATAACGTAGGGGTGCGATTTTTTTGTTATCTTTGCAAGCAATTAAAGGGTAGCCCCCGTATGCTTCATTCACACCGACATTGTTGTCGGACTCAGAATAGTGCCTGCCGGGGCGGGCCGGATTATGTGGTGAAAGCTTCAGGCCGGCGTGCGGCGCAGCTTTCACATTGTATAGAATACAGTCTTCATCAAAAAACAATTAGTTTAAAAACAAATACATTTATGAAAACAAATTACGAAATCCGCTATGCAGCGCATCCGGAGGATGCAAAAAACTATGACACCAAGAGAATCCGTCGCGACTTCCTTATCGAGAAAGTGTTTGCGGCTGACGAGGTAAATATGGTTTACTCAATGTACGACCGCATGGTTGTAGGCGGTGCAATGCCCGTTAACGAGGAACTGAAGCTCGAGGCTATCGACCCGCTGAAGGCCGACTACTTTACAACACGCCGTGAGATAGGTATCTTCAACGTAGGCGAGGGCGAAGGCGTCGTTAAGGTTGGCGACGAGACATTCACTCTCGGATTCAAGGAGGCACTGTATATTGGCCGTGGCGACCGCGACGTGTTCTTCAGCAGCAAGGACGCGCAGAAGCCGGCTAAGTTCTACTTTAACAGTACAACAGCCCACAAGGAGTATCCTTGCAAGAAGGTTACAAAGGCCGATGCCGTTGTTGCCCACATGGGTTCACTCGAGATGAGCAACGAGCGCGACATCAACAAGATGCTCGTTTCTCAGGTTCTGCCCACATGCCAGCTGCAGATGGGTATGACAGAGCTTGCAACAGGCAGCGTATGGAACACTATGCCGGCTCACGTTCACAGCCGCCGCATGGAGGCTTACTTCTACTTTGAGGTGCCCGAGGATCAGGCCGTATGCCACTTCATGGGCGAGATAGACGAGACACGCCACATCTGGATGAAGGGCGACCAGGCTGTTCTGTCTCCCGAATGGAGCATCCACAGTGCCGCTGCCACTCACAACTATACCTTTATCTGGGGTATGGGCGGCGAGAACCTCGACTACGGCGATCAGGACTTCTCAAAGATTACGGATTTGAAGTAAATATATTTCAGTAGTTAAAGAAGTTAGAGTAGTTAAAGGAGTTAAAGCCAAATGCACTTATAGGCCGTTTAGTTTGAACACAGACAGAATGACAATAAGCAACAAGACATTTGACTTTAACTCCTAAGCTCACGGCAGTGAGGGTAACTGCTTTAACTACTATAACTCCCTATAAAAGAATAAACACCCATGGATACATTTTCAAAGAGATTTTCACTTGAAGGAAAAGTGGCACTGGTTACAGGAGCCGCTTACGGAATAGGCTTCGCCATTGCTGAGGCTTATGCGCAGGCCGGCGCAAAGATTGCGTTCAACTGCCGCTCACAGCACCACATGGACCAGGCTCTGGCCGACTATAAGGCTAAGGGCATCGACGCCAAAGGATATATCTGCGACGTTACAAAAGAAGACGAGGTTAAGCAGATGGTTGCCGACATAGAGAAAGAACTCGGCACAATAGACATCCTCGTAAACAACGCCGGCATCATCAAGCGCATACCTATGACAGAAATGTCGGTTGAAGACTTCCGTCAGGTTGTCGACATCGACCTCAATGCGCCTTTCATCGTGTCTAAGGCCGTTATTCCGGGCATGATAAAGAAAGGCCACGGCAAGATTATCAACGTATGCTCAATGATGAGCGAGCTTGGTCGCGAGACAGTGTCTGCCTATGCTGCAGCCAAGGGCGGATTGAAGATGCTCACACGCAACATCTGCTCAGAGTTCGGCGAGCACAACATACAGTGCAACGGTATCGGTCCGGGCTACATCGCCACACCGCAGACTGCACCGCTGCGTGAGCGTCAGGCCGACGGCAGCCGTCATCCGTTCGACAGCTTCATCGTGTCTAAGACTCCTGCTGCACGCTGGGGCACACCTGAAGACCTCATGGGTCCGGCAGTGTTCCTTGCGTCAGACGCCTCAGACTTCGTAAACGGTCATATCCTTTACGTTGACGGCGGTATACTTGCTTACATCGGCAAGCAGCCTTGATAAAAGATTTTATAGTTAAATAATAGTTTTTGGGGGACTGACATAAACGTTGGTCCCCTTTTTTTGTTTGTCATAAGTATTCGGTCGGATTTTGTTCGCTTTATTGCAGGCACTTTTATAATTGGCTAACGCCGAATTTAAAGCAGTTAGAGTCAAATGCCAACGTAGTGCTTGCGACAAGAAACAACAAGGCTATTGGAGACTCCAAGTAGTGCAATGTAGGGACAGCACTGCACTTGGGGTGCGTCCCTACAATGATTATCGAGAAACGCTGTTTAATTAGACTGTGCTGAACTTCGTTAGCGCTTATCTCCTTGTGCCAATAGAAACAAAAAGAAGGGCTGAACGCATGGACGTATAAAATAGATAAATCTATGTGTGGTTGATGGCCGATAGGGGGTATATAATCATTTTTATACCACTCGTAAGGTCATGAAATAATTTAGTTTATAAAAACGCGCTGAAAATCGTAACATTTTTATCCTGTTTTGCTTTCAGACACAGATATTATAGTCTGTTTCGCTGCTTTTTGTTAAGCTAATTGTGTCTGTTTTGTTTCAGACTGTTAGTGGCCCGTTTTTGCTCCGTAACTGGGCCACTTTTTGTGCAAAAGTGGGCCGTTTTTTATCCTTAAACAATAGACTTTTCAGGCGTGTCTGCACATATAATCCTGCATGGCAGATGCTGCGGCATTATTTTCATGTACGGATTGCTGATTCTAAGCCTTAAATCATATTCAGACTTTTGCATATTTTTCATAATTTTCAGCATCAGCATTCCTTACCGGCAGCCATAGCTACATGACGTGCTGAGACATGATAATATGCCTGCATGAAAACAATGTAGAAAATAAGTTGGATATGCTTCCTTATATAATTAATAAGGTATAAGGATTTTTCGTTGTATATCTCTTACCAAGAGATAGAATTCCGATGCAAATATATGAACAAATACTAATATCTGCAAATGATTTAGCGATTTTTTTTCAAAAATACTGAAAAAATATTATTAACAATAACAATTGACACAAAAGATTAAAAACTTGAAAAGCCCCATAACAAGAGGGTTTTACGAAGCAATTCTATCTCTTGGCAAGAAAGAGTGATTGGATACTCTAATATAATTATATAGTTTTTAATTAAATTAATTTGTCAAATGAAAAAAAGATTTTTCAGTTCAATGTTCTTTGCGGCGTGTTTATGCGCTTCAATGAGCATGTTTGTCTCTTGTAAGGACTACGATGACGACATCAATAACCTGCAGGAACAAATTACGACTAATGCGTCTACTCTTGACGAGATGGTAAAGGAGAAGATCAACAATCTTACCATCGAGATTGAGGCCCTCAAGGCTCAGGACGCTACACTTGAGACAGCTTTGGCCAATGCAAGAACAGAATTTGAGCAGGCCGTAGCTGATGCTAAGAGCTATGCTGACATTCAGGCTGCTGCCGCACAGGCTGCTGCAATCGAGGCTTCAAAGAAGAACATCGAGGACGCTTGCGCTCTGTTGCAGGCTTCAATAGATGCAGCTAACGCAGAGCTGGATGCTCTCTCTTCTAAGGTTTCTACTCAGGAAGAAACTATTAACGGCTTGCTCAACGCAGACAAAGAGCTGCAGAGCGCTATTGATATAGCTAACGGCGAAATTCAGAGCGCCAAGGATATGGCAATCGCAGCTCAGCAGAAAGCTGACGAGAACGCTGACATCCTGGCCGGTGTTATCGAGAATCTCGCAACAGTTAAAGGTGAGCTTGACGCGCAAATCTCAGCTCTCGGCGAGAAGATAGACGGTGCCCTGGAGCAGATTGCTGCCAACAAGGCAGAGGCTGACGCTCAGCTGGCTGAAGTTAACGCCCTTATAAAGAGCAACGCTGAAGCTATTACAGCTCTTCAGAATAAGGATGAGGCCATACTGAAGTTGGTTACCGAAAACTCTCAGAAGCTTGCTGACATGGCAGAAAGTCTGGCTGCCCTCGACGCAAAACTTACTGAAGGTCTTAACACTGCAAAAGCTTATACCGACGCACAGGTAGCTGCCCTGAAAGCTGAGCTTGGCGTAGACATAGATAAGGTTAAAGGCGATCTTATAGATGCTGTTACACGTATTGCTGCAGCTGAGGAGAAGATGGACGAGATTGATGCTGAAATAGAAAAGCTTAAGACTGATTTCAGCGCAGAACTGAAGGATCTTAGCGAAACTGTTGATGCAAGTGTTGCTGCCATAAATACTGAAATAGCAAAGATAAATGAAGTTATCGATACTATTCAGACAACAGTAACAGAGAACTCGACAAACATCAAGAGTCTTCAGGACAAGGCTGCCGAATTAGAGCAGAAGTTGGATGATGTAACATTGACAGCTAAGGAGGCTCAGGAATCAATAAAGGCTCTTCTTGCTGATTTTGAGAAATACAAGACCGATAATGAGAACAACATCAATGAGAAGATAGCTAATCTTGGTTCAGAGTTGCGCACAGAGCTCCAGAATGAGGTTAATACCCTTAACTCTGCCATTTCATCATTAGAGGCAAAGGATGCTGACTTGCAGGAGCAGATTGAAGCTTTGAAGACACAGCTCGGCGCAATAACCGGTGATGGAGGTACAGTCGCTCTTATCGATGAGAAAATAGCAGCTATTAATGAGAGAATTGATAACCTGGTAGCTAACGAAATAGCTAATATGGCAAATGATATCAATTATCTTGATCAGGATATTGATAACATTTATATGGAATTAAGCAGAAATTCTGAAATTATAGCTCAGATTATTAACAGATTCAGTTTGGAGAGCAGACAACTGAAGTCTCTCGTATTCAGCCCGCAGGAGTATTATCAGGGTATCGAGGCTATCGGTGTTTGGTCGTTCAACTACTATGCTATTACAGGTGGACTTGCAACTCCTGATTTGGATAAGGACCAGACAGGTGATTATGCTACTAAGCGTGCATCTTCTGAAACAAGCGTTGTTCCTGTAGTAACAGCTTCTTACTATATGAACCCGTCTAATGCCGAGATTGACATGGATAAGGCTAAATATAACTTTATAGTAAGTAACGCAAACTATACACGTGCCGCAAGTGCAAGTGACATTACGGTTGACAGCGTTAAGAAAGACAACAAGATTACAGGTCTGCTCAATGTTTACTTCAGCATGAAGAATGCCAACAGCATTGCAAACATCAATAATGGTAAAGTTGATGTTGCCGCTCTTCGTTACAATGGCAATGATACAATCGTTACATCTGACTTTGCAGCCCTGAAGCAGTATGCTATAAAAGAGTTCTATATCAACAAGTCTGCCACAGGAAATGCAGCTGAAGATGAAAGCAGCGAGAACCATCTGGCATATTCTGCAGCTGATGCCGTTAAGCATAACGCAGCTGGTGAATATGAGTGGCCTGTACTTGAGATTGCATACAACAATACAGAAGGTATTAATCTTGACAAGTGGATTAACGTTCACTATATGTTTGCTGACAACAAGAAAGAAACTTTCTGGGGAGATCAGGCTGAAATCAACAAGAAGAAATTCAAGCTGGTTTATGAACTTATCGGTTACATCGCAAATGATGCAGACAAGACTAACGAAAGTAAGCACGCAACTATCAAAGGCAGCATACTTAAGGTTCATGGCATTGACGGTGCAGAAGCAAGCCGCAAGATTATCGGCCGTACTCCGCTTGTACGTGTTAAACTTGTTGACGAGAACACTAACTCACAGGTTGCTGAGGTAGGCTATATCGTTGTTAAGATTACAGACGTTACAACAGATCCTGTTATCGTTCCAGAGGCTGATATTAAGGACGTAACTAACGGATATACAGTGCTTTGTGATGATGCTGCTGCTTTAAATAACGTAACAGCCATAACATGGGATGAGGTTGAGAACCACGTTCTCGGTACACTTGACATGAGCAAGGAAGAGTTTGAAAAGAACTATACTCTCGAGCTTAACTGGAACACACAGAATGCTGCTCAGTATTCTTATGACGCTAACAAGAACAAGTTCACTGTGATTGCTGCAGATGATCAGATAGGTACAATCGTAAATACAAAGGATGGTACAGCCGGATATGAGACAAACGTGTTGAAGTGGACTGTTGGCAACAATCAGGCTTACCAGCTCTTTGTTGAGAATGGAAAGACTTCTGTAACAGTTTGGGTAAGATTCAAGCCTAACAACACTGTTCATGGACAGAAGGACGTATATGTTCCTCTGACTTGGACACCTGAAGTTGTAAATGCTAGTCCTGTTGCAACTATCAACGATACAGATAAGAAAGCTGCTGACTGGCATGCAGCCAACTCACGTGAGGCTGGATTTGAAGAATTGCACATTCAGGTAGGTAATGCTACTGATCCTGCTGCAACATGTGAGTATCAGTCAATGATTGTTGAAAATACTTTCCTTAACAAACCGTTGGATATTATTGCTACTGATTTGGCAAGAACATATGGTCCTTTGGTTATGAATGCAAGTGTTTCTTATGAGTTTGCTCCGAAGTCAAAGCAGGCTATTACAGAATATGTTGGTGAAAGTGGTACGAAGTATACAATTACTGTTTCTAATACTTTGGACGAGATACTGGCTGATGGTGTAACTTTGGCTACTATTAACTCTTCTAATGGTGAAATAACTCTAGCTGCTACAAATGTTGCAAAGGATATTATCAACAACTATGGCTATTATGAAGATACACCTCTTGCTAAGGCCTTGACATTTACGGTTGTTGTTAAAGCTGCAACTTGTGCACCGGCAGATTTGATAACATTAGAAAATAACATGTTCAATGTTAAGGTTATCAAGCCTATGTTCATCGAAGGTAGTGAGATTGCAGACATGCAGCTTAATGACTATAGCACTTTGGCAAATGTTCCTGTTACTCTGAACTTCCTTGACTTCAACGGATATGATCCTAAGACATTCTGGGAGAAGAGCAACCAGCAGAAGGAGTTCTGGAAATTCTATGACGTTAAGAGCATTAAGCTTGCCGGCAATATCCAGACTAACTACAGCGGTTATTGGGCTGACGTAGACACTAACGACTTCGAGGTTACATTCACAGAGCCTTCAGGTGCTATCAAGCTTGGCAACATGGGTAAGGTAACTCTTACACAGAAGAACATGAGCCGTGCTAACAGCTTCAAGGTTCGCATACCTCTCGCCGTTACTTACAAGTGGGGTGTTCTGCATGAGACAGTAGAGCTGAATGTAAATGCAGCTTCTGGTAATGCAGTTAAGAGACGCTAATTTGATTAGACATGATAAAGGAGGGCGGACTGAGCTTCCGCCTTCTTTTTTCAACTAAAAAGATAAATGAGAACTAACAAAATGAGATTTAACAGGCTTTTGGCGTTTGTATGCGTGTTTGCCCTTGTATTTATGTTTGCAGGATGCAAAAGCAAGAAAGAGAAACCGCAGCCGCAGCAGACAGAATTTGAGCAGGGCATGACAGCCAAGGACACCCTTGCGGTCAAGCAGCTTGTAGACAAATTCTTCAGCTATGCCAAGAGTAAGGACTTTGCAGAGGCGGCGGCCATGCTTTATCGTAACGATCAGGACAAGAAAGGCGAGCCGCAGCAGCTTAACAATGAGGAAATGGCTGAAGTGAAAATGATGCTTGAGTCAATACCGATGGTTGATTATAAAATAGAGTATATAAAGTTTGACGAATATTACGCCAACGAGGTGCTCTGTTACGTAATCATCAAAAAAGCTGAAGGCGATATGCCGGACATTACGACAAAGATGTTTTTTAAGCCTGTTAACTATATGGGAAACTGGGTGCTTTGCCTGACGAATACAGAATATGGCGATAAGGGCGTTGTCCGTCCCGACAAGCGCGACTCAGTTGAGAGAGCATACAGAAAGCAGCAAAAGGCTGATTCTGAGAAAAAGTAACCAAAAACAAAATTGTATGAAAAGGAAACTATTTATCGCACTGTCTGCGATGACATTCGCAGTAACCGTGCCTATCAATGCACAGGAGTCTTCTTCTGAATATGTCTTCCAGCCCCACGCATATCTGCAGGTGCAGGGAGGTGCCCAGTACACTCTCGGAGAGTCCGACTTCTCGGAACTTATTTCGCCGAGTGTTCAGATTGGGTTGGGTTGGCAGTTTAATCCATGGTTGAGTGCAAGGCTCGCTGTAGGAGCATGGCAGAGTAAAGGCGGCTTTAATGGATATATCGAGAACGGCGCTTCGCGTAACATAACTTACAGCTATAAATACGTAGCTCCGGGTATTGATGTAGTGTTTAATCTTTCTAACGCCATCTGCGGATACAATCCTCATCGTACGGTAAATGTTTCTGCTTTTGTTGGAGGTGCAGCCAATATTGCTTTTGGAAACGATGAGGCTAACGATATAGCCGCTCAGGGCTATAACTTAGACTATCTGTGGAGCGGCACTAAGGTACGCCCTGTAGGCCGCGGCGGCCTTGCGTTTGACTTCCGTGTCAGCGACCGCGTTAGCCTCGGCATCGAGGGCAACGCGAACGTTCTTTCAGACAAGTACAACTCAAAGAAGGCAGGCAACGCCGACTGGTACTTCAATGCCCTTGCCAGCGTGACCATCCGTCTGGGCAAGACTTACAAGAAGAAGGCCGCCCCTGTTCAGGAGCCTGTACAGCAGACTGTACCCGAGCCTGTGGTAGAGGAGAAGCAGCCCGTTAGCGAGCCTGTAGTAGAGGAGGTTAAGGACGAGGGCATGAAGCGCGATATATTCTTTACGATAAACTCGAGCGTAATCCGTGACTCGGAGCG
>CAJMMQ010000019.1 GCA_905214625.1 uncultured bacterium
CGCACGCTTTTAACCATGTTGCATGCCTACCGTTCCACCCTCGTCATCCCGGGCTTGACCCGGGATCCATGCGCCGTCCGCAGGGATGTGCACTGGGCCCCGCATCAAGTGCGGGGTGACGGGGCGGGTGTGTCGGACGACGGCGGGGTGTACTCGTTGATAACGGCTTGTACGTACTCCTGCGTCACTCCGATGCTTTCGGCAAGGTCATCCCAACGTGGGTTGTCCTTTTCGATAAGTGCTATTTTCCATGCGCGCCTCCACTTCTTGAGCTGTTTCTCGCGGACAATGGCTTGGGCAAAATCGGGATAAGGCTCGAAGTAGACCAGGTTTGTGACATTGTAACGGCTGGTGAACCCTTGGTTGACGTGGCCTTTGTGCTCTGCCGTGCGGCGCACGAGGTTGTTCGTGACGCCTACATAGAGCGTGCCGTTGCGCTTGCTTGCCAGTATGTAAACAAAACCTTTGTATATTTTCATGTCTTACTTTTTTGCTGCTAATATAGCTGTTTTTCTGGTCACATCAGCTGGTCAGCACTTATTTTTTCGCTTTCCACTCCGTTTCGTCCCAACCACCGACCGCCGTTCCTAACGCGTCATCCCGGGCTTGACCCGGGATCCATGCGCCGTCCGCAGGGGTGTGCGTCCTGGGCCCCGCATCAAGTGCGGGGTGACAGTGTGTGTGCGGGGTGACGGGGTGCGCGCTTCTTTTGCCATGTCCTCCATCCGCCGTTCCTAACGCGTCATCCCGGGCTCGACCCGGGACCCATGTTCCGTCCGCAGAGGTGTGTTCTGGGCCCCGCATCAAGTGCGGGGTGACAGTGTGTGTGCGGGGTGACGGGGTGCGCGCTTCTTTTGCCATGTCCTCCATCCGCCGTTCCACCCGTCATCCCGGGCTTGACCCGGGATCCATGCGCCGTCCGCAGGGGTGTGTACTGGGCCCCGCATCGAGTGCGGGGTGACAGTGTGTGTGCGGGGTGACAGTGTGTGTGCGGAGTGACGAGGCGTGTGCGGGGTGACGGGACGAGGGGTTACGGTAGGTAGATTCCCGATGTACGAAAAATCGCACAAGTACTGCCGTACCTGTGCGACCTTTCGTCGAAGGATCATGATGCGTTTGGTTTAGATGGTTGGGGGCAGTACGGGCAGGCCGTCCTTGTTGAGATCGTAATTCCAGCCTGTATTCTCCAAAGCTCTGTTCATGTCATCCTTGGCTCCTGACCAGTTACCGTCCATCACCTGTGTGGTTCCGCCGGTGGTGCCTGCCTGATTTTCACCGATGCCTTGTTCCTGGCCGTTGCCTCCCCAGTAGCAGGCGGTGATGATACCGCCATACGGGAGGCCGTAGTTCCGTCCCGCCACGCCGCCTGTGGTTCCGGCCGGGCAGCTGACAGTCCCCTTGGCATGGTAGCAGGCAGTCAGGGTGCCTAAATCGTTGCTTCCCGTTACGCCGCCTACATAGACGGTGCCGCTTCCGCTACCGGTCACGCTGCCCCAGGCATAGCAGGCGGTCAGGATGCCACCTCCGTTAGTTCCCACTACGCCGCCGGCATAATAGGAGTCTGTACCGTTACTTACAAGGGTCACGTCGCCCGTGGCATAGCAGGCGGTCAGGGTGGCACCATTATTCGTCACACCTGCCACGCCGCCTGCCCGCTGCGTTCCCTTCACTGTGGCCGAGGAGCTGCACCCGGTGATGGAACCGCCCATTTGGTAGCCCACCACACCGCCTACGTTGCTACTACTGCCGCTGCCGCTGACGCTGCCCGACACCGAGCAGTTTTCAAGGGTGCCATAGCTAAATCCCGCCACGCCGCCGACGTAACCCATACCGTTATTGCTTTCTATCTTCACGTCCTTCAGCGTCACGTCCTTCACCTTGCCGCCGGTGTCGATGTAGCCGAACAGGCCCGCATATTGGTCACTCGTCGTAACGGTCAGCCCCGTGATGGTATGGCCGCCGCCGTCGAAGGTGCCTTTGTATGCGTTGCTGATGCTTGTGCCTATCGGCGTCCAGTTGATACCCGTCAGGTCGATGTCTTCGGCGAGGGTGCAGTTCCAGTTGTTGCTCTTCGCGGCTTCCGCCCACGTCCTCAGGCCGATGGCGTTGTACACCGTGTAGGTGGAGCCGTCGAAGGTGTAGCCGATTATGTCTTTTTCCACGGTGGTGCCCCAGTCTGTTGTCACCGTTGCCGTGATGGTGAAGTCCGCCAGTCCGATATTCGGCACGGCGCCTTTGAGGGTGATGTGGTAGTCGGGGTTCAACGGCACGTTGGATGCCTCTGCCGTGGTGGTTATCTCATCGGCGGTATATTGCAGCACGAGGGTGGCCGTCTGGCTGTTGCCTATCAGGTAGAAGTGTCCCATCGACCCCTCCGTCTGCGTCGACTGGAAGGCTCTGTATTCAAAGCCCGTCTTCCCGCTCTCGGTCAGGGGCTGCATCGTGCTGACGTCGTAGGCCGTGTAGCAGCGGGGCACGCCGACCGTCAGCGTGTGGGTGCCGTCGATGTCGGTCGGTACGGTGGTCACCACGGTCACGCGCGTCACCACGTGCTTCAGATTTACTTGGATGCCGCTCTGGCTGTACCTCTGGTCCTGGGCCCGCGCGGCAAAGGCGATGGTCTTCCCGTTGGCCGTGTAGGGCACGTTATGAAGGTCCTCCGGTGCGGCGGCGTCGGCGTCGTTGTCCGCCCAGAAGAGGAAGTCGTACTTATCATCGGGGTTGAGCATCACGGTGAGGCCGAACGAGCCGTCGGCGTTCGGCGTCATCTGCTGCACCGTCGAGAAGTCGTCGGGCAGCATGGCGCCATTCGATGCGAACATCTGCACATAGCAGCGTGTAGGCGCGGGATCCGGGTCGTCGTCGGTCACGGCGCGGGTGGTCATGCCCTCGGGCAGCGTGACGCTGAGGGCTACTTGGCGCATGGCGCCGTCGTGGTTCGCGTTGTCCGGCATGTCGTCCTGGCTGCACGCGGCGAGCAGGAGGCAGAGACCGAACAGGGTGGTTGTCATTGTCTTTTTCATATTCATTGCTTTTGGGGATTATTGATTTTATTGATTTTATTAATTTTATCGATTACATTACCAGCTTATGTCGGTATTGTCGGTGAAGCCTTCGTGCCCGGCTCCGAAATCATCCGATTCCCCCGACAGGTCGCCCCGCAGCGTGATATGGGTATTGGCGGCCAGGGGCACATCGACGAGGGTATGCTCGTTCTCGTTCACCGTAACGGTGATTGTCCTGTCGGCTGGATTGGGCAGCAGGTAGGCGGTCAGCACTTCACCGCCCGCCGGAACATTGGTGCCGCTCCAACTTGTTGTGAGCCTTGCACTTCCGCTGCTTTCTTCGGTCAGCACGTTGTAGGTGGTGGCGCTCGGATATTTGAGCGAGATTGCCGTCGCTGTCGCAATCGCTTCGGTGGTCACCAGCGACACCTTCGCCACGACGTGCTGGAGCAGGATCTCCTTTTTGACTGATTCCGGTGTGTCCTCGATATGGGCGGCGAAGGCTACAGTGCCCTCGGAATAAGGTGTGGCGGTCAGGTCGGTCGGTGCGGCGGCGTTGTCGGCGTTGTCCGCCCAGAAGAGGAAGTAGTACTCCTTGCCGGGCTTGAGCCGGAAGTGGAAGTCATAGCCGCCGGTGTTGTTTTCAGTTCCCTCGATGACCCCGGTTGTCTCCTGGTTGTCCCGTCCCGGGCTATGACCTCTGCATAGTATCGGGTGGGCATCGGGTCGTCCGTGCCGTCGGCACGTGTGGCGGCACGCTGTGCCGAAGCCTCCGCGACGTTGCCCGCTTCGGTCATGGAGCAGTCCGCCTGTGCGGTGAGCGTCACGGCTACGGTCTCTGCGTCGTCCCCCTCGGGGATGCCGGTGAAGGCGTCGTCCTGCGAGCAGGCGGCCAGCAGGGCGCATAGGCCGAGGAGATAAACCATTGTCTGTTTCATATTCATTGTTCTTTTAGTTATTCATTGTTCTGGACCCATACGCCGTCCGCAAGGGTGTGCTCTGGGCCCCGCATCAAGTGCGGGGTGACGAGGTGTGAGGGGTGACGGGACGGGAGGAGCGTCAAAATTCGATTACAATATCTTCGCCCCAGTCCGTGTCTATCTCCACGCCGCCCGAGGTACGTCCGGCGGTGAGGAAGGTGCCGCTCACGGTGGTCAGCTCGCCCCGGCGGTAAGGTATCTTCACACCCCTGACGGTGCTGACCGTCTCGCCCGTGGTGCGGTCGGTCAGATGCACGGTGACGGTAACGAACGAGTCGTCGTCGCCCGCCAGCACGAAGTCGGCTCCCACTTGCCGGGCCTCGTCCCCGGCAAATCCGTCGGCGGCCACGATGCCGGCCCGGTAGGCGATGCCTTGCAGGGCGTCATTGGGCTGTCCCGTCGCCACGTTGAAGGCCGTGGGCAGGAAGCCTTCGTAGCTCACGCTGGCCTCCAGCTCCTCTATCGGAGGCAGCGCCTCGCCCTTGGCTATCAGGTTGTTGTAGCCCTCCACGTCGGTCGCCACGATGCGGTAGCGGGCCAGCGGGCGGAGAAGGGTAACAGCCCCCTCAACTCCCCCCGTGGGGGAGCTTATGTTACCTTCGCCTGTACGTGAGCCGGCAGTCGGGACCTCCCCCTTCGGAGAGAGGCAGGAGGGGGCTTCGGGTACTGTCAGTGAGAGGCTCGCATAGTAGGCGTCCTTGCCGTCGGTCTCGCCGTTGGCCACATAGCCGTCCGTCAGTACGGTGACGGACGTGAGGTCGTCGGCGCGGTAATACTTGTCGGCGGTGGTGCCGTCGGTCCAGTCGGCCCAGAGGCGCAGGTCGTAGTCGCCGGGCTGCAGGTCGAGCGTGGCGGTGTAGGTGCCGTCTGTCTGCGGGGTGCAGAGCTGCGTGCGGCGGTGTACGCGGGTTTCGCTGTCTTTCAGATAGACTTCCGCCACGAGCCGCAGGCTGCGGCCTCCGTCTGCCCCGGATCGGGTGACGTGGTCCGGCATCTCCTTGCCGGGTACGGTCAGGCGCAGGGTCAGGTCGGTCAGCCCGATACCTGCCGTGCCGCCTTGCAGGCCAAGTACTAATCGTTTCACTTCGCCTGCCGCCACGCTTGTCTGTATGGAGGCGGTGAGCATGTCGGGCCGGTCGGCCGCGTGTTCATCCAGCCATCCGGTCAGGTCGGCCACGGTGGTCTGGGCGGGCAGGTCATTGTCCGTCACATTGGCCACCACCACGAGGGTGTAGCTGTCCGCCGCCACGGGGAGGTATTCCGAGGCAAGCGCGCGCGGGTCGGCATAGTCTTTGCGGACGACGGTGGAACCCTCACTTCCGAAGAGGAAGACGTTCAGGTTGCTGACGGGTTGTTCGCTTACCAGTCCCACGATGAAGGCGCCCTGGCCGTCGCCGAGGGGGTATTCATCGTCATGCGCGTCCTTGTCGCAGGCCGTGAAGGCGATGGCGGACAGGGTACACATTATTATATACAGGTATAATCGGATGGTTTTCATTTGCTTGCCTCCTTTCTTGTCTTGGTCGGGAAGAACCAGCCCAGCCGGAGGCCGCTCTCCCAGATGTAGTTCGCTTGATGCAGGTGTTCGGGCATACCGTCGAGGGGACTGCCCGTCAGGTAAGTGATGCCGGTATAGATACCGAGGTTCAGGTGGTCGGTGATGCGGTAGGCCGCCTGCAGGTTGCCGCCTGCCCCGAGGTGCCAGCGTGTATCGCCCTTCAGTGCCTCGTTACCGCCCCCGATGGTGTAGAGGGCGGCTTTCGTGCCCGTGGTGGCCAGGCGCGGCGCAAGCTCCAGCGTCCAGCGTCCGTCGCGTGTGGCGGGGAAGAAGCCCAGGAGGTTCACGTTGAGCTGCACGGCGTAGCTTTGCACGAAGGCGCGGCTGCGCAGGGCCGAATAGTTCCAGCCAGGCATATAGGCCACTGAGGCCTCGTAGCGCACGCCGTCGCTGCCTAACCAGTAGTCCGGGCAGCAGCCACGCAGGGAGAGGTTTACCTGTCCCCATGCGGCCTGTGCCTCGAGCGACAGCACCGGGTTGAAGCGGTAGCCGCCGTGGATGCCGGCCGTCCATCCGGCACGGGTCTTGTCCGCCCCGAAGCTGCTGAACTGGCTCACGCCGAAGGGCACGCCGCCCTGCAGACCGAGGTAGAAAGAAGAGCAGCCCTCTCCTGCCTCACAGCCCCCAGAGAGTGCTTCTGCCTCACAGCTCCCTCCTGCCTCCCCCTTCGGGGGGAGGTTTTGGTTTGCGGTGTCAGTAGCCGGGCTATCTTTAGTGACGTTAGCTGTAGATTCATCAGAGATTTGGCTATCTTCCTTAGCCTCCCCCTTCGGGGGGGAGGTTGGAGGGGGCTTTTATCCTCACCACCACGCAGTCTCCTCCCGCTGCATGGTTACGGGTTACGAAGCATTCTTCCGTCAGCTTCCGGCGCACGATAAGCTCTGACTTCACGCGGTTGGAGCGTATGGCGGCGGTGGCCAGATTTGCCCTTTCGCTGCCCATCGAACTGCAGTATCCGTCCACTCTCAGCGGCATCCGGCCGTCGAGTATCTCCGTTTTGTACTTCTCCACGCAGGCTTCCAGCCGCGCAAGCTCACTGTCGTTGCCGTTCCATGGTACATAGAACATGTCCTTTCCCGTCATAAAACGGAAAATATAAGCCGTGTCTGTCTTTTCCTGTGCCACGACAGGCAGCAGAATGGCCGATAGCAGGACTGTTGTGATAAATTTTCCTATGTCTGTCATGTTATTACTATATTTATTTCTGTTTATAAAGATTTATTTTGTTCATGGAGCAGGCCGTTATGGCTCTATATCAGCGTAATAATATATATGTGTGTTTACTTGACGATGCAGACTGAGCATACACACCAAAAAGGCATGCAGACCCGTAAAAAGGAACTGCATGCCTTTGTGTATGTTGCCGATAATGTGTATATTAACGCGCGAAGACTTGTCTCGCCAATGTGTGTGTGTGTGTGTGTGTGTGTGTGTGTGTGTGTGTGTGTGTTTATACAAAAATCAGAAACGGCCAAATTTATGGCATGTTTTTTTATCACCACGGCTGAAAAACTTTCGCCGTATGCGCCGGGGCACAATATCTGAAGATATGTATGAGGGTGCTGTATGGTGCTGTTCATAATATTTCAGGCAAGCATGATTTTGTTAAACACAAGGTAAGCCCCGACAATCAGGGCGAAGTTATATTACTCGATTTTATTATATTTAGATGCAAATATATAAAAAATATTTACTATTCAAAAACTTTCTGTAAAAAAAAACAGAACATACGAAAGTGCCGGTATGCTTGTTGAGGAGCTAAGATGCCGGAATATAGCATAAGGATTTTCAATCCGCCAGCTTCCTATTTTTAATTTACAGGTATGTATTCCGTAGCACAAATCAGCTTCGCTGACCGTTGGTACTTATACTCAATGCTGTCGGATAGCATGTCCGACAGAACAATGGCCTTGTAGTTTTCCAATGCTGTCTCTACAGAACAATAGCCCTGCTACTTCTTAACGTTGACACGTGGAAATAATCCGCAAGGCTATTGTCTTAACTCCTTGACTACTTTAACTGCTCTACTTCTCAAACTCCTCTAATTCCTTTACCTCCCTCTGTACCGGGCATGTTGCCAAAGAATTTTCATTTTGCATCAACAATCAGTGCATCGCTTACACATTGATTTATGTTGACGCTCTCATACTGCGGTATTTGAAAATTAAAATCATTTGGACGAAAAAACGGGCAGTTTTCGTGTGCAAGCGCAAACGTCAGTGTTACAGCCCGTTACACCTTTACGCAAAGAAATGTGCAACATTTTTTGTCCCATTTAGGACAAAAAAGCCGCTATTTCCGTAAAAAAACAGGGCCGTTTAGGGTGAAAAAGCGGGCCACTTTTGGGTGAAAAGTGGCCGGTTAATTTTTCAAAAGCATGCCTTTTGCATTATAATGTAAATAAACTTTACCGCGGCAACGGCATTTGTGCCTCACGGTTTTCTATTTCGTCTTAAAATCCTGACAAAAATCAGCTGACACTTTGATATATAAGAAACTCTTTTTATATACATAATATTTTTTGCTGAATAATCAATTCCCAACCCTGATGAGATTAGAGTTAAATATGCACTTTGATATAAAAAAGCAAATATAACTGACATTTTGTGCTTGCCATTAAAAAATAATTCGTATATTTGCCAAAGAGATTTATAAAAATTCATTATTATTAACCAAAAACAGAATCGACTATGAAAAAGATTTTATTGGTAGCGCTGTTCGCAATAGTTGCCATAGGCGCAAGTGCACAGAAGAACATCACCATTTGGTGGGGCGGAAATGTTTCAGACGTAGACGGCGATTTCAACACGAAGTCTGAATTTAAGGCTTTGAACATCGGCATATCTTATACGGCACCGATAGACGACACATTCGACTGGTCGGTAGGAGCAGCCTATGTAACTAAAGGATGCAAAGACTGGGATCCGGGCTTCATACAGCTCGAAGGAAACGGAGCATGGAACTTTGTTAAGGGCGGCGACGCCAAGGTTGGCCTCTTCACCGGTCCGTATGTAAGCATCCTCGTTGCAAAGGATGACATGGAAAGCGCCAACACATTCGACATCGGATGGCAGGGAGGCGTGGCAGCAGCCTATAAGTTCCTGTCATTTAAAGTTGGATATGAGTACGGCTTCTGCAATCTTGTTGAAGACATCGACGGAAAAGCAGGCGACTTCTTCTTCAGAATTGGAGTTAACTTCTAAGATGAAATAAAACCTCAAATCGGCAAAGACTTAATGACTGATTTGGATAAAAGCACAGACGTCCGGCCAAAAGCCGGACGTTATTATTTGTATAAAGAAAAAATCCCGACCGAATCCTAATAACAGATTTGGGATAAACAGAACGCAACCGCTAACGCCATTGCCATTACCGAGGCCCGGACAGGAAGATTGACGTAAGCCGGCATTAAACCCGGACCAGCCGTAAAGGCCCGGAGCCGCATGGCAACACAAGGCACTACGATGACCATGCTACAGCGCGCTGAAACGCTTTATGAGCTTACGGCGGTAGAAGCGGCCCACCTTGACATAATCAATATCATCGAAAGGCGGATAGAAGCGGCAAATGTTGTCGCACACCTCCATGAGATAGTTAATGTTGATGATGTGTTTCTGGCTTACCTGTATGAAACTGTTGTCGATGCCGAGCAGAATGTCCTTGTTGACATTGCGTTTAAGGCGCATGGGCTTGTCGAATCCGGCAGCCACGGCCATCCATACACGCGTGTCGTGGTCGTAGGAGAAAACGCAGATGTCGCGTATCTGAACGAGGCGGAAGTCAACGGTGTTGGTGTAAAAGAGCAGCTTTCCGTCGTTGCTTTTTATTGTCTCGTCCTTAACGGCCGCTGCCTTCCCGCTGTCGTGCTCTTCATAAAAGCGGCTCATCACGGTGTCGAGCTCCTTGTCGTCGACGGGCTTGAGCAGGAAGTCGAAAGCCTTGTTGCGGAAAGCGGGCAGCATATAGTCGCTGTAGGCCGTATATATAACCACATGACATGGCCATTCGGCCACGTCGTTAAGCTGTTCGAGAAACTCGATGCCTGTCATGTCAGGAAGCTCCACATCGAGGAACAGCAGCTCGGGCTTATGCCTCATTATCATCCCGAGGCCCTCCTCGCCCGTTCCGGCCGTTGCAACGACGCTGACATCAGGATATTTCTGCATCTTGTCCGTCAGGTTGTCTATTGCCGTTTGAGTGTCGTCTACGATTATTGCGTTCATAATAGGTTAATGTTTGCTTTACTAAGAATTTTTAAGTCCAAGCGGCAAGCTCAGCGATACCTCGCATCCGGCAATTTTTCCGTCGTCGGCGGTGATGTTTCTTATGCCAAGCCTTATCTTGCGCTTTCTGTCACGATTTATGATGTTTATAGAAGTTCTGATTACTTTCAGTCCCGTTCCCGTCGAGTTGGGGTCGCTGTGGCGTATGTCAAATCCGGCCCCGTTGTCGGTAACGGTTATGTTGCAGCGCGAGCCGTCAACGCTAACCCCAACTTTAAGGACCTTGTGGCCTGCACGCCTTTTCAGTCCGTGTTTTATGGCATTTTCGACAAGTATCTGTATGAACATTGACGGCACCATGATGTCTTGCAGCACATCGTCGGCGGGGGCATCAATGCTGAAGCAGAAATCATCGCCTATGCACGAGCGCTCAACATTTATATAATAGCTGACAAAGCCAAGCTCCTCTTTAAGCGACACATAATATTTGCCCGACATCTTAAGGTTGGCCCTTATCAGCTTGGCAAGGGCCATAAGCTCGGCCGCATCCTTTTTCTCGGTTTTAGATATGCTGTTGTTGAGCACGTTGAAAATAAAATGAGGCGATATGCGGCTGCGGGCGTTGGCCAGCTTCAGTTGCATGAGCTGCATGTTGGTCTGCAGCCTGCGCTTGCGCATGTATGTGAACAGATAAAGGAACAGCAGCACCAGCATGACGGCCGCCAACGCCACCACATAGAGCACCCACTGCGCCCTGCGTATGTCGGCGTCTTTCTCCTGCATGGCAATCTGGTGGTGAAGCTGCAGCGTGTCCTGCGTATAGCGCATCATTATTTCGGATGTTCTCATGTTGACGGTGTTGTGCTTCAGCGAGTCGTTGCGCGCAATGTTTCCGAGCAGATTTTCGTAGGCTATCTTGTAGTTTCCTGTCTTTACGTAATATTCGCGCAGATAGCGCTGGCGTATGTTTATCAGGTTGAAATCTACCACTGTGCTTATCCTTTCGGCATCCAGGATGCGCCTCACCTCGTTGACCTCACCCTTTTTCAGCGCGAGCCCTATACGTATTGTGTTAAAATAATATATTGCCGTGTCGTCGCCAATGCGTGTAAAGAAAGGCTCTACATCATCCAGATACCTTTTGGCCCCGGCCGTGTTGCCCAAGTTAAGATATACGTCGGCCATGTTAATCTTGCACAGATACATCTCATAGCTCTTGTCCATGTGGTTGTCTTCCAGCAGCGACTGGAGCCTCATGAATGTAGCCAGGGCCGAGTGATAGTCTTCGGCATAATAAAAATAGTTGCCGTAGTTGTTAAGAAAGTAGAGCTTCATGTTGAGCGGCATGAGGCTGAAGTTACGGTCGGACACCTTATAGCAGCGCAAAGCCTCATCAAAGTCGCCGAGGTTGAGGTAGATGCGGCCCAGCCCCATATAAAGGCTAACGTTCATTTTCTGCGGCAGACGCAGCGAGTCGGAAAGGAACAGCGCGCGCCTGTACCACATGGCCGCATGGGGCATGTCGTTTACGGCCACATAGGCATCGCCAAGATTGGCACACACGTCGGGCAGCCTCTGCTCCATGTCGCTGCCGAACAGATAGCCATAGGCCTTTTGATATATGCCTATCGTCTCGTGCGGATTGTAATGAAACTTGTGATAATAAGAACCTTTGGTGTTGGACAGAAAGCCCAGCATGCCCCTTACGCGTGGTGTCTGTTTCTGTTTTCTGAGATATGAAAACGGGCCGTCCCAGTCGAGTTTGAGCGTGTCGGGCACGTTGAGCGACACGCTGTAGCGCAGATAGCGCAGATAATAGTCGTAATAGTCAAGGCTGTCTGCAGCTTTACGCATGCCCTGCCGCATGGTTTGCAGTATGTTGTCTGACTTGACAAACATTGAGTCGTCGAGCCGTTTCAGCGCGGCTTCATGGTCGGGAGTGCGCTCATCGCCATATCGCCTGTCGCCAGAACACGACGTAAAGGCCACACACAACAATACGGCAACCGCTGCCACGGCCGCACACCTGCCCGCAATGAGGCAGGCAAGACGATATGCTATAATAGCTTTGTCCACTTACTTACACTGAGCTGTTTCTTAAACTTCTTTTACCGACGAATAATGTAAAACCGACACAAAGTTAACAAAAAAATGTTTAAAAAGAATTTTTATCTGATTAAATTACAATTATTATTGCCCGTTTAAAACGTATTTTAAGACATTCAACGGCAAAAAACAGCAATATGTAAACCCGACGTTTACATGCAAAAAAAAATAATGTATCCCGCATCAGCCGAGACATGCAGCCATGTATTCCCCCAAAAACATGTGGCTAAACATGGACAGATAATTATGCCACACTTTAACCTGTTCAGACAGGACATCCGTTCTTTATCCCCAATCACGGCAATTAGTCAGCATTTACAATGCAGACCGATGCTTTAGCCTAAATCGGTTATTAGAATTCGGTATGTATTTTTGCTTTATATTGAGCGGATTTTCGTTAGATTTTTTGCAGGCACTTTTATAATTTATAATTCACAATTCATAATTGGCTACGCCGAACTTCGTTTGCATTTAGAGCCTTGTGCCAATAGAAACAAAAAGACGGGCTGAAAGCATGAATGAACAAAATAAATGAATAAATCTATGTGCGATCTAATGACCGAGACATGGGCCTCTGTGCCTGCGAAAAGCATACGGCAGGATGCTGACGGCTGACAACAGGCCCGTATGGCAAGAAAAGAGCGATGCCCGGAAACGGCTTTGAAGGCCATTCCCGGGCATCGCTGCGAACGCTGCATAGGCAGCGATAAAATCATTTAACGTTTCCTACCTTTATCAGATATTCTGCAATCTGAACGGCATTGAGCGCAGCACCCTTGCGTATCTGGTCGCCGCTGAGCCAGAAGGTGAGTCCGTTTTCGTCGGCAAGGTCTTTCCTTACACGGCCAACGAATATGTCGTCCTTGCCGGCAGTGTCGAGCGGCATGGGATAAACAAGGTTAGAGGGGTCGTCCTCAAGCGTAACGCCGGGAGCGGCAGCCAGAGCCTTCTGAGCCTCCTTAACGCTGATTGGGCGCTCGGTCTCAATCCACACCGACTCAGAATGGGCACGGAGCGACGACACACGCACGCACATGGCAGAGCATTTAACGTCGCTGTGCATAATCTTTCGTGTCTCGTTAAACATCTTCATCTCTTCCTTGGTGTATCCGTTAGGCTGGAACACGTCAATCTGCGGAATGACGTTGTAGGCAAGCTGATGAGGGAACTTGCTCACGGTAACGGGCTTGCCGTCGATAATCTCCTTATACTGCTGCTGCAGCTCGGCCATTGCCGCTGCGCCTGCGCCGCTGGCACTCTGGTAGCTCGCAATGTGTATGCGGCGTATGTGGCTGAGCTGCTCGAGCGGCTGCAGGGCCACAACCATCATTATCGTCGTGCAGTTAGGGTTGGCAATGATGCCGCGCGGACGGTTTAGGGCATCATCGGCGTTACACTCGGGCACAACCAAAGGCACATCGTCGTCCATGCGGAAAGCGCTGGAGTTGTCGATCATCACGGCTCCATACTTTGTTATGTCGGCTGCAAACTCTTTTGAAGTGCCGGCTCCGGCCGACGTAAAGGCAATGTCTACACCCTTGAAGTCGTCGTTATGCTGAAGCAGTTTCACCTCATACTCTTTTCCCTTAAAAACATATTTCCGGCCAGCCGAACGCTCCGAGCCGAACAGCACAAGGTCGTCAAGCGGAAAATTCCTTTCTGCGAGCACGCGCAGGAACTCTTGTCCTACAGCACCACTCGCACCAACAATTGCTACTTTCATTTATCGCTTATTTTTATTATAGAATATATTAAAATGCCAATTATTAGATGCAAAAGTACAACTTTTAGCCCAATCACTGCCAAAATATGATTTTTTTTTGCACTTTTGCATATAGATTTGCAACATAACGAATAATTATGCCTGATATATCACAGTTTTTCCCCATAACGGCCCCGACGCTGATATTCTTCGTCGTGCTGTGCATCATTCTTTTTGCACCCATAATAATGGGCAAGCTGCGCATTCCGCATATCGTAGGAATGGTGCTGGCCGGAGTGATTGTGGGGCCTCACGGCTTCAACATACTGGCAAAGGACAGCTCGTTCGACCTTTTCGGACACGTAGGCCTATACTACATCATGTTTCTGGCCGGACTGGAGATGAACATGAGCAACTTCAGGAAGAACAGGCTGCGGACATTTACACACGGCATAATGGCTTTCGTAATACCTATGGCCATGGGCTTTGTGTTCAACACGGCCATACTGAAATACAGCTTTCTGACATCGGTGCTGCTGGCCAGCATGTATGCCTCGCACACGCTGATAGCCTACCCCACCATACTGCGCTACGGACTGTCGAACCAGCGCAGCGTGACCATAGCCGTGGGAGCCACGGCTATTACCGACACACTGACGCTGCTCGTGCTGGCCATTGTGGGCGGCATGTTCAAGGGCGAGATAACCAGCGGCTTCTGGATAATGCTGTTTCTGAAAATAGCGGTGGTGTTCTTCATCATAATATTTTATTTTCCACGCATAGCCCAGTATTTCTTTCAGCGCTACGAAGACAACGTAACACAGTTTATCTTCGTGCTGGCAATGACATTCCTCGGAGCTGTAATGATGGAGATGATAGGCATGGAAGGACTGCTCGGAGCCTTTCTCACGGGCCTGGTGCTGAACAGATATGTGCCTAACATATCGCCGCTGATGACCCATCTGGAATTTGTGGGCAACGCCATATTCATACCCTACTTCCTTATCGGCGTGGGCATGCTCGTAAACGTGAAGATTCTCTTCGGCGGGCTGGGTACAATAGAGGTGGCTGCCGTAATGATATTCGTGGCCCTTGCAAGCAAATGGATAGCATCGCTGTTCACGCAGAAGCTGTTCGGTATGCGTGCCATAGAGCGCGAGCTTATCTACGGCCTCAGCAACGCGCAGGCAGGAGCCACGCTGGCCGCCGTGCTGGTGGGATATAACCTGATAATGCCCAACGGCCAGAGGCTGCTCAACGACGATGTGCTCAACGGCACAATCATACTTATCCTGGTAACTTGCATATTCAGTTCGTTCACCACAGAGCGCGCGGCCAAAAAGATTGCGCTCGAAACCAAGAGCAACATGCCAAAAGACGAAAACGGCGACGACGAGAAGATAATGATACCGATGAAATATCCTGAAACGGCCGAAAACCTTATAAAGCTGGCGGCGCTGATGCGCAACCGCAAGCTGAACCGTGGCGTGGTGGCACTCAACGTGGTGTATGACGACGACAACAGACTGCACTATCAGGAAAAAGGACGGCAACTGCTTGAACACATAACCAAGGTGGCCAACTATTCAGGTATGATGGTGCAGACGCAAGTGAGAATTGCCACCAACATAACCAACGGCATAAAGCACGCCTTCAAGGAGTTTAACGCCTCAGAGATAATAATGGGCATGCACATACGCAAGGAGGTGTCGAAGAAGTTCTGGGGCGAGTTCATACAGAGCATTTTCGGCGGACTGAACCGCCAGATAACCATAGTGCAGTGCATGAAACCTCTCAACACTCTGCGGCGCATACATGTGGCTGTGCCGTCGAGGGCCGAATATGAGCCGGGATTTTACCGATGGCTTGAACGCCTGTCGCGTATGGCCGAAAACCTTGAATGCAGGATACAATTTCATGCCAAGCACGAAACGCTGTCGCTCATCAACGAATATATACAGAACCGCCACCCTAACGTAAGGGCCGAATACACATACATGGCACACTGGAACGAGCTGCCGGGACTGTCGGAGAAGGTGAACGAAGACCACATGCTCGTGGTGATAACGGCGCGCAAGGGCACAATATCATACAAAAACGCCCTGGAACGCCTGCCTGAGGAGCTTACAAGATACTTTGCGGGCAAAAGCCTAATGATAATATTCCCCGACCAATACGGCGAGCCGATAGGCACCATGACGTATGCCGAGCCTCAACATCACGAACAGCCAAGCGCATACGAGGTGCTCACGGCATGGATAAGAAAGAAATTCAAAGTGTGAAAACTACCTTAAAATAATTTTGTCAACAACAACGAACAGCAAACAGTAATGATTGATATAAAAGGAATAACTAAAAGTTTCGGCCCGCTGCAGGTGCTTAAAGGCATAGACCTGCATATAGACAAGGGCGAGGTGGTGAGCATAGTAGGTCCGAGCGGTGCGGGCAAGACAACGCTGCTGCAGATAATTGGCACGCTGGACAAGCCCGACAGCGGACAGATAATAATAGACGGCACCGACGTAAGCAGCCTTAGCCGCAACAAACTGGCCGAATTCAGAAATCTGCACATTGGGTTCGTTTTCCAGTTTCATCAGCTCCTGCCTGAATTTACGGCGCTCGAAAACATAATGATACCGGCATTCATAGCCGGAAAATCGCGCGGAGAGGCCAAGAAACGGGCAAAGGAGCTGCTCGACTTTATGGGGTTGACAGACAGGGCAAAACACAAGCCAAATGAACTGTCGGGAGGCGAAAAGCAGCGTGTGGCCGTAGCGCGGGCACTGGTGAACAATCCGGCCGTAATACTTGCCGACGAACCTTCTGGCAGTCTAGATTCTAAAAACAAGGAAGAGCTTCATCAACTGTTCTTCAATCTGCGCGACAAGTTCGGACAAACCTTCGTTATCGTAACTCACGACGAAAATCTTGCAAAGATAACCGACCGCACTATAGCAATGAGAGACGGACTGCTCGAGACTGCCTCTAACGCCGTGGAAGACGAAACATACGCAACGGAAAATACTGTGCAAGAAACAGCCGACCCTGCCGAATAAGCTGGCAAAAGTACTTGTTGAATGCACATAAAAATATTATAGAACAAACATCTACAAACAATATGGATTTAATAAAACTTGGCGACTACAACCTGATGAAAGTTGTGAAGAAGGTTGACTTCGGGATGTATCTCGACGGAGGCGACGAAGGAGAGGTGCTGCTGCCGCAGCGATACGTGCCAGAAGGATGCAAGGTTGGCGACGAGCTGAAAGTATTTATATATCTCGACAACGAGGAAAGGCTCGTTGCAACGACGCTTACACCGCTGGCTAAAGTTGGCGACTTCGCGTTTCTGAACGTGGCATGGGTGAACGAATATGGAGCCTTCATGAACTGGGGGCTGATGAAAGACCTTTTCTGCCCGTTCAGAGAACAAAAGATGAAAATGGAAACCGGCAAAGGATACATAGTGCATATTCACCTCGACAGCGAGAGCTACCGCATAGTGGCATCTGCCAAGATAGAACGCTACTTCAGCGAAGAAACGCCACAATATATGCAAGGCGAGGAAGTGAGCCTGCTTGTATGGCAGAAAACCGACCTTGGATTTAAGGTTATAATCGACAACAAATATCCAGGTCTGGTATACAAAGACCAAATTTTCAAGGACATACATACCGGCGACAGGATGAAAGGATATATAGCAGCCATAAGACCCGACGGCAAGATAGACGTAACACTGCAGCCTACGGGACGGAAAATGACAGCAGAATTCAGCGAAGTGCTGTTACAATATCTGAAAGAGCACGAAGGAGTATGCCACCTGACGGACAAAAGTCAGGCAGAAGACATCTACCAGACATTTCAGGTCAGCAAGAAGAACTTCAAGAAAGCAGTGGGCGACTTATACAAACGCAGGCTTATAACGCTCTGCGACAAATGCATAAGGCTCACCGGCAACATATAATAGTCTAGAAACAAGCCGTCAGCATGCACCTCATGCCACCGGCTCACACTATAAAGACATCAAGTTTTTAAGACAAGCACTAATGAGAAAATTCAAAAAACTTGTGGCCATTGAGCCTATAAAAATGATTCCCGCGGCAAAAGAGCAACTAAGACAATATGCCGACGAGGTTATCATGTACAGCGAAATGCCACAAAACGACGAAGAAATTGCGGCACGAATAGGCGACGCAGATGCCGTTCTGCTCAGTTTCACCACCACGCTTACGGGCGACACTATTGCAAAATGCCCCAACGTGAAATATATTGGCATGTGCTGCTCGCTGTATTCGCCAGAAAGCGCAAACGTAGACATACACTATGCCAACGAGCACGGCATTACCGTAACAGGCATACGCGACTACGGCGACGAGGGAGTTATAGAATACGTGATAAGCGAACTTGCAAGATGCCTGCACGGATTCGGACAGCCGGCATGGCAGGGAGCACCAAGCGAGATAACCGGACTAAAGGCCGGAGTGATAGGTCTGGGCAAATCGGGCGGAATGATAGCAGATGCAATGAAGTTCTTCGGAGCAGAAGTGGCTTACTTTGCGCGCAGCCCGAAACCGGCAGCCGAGGCTAAAGGCTACAGCTTCAAGCCGCTCGACGAGCTTGTAGAATGGAGCGACGTTATATTCTGCTGCCTAAACCGCAACACCGTGCTGCTGCACGAAAAACAGTTAGAACTTATGGGCAACCATAAAATAATTTTCAACACCGGCCTGTCGCCGGCTTGGGACGAACCGGCATTCGAGAAATGGCTCGACAAAGACAACATCTGTTTCTGCGACACGACAGGAGCTGCCGGCAGCACACACATGCAAAACCACCCGCACATGCACTGCATGGGCGTATCGTCTGGCCTTACCATGCAATCGTACGAAAGGCTAAGCAACAAGGTTTTGACAAATATTGAGAACTATCTGAAAGATTAAGAACCTGCTGAACATCATACGTCAGCCATAATCCACAGCCCTTACATGAGGACTTGATTGCTGACTTTAAAGCGGGGCATAAGCCAACACAATATACAGCTTATGCCCTGTTTTTTGATTCAGTTAAATTAACATTTAATAACAATGAATGCAACGACAAGAAAAATAACACGGATAACAGGAATGAAGAAACCTGCAATCAAAAAAACGGAGAACAACGACGCCAAATGCCAACGTCATGCACCTCCGGCAAACACAGAATGTAATTATAATAGTTTTTATGTCTTTAATTTCCAACAGTAAAATGAAAACAATCAGAATCAAACTTTCACCACAGCTGATACAATTAGGTGAAAAGGAACTGCTTATCGAAATTGATGAGAGTATTCTCTCTAAAGAAGAGTTGAAGTCAAAGAACGAGAGGTTTCTGTTTCTTTACATGGAAAGAATAATAAAGGAACTTGAAAACAACATGCAGAGCAGCACCGCTGACAACTACAAGAGCACGCTGAAAAGTTTCAAACGTTTCAGGAAAGGCAAAAACATCGCTCTCAACAAAATCGACGACAAGATTATGCAGCAATATGAACTGTATCTGAAGAACGAAGGTATAAGAATGAACACCGTGTCCTTTTACATGAGGGTTATGCGGGCGGTTTACAACAGGGCTGTCAACGATGGGCTGACTATAGAGCGGCAACCATTCAAAAACGTTTACACCGGAATTGACAAAACCGAAAAAAGAGCCGTACCGCTGCAAACAATCAAGGCAATAAAGGAACTCTACATGCCTTCAAGACCCATGCACTTCGCAAGAGACATGTTTCTCTTCAGTTTCTACACACGCGGAATGTCGTTCGTAGACATGGCATATCTTAAAAAGACCGACCTGGACAACGGCATACTGACATACAAAAGAAGAAAGACAAAACAGCAACTCTCAATAAAATGGGAACGGTGCATGCAGGAGATTGTAAACAAATGGCCTTCATATAACGACTATCTGCTGCCAATAATCACCATCCCGGGAAAGGAGGAAAGAATACAATATAAAAGCTGTCAGAAAAATGTTAACCTGCAACTCGACAAAATATCAAAAATGCTGAAAATGCGAAAAGGAATAACCATGTATGTAGCACGACACTCGTGGGCCAGCATTGCCAAAAACATGAATATACCCATAGGCGTTATCAGCGACAGCATGGGACACACATCCCTGAAAACCACTCAAATATACCTAAACGCTATCGACATGGATGTTATAAATAAGGCAAATATGAAAATTCTGAAGAAAATAGAAAAAAGAAAGGAGGAGACCAAACGATTTTCACAAACCAACAAATAACGTCTCCTCCACCTGCAATCGACTAATTGGATATAAATAACAGACAGCCTAAGCCTATGTGCTTCACAGCAAATGCAAACTTGTTATACTTAAATTTAAAACTAATACTCAGGCTGTTTAAACTCTGTGATTAACTTTTATGTTTAATTCCAACAATTAATAAAATGATTGTTTAATTTCTTTATCAAAAAAAGCCAATAGCGATATGTACATACCTAATACAGAAAAACATCTAATATTAATTATGAGAATCAGTATTCCAGCGTTTTATTCACGCTGTCTTCTGGAACTGTAAGCACTTCTTTTGATGAATCTATTTCATTCTCAAGATACCTTGCAGGACGCGGTAAAACGGTTACTATCAATGCACGAAGCGAATCGCCGTGGCCTTTTACGTAATTTACCAATACTGAATCGCCCTCAAGCATAACGCCCATGTTAAAGCGGGCATCGTCGAGCTTAAAGAGAAGCGTCTCGTCAGAGGTGCGTACCTTCATATTGAGTAAGGTGTCACCGTGGTGTTCTATTGTCACCACCTGACCGCGCACATTCTTTATTTTCTCCTTACATCCGGTGAAAAATGAAATTGTGCAGAACACCATTACGCAAAATATTACTAAAGATTTCTTCATCTGAAACTTTTTTTAAGAATGGTGGAGGATGCGTCAAAAGCACATCCTCCGCCGTTGAATATCAAGTGATGTATTTCCTCTAAAGCTTATGAAATATTATTGAGGAAACCAAGTCTTCTCTTACTTCTTTTTAACCGTAAACGGCAGTTTGATTGTGTTTGTATGACCAAACGCATCTTTTGCCTTGATTACCAATGTTGAAGGTACGTCGGCAACAGGGTTGGTTGTACCAGACTTAGACGTGAACTCGAAGTCGCCATTCACATACTCTACAGTGTAATAATCAGCATTACCTGTTTCATCACTCAAAAGTTCAGCAGTAATATCCTTACCTGTAGTAGTAGAAAGGTACAATCCTTCATCCCATTTGCCTCCAAATATAGATGAATCATAGCTATTCTCTGCAACAATATAATTTGTCAGCTTATCACCAGCCAGATAAGTGCCACCAGGAGTAGTTTCACTATAATTGATGAAGTTTACATCATATTTCTTATAATTAACCTCCTTTGTTGTCCAATCATAAGTCTGTACGCCATTATCAAGTGCACAAGCGAAGATTGTATTGCAGGTAAGAGCTTCAACAGGATAATCAGCCACTACAAATTGTTCATCCTCATCAATAGTAAGGCTAATGCCACGATATAGATAATCAATAGTTGTAGCATGCTCTGTCTTATTGTCAACAAAGTCTTTTCCTACTTGAAGAACATAAGAGCTGTTACTGCCTGTTACATTCAAATCAACAGTCTTGTTGTTTTCTTTCTTAGCACTTGCAAAAGTCCATACAAAGTCGTTATCAAGACCTGTTACTGCGTTTTCAAGAGCTTTATAGCCATATGTTGCTACCGTTGTCCAGTCAGGTTGTGAGACACTATTTGGATCAACATAGCATGTATAAACTCCATTTACAAGCTGACCAGCCTTGAATATAATTTCTTTAGCTGTTGTAGGCATAACCTTAGTAACGTTGACGGTCAGTACATTTACATCACGGATACCGTCGTTAGCTTTAATTACAACCGCAAATGTTTCACCATCTACAAAGTACTGTGCCCTATTAAGTGAAACTTTAATATATTTTGCATTACTCCAGTCTGTTGCAGCTTTGGTGCATTTCTCATCCTGATACATTGTATAAGAAATCTGTGCATTAGCAGTAGACTTCTTGCCGTCTTTATCAAACGCAGACTGAACAAATGTGCCTTTAAGGGCATTTGTATTTGATCTGAATCCTTCAGGAAGTTTTGCAATTGTATAGTTGTCTGCATCTTTTGTTGCAGCAGTAACATCAACAGAAATAGTCTGTGGAACAGCTGCGTCACCAACAGCTACATAGAATGCGCGGCCATCCGGGTCTACAAGATTTCCATCATAGTTAACAGCGAACACGCGGAAACCAATAACATCACCATTTGCTTTATCTGAAGTTATCTTCAAGGTAAGTTTTTCAGAACCCTTAACTGTGGTTCCAAGTCCATCATAAGTATATGAAGACCAAGCATTCCACTCTGACGGCTCAGACTCAATAGCAAAATTCTTGTCGAGAACAACATAATAATATTCTATGTTTTTATCCTCAACCTCAACTATGATATCCTCATTAACCTCAACCGGAAGAAGAGCCTTATTGTAACGAACATCATTAGCGTCTTTTGCAGTATTCTTATCTGTTGCAGCAGATGAAATCAATACATTATTATCTTTGTCTTTAGCCCATGTGAGTTCAGAAACTCCAGACTTGTCAATACCAGTCTCAGCAGAATATGCCTTATTTCCATCCCAACGGTTTCTCAAATCAGCAACATCTTTGTCGTTGGCCTTGAAGTTCAAAACGCTTGAAGGCTCAAACTCTTCATCGCCAAGAGTGAGGTCGAATGTAGAAGCTACATAACGGTCAGACTGTATTGTATCTGTGTTATTTACGGCAACAGCGAAAAGAACATCTTTCTTATTGTTTGTAACAGCCTTTTCAAATGCTTCCATATCTACACCTTCCTTAAACTCGAAGTTAACCTTCCAAAGACCAGTGTTGATAGGATCAGAAGAACGTGTAATAAGGTCTGAGTATCTTTCAACGCTAACAACCTTAATGTAGTCGTCCATTCTTTCGCCCTTAGAGTTGACAATAGCAATCTGGCAGTTCTTGTCATCAACGCTCAATTGTGCGTTAACAGGATTAACACGCAACAGAATACCTGCATCGGTCTTAATGTCTGTGCCTTTTACATAAGTAATCAGAGGATCAGAAGTTGACCAAGCACACTCATCATCTCCAAACTTAGAATCACCGGCAACATTTCCATGCATCATTGTAAGATCTACAGGCTGGCCGTTAACAACAACGGTTCCTGCGCCGTTGAATGTGCCATAAAGCTCTACGCTTGTAACCATTGCAAAGAGGTTGTCGAAATAAGCCTGATAATTCTCAACAGACTTCTTGTAAGCTTCAAATTCTTCTTTAGTAACAGCTTTGGCTACGTCCTGCTTCAGCTGGTCGAGACCTGAAGTAAGAGTTTCAAGCTGGCTTACGCGAGTTTCAAGAGATGTAGCTTTTTCAAGGGCACTCTTAGCGTCGGCAAGAGCTTTTTCTACGTCAGCACTGCTTGCGCCCTGCTGTGCGTTTTCAAGAGCTTCTTTTGCTTTTGCAAGTGCTTCCTCGGCATCAGCCTTTGCCTGCTCTGCGTCAGCTTTTGCCTGTTCTGCTGCAGCTTTGGCATTTTCAGCCTCAGTCTGTGCAGCGGCGGCATCTCCAGAAGCATTAGCAGCGGCGGCGGCAGCGGCAGCAGCCTTCTCATTTGCCTCGTTAGCAGCAACCTCTGCGGCAGCAGCCTTTGTTCCGGCATCTGCGGCAGCAGTATTAGCTGCGTCAATCAGGCTTTTCAAATTAGAGATGTCCTGACCGTTAGCCTGTGCTACGTTGAGAGCCTCCTCTGCTTTCTTCTGAGCTGCAGCAAGCTGCTCGCTCAAAGTTGTCTGGTTAGCATTGATAGTGCTTTCCAGTGCTTCGATTTTGCTCAACAAATCAGCCTGACTAAGGTTGAGGCCATCAATGTCATCGTCGTAATCCTTGCAGGATACGAACATGCTCATGGAAGCCATTACAAAAACTCCCATAAGCAGAGCGCTAAAGATTTTCTTTTTCATTTGACCAATTAATAAATTAAAAAAATTACACTATATAAACTTATGTTCATTCCCTAAAATCCAATCTCTTATCAAGAGATACAAGTGCTTTGAATATTGCATTGCCTTTATTTACAGGCACTGCGCATTAATAGTTAATATTATTTTCTTTTTTTCAAAAAACTTTCGATTTCATTTGCATATTAAATGGAATATACGTATATTTGCACCAAAATTCGTCTCTCTCTTGATAAGAGATATACATTTGTAATTTTATCAAGTCAAAAATCTTTATTTTCTATCTTTCCAATAAATAGTCATTACACCTTATTATATTATAAGGGTCTGAATATACGCAGTTTACCATTAAAAAAATTATTGCCTGCATTAAGATATACATACCAATATGTATGTAAAAACGCTAAGAGATAGAAATACAGGAATTACAAAAAATACGATTATATGTAAACCAAATCTATACAGGCAATAATCATCAGGAAATCTCTGAAAAGCTATTGTTTATTGACAAAAATTTCAAAGGATAGTTGCAGATAATAAGAATTTCCGATTTTAGCTTTTCAGAAGTTTTTATAAACCCAAATCGCATTAGGACTCGGCCTGATTATGTTTTATGATGAAAACATCAATTTACTTGTAATATTAAAACATATACGGCCCAATGCGGTTTGGGTTTAATTGTCTCCAGAAAACTTACAGCCGTTATTGTATCCTTCGTCACAGCTTTGCATGGCAAACATCAATGAGCCGTAAGTTCCGATAATGAATTGTCAGACACAGTTTTAAGACGCAATCAGTACTCTATTTTGTCGTCTTTCTGCGCCCACATCTCAAAAGCCTTTATAGCCTCGTTGCGCATCATCTCCTCTGAAGCCAGCTTGCGGCCGTCGCGCGGAAGAGCCAGCTCGTCGTAGATAAACGAGTCGTCGAAGCCAATATTCTTGGCATCGGTCTTGTTGTTGGCAAAATACACCTTCTTGAGACGTGCCCAATAAATCGCGCCCAGACACATGGGACAAGGCTCGCACGACGTGAAAATCTCGCAGTCGCTGAGGTCGAAAGTACCTAATGCCGCAGCGGCGGCTCTTATGGCACTTACCTCTGCATGGGCCGTAGGGTCGTTGTTGGCCGTAACGCGGTTCACGCCCGTAGCCACTATCTCGCCGTCGCGCGCTATTACGGCTCCAAAGGGACCTCCTCCATTGTTAACATTATCAATTGAAAGCTCTATGGCTTTGCGCATAAGTTCGTCTTTTGTCATAACAAATTCATTAAAAAATATTCAGTAATATCATATATCCGGCATTGCCTCTATGCGTCTGCCTTGTTGAAAAAGGCCATATCCGCAAGCCTTTGCCGGCAAAGGCTACAGCAAATATACTAATTTATAACGTATTTGAAGCCAACGTGGCAATAAAATTATTATTATTTTAACCCAAATAGTCATTAGACCGCACATAGTTTTATCTATTTTGTGAATTCATGCTTTCAGCCCGAAAAGCTATATCAGGCATGAAAAGAAACGGCAATACACGCGGCACACCGACAAAAAAGCCGGCAACGCATTGCCGGCTCCTTAATATCACATATAAAAACTTTTTAGAATTCTGCGTTCTTCGGAGTACGCGGGAACGGTATCACGTCGCGTATGTTCTGCATGCCTGTAACGAAGAGGATAAGACGCTCGAAGCCGAGCCCGAATCCTCCGTGAGGACATGAGCCGTATTTACGTGTGTCGAGATACCACCACATATCCTTCATCGGGATGTTGCGCTCGTTGATTTCGCCCATCAGCTTGTCGTAGTTCTCCTCGCGCACGCTTCCGCCGATAATCTCTCCAATCTGCGGGAAGAGCACGTCGGTGCCCTGAACGGTTTTGCCGTCGCCGTTAATCTTCATGTAGAACGCCTTTATGGCCTTTGGATATCCGGTCATGATGACAGGCTTCTTGAAGTGTTCCTCAACGAGGTAGCGCTCGTGCTCGCTGGCAAGGTCCATGCCCCAGCTTACGGGGAACTCAAACTTGTGTCCGTTCTTAACGGCCTCTTCAAGAATCTTTATACCCTCTGTGTACTCCAGACGTACAAACGAGCCGCTTACAACCGACTTCAGACGCTCTATCAGTGTTTTGTCTATCATCTTGTTAAGGAACTCAAGGTCGTCCTTGCAGTTGTCCAAAGCCCACTGAACACAATATTTTATGAAGTCTTCCTCCAAGTCCATGAGGTCGTTGAGGTCGATGAAGGCAACCTCTGGCTCTATCATCCAGAACTCGGCCAGATGGCGCGGAGTGTTTGAGTTTTCGGCACGGAAAGTAGGTCCGAAGGTGTATATAGCTCCAAGAGCCGTTGCTCCCAGCTCGCCTTCAAGCTGTCCGCTCACGGTGAGCGATGTCTGCTTGCCGAAGAAGTCGTCGTCGTAGGTTATCTTTCCCTCGTCGTTCTTCTTCAGGTCATACAGGTTCTTGGTCGTAACCTGGAACATCTGTCCTGCGCCCTCACAGTCGCTTGCGGTAATCAGCGGTGTGTGGAAATAGAAGAATCCGTGGTCATGGAAGTATTTATGAATGGCGATGGCCATGTTGTGGCGTATGCGCATAACGGCTCCGAAAGTGTTTGTGCGGAGACGCAGATGTGCATACTGGCGCATATACTCAAAGCTCTGTCCCTTTTTCTGCATTGGATAGTCGCCACCGCAGAGTCCGTAAATCTCAATCTCGCGGCACTGCAGCTCAACGGTCTGTCCGGCACCCTGACTCTCAACCAGCTCTCCGTTGACATTGATGCATGAACCTGTGGTTATCTGCTTCAGCATGTTCTCGTCAAACTTGGCGGGGTCTACAACCACCTGCACGTTCTTTATTGTCGAGCCGTCGTTCAGCGCAATAAAGTCGACCGACTTGCTGCTACGGTGGGTACGCACCCATCCTCTTACGTTTACGACAGCGCCGAAATCTGTGCGCTGAAGCACGTCTACGACTTTTGTTCTCTTGAAATTCTCCATTTTGTTATTTGTTTTTTGACAGTAGTCCGGCGCATGCCGCAGTCGTTCACGGCCCGAACGCCATGCCCGGCAGCCGGCCTGCGCCAAAATACCCTTCGTCTAAAAAGCTTCAGCCTTTAATTCTGATTGTTGTATTATTATTCGAAAGCTCCCATGCGCAGCATGTCGACCTCCTTCTCAGTGAGGAAGCGCCAGTCGCCGCGGCGCAGGTTTTTCTTTGTAAGACCGGCAAACTGTACGCGGTCGAGCTTAACCACCCTGTAGCCAAGGCTCTCGAAGATACGGCGCACAATGCGGTTCTTTCCGCTGTGAATCTCTATGCCTACCTGGCTCTTGTCGGTTGCGCTTGCATACTCAATGGCATCTGCATGCACCTCTCCGTCTTCAAGGGTTATGCCCGAGGCTATCTGCTGCATGTCGTGAGCCGTAACCTTCTTGTCGAGGAACACATGATAAATTTTCTTCTTCAGGAATTTAGGATGTGTGAGCTTGCTGGCAAGGTCGCCGTCGTTGGTAAGCAAGAGCACTCCCGTGGTGTTTCTGTCAAGGCGTCCTACAGGATAAATGCGCTCGGGACATGCGTTCTTCACAAGGTCCATCACTGTCTTGCGCTGCTGCGGGTCGTCGCTTGTGGTTACGCAGTCTTTGGGTTTGTTAAGAAGAACGTAAACCTTCTTTTCCATAGACACCTTCTGGTCGTGGAATCTGATGTCATCGGTGCGCAGAACCTTTGTTCCGAGTTCTGTAACAACCTGACCGTTTACACTTACTACACCTGCCTGTATAAACTCATCAGCCTCGCGACGGCTGCATATTCCGGCATTTGCCAAGAATTTGTTAAGTCTTACGGGCACAGTCGGGTCAATGTTTGTCTCTTTATATTCTATACGTTTCTTCAGACTATATTTTGCGTTCGGATCGTAGTCGGGTGTACGCTGACGGTAGCCGCCACGCTGCTGATAAGCCGGCTGGCGCTGAGGTCCATAGCCGCCGCGCTGCTGATAGCCGCCGCGCTGATAAGAGTTCTGACGTGGCTGATAGCCGCCTTCGCCGCCGTTGTTGTTATAACGAGGGCGATAGCCCTGACGCTGCTGCGGCTGATAGCCGTTGTCCATTCCCTGATTATAGTTCTGGCGGTAAGGTGAACCCTGGCGCTGGCCATACTGGTTCTGACGTGGCTGATAGCCACCCTCGCCGTCGTTGTTGTTATAACGAGGACGATAGCCCTGACGCTGCTGCGGCTGATAGCCCTGACGTGGCTGATAGCCGCCCTGCTGCCCGCCGTTATAGCGCGGACGGTAAGAGCGCTGCTGGGCACCGTCAGACTGGAGCGCTGCTCCAAATCCTTCGGGACGGAAACCTGCCGACTCGTTATTATAGTTTCTGCTTGATGAATATGCACGCTGTACTCTGATGCGCGGACGCATCTGTCTTTCTCCGTTACGGTAATTTGTGTTTTCCGACGGGTTGTGGCCCTCACGGCTTCCGTCATTCTGACCGGCAAACATACCTTCAGTTTTGTTTTCTAATTCTTCTGTCATATTTTTCTCAATTAAAGCCTCACGGCGGTTAATAATTAATGTTATTTACTATTTATGGTTTTGCTGCATTAACAGACATTCAAACATACCGGACAAGCAACCGCCACATAGCGCCACGGCTAATGACGTTGCCGTAAAGACATCAGATGCCTGTGTAACTGTGTGGCGTTATGGCCATAAGCTCAGCCTTAACATCGTCGCTCACATTCAGTTCCTGTATGAATTGGTGTATTGTTTCTTCTGTCATTTTCTGGTTTGTGCGCGTAAGAGCCTTCAGCGCCTCGTATGGATGCGGATATGCCTCACGGCGCAAAATGGTCTGTATGGCCTCAGCCACAACGGCCCACGTATTGTCGAGGTCGGCACTAATCTTATCTTCGTTGAGGATAAGCTTGCGCAGTCCTTTAAGAGTGCTCTGTATGGCTATTACTGTATGGCCCAACGGCACGCCTATGTTGCGCAGTACGGTAGAGTCGGTAAGGTCGCGCTGCAGGCGGCTTACAGGCAGTTTCTGAGCCAAGAACTGCAACACGGCGTTTGCTATGCCGAGATTGCCCTCGCTGTTTTCAAAATCAATGGGATTAACTTTATGCGGCATTGCGCTCGAGCCAACCTCTCCGGCCTTAATCTTCTGCTTGAAATACTCCATAGAGATGTACATCCAGAAGTCGCGGTCGAGGTCTATTATTATAGTGTTTATGCGGCGCACTGCATCGAGCACGGCCCCAAGACTGTCGTAATTGCTTATCTGTGTAGTCCACTGCTCACGCACAAGGCCCAGTTTCTCGCTTACGAACTTGTTGCCGAAAGCTTTCCAGTCGTAGCCGGGATAAGCCACATGGTGGGCGTTATAGTTGCCGGTGGCACCGCCGAACTTTGCCGTAATCTCACACTGACGGAGAGAGTCGAGCTGCTTTTGCAGACGATAGGCAAACACCATAATCTCTTTTCCCAGACGTGTGGGCGAAGCAGGCTGTCCGTGGGTTTTGGCCAGCATGGGCACGTCTTTCCATTCTTCGGCATAGTCGGTGAGCTGCTTTATCAGCTCCTCCACCTGCGGAACAACGACATCTGCCAGCGCCTCTTTAAGCGAAAGCGGCACAGACGTGTTGTTGATATCCTGAGAAGTAAGTCCGAAATGTATAAACTCCTTGAACGGCTCAAGACCACCAATGGCGTCGAACTGTTCTTTTATATAATATTCCACGGCTTTAACGTCGTGGTTTGTAATGCCCTCAATCTCTTTAACGCGAGCCGCGCCGGCCTCGTCAAATGTGAGATAAATATCGCGAAGACGGCCAAACAGCGAATGGTCGAAGCCCTCAAGTTGCGGAAGCGGAAGCTCACATAGGGCAATAAAATACTCTATCTCCACACGTATGCGATAACGTATGAGAGCATACTCTGAAAAATAGTCTGCAAGCCGTTCGGTTTTGCCTCTATATCGGCCATCTATCGGAGAGATGGCAGTAAGTAAATCAAGATTCATAACTAATACGTATTAACGGTTGCAAAATTAATAATTTAAATCGATTTAATAGCACTTACCTTTAATAAAAGTTTGTTATAAATTGCATTTTTATTTACCCCGGCAGGTCGCCATGCGGCAAGCATCATGTTTTGACAATAATCTTTTTGACCGGTCATCCTTCAATACACGCCCAAAACAACCGGCCACGAAGCCAAACCGTAAAACAAAAAACCGACAACACCATAATGTTGTCGGTTTTGTGTGGGCGTTGACGGATTCGAACCGCCGACCCTCTGCTTGTAAGGCAGATGCTCTAAACCAGCTGAGCTAAACGCCCTTGTTCTTGTAAGCGAGTGCAAAGATACAGCGTTTTTTTCATTCCGCCAAATTTTAAGGCAACTTTTTTCATATTTTCTAAAAAACAGGCATGTTCTTACACGCTTTCTATTAGTTATAAGCGAAAAACAGCCACCAATTTCTCTTTTTTACACTTAATGAGGATGTTCGCCCTGAGACAGCACCCGTTATACAGCACAGCATGCACGGGCAGCCATCCAACTACTATCTTGCCCCAGCCAAGACATAAGCCGGCAGACCGGCGCAAACACACCGGCGCAACAGCACATCACAGGCAATAACACCGCCGAATACATGAATGTACCGCAGGACAAACAACAATGCCCAATTACGAATGGGGTTAAAGCCTGTAAAGGTCACGGTCGGTCATTACATCCACATTATATTCCGAGAGTATTTTCTCGCAGCTTTCAAGGTCTGTCGGACGGATAACTATGTGCGCCACATCGCCATTGGCGAACGAATACATATACTCTATGAACACACCGTTGCCAGACAAATACTTTAATATCTTTGCAAGCGAGCCGCTCTTGTTGGGGCACGTAAAACCTATCACGTCGGTTACCTTTACCGCATAATCGGCCTCCTGCAAGGCCCGTAAAGCCAAATCAGGGTCGGAAACGATGCAGCGCAATATGCCAAAATCGGAATTGTCGGCAATGCTCATGGCCGAAAGATTAACCCCTGCCCTACCGAGCACTTCAGCAACCTCGGTGAGCTGCCCCGACTTGTTTTCCAAGAAAACGGATAACTGTTTTGCCAACATAATAAAAAATATACTTTTATGGTTATCAAAATAACGTACGAAAACTACACACCGTGAAAAAAAACGGATGCACACCACAAACATACAAATAAATTCTGAATTAACGGCACATTAAAACAAAAAAAGACAGCAGATTTTATGCTGCCGGAGATTTCCTGTTAATGCGCAGATACAAAACGGGCACAGGCAGACTAAATTACACAAACGAAAAAAGGATGGCGGTAAAATCGTCATCCTTTTTGTGTGGGCGTTGACGGATTCGAACCGCCGACCCTCTGCTTGTAAGGCAGATGCTCTAAACCAGCTGAGCTAAACGCCCTTGTTGTAAGTTTGCGGTTGCAAAGGTATTACATTCTTATCAAACCGCCAAATTTTTCATAAACTTTTTACCGCCGCCGGCAAAAATTTCAAAAAATTCATACAGATTTCCTGCAACATAATATGCCTAAATTCTCTGAAAGCAAGCCCCGATACGAAAAAGGCCATAAAAATCGAAACTTATTCAGCCTATTACATTTCAGATTAAACATTTGGCGCAGGCAACAGCGCCATTCGTTAACACAACGGCATGAATTTTGTTTCAAACCGTTAGTGGCCGAGTTACGGAGCGTAACTCGGCCACTTTTAATGCAAAAGTGGCCCACTTTTTATCCGTAAGCCATAGGTTTGTTCCACACATCCTAATGACATGTGATTAATATCAGGTGAGCCAATAACACTTTACAGAAAAGCATAAAGTAGAAAAAAAATGTCCCGACAAAAAGCCGGGACATCAAATAATCATAAATCAATTAAATAATCTTACTTGGCAATTTCAACAGTAGCGCGACGGTTGTATGACGGAGGTACAAGCGTGTCAACGCCACCCTTTGCAACAACCTGGATGTTCTCTTTCTTAACACCCATCTTAACAAGCTCGTCGGCAACTCTCTCTGCACGTTTCTGTGACAATTCGCGGTTGAAGTCAGCCGGACCTGTAGCGTTGTCAGCATATCCTGTAACAACCAGTTTAGCATTGTTGTCCTTAGAGTAGTCAGCGAGGCTCTTCACGTTAACGAGGTCTTTTCTTGAAGCGATTGTAGACTTATTGATATTGAAGAACACTGAAACAGGAGTTGTTACATATTCTTTCTCAACCTTAGTAGTTGCTTCCGGTCTGTTGGCGAGCTCGTTTCTCAGACGGCTGTTCTCGGCCTTCTCGTCAGCAAGCTGAGCGTTGAGAGCGTCAAGCTGTGACTGTGACAGAGCCTTGATGGCATCAACATCAGGAACCTTGTTCCATGTGCCTTTACCAACATTGTAAGTGATGCCAACCTCTGCATAAACGTTGTTAGGATGGTTCATCAGGAAACCTTCGCCCATATCAGCAGGCATGTTGCAGATGTCGCTCTCCATACGGTTCCAACCAAGTTCAAAGTTGATGGCAACCTTCCTGCTTACCCAGAACTCGTTCAAGATACCTACAGACCAGCCCATTGCATATCTGTTGTATGTGCAAGAACGGCCTACGCCGGCACCTGCGAAAGGAATGAAATTCCACACACGGTCAGGATTGTAGCCACAGAACATATTGCTGAGATTGAACAGCACCTGCTCATTCAAAATCCAATACTTGTTGCCATTGCCTTTGTTCTGGTCGCTGAACACGGCCTTACCCCAAATACCCTGCAACTTTGTACGGAGACCAAGGCCCGGAGTAAACCACTTACCGATAGCCAAAGAAGCTCCGGGATTAGAACGGAATTTCTTGAACGGGCTCTTAGACCATCCTCTTCCGTCCTCATAGTTACCATACCATGCATTCCACTCGGCACCGGCCTGAATAAACCAGTTGCTCCAGAACGAATTAGTAGCGACGCTATACTTTTCTGTAGCGTCTGTGTCCTGTGCCATTGAGGCTACAGAAGCACCTGCTAAAAGTAATACAATTAATAATTTCTTCATAACTCTTAATATTAAACAATCAATAAAATACACTAAATGCTCGTACAAAAAAATGTATCTACAAATGCAAAGGTAGCAATATTTTTCAATTAAACACATTTTTTGTAATTATATTTTCATTTTTTCAAAAAGAATATAAACAATTGTTCAAAAGCATCAGTCAAAAAGGCTATCAATATCATGTTGCTTAAGTATGCCTATAACCGGCTTGCCGTCGGGTGAATAATTCACGTTTGAACACGTAAACAACTGGTTTACAATATTCTCCATTTCAGCATTGTCAAGCACTTGTCCGTAAGGTATGGCCGCACTCTTGGCCAGATGCAATGCCAAAGCGCTTTTTATGCTGTCTGCCGGACCGGTTCCGGTGTCGATAAAATCGTCAACGATGTTTTTCAGCAATTTTACATAATCAATACCCTCAAGTCCGGCCGGAACACCATTTATTGAATAGCTGCCGCCGCCAAGCGGTGTCAGCTCAAAACCTATTCCGGCAATCTCGCTGCCTATCTTGTCAAGCATAACGGTTTCAGACGGTGAGAACTGTACCATCTCAGGAAACAGCATCTGCTGGGATTTACCGCCCTTTCCGTTGATTTGTGACAGATAACGTTCGTAAAGTATGCGGACATGAGCACGGTGCTGGTCTATGATCATCAAACCGGACTTTACTGCCGTCATAATGTATTTGCCTTTATACTGATAATGGGCTGGCGACTTCTCGTCAATAACGCTGCCGCCGGATGTTACGCTGTCTTCTGTATTGCTGCTGTCTTCGTCAAGCATAAACAGTTCCTGCTCTTCGCTGTTAGCGGCACCTTCATAAAGCGTTTCCCATGAATCAGGAACAGACTTACGGCCTGTCACGACAGAAGAGGCAGGAGTCTCCTTAAAAGGATTATACTCCGGATTGAAGTTTAATTTAGGAGCTGAAGATGCACCGGCCATAGGGTCAAAGACAGGGATGTCGGGCCTGCCTTCTGTATCAAAATCGATAGACGGCACATCATTAAAACGCCCGAGAGAATCTTTTACGGCCGCCATGAGTATTTGCCAGATGGTCTGCTCGTTTTCAAATTTTATCTCTGTTTTGGTAGGATGAATATTTACGTCTATATCTTCAGGATTAACGTCAAAATAAATAAAATAAGGTATCTGCTCGCCTGCGGGTATAAGACGGTCGAAGGCAGTGAGCACCGCCTTATGAAAATACGGATGCTTCATGTATCGCCCATTGACAAAGAAATACTGATGGGGACACTTTTTGCGTGCAGCTTCAGGCTTTCCTACAAAACCCGAAATGGTGCATATTGTGGTCTCGACATTCACCGGCAGAATATCATGATTGAGCTTTTTGCCAAACACGTCGACAATACGCTGCCGCAGACTGCCCTTACGGAGATTGAATATCTCAACCCCATTGCTGTGGAACGTGAAGTTTATCTTGGGATAAACAAGGACGATGCGTTCAAATGCTGCAAGGATATTATTAAGTTCAGTAGAATTTGACTTGAGGAACTTTCGCCTGGCCGGAACATTAAAAAATATATTTTCTACAGAGAAATTGCTTCCGACAGGACACGACACCGGCTCCTGCCCTGTAACTTTAGACCCAGAAATAGAAATATGTGTGCCCAGCTCGTCATCCTTGGTGCGTGTTTTCAGCTCAACCTGAGCCACAGCGGCGATAGACGCAAGTGCCTCACCGCGAAACCCCATTGTATGCAGGGCAAACAAATCGCTCGCCTGACGTATTTTTGATGTTGCGTGCCGTTCAAACGAAAGGCGCGCATCTGTTTCAGACATGCCCTTTCCGTTGTCGATAACCTGTATCGACGTGCGCCCGGCATCTGTAACCAGCACATTTATTGTATCGGCTCCGGCATCGACAGAGTTTTCAACAAGTTCTTTGATAACCGATGCCGGGCGTTGTATAACCTCGCCGGCGGCAATTTGATTTGCCACTGAATCAGGCAGAAGCTGTATTATGTCACTCATAATTTTTCACCTGGTTTTATATATAAAGCAAAAACTTCCATATTAAAAAGAGCAAAACGATAAGGAGCAAGACTATGCCCGTGCTCAGGATGAAGCCGCCGGACAGACGGCGCTCACGGCGGCGTCTGGCATATTTTGTGGAATTAATGAACGCACCACGTATGCGCTCAGCACGGTCTGCCGGTTTCTTGTCATGCAATACGCCCAACTCTCTTTTGGCACGTTCCTCCACTTCTTTCAGCATATCCTTGCGCTTGTCGGCAAACATATATTCATGCCGAAAGCCGCGCGGTCTGCGCTGTCTGAACAGTCCCATACGCTTATTCTATCTTATCAGCCATGTTATCCGTCTTTGTCTTGCTGTTTGTCTCGCCGTCAGCTGTTTCCGGAACAACAGTCTTCTGTTCATTCTTTACCGAACCGTCAACCTTTGCCCCGTCGCTTACAGATTCGGTTTTTGCCGTTTCCAACTGCTTGTTTCCGGCTTCCGTCTCTGAATTTTCATCTTTCTTCGCATCTCCATTTTCCTGAGGTGGCTGCAAATTTTCAGGAGGCAGGGTGCCGCTTTCTACAGAAACAACTGTGCCTGAACTGATATGCTGCAGCGGTGCAGAGCGCCTGGGGATATTCCTGAGTTCTGTTCCGCTCTTCTTTCCGCGCCATCTAAAAATGTCATCCTTATCAACCGGCCTTACATAATCGAACCATGCGAACGACGGCAGTTTTGACTTTGCAGCCGGTGTCTGCGTAACCGGATACATCACATTCTGGCTTTTACACGTCCAGAGAGTTTCCAACTGGCGGTTTCGCATAAACATGCGCATCGTGTCGGTCTCAATATATGCCATGTTTGTCAGCGAACTGTCCTTGTCGCTTTCCAGATAATACACGGCAAGAACATTTCCTACGGCTTCTGTCTTACGTATTTCGCCATTTTCAAAGAAGCCGAACATCTCGCGCGACGATATCTGGTTGAAGTGCAGGCTGTCGGCCAACTGTTCTATCGACAATGCCTGATTTATTACATGGGCCCTGTCGATAGTAGAGTCTTTCATGTAAACCTCAATAACTTCTCCAAGAAGCTGACGGTTTGCATTCCATGTTATAGGGTCTTTATACATTGTGAGACACGAATCCTTCGTGTTGTAAATCAGCGAGTCGCACACGGCCTGAACGTCGGTCCTGAACGCCCTCACCTTATTGTAGCAGTGAGCGACACGATAAACAGAATCGGTGTTAATGTTGAAGGTATAAACCTTCATTGTATCAGAATGTACATAAAGCGTGTCCTTCTGCGAGAAATCCATCATCACGGCGCTGTCGGTTGCAAAGGCAAATCCCGTTTTCTCGTTATACCAGAAATAGTTGCTGTTAAGCTGGTTTTTGTTCAACGTATCTTTATAAATAACGTTATTAAATCCCTGACTGATACCTGTCTTCTCGTTATAGAACAAGCTGTCGCCCGTAAGTTCCTTGCCGTTGTTGGTAAGTCGTGAACGTCCGTAAAGGCGGGCTTTCTCATTGTTGGTGTCATAAAATCCCTGCGAAGTGTATATTATGCTTTTTCCGGAGGTTATCTTTGACGGACCAACGATATGAGCCATAGACGTGCGAGTGTCATAATGCAACGTATCGGTGGTAAGAACGAATTTAGGATTCTTCAGATTAACATTATAATTGAACACGGCATCACGCGTCTCTGTGTCGTATTCGCCCCAGTCTGAAACCAGCACGTTTTTCTTGTCAACCATCTTTCCGCCTTCAAAAAAATAGCCAATACCGTAAAGGCGGTCATAATTAAGACTGTCGGTATATAGCGTTGTTCCTCTGTGTTTCAGCACTACATTGTGGCGGGCCTCGGCCATCTGGTCGTTACCGTCGTAATAGGCATAATCGCTGAAAAGCGAAAGCGTGTCACCCTGATACATCTTGACATGTCCGAACGCCTTGAACGAATTAGACTCCTGATACAGATACGCACTGTCGCAGAACAGGCGCGCACCCTTGTGCCTGAAAGCCACACGCCCCTTCAGCACCTGTGCCGTGGGGTTATTGCCGAACATATCATAGTCGGCAACATCGGCGTGAACAAGATAAATGCGTTCGTTGGTGCTCTGGCGGCGTTTCTTTTTGTTTGCCTGCCGCGACTGCACCACGCTAAGCCCAAAAAGGCATAGGATAGCCAAGATGATTATCCTATGCCCGCTGAACAAGACTTTTATTCTATTGTTTGTTGTCATTTAACCCAACCCTGATATTCAAAGTTACAATTCTTATAACGATCGTTTATCCTTATATATGTTGTCTTTATCTTCTCCTTTATCCAGTCTTTGATAAAATCATCCTTACGTTTTTCCAAAACTATGTTCTTCATTGTCTGGAAGTCTTCTGTTATTGTAGCCCTGTGCATCTCAACGCGACTCTTCAGCTTGGCTATTACGCACACTTTCTTACCGTTTCTCTCATTAATCATTTCAAACGGAGCCGAAACCTGTCCAACTTTGAGCGTATCCACCACACGTGCTATCTCTGAAGGCAAGTTGCGCAACTGAAACTTACTTGTTCGTCCTGTTTCGGTTGTATTGGCCATAAGACCGTTGTTGTTGCGTGTGTCTTTGTCGTCAGACAAGAAAGAGGCAGCCTGCTCGAAAGTGAACTTTCCGGCACGTATATCATTGGCTATAGAGTCGAGCTGCATTGAAGCAGTAGTGATAGCTTCTTGCGAAACGTTAGGTTTAAGAAGGATGTGCCTTACCTTTATCTTGTCGCCGCGCTTGTCTATAAGCTGGATGATGTGATATCCGAAGTCTGTCTCTACTACTTTAGATATCTTCTTCGGGTCGGTAAGGTTAAAGGCTACACTGGCAAAAGCCGGATCGAGCATTCCACGGCCTACATAATCAGGAAACTCGCCGCCCATTCGAGCCGTACCGGGGTCTTCAGAATAAAGTTTTGCCAACGCAGTAAACGAAGTTTCGCCATTTGTTACCATCTCAGTATAATTGCGAAGTTCATTCTTTATTCGGTCTATCTCTTCCTGCTCAACTTTTGGGGTGCGCGTTATAATCTGCACCTCTACTTCTGTTGGCACCATCGGGATACTGTCTTCGGGCAATTCGCTGAAATATTTGCGTACATCGGCAGGCGATACAGTAATGTTTTCAACAAGCTTTTCACGCTCCCTTTCAATTAAAAGACGGTCTTTGAAATCATCATGCAACGACATACGCAACTCTGAAAGACTCATTCTCTTGTATTCTTCCAGACGTTCCTTGTTGCCGTCAACCATCTGAAGCCATGCATTAATCTGATGCTCAACGCTTTGCGCCACCTCAGACTCGCTTACTTCAATACTGTCGATTGCAGCCTGATGCAAGAACAGCTTCTGCACGGCCAACTGTTCGGGAATGGCGCAGTCGGGGTCGCCTTGCCATTTTACACCATCCATTTCAGCCTGCATACGAGCCATCTCGACATCTGACAATAGTATAGGCTCATCACCTACAACCCATATAACCTCGTCTACTACGCTTTCGGGATTGGCCTGTTCAACGGTGTCAATCTTTGCCACCGAATCGGTCTTTGCAACATCTTTATCGTCGCCATCCTGCATAGGGCGGGCGCTTACACTGGCAAAGAACACCAGCGAAACTACGGCCCACAAGGCTGTTTTGCTTTTAGCTCTCATTATTTAGAATGATTATTTACTGTTTTCAACACGTCACGATATATCTCCACGGGGTATTTCTTTCTGAGTTCGGCCACCCACTGTTTCTCAAGCTGGTCCTGATAGTCGGCCGTAACAAGTCCGCGGACATCCTCATAGCTTTCGGGCTTGCGCTTCAGCAACTTGCCATATACAGCGTCAATGGGGAAGTTTTTAAGCGAGTTGACAGTTGTATCCTTCTTGAATACCATCTTGTCTATAAAGGCATTGTCTCCCTCTTTGAATATTCCCTTCTCAACACGTATTCTAAGCACAGAGTCGTTGTTGAACGTAACGCGCAACTTTTCGGCCCACTCGTCAAACGGAACATCCTTTACACAATCCTTAACGGCCTCAACGTCGTCGCTCTGCTTAACGTGGTAAACCATACCCTTGTATCTTGGCTCGTCCCAATAATATTTCTTTTTGTTTTTCTTAAAATAAGCCTCAAGGCCGGCATCGTCTTTAGCCGCCTTATCCCACACCATGCGGTTGCTTATTTCATAAAGCAGCAGTCCGTCGTGATATTCATTAATAAGATTCTTCAAATCTGAATCTTTTTCCGACAGTTCTTTTGCCTTAGCTTCTAAAATAGACTCTTTGGTGAGTTTTCCGTCAGACTCCTTCACAAGGTCTTCAAGTTTTTTATCCACAATTCTCTCACGGGCTCCACGTGCCTCAACAAAGCGTATAATGTCGGCCTTCAGAGTGTCGAACGGCTCAAAAGCCTTGCGGCCCTTCATCAGTATGATGTGATAACCGACAGGCGAAAGAACCGGACGGCTCATCTCGCCGGTTTTCAGGGCATAAGCAGCGTCTTCAAACTCCTTGAGGGTCTGTCCGGGCTGAATCCATGGCAGCTCGCCGCCGTTTTTGGCAGAACCAGGGTCTTGTGAATATTTCTTTGCCATCTCGGCAAAATCGGCTCCACCTTTTATTACATTATATATTGAGTCGGCACGCAAGCGAGCTTCCTCAATCTTTGATGCAGGAGCTTTCTGCTCAACATAGATAAGTATATGCGCCGGCTTTATCAGTCCACGCTCGCCAATATGCTCTTTTGTTCTTTCATAAACCAGACGTGCTTCAGCAACAATGTCCGAGTCGTTGACAAACACAGGACGCACCTGCTGGTCACGATACATGGCAAACTCTTTCTTGAAAGAGCTCAGCGTATCAAGTTGTGCATCGTATGCAGCTGCGACTTTAAGTTTGTAGTTTACGAACAAATCAACATATTCGTCAACAGTTTTCTTATCTATTACGTCTTCAGAGTTATTTTTATTATAAGAATACTCAAACTCAGAACGTGTCACTGGCACCCCGTTGATTTTCATCACCACGGGGTCGTCGTGTTGAGCAAGAGCCATGCTCCCGCAAAGGAGCATGGCCACAAAAAGCTTTAAAGATTTCATTTCTAATATATTCGGTATTTTAAATAATACTCTCTCAACGGCTCTCCAAGAGCCTTAAATCATGCTGGTTACTCAGGACGCGAGTAGTTAGGAGCCTCACTGGTGATAGAGATGTCGTGAGGATGACTTTCAAGCACTCCAGCATTTGTTATGCGCACGAACTTGGCATCGTGCAAAGCTGTTATATCCTGCGCACCGCAATATCCCATACCTGAACGCAGACCGCCTACGAGCTGATATACAACCTCCTGAAGCGTGCCCTTGTAAGGAACACGTCCGGCAATGCCTTCAGGTACAAGTTTCTTTGCGTCTTTGGTATCAGCCTGGAAATAGCGGTCCTTGGAACCGTTCTCCATAGCCTCAAGGCTGCCCATTCCGCGATAGCTCTTGAACTTACGTCCATTAAAGATAATTGTGTCGCCGGGACTTTCTTCAGTACCTGCTACGAGTGAGCCAATCATAACGCTACAACCTCCTGCTGCCAAAGCCTTGACTACATCGCCTGAATAGCGCAGACCGCCGTCGGCAATAAGTGGCACGCCGGTGCCTTTAAGGGCACAAACCACGTCGTAAACAGCACTTAACTGCGGAACACCAACGCCGGCAACCACACGTGTAGTGCAGATGCTGCCCGGACCGATGCCCACCTTAACTGCGTCGGCACCATTATCCACAAGCAGTTTGGCAGCTGCTCCCGTAGCCACGTTTCCTACAACGATGTCAACATTCGGGAACGAACGTTTAGCCTCAACAAGCTTTTCTATAACATATTTTGAGTGTCCGTGTGCCGTATCAATCACAATGGCGTCAACACTTGCGTCAACAAGAGCCTGCATGCGGTCGAGCGTATCTTTCGTAACGCCAACGCCGGCAGCCACACGCAGACGGCCCTTGGCATCCTTGCATGCCATAGGCTTGTCCTTAGCCTTGGTAATGTCCTTATATGTAATAAGTCCGACCAGCTTGTTATCGTTGTCAACAACAGGCAGTTTTTCTATCTTGTTTTCCTGCAATATTGCTGCAGCTGCGGTAAGGTCGGTCTGAATGTGTGTGGTAACGAGATTTTCACTTGTCATAACCTCATCAATCTTACGGTCGAGACTGCGTTCAAATCTCAGGTCACGGTTGGTAACGATACCCACCAGATGATTTTCGTCATCAATAACAGGTATACCGCCAATATGATATTCGGCCATCATGGCCAAAGCCTCCCTCACGGTTGAGCCGCGGCGAATGGTAACGGGGTCGTAAATCATTCCGTTCTCTGCACGCTTTACAATGGCCACCTGGCGTGCCTGCTCCTCTATCGACATATTCTTGTGTATAACGCCGATACCGCCTTCGCGGGCAATGGCAATAGCCATAGCCGACTCGGTTACGGTGTCCATAGCGGCCGTAACGAAAGGCACGTTCAGGCTGATGTTGCGCGAGAACTTGGTTTTCAACTCTACCGTCTTTGGCAGTACTTCTGAATAAGCTGGGATTAAAAGGACGTCGTCAAAAGTCAGACCGTCCATCACAATTTTATCTGCAACAAATGATGACATATATTTATTTAGAAATTTATTGCGTGCAAATTTAGCAAAAAAAATCCATATCAGGTGCCACTCAGGACATTTTATTTCGTAATTAATGCAATTTAACGCAGCCCGGAGCAGCGTTGCAGAACACGCCTAAAACATCATACATCGGCCTTTGTCGCATGCCGTTTACCGGTTTTGATGCTTTAGTCGATAAAATGTGCCTGTTATACATTATACAATCTCTATCTGCGTTGCCGTGGCATACAAGTGTAAAGCCATGAATACACAGTCATGTTCTCATCCTTACCGGTCATTCAACTCTTTACTGTTTGGGAAGTTTAGCCTGATTATAAACAGCCTTTCCTGCATCACCGCATATTTATGTATGCGCAAGGTTGCATCTCATAATCATATAAAGGGTGGCCTTATGCAAAGCAAAAAGCCACCTCTATTTTATAAAACATTCTCTTGTATGTAAAAGGGTAACGGCCGCACACGGCAATAAAACCAGAGCGCCGGGCATCACATCAGTTGCCCATGTCGGAGATAAACTTTATTCTAACCAGACGTATCTCGTCCTCGCTGTAGTCATCACCAAGCTCTTCCATGGCCGTCTCAAGGTCGTCAGTCTCACTCTCCTTAAAATACTCATAGATGTCGTCCACATGGTCGTCGTCCATCACCTCTTCAAGGAAATAGTCGATATTTATCTTCGTTCCGCTGTAGACAATAGCCTCAACCTCATCGAGCAGGTCTTCAAAATCAATGCCCTGAGCATCGGCAATGTCGTCGAGAGCTATCTGCCTGTCGATACTCTGAATAATCTTCACTTTCAGAACAGACTTCTTTGCCACTGTACGCACGCGCAAGTCTTCAGGCCGTTCTATTTCGTTCTCCTCACAATGCTTCTTTATCAGCTCAACAAACTCTTTTCCGTAACGGCGGGCCTTGCCTGCCCCGACGCCCTGAATATTCTGAAGCTCTTCGAGCGTTATAGGATAAACGGTGGCCATCTGCTCAAGCGACACGTCCTGGAAGATTACATACGGAGGCAGCTGATGCTTGCTGCTGACCTTCTTTCGCAAGTCTTTCAGCATGGAATACAGCATCGGATCGAGTGCTGCTCCTGCTCCGTCGCTTACTTCCTCCTCGTCTTCTTCGTTGAAGTCGTTGTCCTTCACTATCATAAACGACTCAGGATTCTTCATAAACCTCTTGCCGGCCGCCGTGAGTTTAAGTATGCCATAATTCTCCACGTCCTTTTTAAGATATCCGGCAATGAGTGCCTGACGTATTACAGGGTTCCACACCTTCTCGTCCATATCCTCACCCGAGCCGAACTCCTCGAGTTTGTCATGCTTGTGAGCCACTATATCGTTGTTGTCCTTTCCCTCAACAAAGTCAATTACATAGTCGGTTCTGAAGTCTTCCTTTATTGCCGCGACGGCCTGCAATACCACAAGCAGGGCATCTTTGGCCTCTATCTTTGTCTTCGGGTGCAGACAGTTGTCGCAGTTGCCGCAGTTGTCCTTGTCGTAAGCCTCGCCGAAATAATGCAGAAGCATCTTTCTGCGGCATACCGACGACTCGGCGTATGCGGCAGTCTCCTGAAGCAGCTGCCGGCCTATGTCCTGCTCGGCCACAGGCTTTCCCTCCATAAACTTCTCAAGTTTTCTGAGGTCTTTATATGAATAGAAAGCAATACACTTGCCCTCGCCGCCGTCGCGTCCGGCACGCCCCGTCTCCTGATAGTAGCCTTCAAGACTCTTGGGTATGTCGTAATGGATGACGAATCGCACATCGGGCTTGTCGATGCCCATGCCAAAAGCTATCGTGGCCACGATTACGTCGAGGCGCTCCATCAGGAAGTCGTCCTGCGTTGCCGAGCGTGTTGACGAGTCGAGACCGGCATGATATGCCGCAGCCTTAATATCGTTGGCACGCAGCACCGCCGCCAGCTCTTCAACCTTCTTGCGCGACAGGCAATATATAATGCCGCTCTTTCCGGGATTTTGCCTTATGAACTTAACAATCTGCTTGTCTATATCCTTCGTCTTGTGCCTCACCTCATAATAAAGGTTGGGACGGTTGAACGAGCTTTTAAACTCTGTTGCGTCGAGTATTCCGAGACTTTTCTTTATATCCGTTCTCACCTTGTCGGTGGCCGTAGCCGTGAGCGCTATCACCGGGGCATTGCCAATCTCGTTGATAATCGGGCGGATGCGGCGGTATTCGGGACGGAAGTCGTGTCCCCACTCAGATATACAGTGAGCCTCGTCTATGGCATAGAAAGAAATCTTAACCGTTTTAAGGAAATCAACATTATCCTCTTTGGTGAGCGACTCCGGCGCTACATACAGCAGCTTGGTCTTACCCGCCATTATATCGCTCTTAACATGGTCTATAGCCGACTTGTTAAGAGACGAATTAAGATAATGAGCCACTCCGTCGCTCTCGCTCATGCCGTTGATTACGTCCACCTGGTTTTTCATCAAGGCTATTAGCGGCGATATAACTATGGCCGTGCCGTCCATGATAAGCGACGGCAACTGATAGCATAGCGACTTTCCGCCTCCGGTAGGCATAAGCACAAACGTATTCTTGCCATCGAGCAAGTTGCGTATAATGGCTTCCTGGTCACCTTTAAACTTATCAAAACCGAAATATTGTTTCAGTTTTTCTGTAAGATTAACTTCCTGGTTCATATAGTTAGTAAGCAGTGTTCCTCGGTTTTATGTTACTTATCACTAAAAGCCATGCAGGCTCAGGCACTCTCCAGTTTTTCAAAATGTGCCTTCTCGAGCTGCTGGCGAGCATAGTCGAGAGTTACTTCAAATGTCTTGACGCGCTTTGAAGGTATTTCGAACATTGCATCCATCATGACACTCTCTACAATAGAGCGCAGTCCGCGCGCGCCGAGCTTGTATTCCAGAGCCTTGTCGACAATGAAGTCGAGCGAGTCGTCGGTGAACGACAGCTCTATGCCGTCCATCTCAAACAGTTTTACATACTGTTTGATGATAGAGTTCTTCGGCTCTACAAGTATAGACCTGAGCGCTCCGCGGTCTAACGGATTGAGATATGTCAGCACCGGCAGACGTCCGATAATCTCGGGTATCAGTCCAAACGATTTAAGGTCTTGCGGCAGAATGTATTTCATCAGGTCGTTCTTGTCGATGTTGCGCACATTCTGTACCGAGTTATAGCCCACCACATGTGTGTTGAGTCTCTGGGCTATCTTGCGCTCTATGCCGTCGAAGGCTCCGCCGCAGATAAACAATATGTTCTTAGTGTCAACATGTATATACTCCTGGTCGGGATGCTTGCGCCCGCCCTGTGGCGGAACGTTCACCATCGAGCCTTCGAGCAGTTTCAGCAGTCCCTGCTGCACGCCCTCTCCGCTCACATCACGGGTTATCGAGGGGTTATCGCTCTTGCGCGCAATCTTGTCTATCTCGTCGATAAACACTATGCCGCGCTGTGCGGCCTCAACGTCATAGTCGGCCACCTGGAGCAGCCGGCTCAATATGCTCTCAACATCCTCACCCACATATCCGGCCTCGGTGAACACCGTGGCATCTACGATGGTGAACGGAACGTCGAGCAGCTTGGCTATGGTGCGCGCCATGAGGGTTTTTCCCGTGCCGGTGCTTCCCACCATAATTATATTGCTTTTCTCTATCTCTACGCCGTTGTCGTCATCGGGCTGCTGAAGCCTCTTGTAATGATTGTACACCGATACGGCCAGGCAGCGCTTGGCATCGTCCTGCCCGATGACATACTGGTCGAGATATTTCTTTATCTCGCGCGGCTTCGGCACCTTTTTAAGTTTAAACTTAGAATTTTGCTTTTGCTTGTCTTCATCGAGTAGCCCGGTAGACTTAACTATCTCGTAAGCCTGCACGGCACAGCTCTCGCATATATATCCGTCAACACCCGTTATGAGCAGCTTGACGTCTTTTTCGCTACGTCCGCAAAAGCTACAAACCTTATTCATCCGATTGTTGTATATTTTTTATATTTGTATTGATTAAGCTCCGTTTGCTTATAGTCTCACTGTCTCCGTATTATTTTTCCTGGCCTTCTGTCTGGGCTTCTGCCTGTGCCGCAGGAGCAGCCTTAACGTTCTTTCTCGACAGCACGGTGTCTATCATGCCATACACCTTGGCTTCCTCGGCCGTCATCCAGTAGTTGCGGTCGGAGTCTTTCCACACCTTTTCATAAGGAGTGTGCGAATGGTCTGATATTATAGTGTAGAGCTCTTTCTTGAATTTCATTATCTCCTTGGCCTCAATCTCTATGTCAGAAGCCTGTCCCTGCACTCCGCCGAGCGGCTGATGTATCATCACGCGGCTGTGAGTAAGGGCCGAGCGCTTGCCTTCTGTTCCGGCAACGAGCAGCACGGCAGCCATCGACGCGGCCATGCCGGTGCATATCGTAGCCACGTCGCTCGATATAAACTGCATGGTGTCATATATGCCGAGTCCGGCAGTAACGCTTCCGCCGGGGCTGTTTATATATATAGATATGTCTTTGCCTGCGTCAGTAGAGTCGAGATACAGCAGCTGCGCCTGCAGTGTGTTGGCCGTATAGTCGTCAATCTGTGTACCCAGGAATATGATGCGGTCCATCATAAGACGTGAGAACACGTCCATCTGGGTAACGTTGAGCTGACGCTCCTCCAGAATGTAAGGGTTCAGATACTGAGCCTGAGCTTTCATAACGTCGTCGATGACCATCCCGCTCATGCCAAGATGTCCGGTAGCGTATTTTCTAAAATCGTTCATAATTATTATAGTTCATTTTTCTTAGAAAGAAAGGAGGTTACCGACCCTTTCTATCTGTTCTTAGGAACAAAGATAATAAAAAAAGTCGATAACCTCCTAACATGCGGAAGTTTTTTATAAAAAAATATTTTTATTCTGCCTGCATCATTTTGTTGAATTCCTCAAGTGTAGCAGTCTTATTGTCGAGCTTAACAACGTTCTTGAGTATTTCTGTCAGCTTGCGGTCAATGCTGCGGTCAACGAAAGAGTCGATATACTCTTTCTTTTTCAGCATATCCTTGGCATAGTTCTCGATGTATTCCTCGGGAATATTGTTCATGCCATACTGAGCAAACTGTGCCTTTGCGGCCTCCTTGGCTGTCTCTTCGATGTCGGCGTTCTCAATCTTAACGCCGTTAGCCTTAACGAGCTGCTCCTTGATAAGGTGCCATGTAAGCTCCTTTATGCTCTGCTCATAGTTCTTCTCAACAAACTCCAGGCCCTTGTCCTTGTTGTTGTTGAGCATTATGCGCTTCAGCAGGGCATCGGGATATGTAAGAGCGCCTACCTTGTTTTCAAGATATTTGCGCACGTCCTGAATGAACTTGAAGTCAGAGTCAACTGCAAACTGAGCCTTGAGTCCCTCGGCAATCTTCTCGCGGAAGTCTTTCTCGTCCTTGATTACGTCCTTGCCGTAAACCTGGTCGAAGAGTTCCTGATTTACATCAGCCTTAACATAGCGAGATATCTCGGTAATCTGATAGCTGAAGTCGGCTGTCAGGTCGGCAACTTCTTCCTTCTTCATCTTGAGCAGTGAAGAAACCTCTACGTCGCTCTCAGGATAAGCCTTCTTAGGGTTGAATGTGATGATGTCGCCCAGCTTGGCTCCGTCGAAGAGTTTCTTCTGGTCTTCCACCTTAATATATTCAGGCATGAGCACAGCACCCTCTACGGTGATGCCGCCCTCCTTAGTGTTGCCGTTCTCGTCGAGCTCGCGGATGTCGCCCTTCAGCATGTCGTTGGCCTGATAGTCCTCTACCTTGTCGTAGTGGCCTGCACGCGATGCGAACATGTCTATCTGCTGGTCAACAATCTTGTCGTCAACAGTTATTGTATAATAGTCTATTGTGTCGTCGCCTGTCAGCTCAGCCTTAAACTCAGGAGCCACAGCTATATCAAACATAAATGTATAGGGAGCTTCCTTCTCCATGTCTACCGGCTCCTGCTTGTCTGAAGGCAGCGGCTCGCCCAACATCTGGATGTTGTTGTCTTGTACATATTTATAAATCTGCTCGCCCAGCAGTTTATTGATTTCGTCAACCTTTGCGGTTGTTCCAAACTGTCTCTTTATCATGCCCATGGGCACCATGCCGGGACGGAATCCGGGCACGTTAGCCTTCTTGCGGTAGTTCTTCAGTGTCTTCTCGACATTCTCTTTGTAGTCAGCCTCTTCAACTGTCAAAGTCAGCAGTCCGTTGACTTTGTCGGGATTTTCAAATGAAATTTTCATCGTTTAATGTTTATATTGTTTTTAAATTATTAATCAAATTGAGGTGCAAAATTAGTCAATATTGACGGAATTACCTAATATAATAAGAAAAAACCTGTAAAATTTATCATTTTAAACATCTCGGCTGAATATTTCAGCATATTTTTTTGACAATTTTATACCAACGGTATCATGCTCTTACAGTAGTGCACAGCACCGCTCAAAGATACGTCTGCCATGCAGCCTATCCATACAAATATAATGTTTTTAGAGCATAAAGGTGCGTTTTCCTATAAAAATCAGCACTAAAAAACTGCGTTTTCCTATAAAACAAGGCTCCCAAAAGGTGCGTTTTCCTATAATTTCAACAGCAAAAAAGGTGCGTTTTCCGAAAAATCTTTGCCTGAACAAGGCATACACAAAAAGTTTTGATAAAAACTCATCACTCGTCACAAAGGCATATAAAACACTGGAATACAACGCATTACAGTGTGACGAGTTATGTTTTCAACTCATCACGCCAAAGCCTCCAAGCCAAGGATGTGATGAGTTCATCCAGCAACTCATCACGCCACAACAGACTGACAGACAAGATGTTACACTGCATTGTGACGAGTGATGAGTTTTTATCAAAACTTTTTTATGCTTTCTACCGTTGACTTTTTCTGATTTTGGTTGACTCCATGCGGCTCTGGTCCTGAAACAAGTTGACTTTAACAATAATCTGTCATCAGGCCGCACATAGCCTTATCTATTTTGTGCATTCAGCTTTCAGTCCGTCTTTTTGTCAGCTTTTTCTTGACATAGCCCGCTATGGCTCTGCAAAAGGCATCCTTTTACAGTCCGAAAGGGCATATTTTATGCTGCAAAAGCATACCTTTTAGAAGATCATTTGCCGTGTTTTGAAAGACATACGACAGGCACATAATTCAGATGATTAGCCGACAAAAAGTTTAAACAGACTTTTATCACGCCTAATCGACACATCCGTGAACGTTTAAGATATAAGATAGCCATGCCGGTACGGCAAATATTATAAAAATAAGCCAGACAACCGCAGAAATAACATACACAGCTTTAATCCTGCACACAAAACAGATGTACGTCAGCACCGCAGCAAGCAACCAGCCCAACGACTGCATCAGCGAGATGAGAGAGTCGTAGAAAGTAACGGAATAAAAAGGTATCATAAAAGCAAGAATACCTGCGAGCATAGCTACAAAATGCCTGTTTATGTTTTCTCTCTTTCGCTGTATGGCAGACAAGCGCCAGCATACAACAGCCGACAGAAACAATCCTCCTGCAAATGATGATATAAAGACAGACTCAAAACAATTAAATATACATGCCGCCAATGTTGACAACAACATTATGCAAAACGAACATAAATATTTTTTATAATTCATAAGCGCACCGTAACATAAAATATTTTTTCATGAATGGCAAATTAATCGTTTTCATATTTTATCACCATTTCTTCGCCTGACGCAGCTATCGAATACACCATCTGACGGCTCCACTTAAACTTATTTTCCGCCGTCTGCATCCACCCTGCCATAAACGTATCGACCTCGGTTTCCTGTACAGGAGTCATCTGTTTACCTGTAAATAAACTTTGATGGCTGTCTACGAAGTCATAAAGCTTCATTACATGGTTCTTTTCTTCTTCCGAAAACTTATCGTACCCTGCGATGTCCGTCAGTTTGTCTTTCCAAAACCGCACACGTTGTTCGGGCGTAAACATGATATATGCAACACGCCTCATTCCGTCTGTCGGAAGTTTGAGCCATTCGCTGCGCGTCATTTTCATTATTTTGTCTTTGTTGGCTTCAGCCCAAGCCTCCGCCACAGAGTCGCGACAACAGTTGTTGTCCATTTGCGCATGTATCAGGCACGGTGTCAACAATAGGAAAAGCAGCAATACAAGTTTTTTCATAATAAATCTGATTTAAGTTAAACAATAATCACCAATCAACAAGCCCACACCTTGAAGGTCTGCCTCATGCCATTTGTGTTTTTATATACAATAACGGCCGATGGGCTATAACCTTAAATCTCCCGTTGATTTTCATCGCCTTAAAGTTTTTCAAAGATACTAATATATAAAGACTTTAAGTGCATAATCAGCTTAACAAAACTTCACAGGAATGTCCAATCAAGCTACAAAACTTTGGTAACCAGCGCATTACAAAGAATCTAAAAATCACGGATAAAGACATCTAAATCTCTCGACGAACCTTTCTTGCCGAGCATTTTACTGTACAGGCGAACTTTTGCCATACCGATGGCACTGTATGAATAAGATGATATGTTGCATATCTCTTTAGAGGTCAGACCGGCCTTTACCATGCAGCATATCCACATTTCGTTGCTCCGTATGTCAGGATAAAACTCTTTTAAACGTATAGTGAAATTGTTGTACGCCTTATTCAGAGCCTCAACAAGAGTGTGATAATCGGCCGACGTAGGATTAGTGCCGGGATTATGATACATCTTATATACATCTGTATCAACCAAGTCGGCCACAAGCAGTTCTCCGTGTTTCTGTTCAAAAGTCGCCAAAGCATCTTTATACTTAAGCATCTCGGCCTCATTGCGGAGAAGTTCCTGACGAAGTTCAGACTGCGTTTGATTTGAAGCCGTCAGCTCATTTTCAAGAAACGCTATACGCTCCCTGTTCTGCTGTGCGCGCTGCTTTTCTTTCATGCTGCGCTCTAGGCGATAACGTCTTACGCGCTCCAACTGATCCCGTTGCTTTCTCTTGCGCTTAAGATAAATCCCTACTAAAGCCACCGAAGCAATAATCACCACTACAACCAGTATCGACAAACATGCTGAAATGCGTAACTGCGAAGAGGCCAAAGCCGCATTTTTACGCTCGATATCAATATTCTTCTCCACCTGCGACAACATATCTGATGTTTCCTTCAGCTCACTTTCCTTCACTGAGTCAGAATATACAGAATATTGCTTATAATACTTTATTGCCTCATCACGCTTGCCCTGTTTCATTAATAATCGAGCTAAATCCAAAGACACATCCCTCTTTATAGAGACATCACTGTAATTCATCCCACGCTTATTATATGCAACGGCAGAATCGAGCTGCCCTCTTTTCTCAAAGTACATAGCCCAAATGTAATAATGAGACGATATGTCTTTGTCTGTCGTTGCAAGGAATTGCGTATTCAATGCCGCATAAGCTTCATCAAGCTGACCTTCTTCAATATATATACCAGCTAATTCCTCCATAACCATATTATAAAGGTTTGCATCATCAATAGCCTTTGCTTTTTTTGCAGCTTGTTGATAATAAGGTATGGCAATGTCATTTCTTTTTAGATCACGATACGACCGCCCAATGTCTCTCAACGAATAAATCTCTGTAACCTGTGCGCCGGCCTTCTTGGCATATCCGTATGCCAACTTATTATATCGCAACGCATATTTATGCAAGCCCTTCACTTCATAAACATATCCTGCCCATGTGGCGGCACGGGCTTTGTAGCGGTTGATGACAGAATCGTTCTCCGCGTCAACGGCAATGGCTTTGTTGAACGACGTCAGGGCATGGCCGTAGAGATGCATGTCGCAATAGACGCGGCCTAGAAGATAATTAGCACGGACGCGCTGAAGGGCACTGCCGTAAGAACCATAACACCCTGCGGCTATACGTATGGCCGAGTCTGACACATGTAGGATATAGCATTTGTCGTCGGCTTCGGTGCGCGACAGTGCATACCATAAGCGAAAGTCTTTGCCAGAAAAACATATCTCAAGCGAGTCGCGCCTCAATATGGACAGTGCGCTATCGGGATGTTCTTCCATAAGGCTGTCTGCCGTGCGCAATATGCTTTCTGCCCGGCCGCCGTCACGACAGGAAAAGAATGTTGCGCAGAGAAGCAATAAGGAGATAATTTTAGGAGTCATTTTTTAGGAGTTAAGGAGTTATGAAGTTAAGGAGTTAAGACAATAGCGTTGTCAAACAATGTCATATTCCATTTTGAGTTTTATATTGTATTTTACCGCAAGCATTGCCCATAAAGTCTGTTTTACATCAGCTCTTTTTATATAGCGTTTTTGCGTCTTACGCAGTGAACTGACAAGTTCTGCGCAGTGCAAATATAATAAATTCATTTTAATTGGCTTACAACAAGCATCCAAATTCTTCACTCCCGGCTTTAACAACTCCGCATTTGGATTGTTCACTTTTAACTTTCGCAAGACGGGATTTAAAGGAGTTAAAGTAGTTATCGCCAACAAGTTGGCCAGGAGTTAAAGTCAAATGCTTTGTTGCTATAAAGTAGTTCTGCATTTGGATTTTTCACTTTTCACTTTTCTTTTTTCACTTAAACCTGGCGAAGCAGCCCGGAGGGCTACACTTTCGTAACCGGGTGTGGCGAAGCTCCGCGGAGCCACGCCCGGATATTCTATAATGAGGAACGTGCACCCGAAGTGGTGCTACTTTTGAGCCTCTCTTAATCTCTGGATCCCGCATCGAGTGCGGGATGACCTCAATAGCCTTGTTGCTTCTTATCAACCGCTACGCATTTGAATTCTTCCCTCTTCGTTCTTCACTTAATTAGCCTTGTTGCTTCTTATCATCACTCTGCATTTTAATTTTTCATTGCGCTTCGCGCCTTCGCGCAGCGCCTGCTCTTCACTTAATCTTCATCAGATTGTTCGCTTTTCATTTAAATAATTTGCCCGTATCAGACAAAGTTTGTATTTTTGTAAGTTAACTTTCAGTTATCAAAGAACTTGAAGCATTATGAGAAAGAATTTTGGAGCAAAGCCGCTGACATATCCGCAGCCGGTGTTCATAATAGCAACATACGGCGAAGACGGCACACCCGACGCCATGAACGCGGCGTGGGGCGGCATAAGCGAGATGAAAGAGATAAGCATGTGCCTCAGCGCAGGACACAAAACAGTGAAGAACATACTGAAACGCAAGGCGTTCACGGTGAGCATGGCCGACGCAGAACATATCGTGGCATGCGACTACGTGGGACTTGTGTCGGGAAACAATGTGCCCGACAAGTTTGAACGTGCGGGATTTCATGCCACCAAGTCGGAATTTGTCGACGCTCCGCTGATAGACGAGCTTGCCGTGGCCGTTGAGTGCCGCCTGACAGACTATAATCCGGAAACATGCATACTGCGCGGCGAGATTGTTAACGTAAGCGTTGACGAGAGCGTTATCGGCGAAGACGGAAAGGTTGACGTGGAGAAGGCTGCCCCCGTGATATTCGACCCCTTCAACAACGAATACCGCAAGATTGGCGCCAAGGCAGGCAACGCTTTCTCTGACGGCAAGGCCCTGAAATGACATACAAGACAACAAATTAACAAAACACCTTAATAACAAAAACATAACATGGAAAGAACATTAATACTGCTGAAGCCCTGCACAGTGCAGAGAAGGCTTATCGGAGAAATTGTAAACCGCATTGAGCGCAAAGGTCTGCGCATTGTGGGCATGAAGATGATGCAGCTTACAGACGAGCTGCTGAACGAACACTACGCGCACCTGGCCGAAAGACCGTTCTTTAAGTTTGTGAAAGCCTCGATGATGGCTGCCCCTGTGGTTGCTCTGTGTGTTGAGGGATGCGAGGCAGTTGAGGTGGTGCGCACCATAACGGGAGCCACCAACGGACGCAAGGCTGCGCCGGGAACTATAAGGGGCGACTACTCTATGAGCGGACAGGAGAACATAATACACGCTTCTGACAGCACCGAGAACGCCGCAATAGAGATTAAGCGTTTCTTCAGGCCCGAAGAGCTGTTTGAGTATGCCGACCCGCTGACGCAATATCTCTACAGTCCCGACGGAATATAATTAACATCAACTAATTTACAAATCTATAAACATCAAGAAAAGTGAGTAAAGTAATTATCAACAGTTATGAAGAGTTTGCCGCTCTGCTCGGCAAGAATATCGGAGTGTCTGACTATGTAGAGCTGACACAGGAACGCATAAACATGTTTGCCGACGCCACACTGGACCATCAGTGGATACACGTAGACCAGGAGCGCGCAAAGACAGAGAGCCCGTTCAAGACAACGATAGCCCACGGCTATCTCACGCTGTCTATGCTGCCCTATCTGTGGAACCAGATTATTGAGGTAAACAACCTGAAGATGATGGTTAACTACGGCATGGACAAGATGAAGTTCGGACAGGCTGTAAAATCAGGCGAATCAATACGCCTCGTGGCCGACCTGCACAGCATAGAAAACCTGCGCGGAACGGTAAAGGCCGAAATAAAGTTCAGTATTGAGATAAAGGATTCGCCCAAGAAAGCCCTGACCGGCATTGCGACATTCCTGTATTATTTCAATAAATAATTTTATTTAATTCATAATTCACAATTCATAATTGGGTTGATTATTTTCAAAAAACAAAACGGCATATCCGCCAACCAATTATGAATTGTGAATTATGAATTAATTAATTGTTTTCTTCTGCCTCGCGTGCTTTTTTCTCCTCGTCGATAAGCTGGAAGTCTTTCTTTCGGAGAACGAAGCTGTTACTGAGGTATTTCTCCCTTACAATCTTATTCTCGGCAAGCTGCTCCGGCGTACCGCGGAACAATATGCGGCCCTCGAACAGCAGATAGGCACGGTCGGTGATGCTAAGGGTCTCCTGCACGTTGTGGTCGGTTATAAGGATGCCGATGTTGCGGTATTTAAGCTGCCACACAATGTGCTGAATGTCCTCTACGGCAATAGGGTCTACGCCGGCAAAAGGCTCGTCGAGCATGATAAACTTAGGGTCGATGGCCAAACAGCGCGCAATCTCTGTACGGCGGCGCTCACCTCCCGAAAGCTGGTCGCCCTTGTTCTTGCGCACCTTGTTCAGGCGGAACTCGCGTATCAGGCTCTCCAGTTTCTCCTCGCGCTCGGCACGCTTCAGCCCCGTCATCTCGAGCACTGCCATTATGTTGTCTTCAACGCTCAGCTTGCGGAACACGCTTGCCTCCTGCGGCAGATAGCCTATGCCAGCCCTTGCGCGCTTATAAACGGGGAAGTCGGTTATCTCCTTGTCGCCCAGATATATATGGCCTGCATTAGGCACGATAAGACCGGTGGTCATATAAAACGATGTTGTCTTTCCGGCACCGTTAGGCCCGAGCAGTCCTACAATCTCGCCCTGCTTAACGTTAATCGAGACGTCGTTAACAACGGTGCGCTTTCCGTAGCGCTTCACCAGTCCCTCGGCGCGCAGCACCATGCTCTCGCCCTGCGTCATGCCTGCATTTAAATCTTTTTCTTCGTTCATTTAAGACTGTAACAATGTTTATTTATGCAAAAGTAGTAAAATTGTATCTAATAATATATACAGAAGCGAAAAACTCTTGAACTTGTTGCAGTTTTTTATCAATTTTTGGTTACTTTTGTAGCGGTTTCACGCCAAGAGAAATTATATAACAGACTTTTTAAGACAATGCTGATAGACAAATATCTAACAAGTTTCGGGAAATACCTGATGCTTATGGGCCGTGCCTTTTCGCGGCCTGAGCGCATGCGCATGTTCATGAAACAGTATCTCAAGGAGATGTCGGCGCTGGGCGTAAACTCGATAGGCATAGTGCTGCTGATATCGTTCTTTATCGGCGCCGTAATCTGCATACAGATAAAGCTGAACATACAGAGCCCGTGGATGCCGCGCTTCGTTACGGGATACGTAACGCGCGAAATAATGCTGCTCGAGTTTTCATCGTCAATAATGTGTCTTATCCTTGCCGGAAAGGTAGGCTCTAACATTGCCTCGGAGATAGGCACGATGAGAGTGACGCAACAGATAGACGCGCTCGACATAATGGGCGTAAACTCGGCCAACTTCCTTATCCTGCCGAAGATTATGGGCATGATAACCATCATGCCGTTCCTGGTTATATTCAGCACGGCATCTGGCATTATAGGCGCCTACGCCACATCTTACATCGGCCACGTGATAAGTGCCGAAGACCTTACCATAGGATTGCAGCACGACTTCAACCCGTGGTTTATGTACATGAGTATCATCAAGAGCCTCTTCTTCGCGTTCATCATCACGAGCGTGTCGTCTTACTACGGCTACACCGTTGAGGGCGGCTCTGTCGAGGTGGGCAAGTCGAGCACCAACGCCGTGGTTACGAGCAGCGTGCTGGTGCTGTTCTCTGACGTTTTTCTAACTCAAATACTTTCATAGGCCATGATTGAAGTTAAGAACCTTTGTAAATCTTTCGGTGAGAGAGAGGTGCTGAAAGACATAAGCACCGTGTTTGAAAACGGAAAGACAAACCTCATAATAGGACAAAGCGGCTCGGGAAAGACCGTGCTGATGAAAAACCTTGTGGGACTGCTCGACCCTACAAGCGGAGACGTGCTGTACGACGGGCGCAACTTTGTGGCCATGGACAAGAAGGAGAAGATAATGCTGCGCAGGGAGATGGGCATGATTTTCCAGAGCGCGGCGCTGTTCGACTCGATGACAGTGCTCGAAAACGTTATGTTTCCGCTCGACATGTTCTCCAGCATGACGCTGCGCGAACGCATACACCGGGCTAAGACATGTCTCGACCGCGTAAACTTGAAGGACGCCGGATCTAAGTTTCCGGGCGAGCTGTCAGGCGGAATGCAGAAGCGTGTGGCCATAGCCAGGGCCATTGCGCTGAATCCTAAATATCTGTTCTGCGACGAACCCAACTCGGGACTCGACCCGAAGACGTCGCTCGTGATTGACGACCTGCTGCACAGCATCACTCACGAATTTAACATCACCACGATTATAAACACTCACGACATGAACTCGGTGATGGGCATCGGCGAGAGCATTATCTTTATATACGAAGGGCAGAAAGAATGGCAGGGGGTGAGCGCCGACATAATGGACTCGAGCAACAAGAAACTTACCGACTTTATCTTTGCAAGCGACCTGCTGAAAAAGATGCGCAACGCCGTGATAAACAAGAACATGTAAACAACCGGAATATAAAGACTGACGGCATCCGCACATGGCGGATGCCGTTTTTTATTGCCTTTACAGCCGACAAGGGATAACACATTTGAGACAACACACCTTAATAAAATGAACCGACTTGACCTTAATCATTAAATTTACAAATAAACAGACTTATGCATTGCGGAGTCAAAACTATTCTGTATCTTTGAATAATGGCAGACAAGAGCCCCGACGGCAAAAAACAAAGAAAGGCCGGCATAAAGAACGGGCCTGGCAGCTGCCTGAAAGAAACAATAATAAACAAAAACAAAAAAAATTATGAAATTGAAACTATTAGCCGTAATGGCCGCATCGGCCCTGATGGCAACAAGCACACAGCAGGCTGATGCCTGCACAGGCATAACACTGAAAGCTGCCGACGGAACAAGTATTCCGGCAAGAACTATAGAATGGGGCGGAAGCGACCTCAACAGCAAATATGTAATAGTGCCGAGAGGATATACGCAGCAGTCGTATGTGCCCGGAGGGCAGAAGAACGGACTGCAGTTTACGGCTAAATACGGATACGTAGGACTGGCCGTTGAGCAGGAGGAGTTTGTAGCTGAAGGCCTCAACGAGAAGGGGTTGTCGGCCGGTCTGTTCTATTTTCCGAGATACGGACAATATGAGGCTTACAGCGAGGCCAGCCGCCAGTCGAGCATAGCCGACCTTCAGCTGGTGTCGTGGATTCTCGGCAACTTCAGTACCGTAGACGAGGTTATTCAAGGTATGAAAGACATTCATGTGGTGGCAATAGACCCGAGAGCCTCAACAGTTCACTGGCGCATAACCGAGCCGTCGGGCCGTCAGATAGTGATAGAGATAACCGAAGGCAAAGTGAACGTGTTTGAAAACAAGCTGGGCGTGCTGACCAACTCGCCGGGCTTTGAATGGCAGATGACCAACCTGAACAACTACGTAAACCTCTATCCCGGCACGGCACAGGCAAAGACGCTCGACGGCACAGCCCTAACATCGTTTGGCGCCGGCAGCGGATTCTTAGGCATACCGGGCGACGTAACTCCGCCGTCACGCTTTGTGCGCGCAGCATTCTATCAGGCAACGGCACCGAAAAAACAGACTGCCGAAGAAACCGTACTGCAGTGTTTCCAGATACTCAACAACTTCGACATACCCGTAGGCATTGAGTTTGCCGACGGCGAGACTCCAGCCGACATTCCGAGCGCAACGCAGTGGACATCGGCCACGGACATGAAGAATCTGGCGATATACTACCGCACGATGCACAACAGCGCGATAAGGAAGTTTGACCTGAAGACAATAAAATTCGACAAGGTGAGATATCAGGCCGTACTGCTCGACGCAACAAAGAACCAGCCCATAACGACGGTTAAGGTGAAATAATAATATTGAGGAGCAGGAGGTTATCCACATAAGTTTAATCTGCACCTGCAACCTGCAGTAACCTGACAAGCGGACAAAGGCAAGAACATTATTGCCATTGTCCGCTTATTTTATTCAGCAGGAAGCATGGTATATGCTATAACAAGCATACAGACAAAGCCGGCACGCAACGGCAGACATACGCAAATGCTACATACAGCAGTCATGCATGTAGATATGTCCAGCCGTGCCCTCGCCCATCTGAAAATGCAACCCTGCGATACAGACAAAATTACTCTATGGTTTGCAGATAAAAAGTGGGCCGTTTTTGCATAAAAAGTGGCCCACTTACGAGTCGTAAACAGGCCACTAACAGTTTGAAACCAAAACAGCGCAATTATCTTAACAAACAGGCGCGAACGCGCAGTGCAAATTATCATATAAAATATAAAACCGATAAAAAGTTACGATTTTCGGGCACTTTTCAACTTACTGTAAATATAATTCCGCAAAATCTGATTAAAGTCCGCAAATACTTACATGCTTTTTTACCGGCATTTATAAAAAAAATACTTTTTCATCATATGATTCAAAGAATATTGGAGGCGGCTCGGAACTGTCAAAATAAAAAACATCGGTTTTCTTTTGACTTTTCACTCGCCTTTCACTATCTTTACATAAGATAGGAGGCGGCTCGGAACGGTCAAAACAAAAAACATTGTTTTTCTTTTGACTTTTCACTCGCCTTTCACTATCTTTACATAAGATAGGAGGCGGCTCGGAACGGTCAAAACAAAAAACATTGTTTTTCTTTTGACTTTTCACTCGCCTTTCACTATCTTT
>CAJMMQ010000020.1 GCA_905214625.1 uncultured bacterium
GCCTGCGCCGATGGTACTGCAATGCAATGCGGGAGAGTAGGAGGCCGCCTTTTTTTCGGGATGAGTCCCTGACGTCAGTGATGATGTCAGGGACTCTTTTTTGTCTGTCCCCTGGTATGGGACTGACGGGGCGGATGACGCTTATGGGATGACGGGACAGATGAATCCGGTGATGCCAAGGCTTGTGGAGCGATGCTAGTGGTGAAATTGACTGGACTAGTGATACAGAGAGGGAGTGATAAGACTGATGTTTTTTTGGAAATCAGAATTGTACTAAAGTCATTTGAATGATATTATTCCCGGTAATGGAATATGCATTCCAGCAATGTCAATTTTATTTTCTGATGCAAATTTTATAATACTTTTTCGTGTTTGAATGGCTTTTGTGTGATTCATGTCGTATGATGCGCAGTATTCAGGATGAAGAACCTGTAATGCTGCCCCGTGGATTATATCACCAGCTACAAGTACTTTGTTGTTTACATTATAAATGGTGTGGCCTGGTGTATGTCCACTTCCGTCAAGTGCTATGACGTTTCCCGGCAGTGTGTCTCCAAACTCAAAAAGATGCAATTGCTTTTCGTATGCCTTCAATGTATTTTTTGCCTGTGCTTTAGTTTTATCAGGCATTTTCATCCATCCTTCGTATTCTTTGCGTGAGACATAGATATCTGCATTGGTGAATACAGGTTTACCGTTTTTCATCATGCCGCCGATGTGGTCGCCATGTAAGTGTGTCAGGTATATGTATTTTATGTCTTCTGGCTTATTTTTGAGTTTGGTAAGCAGTTGGCTGTCGGGAGCTCCCAGACCGGTGTCGAAGAGTATTGTTATGTTTCCACTATTAATCAGAAATGCATTCATGGATGAAGGGATACCGTTGCGTATGCCAAGACTGTCAATAAGCCGTTCCTCAATTTTCCCGAAAAGACTTAACGGCATCATTCGTTCTTCTTTGTTGTCTTTTATGCACGTGATGTTAACTTCTTTGTTTTCTGCTGTTTTGGCAGTCGTCTGATTTGATGTCATTTGCGTTTGATTGTCTTTGGCGTTGTTCTGCTTATTATCTTTGCACGCCACGTTGAGCGTAAGTGCCGACAGCAGCATTATGCCGATACCAGATAATGTTTTCATGGTGTGTAAAATTTAGGTTGCGGTGTAGAGTCAGATGTCTTTTGCGTAAAAGCTTTTTGCAAGTCCGCCCTCGCTCGTTTCTTTGTATAGCGATGGAATGTCGTGGCCGGTATGTTTCATTACATCAACCACTTTATCGAACGACACGCGGTGATTTCCGTCGGAAAAAGCTGAATATAGATTGGCGTCGAGTGCGCGCGTGGCAGCAAATGCATTACGTTCGATGCAGGGTATTTGTACAAGACCGCATACAGGGTCGCATGTCATTCCAAGGTGGTGTTCCAGTCCCATTTCTGCTGCGTATTCAATTTGCGACGGACTTCCGCCAAACAGCTGACATGCTGCTCCCGAGGCCATAGCGCATGCTACCCCAACCTCACCCTGACAGCCTACGTCTGCTCCTGATATTGAGGCGTTTTGCTTTACGATATTGCCAATAAGTCCGGCTGTAGCCAGGGCATGCAGTATGCGTGAGTCGTTGAAATTATGGCCTTTGGCGAGATGATAGAGCACGGCCGGCAGCACTCCGCAGGCACCGCATGTCGGAGCCGTTACGATTGTTCCGCCTGAGGCGTTCTCCTCGCTTACGGCCAGGGCATAGGCGTATACAAGTCCTCGTGTCTGGAGCGACTGTTTGTATCCCGAAGCCTTGACATAATATACCGGAGCCTTACGTGTCAGGTTTAGCGGTCCGGGCAGCCTGCCTTCATGATTTATGCCGCGTTCTACGGCTTTCTGCATTGTATGCCACACTTCGAGAAGGTAGTCCCAGAATCCGGAATCTTCGCATTGTTCAACATATTCCCAATAATTACGTCCTGTTTTGTTACACCATTTCATAATCTCTGTCATGGTATTCATGTCGTACACTTCTGGTGTGTTGAATATGTCGCTGTTTCCTGTACCTTCAGACAGTGCGCCTCCGCCTATGCTGTAGACGGTCCACTCGTCTGCCACTTTATCTTCATCGGCATAAGCAACAAATTTCATTCCGTTGGGATGATAGGGCAGAAACACCGACGGCTGCCAGTCGATTTCTACCGGAGCCGCTGCCGACAGCACTTCTATGATGGCCGTGTCGGTCATGTGTCCTTTGCCTGTGGCTGCCAGACTGCCGTATAGAGTTACTTTGAAAGCTTTGGCGTATGGGTTTTTATCCATGAAGATTTTGGCAGCCTTTTGCGGCCCCATTGTATGGCTGCTTGACGGACCTTTACCTATTTTATATAATTCTCTTAATGATTTCATCGTGTTTTGTTTTGCTATATGATGCAAATTTAACAGAAAGAGCATTAATTACAAAATAAATTGACAGCTTTTTTGAGTAATCATATTTTATGATTTGGTTTGATTTATTTATAATTGTTTTATTAAGCGCAAAAGCCTTGGTCTCTAATAGTTTTGTTTGTTTTTATAGAATCATTTGCACTTTGAGTGTATTATATATAGGTGTGTATTTTTCTTCATGGCCGTGAGCTTAATCATCTGGTATGCGGCAATAGATACAAACGCTTATGTTTAAATGTAAGTAAAAAGTAGATAAATGTGCCATTATGTTATGTGTGGCATGTACGGAAAAAATGATAAAATAGATTTTAGGCTATGCATATTTGGTCACGTTTTATGGCTAAGGCATGTATTTCAGACGCCATAATGTATGAAAGTGAGTGCAAAAACCGGTTTTTGTGTTGTAAACGGTAGCGTTTTTATACTCCAGACAGCCATGTGTTGCAGGCTAAAAGGTCATCTTTCAGCATGTAAAAGATGACCTTTTAACATCCGGTAATTATAATTCTGTTGCACATGTTGCCTTGTCGGTGCTTGAACATGCTTGAAGTCAGCGGTTTATGTTTGCACACGTATTTTGCCATTTTCCCGTTATGAAATGTATATTAATAATGTTTATTGCTGTTTTGGAACGTTGTCTGAAATCATAAAGTAAGTAAAATCTTTAAATTTGTGTCAATTTGTTGATGTTGGCGCCGTGCGTGCCCGTATCATTCCAGATTGCTCATAGGCATGCAGCCGTGCCTTTGTTTTGTGTTGAGTGTATCTTCGTCAGCAATAGTCGTTGTGTAATGTGTTTCCCGTCTGACAGGCGATTTACGGTCGGCTGTATATTTGTGAGCATAGACGAGGCACGAAACAATAAGCCAGGCACATAGGCAGAAGTTAACGGCAAATATAGAAAAGTGTAAATACATTATTATTTTCTTATGTCAAAATATAGCTTTTTTTATGAAATTGTGTATATTTGCAAAATGTGTGGCGGCAGATGCGCGTTGCCGTTTGAGGGTAAAATTACAGTAACATGGCTAAATGCGGCATGGAAAACAATATTGGCAGGCTCAGACGCATGCTTGTGTGGCTTGGCAGAATGCGCCACAGCCGCGGTTTTGGCGTGCAGTCGCCGTGGGCCTACCGCATGGTGCGCTATGTCATCAACGAGCATTATCCCTATTACGCATACGAGAGTCTGGCTCTGAGCTATCCCGGCCTCGGCGTGGTGGAGCGCAAGATGTGCGAGCTGTGCCTCAGGCTGGCCAACAGCGTGCAGCCCTCGCTCGTTGTCAACTTCGACGATGCCGGCGGCGCTTACGGCGCATATTTCAGTGCCGGATGCCGCAAGGCGCGCATCGAGAGCGTCAGTTCTGCCTTGTCGCCCGTGCGCCTTTCCGACATGCTTGCCGGCTGCGGCGGGCGCTTCGTGGCAAGGCTCGTTCCTTGCAGGGGGCTTAGCGACCAGCTGGCCTCTATATGCGGTGTGGCCGGTGCCGGTTCTGCGGTAGTGGTGCACGGCATATATTCTGATGCCTCCGCGAGCCGTGAGTGGCGACGTATAGTGAGCGACGAGCCCGGCGTGGTTACGTTCGACCTGTATTATTGCGGACTGGTGTTTTTCGACGAGAAACGTTATAAACAAAATTACATAATTAACTTTTAAATCCATTATGGCTATGAAGATGACGAAGGTATATACAAAGACCGGCGACAATGGCACCACAAGTTTGGTGGGAGGTGTCAGAGTAGAGAAAACAAACGCACGCATAGAGGCTTACGGCACGGTCGACGAGCTCAGCGCCCATCTCGGCATGCTGGCTTCTTTCTTGAAGGATGGCGAGGACAAGGAGTTTATCTACAGAATACAGCGCAACCTTTTTACCGTATGCTCGTATCTTGCCACCGACAAGACTCAGACAGCCCTGGCACCCTCGTACACGCTTAATCCGGAAGAAGTGACGGCCATTGAGGAGGAAATCGACGTCATCACGGCCAACATCCCTCCGCAGACAACGTTCATCCTGCCCGGAGGATCACACGGAGCAGCCCTTGCCCACGTGTGCCGCACGGTGTGCCGCAGGGCCGAGCGCCGCATATTCAGGCTCGACGAGCAGACAGAGCTCGACCCCGAGGTTATGCAGTATATGAACCGTTTGTCGGATTATCTTTTCGTATTGGCGAGAAAATTAAACTTTATTTACGGAGTGAGAGAAAAAATCTGGAAGAAACCTTGCAAATAAGAAAAAATATAGTACTTTTGTGCTGTATTAGAAACGTAAATTTTTTTAGGTTATGTATTGGACACTTGAATTAGCTTCAAAACTTGAAGATGCACCGTGGCCTGCAACAAAAGACGAATTAATCGATTATGCAATCCGCTCGGGTGCTCCTCTGGAAGTGCTGGAAAATCTGCAGGAAATAGAAGACGAGGGCGATGTTTACGAGAGCATCGAGGATATATGGCCAGACTATCCTACCAAGGAGGATTTCTTGTTTAACGAAGACGAATATTGATTTAATTTGATAAAAAGGGCAGCTCGCACAAAAAGAGCCGCCCTTTTGCATACAATAAAATTGCATGGCTTGCGTTATATTGTCGTGCGAATACGTCTTTTTACCATATTGACAGTGTTGCTGCTGGCCTCGGCAAGGGTCAGTGCGCAATATGACGCGTCTTTCAGTCACTACTGGGACCTCGAGCCGTACTATAATCCCGGCTCCGTGGGCAAGGCCTCAAAGCTGAACATCGCGGCGGTGTATGCCCTCAGCTTTGCCGGATTTGAGAACAATCCGCGCTCAATGTACGTCAGCGCCGACATGCCGCTGTATTTTCTTAACAACTATCATGGCGTGGGCCTCTCGCTCTTCAACGACCAGATAGGTCTGTTCACGCATCAGCGCCTGGCGTTGCAGTATGCCTACAAGCACAAACTGTTCGGCGGAATGATAAGTGCGGGCGTGCAGCTCGGGCTGCTGAGCGAAGGCTTCGACGGCTCAAAGCTCGACCTTGAAGACTCCAGCGACCCTGCCTTCACAACGTCTGACGTCAACGGTAGCGCCTTCGACGTGGGCTTCGGACTGTATTACACACACGGCCCCTGGTATGTGGGCGTGTCGGCCCAGCATGTTACTGCGCCGCTCGTAGAACTGGGCGAAACCAACGAATTGCAGATAGATCCTACATTTTATTTGACCGGCGGATACAATATTAAACTAAGAAATCCGTTTCTTACAATACATCCCTCTGTGCTTTTGCGCACCGACGGAGTGGCCTGGAGAGGCGACGTGTCGGGCCGGCTGGTCTATACAAACGACAAGAAGATGCTCTACGGGGGCGTTTCGTACAGCCCCACAAACTCTGTCACTGTGCTCGTGGGCGGCAGTTTCCACGGCATAAACATAGGCTACAGCTATGAGGTTTACACCTCTGCCATCAACATGGGCAACGGCAGCCATGAGCTTTTCATAGGATATCAGACAACACTCAACCTTTATAAAAAAGGAAAGAATAAACATAAAAGCGTGAGAATATTATAAGATATGAAAAAAATAAATACAATAATTGCCATTGGCGTGATTGTGCTCACCACGCTCACAGCATGTTTCGGCGGACGCTCGGCGTCGCTCGGGCGAGGAGGCGAGGTGGTTGGCGTAAGCGGACGGGGATTCACCGAGCCCACGCCTTACGGAATGACACTTATAAAGCGGGGCTTCCTCAAAATGGGTATAGAGAAGGAAGACAGCCTGTGGGGAAAGAAAACTCCCGTGAAGGAAATTTCGGTTGACGGATTCTGGATGGACGAGACAGAGGTTACCAACTCTGAGTACAAGCAGTTTGTGTTCTGGGTGCGCGACTCCATCCTCCGCACACGTCTTGCCGACCCGTCTTACGGAGGCGACGAGAGCTATATGATAACCGAAGACAAAAACGGCGACCCCGTAACTCCGCACCTCAACTGGAAAAAACCGCTGCCGCGCAAACCTAACGAGGATGAGCAGAGAGCCATCGAGAGCCTCTACGTTACTAATCCTGTTACAGGCGAGAAAATGCTCGACGCAAGTCAGATGAACTATCGTTACGAGGTTTACGACTATACAGCCGCAGCCCTGCGCCGCAACAGGCTCAACCCTGCAGAGCGCAACCTCAATACCGACATACCGGTTAATCCCGACGAAGTGGTAATGATTTCAAAGGATACCGCATATATCGACGACGAAGGGCGCATTGTAAGACAGACCATCGACCGCCCTCTCAGCGGACCGTGGGACTTCCTCAACACATACATCGTAAACGTATATCCCGACACCACATGCTGGGTCAACGATTTTGTAAACTCAGACAACGAAGCCTATATGCGCCTTTATTTCAGCAGTCCTACCTATAACGACTATCCCGTAGTAGGCGTAACATGGGAACAGGCCAACGCCTTCTGCGCATGGCGCACCGACTATCTGCTTAAAGGTCTTGGCGGTGAGGCACGCTACATACAGCGCTATCGCCTGCCCACAGAGGCCGAGTGGGAGTATGCGGCACGTGGAAAGGAAGGCACGGAGTTTCCGTGGGAAACTGTCGACGTAAAGAACGACAAAGGCTGTTTTTATGCAAACTTCAAGCCCGACCGCGGAAACTACACCGAAGACGGCAACCTCATAACCAGCCGTGTGGGCATATTCTCGTCCAACTCCAACGGACTGTTCGACATGGCGGGCAACGTGGCCGAGTGGACAAGCACCACGTATACCGAGGCCGGCATCGACGCCATGAACGACCTTAACCCCGAGTTGCGCTACAACGCAGCCAAGGAAGACCCCTATAAGCTCAAGAAAAAGAGTGTGCGCGGAGGCTCGTGGAAAGACCCCGAGTCGTTCATACGTTCGGCATGGCGCACATGGGAGTATCAGAACCAGCCCCGCTGCTACATCGGTTTCCGGTGTGTAAGAAGTCTGGCAAGCACAACAAGTTCAAAACAGAAAAAGAAGTAAACATGACAGAATACAGCAAATATAATATCATCTACCGCCTGCAAAGGTGGCTCGACAGCGTGCCGGGACAAACGTTCCTGAACTACGCTTACAGTTGGGGTGCGTCTATCGTTATCCTCGGTACATTGTTCAAGCTCACCCACCTGCCCGGAGCCAACATCATGTTGTATTTCGGTATGGGCACCGAGGTTATAGTGTTCTTCATTTCGGCCTTCGACCGTCCTTTCGACAAGACAGCCATAGGCAAGGAAATACCTACTCATGTAGGCAAGGAATATTCTGATGACGAAGACTTTGATGTGTCTGAAGCCGCAGACTACGACGCTCCCGCAGCGGCACCTCATGTTGCAGAACAGGGCGTTCCCGGCGGAAGTGTTGTTTATATTAATGCCGGAGGAGCCCGGCCGCAGTCTGTTTCAGACGGCGTTGTATCAGAAGGTGACGCTATCATGCCGTCAGACGGCGGACAGGAATCTGCCGGTGGCGGTTATGTTGCAGGCGAGTCTCATGCCGCAGCAGCCGGAACTGCTCCTCAAGGCGTGCCCGTTCAGCAGCCTTCAACAGGCTGGATAACAGCCCAACAGCAAGTTTCGCCCGAAATGGAAGAGGCCACAAGCAACTATGTTGAAGAACTAAAGAAACTCACCGACATGCTGGCCAAGGTGTCGGAGCAGAGCGCACGCCTTACGCGCGACTCAGAGGAGATGGAAAATCTCAACCGCACTCTCACCGGAATATGCAAGGTTTACGAGATGCAGCTTAAGGGCGCAAGCTCTCAGATTGGCACTATCGACCAGATAAACGAGCAGTCGCGCAAGATGGCTTCACAGATAGAACAGCTTAACAAGATTTATGCCCGAATGATTGAGGCCATGACCGTCAACATGCGTGCGGCAACAAACAACGGAAACAACGCAGAAGTATAAAAACGCAAGGCAATGGCAATAAAGAAAAGACCGGTATCTCCACGCCAGAAGATGATAAACCTTATGTATGTCGTCCTCATGGCCATGCTTGCGCTTAACGTCTCGACCGAAGTGCTCGAGGGCTTTTCCATTGTAGAGGAGAGCCTTCACCGCACCACCTCAAACGCTTCGTCAGAGAACGAGTCGCTATATGGCGACTTCGAGGCTCAGATGAAATCAAACCCTCAGAAAGTGAAGGCATGGTTTGAGAAGGCCACTGCCGTAAAGCAGATGAGCGACTCGCTGTTCAACTTTGCACAGCAGCTGAAGGAGGCTATTGTGAAAGAGGCTGACGGGGCCGAAGGCAACGTGCTTAACATAAAGAACAAAGAAGACCTCGAAGCAGCCAATCAGGTTATGCTAGCACCGGGTACAGGCAAAGGCAAACAGCTCTTCAACGCCATCAACTCTTTCCGCGAGCGCATCTTGAAGATGGTTACCGACGAACGTCAGAAGTCAATTATAGCCAGCAATCTTACCACCACATTGCCCAAAAACGCAAGGACAATGGGTAAAAACTGGCAGGAATACATGTTTGAGGATATGCCCGTGGCTGCTGCAGTGACGCTTCTTACCAAGCTGCAGAGCGATGTCCGCTATGCCGAAGGTGAGGTTTTGCATACTCTCGTGGCCAATATCGACATGAAGGACATACGCGTAAACAAGCTAAGTGCTTTCGTAATACCTAACGCACAGACAATAGTGCGCGGCGACAAGTTCTCGGCTCAGATTGTGATGGCTGCAGTTGACACCACGCAGCAGCCTCAGATATATATCGGCGGAAGGCAGATGAATCTGCGCAACAACACTTACGAGATTGTTACAGGCCGTACTGGCGAGTTTAACCTTACGGGTTATATCACCATGCGTAACGGCAGCGGCGATGTAATTCGCCGTGATTTCTCACAGAAGTACACCGTGGTTGACCCAAGCGCAACGGTTTCTGCCGACCTTATGAACGTGCTCTATGCAGGTTACAGCAATCCGATAAGCATAAGTATTCCTGGTGTTCCGCTCAACAAAGTTTCGGCCTCGATGAGTGGCGGCACGCTTCAGCCTGTCGGTCCCGGCAAGTATATAGCCCGTCCTACGGCTGTCGGCAAGGACGTAACCATTAATGTCATGTCTTTGCAGACAGGCAGTGCCAAGCAGGTGGGCGAGTTTACGTTCCATGTGCGCAAGCTTCCCGACCCGACACCATACATTGCCATCGGCGACAACCGTTTCCGCACGGGCGGTCTGGCCAAGGCTTCGCTCATGTCTGTTGGCGGCATCAAGGCTGCCATTGACGACGGACTGCTCGACATTCCGTTCAAGGTGCTGAGCTTTGAGACCGTGTTCTACGACAATATGGGTAACGCCGTGCCAATGGTTTCAGACGGCGATTCGTTCACACAACGCCAGCGTGAGACTTTCCGCGGACTGTCGCGCAACAAGCGGTTCTACATTACCCGCATCACCGCCGTAGGTCCCGACGGAATAAAGCGCACGCTGCCGTCTACTATGGAGGTTATTGTGAAATAGTGCTCTTGCCGCAGGCTGCCCCGCAGCTTTGGCATGAGATAAAAATAAAAACATAAATATGAGAAGATTCATGTTCATTAAGAAGATAGCAAATGGCCACAATACGGTGGCTGCCGGACGCACTTTACGTGTGTGTGCAGTGCTGCTCTTGCTGGCGGCATGCATGGCCGAGGCGTCAGCGCAGCCTGCTGCGCGCCGCAGACAACAGCAGCAGAAAAACGAGTCGAACGCCCAGACGCTGACCACTCGTGCCCGCATATCTTATCCAACGGCCGCGCGCATGTCTGAGGATGTTGTATGGCGGCGCGATATCTACCGTGAGATTAATCTCGAGGAGGATGCCAATGCCGGCCTTTATTATCCGATAGAGCCAGTCGGTTCGCAGATGAATTTGTTTACATACATCTTTAAGCTGATGATGCGTGGCGACATAAAGGCGTACGAGTACCGTCTGGACGGCAACGAGGTGTTTACAGATTCGGCCCGCATAAAGCCTTTGGCCTTTCTCGACAACTATCACATATATTATGAACGAGACGGAGGCCGTGTGCGGTTGGACAACAGTGACATTCCGTCGCGCGAGGTTAAGGCTTTCTATATAAAAGAGAGCACATATTACAACCAGTCTTCTGCAACATTCCATACAAAGGTATTGGCGCTTTGTCCTATCATGTCGCGTGAGGACGACTTCGGAGACGGAGCGCAGAAGTATCCGCTTTTCTGGGTGAGATACGACGACTTGGCCCCTTATCTGAGCAAACAGATAATAATGACGAGCAACCTCAATAATGCCGCCACTATGAGCATGGACGACTATTTTACGCGCAACATGTATAAGGGTAAGATATACAAGACCACAAACATGTTGGGCAAGACGCTCAGCCAGTATTGTCCTACTGATTCTGCCATGGCCAAGGAGCAGAAACGCATTGAAGACGAACTTGCCGCTTTTGAGAAAAATATCTGGGGCGACCAGGCCCGCAAGGATTCGCTCGACAGCATAGCAAAGGCCGACGTGAAGGTGAAGGACAAGAAGGCAAAGAAAAACCGCCGCTCGTCTTCAACGGTGAAGAAGAGCCGTTCGTCGAGCAAGAGTTCTTCAGGCTCGTCACCTGCGGCACGTGTTACGGTGCGCAGACAGAGACACTGATATAATACAAGATAACGACTGCCCCACGACGGGGCAGCCAAATTTATAAACACTTAAAATGAAAGCTTATGAGAAAGTTATTTACACTGATTGTTCTTGTAGCGGCAACCTATTTTGCCGTGCCTGCAAACGCACAGCTGAAGTTTGGTGTCAAGGGTGGTCTTAACATCACAAACATGTCGCTCAGTAATGATGTTTTCGAGACATCAAACCGTACGGGATTCTTCATTGGTCCTACAATCAAGTTCACTCTTCCTATTGTAGGTCTCGGTATCGACGCCTCTGCACTTTACGACCAGCGTGAAGGCGAGGTTAATGTTGAAGCAGACGACAACACAATTGTTTCAACAAAACTGAAGCAGAAGGCCATTAACATTCCTATCAACCTTCGTTACGACATCGGTCTGGGCAGCCTTGCTGCCGTTTATCTCGCAGCCGGACCTCAGTTCGGATTCAACGTCGGCGACAAAAACCAGAGCCTCTATAAAGATGTTGCCGAATGGAGACTCAACACATCTAACTTTAGCGTCAACGTGGGTGCCGGCGTCATGCTGCTCGGCCATCTGCAGGTTGGTGCCAACTACAACATTGTTTGCGGCAAGACAGGCGAGATAACCGTTCTTGACGGAGCCAAGAGCGTGTTGCGCGGCCGTTCAAACACATGGCAGATTTCTGCTGCCTACTATTTCTAATTCTGGCAAATTATTTAAAAGCATAGAATAATTTCAGTGGAGACATTTCTGCGTCGGCATGAAATGTCTCCTTTTTTTGTCTCTCTTTATTCCGGCATTTATATTTTTTGTGCAAACAGGCACTTTTATATTTTGTGCGTTTAAGCATAATTCTGTATTTTTGCACCACAGATGATTTACGCAGATATCATACTTCCGCTGCCTCTCGACAGCCTGTTTACCTACTCCGTGCCCGACAGTCTTGCCGGACGCGTGGGGCAGGGCATAAGGGTGCTAGTGCCGTTTGGCAAGAGCAAGGCTTACGTGGGGCTGGTGGTGAGGACACACGACACCAAGCCCGACTTTAAGGTTAAAGACATTTCTACCGTGATGGACGATGCTCCCGTGGTTAATTCTGTGCAGCTCGGGCTGTGGCGATGGATGGCTGACTACTATCTGTCGTCCGTGGGCGACGTGATGAACGCGGCCCTGCCGTCGGGACTTAAGAACGAGGACGGATATACGGCAAAGACCGAAACCTATGTGTCGCTTGCGCCTGAATATCACAGCGAGCGCGCCATACACGTGGCTCTCGACGTGCTGAAGCGTGCAGATGCCCAGCGTAAGGTATTCCTGAAGTTTCTCGAGCTGTCTCACTGGGACACTATCAGCGGCGACGCTTGCGCCGAACCAGTGGCCGAGGTGAGCCGCGACGAGCTTTTGAACGAAAGTCACGGCACTTCAGCAGCGTTCAGAAACCTTGTCGTAAGAAAATTTTTAAACACCTACGAGCGCGAGATAGGCCGGCTGAACAATGCCGGAGAGCCGCATCCGGAACTGATAAAGCCGCTCAACGAGGCTCAGCAGACGGCCTATAACAACATAGTTTTCAGCTTTCTGAAAAAAAACGTGGTGCTGCTCCACGGCGTTACGTCGAGCGGCAAGACCGAAATCTACATACATCTTATCAGCCAGGCCATTGAGCGCCGGCAGCAGGTGCTCTACCTGTTGCCCGAGATTGCGCTCACCGTGCAGATACGCCAGAGGCTTCAGCGCGTGTTCGGCAACCGCCTTGGCATTTACCATTCAAAATATTCCGATGCCGAGCGTGTGGAGATATGGCAGAAACAGCTCTCTGCCGCGCCTTACGACGTAATACTCGGCGCACGCTCCGCAGTGCTTCTGCCGTTCACCAATCTCGGTCTTGTAATCATCGATGAGGAGCACGAAACCTCGTTCAAGCAGCAAGACCCCGCCCCGCGCTATCATGCCCGCAGCGTGGCCATAATGCTTGCGCGCAAGTTTGGAGCAAAGGTGCTGCTCGGCTCTGCCACACCGTCGATGGAGAGCTGGCACAACGCCCATACGGGCAAATTCGGCCTTGTTAGCATAATGCAACGCTACAATGACATACAGATGCCCGAAATAGAGGTGGTTGACATAAAAGACCTGCAGCGCCGCAAGATGATGAACGGCCCGTTTTCGCCCCGTCTGCTGGCTGCCGTGCGCACCGCACTTGACAACGGCGAGCAGGCCATACTATTTCAGAACCGCCGCGGCTTCGCGCCGATGATAGAGTGCCGCGAGTGCGGATGGGTGCCCCACTGCGACAAGTGCGACGTGTCGCTGACATACCACAAGAGCCTCGGACAGCTTACGTGCCATTATTGCGGCACTACATACACCGTGCCCGACGTGTGTCCCTGCTGCGGAAGCCGCGACCTGCGCGGGCGTGGCTACGGCACGGAGAAAGTGGAAGACAAGGTTACAGAACTGTTTCCCGACGCACGGGTGGCACGCATGGACCTCGACACCACCCGAACGCGCAACGCTTATGAGCGGCTGATAAACGACTTCTCGGCTCATAAGACCGACATACTGATAGGTACGCAGATGGTGAGCAAGGGCCTCGACTTCGACAAGGTGAGCGTGGTGGGCATATTGAATGCCGACAGCATGCTCAACTATCCCGACTTCCGTGCCTACGAGCACTCCTTCATGATGATGGCTCAGGTGGCCGGGCGCGCCGGGCGCAAGGGCAAGCGGGGGCTCGTTATATTACAGACAAAAAGCTCGCAGCTTCCGGTTGTAATGCAGGTGGTGCGCAACGACTGCGAAGGGTTCTTCGCCGACCTGCTCGATGAGCGCCAGACGTTCAACTATCCCCCTTTCTGCCATCTTATCTATGTGTTCCTGAAGCATCGCGACGACGCCATGGTGGCCTCGGCTTCCATGCGTCTCGGCGACATACTGCGCGGCTGGTTCGGCGGCCGTGTGCTCGGTCCCGACAAGCCTTCGGTGTCGAAGGTGAAGACGCTCAACATACGCAAGATTATGCTGAAGCTCGAAAACGGCATCGACCTTGCCAAAGTGCGCCTTTATCTGCGCAAGGCGCAGACCATGATGGGGCAAGACGCTAAGTTCCGTTCGGTGCAGATTTATTTTGATGTAGACCCATTGTAATTCTGTCCGTTTTAGCTAAACGTAACTCCTCCTGTTGCCGTTGATAAAACAGTTGATTATGCATAAATTTCCAAAATACGGCCTTTTGACTTCCAAAAGACCACATATTACAAAGCAAAAGGCCACCTTTTAGACGCTAAAAGGTGGCCTTTTACAAAGCTACAATTATCGTTTCTGTAACCTGCTGATTATCAGCGCGGTTGCAATGTGCGGCTGATTAGAAGTCGATGTCAAGTCCGATACCGAACACACGGTTAGTGCGTGTGAACGTGTCGGCGCCGTAAAGCATGCTCTTGCCTGTCGACGGGTCGGGCGTGGTCAGCAGTGCCGTTGTCTTGTCTACGGCCACCTGTGCGGCCTCAGGGCCCATCAGCTCGTTGGCCACGTTGCCGATAACCTTTCCGGCCAGTCCTGATATGTTGTAGTAGTTGTTGCTCTCGCGCTTGTAGTCCTTGTAGAATGTCTGGAAGTAAGCCAGGTTTAGCTTCATCTTCTCAGTCAGCTTAATGCCTACGCCCACGCCTACCGAACATGAGCTTACGTTAAAGCTGATGTCCTCCATGTAGCTGTCGGTGAAGTCATACTCCGTAAACTGCGCTCCGGCGCTCACCTGCACTCTCTTGCTTATGTCATACTCCGCACCGAAGAGATACTCGTTGGTGTTGCCTCCCAGCTTGTCCTGGTGGTTGTCAAACTGCTTTGCGTCCTTGTCAAAGTAGTGGTGCCATCCGGCAGAGATGCGCAGCTGCTGCAGCGGCGACCATTGTGCGCCCAGCGTAAGCAGCGCCGGCGAGTCTTCGGCCACCTCAATGCCGTCTGTATAGCGGCTAAGCTGCTCAAGGTTCTTGGCACTCTCGCTGTTGGCCGAGCGGTTCTTCAGGCGCATGCGTGTCTTGAATTCATACTTCGCCGCAAAGTTAAAGTCGCCCGTCTTATAGTCAACACCGATTATCGGCGCGATGCCCCAGCCCGTCTGGTCGCAGTTCAGCGTAACGTCTTCTGTGGCCGCTCCGAGCGCGCCCAGCATCACGGCCTTTATCTTATAGTCCTTGGCCATCTGCGCATATTTGGCTGCGTTGGCCATGTCGCCTGCCTGCTGATACATGTTTGCCATCTCTGTGCATGTTCCCACAGCCACGGCAGCCTGAGCCGAAAGACCTTTAAACGTCTCGGGTGCGCTTACCATCTCGCCGTTTATGTTGGCCTTTATGTTCTTCACGTAGCCGTAATAGTTAGAGTTACCGTACAGCAGGCGTGCGCCCAGATACACCGACCAGTGGTCGTTCAGCTTGCGTGCCGCTCCGAGAGTGAAGCCGTAATAGTATTGGCGTCCGCGCATGTATGTGTCCATGTCATACTGCGACACCGTGGGCAGGCCCAGCGAGCCCAGTCCGAGTTCGTTTGTCAGCACGTCGAGATTCTGCGACAGCAGCGGCAGCAGGGCTATGTTGCCCTCAAACGACGACAGGCCGTTGTCGAACACGCACTTGCCTCCTCCGCCCGTAATGGCGAAGTTAAACTGGAAGCTCCAGTCGTTTTTGTTGTATGCCGCCTGTATCGACGGAATTATAGGAGCGTTGGCCTCGCCCTTGAAAGTCTTGGTGGTGTTGCCGTAATTCTTTGCTCCATAGGCAAACGGGGCGAACGTAGAGGTTATCTCTCGCGTCTGGTGAGCGTTCTGGATGTTGAGCGACAGATGGAATCCGTTGTTCATAAACGCCACTCCGGCAGGGTTGCTGTAAACTCCGGCAATGCCTATCACGGCATCCTGAGCCGGGTTTCGCAGGAAAGCAATGTTCTGATTGGTGTTAGTAAGAATACCTCCTGCGCCAGCCGTAACGGCTGTTGACAAGGCAAGAGCCGTGCAGATTAATTTTGTTTTATTCATCTTTAATTACCTTAAAAAATAGGCTGCAAAGGTATTGCTATTGTTCAATATTCTTCAGAAAGACATGTTTAGTTTAATTTTTATTAACAAGATGAATGACTGTTAATGCACAAATGTGTTGATGTGTGCATATTTTTACGCTACAGATGTATATAAACGGAAAAGTATCCGGTGCTGCACTTACGACAGCACCGGATACTTTAGCCTTATGTCAACAGCCTCTATTGCTTTGCAGGCTGTGCGTTTTCAGTCTTGTTTTCTTTCTTGGCCAGTTCCGGATAGCTTGTTCGCGTGTGGTAGATAGACTTCAAGCGCTCCGTTAGCACCTGTTTGGCCACGGCTATGTCGTGGAAGGTTATCGGGCAATATATAAAGTATCCCTCGCTTACCTGCTGGTCAATAAGTCTGTTAACAAGGTTGGATATACTCTCCTCGGTATATTCCGGCAGCGACCTCGATGCCGCCTCAACCGTGTCGGCCATCATCAGAATGGCCTGTTCACGCGTAAACGGGTCAGGGCCGGGATAAGTGAAGAGCGAGTCGTCAACGGGTTCGTCGGGGTGTTCGTTCTTGTATGAAATGTAGAAATACTTCGTTTTGCCGCTTCCGTGGTGAGTGTTTATAAAGTCTTTGATAACGTTTGGCAGGTTGAATTTCTCTGCCATCTTCAGTCCTTCGGTAACGTGGCTTATGACAATCTGCGCCGCCTCCAGCCGCGTCATCTTGTCAAGCGGGTTGGTGCCTACCTGGTTTTCGGTGAAAAACGCCGGGTTTTTCATCTTTCCAATGTCGTGATACATAGCTCCTGTTCTTACCAGCTGTGCCTTTGCTCCAATCTTGTTGGCAATTTCAGCAGCAAGGTTGCCTACCATCACAGAGTGCTGGAATGTGCCAGGAGCCACCTCGCTGAGCTGGCGCAGCAGGTCTTTGCTGGTGTTCGACAGTTCAATGAGCGTAACGTTGGATATGAAACCGAACGTTTTTTCAATGATTAGCATCATCGGATATGCGAAGAGCAGAAGCACGCCGTTAACGATAAAGTATTTATACATGCTGTGGTCCATCGACGTAATGCTGTTGTCCTGCATCAGCTGCAGCGCAAAATATATGATGCTGCTGCCTATGGTTACAAGCAGGGCGGTCTTGAACAGCTGGGCTCTTTGTGACAGTTCGCGCAGCGAATATATGGCCACGAGGCCCGCTACGAGCTGCACAATGATGAATTCATACTGATATTTCACGGCGGCGGCGCATATCAGAATCATAATGACATGCGAGATGAAAGCCGTGCGTGAGTCCATGAACACGCGTATAAATATGGGTGCTATTGTGAACGGCAGTACGTAGACGTTGAGTATGCTGTGGTTCATCATCACCGACACGAGAATAGGAAACAGCGTAATCATAGTGTAAAGCATGGTGATGCTGCGCGGCTTTTCAAAGTAGTCTTTGCGGAACAGGCCGAGATATATGGTGAACAGCATTATGAGTGTTGCCACAAAGAGTATCTGCCCGGCTATAGTCGACGGTATGGCGCTCACCGTAGCGCTGCGTCTCTGTGTCTCTTTCTCAAAAGAATTCAGCACTCTGTAGGTATGTTCGTCTACAATCTCGCCGCGGTCTATTATCTTTTGTCCGCTGAGCACCATTCCGCTGGCCAGCGGAATGCCGCTCAGCAGGTCGGCCTTTTCGGTCTCGCTTCGCTCCTCGTCATAGCTCAGGTTTGGCTGTATGTATTCGTTCAGGTTGCACTTCTGCAGTATCTGGCGCTGCTCGGCCAGCTTTTGGTCTGTAAACAGTTGCTCGTAGGCCGTCATCGTTGAGTATATGCACATTATTTCGGCGTTAGTTGCTTTTTTCCCGCTTACAATCCTTATTGTGCTTGTCGTGTCCTTGCTTATCTCAGAGTATTCGGGCGTATCCATTATGCCGGCCTGATACAGGCGGTGAAGCCTGTCGGCAATGGTTGTTACATAGTTGTAGGGCAGGCCGGGTATGCCCTCCTTATACTTACTGAGAAACTTGCTTATCTGCTCTTTTTCAACCGTTGCGTTATAGTTGTAGTAAGGTTCAAAGGCTTTTATTATGCTGTCCTGCTCTCCTTTTATGGCCTCGTCTGTCTTATATATAGGAAAGTCGAACTTGGCTATCAGCGAACTGTACATCCAGGGCTTGCCTATGTCGTATCTGAACTGTGGCCCGCTGTTGCGCGGAAGAAAGCCTACGATGATGATTACGGCCGTAATAACCAATGCCACTCGTGTCAGGATATTTCTAAAATAATGTTTGTCGGTTTTGTTGAATTTGCCCATTTCTCTTTGTATTAAATGCATTACTCTGCGAAAATAATAAAAAAATACGCCACTTTGCTAAAAAAATTGTAATTTTGCACAAAATTTATCTTATCTTCATTAATAAATGGCAGAAAGAAAAGTAAGGGTGCGCTTTGCACCAAGTCCTACCGGGGCGTTGCATATAGGCGGCGTACGTACCGCATTGTATAATTATCTTTTCGCCCGTCAGCATGGCGGCGATTTCGTTTTCAGAATAGAAGATACGGACTCAAACCGTTTTGTTCCGGGTGCAGAGGAGTATATCATAGAGTCGTTCAGATGGCTCGGAATAAAGTTTGACGAGGGCGTAAGCTTCGGCGGAGAGCACGGCCCTTACCGTCAGAGCGAGCGTCGTGAGATATACAAGAAGTATGTTGACCAGCTGCTTGATGCCGGAAAGGCTTACATTGCCTTTGACACGCCGGAGGAACTGGACGCTAAGCGCCAGGAAATAAAGAACTTCCAGTATGACGCTCACACGCGAATGATGATGCGCAACTCGCTGTCAATGCCGGCTGACGAGGTTGACAAGCTTATAGCCGACGGCTGTCAGTATGTTGTACGCTTCAAGATTGAGCCGGGCGAGGACGTTCACGTTAACGACATGATACGCGGCGACGTTGTTATTAAGAGCGATATTCTTGACGACAAGGTTCTTTATAAGAGCGCCGACGAGCTTCCTACATATCATCTTGCAAATATTGTTGACGACCACCTGATGGAGATTAGCCACGTTATCCGTGGCGAGGAGTGGCTGCCGAGCGCGCCGCTGCATGTGCTTCTGTACAGGGCTTTCGGATGGGAAGACACGATGCCGCGCTTTGCGCATCTGCCTCTGTTGCTCAAACCTGACGGAAAGGGTAAGCTGAGCAAGCGCGACGGCGACCGCCTGGGCTTCCCTGTATTCCCGCTGGAGTGGCACGACCCGAAAACAGGCGAGGTGTCTAACGGTTTCCGCGAGCAGGGATATTTCCCCGAGGCTGTCATCAACTTCCTTGCGCTGCTTGGCTGGAATCCGGGTACGGAGCAGGAGATGTTCACTCTCGACGAGCTTGTTGAGCAGTTCGACATAGCCAAGTGCAGCAAGGCCGGAGCCCGTTTCGACTATCAGAAGGGCATATGGTTCAACCACGAATATATCTTGCGCAAGAGCGACGACGAGATAGCCAGGCTCTTTGCGCCTATAGTTGCCGGCAACGGCATCGACGAGTCGATGGAGCGTATAACCAAGGTTGTATCAATGATGAAAGACCGTGTTAGCTTCGTAAAGGAGCTTTGGCCGCTCTGCTCGTTCTTCTTCATTCCTCCTACGGAGTATGACGAGAAGACCGTGCGCAAACGCTGGAAGGAAAATTCGGCTCAGGTTATGGGCGAGCTTGCCGAGGTTCTTGAGGGTATTGATGATTTCTCGCTCGAGAATCAGGAACACATCGTCATGGCTTGGGTTGAGAGCAAGGGCTACAAGCTGGGCGACGTGATGAATGCCTTCCGTCTGGCTCTTGTTGGCGAGGGCAAGGGCCCGGGCATGTTCGACATTTCCGCTTTCCTCGGCAAGGAAGAGACGCTGCGCCGTCTGCGCCGCGCCATTGAGGTGCTTAAATAGAACTAACAAACAAGCATAAGCCGTGTACGAAATTGTTATAAGCCTTTACACACTGGGCGTGGCCGTGATGAGCCTGTTCAGCGACAAGGTAAAGAAGATGTGGCGGGGCGAGCGCGAAGCCTTCAAGGTGCTTAAAAACAGCGTTGACCCCGGCTCGCGTTATGTGTGGTTCCATGCTGCATCGCTCGGAGAGTTTGAGCAGGGGCGCCCAATCATGGAGCGTTTGCGCCGCGAACATCCCGAGCTTAAAATCCTTCTTACGTTCTTTTCGCCCTCAGGCTATGAGGTAAGAAAGAACTACGACGGGGCCGACATTATATGCTATCTGCCTCTCGACACGTATTTCAATGCGCGCAGATTCCTTAATCTGGTGCATCCCGAAGTGGCTTTCTTCATCAAGTATGAGTTCTGGTGGAACTATCTGCACATACTGAAGCGCCGCAATGTGCCTGTCTACAGCGTGAGCAGCATTTTCAGGCCCAATCAGGTGTTCTTCCGCTGGTATGGCCGCACCTACAGCAACGTGCTTAAATGCTTCACGCGTTTCTTCGTTCAGAACGAAGTCAGCAGGCAGCTGTTAGCCAAGCTCGGCATCACTGAGGTTGAGATTACTGGTGACACGCGTTTCGACCGTGTACTGCAGATAAAGAGTCAGGCCAAGAGCCTGCCAATAGTTGAGGCTTTCAGACAAGACTATAAGGTGTTTGTGGCCGGCAGCAGCTGGCCTCCCGACGAGGACATCTTCATAAAGTATTTCAACGGCCGCGACGACTGGAAGATGATAATTGCACCACACGTTATCGGCGAAGACCATCTTCAGCAGATATTGTCTAAGCTGAAAGGCAAGGCCGTGAGGTACACTGAGGCCACGCCTGAGAGCGTTGTCGGTGCCAAGGTTTTGATAATCGACTGTTTCGGACTGCTTTCAAGCATTTATGGCTATGGCGATGTGTCTTACATTGGAGGCGGATTTGGCGTAGGCATACACAATGTGCTCGAGGCGGCGGTTTGGAACATCCCGGTGATATTCGGCCCGAACAACGAGCGTTTTCAGGAGGCGCAAGACCTGCTTGCATCGGGCGGAGGCCGCCAGATAGACAGTTATTCGCAGTTTGAGAGCTTGATGGACAGCTATATTGCCGACGACAGCTGCCGTAAGGCCGACGGCGACAAGGCTGCGCAATATGTAAGCAGCAAGGCCGGAGCTACCGAAAGGATTCTTTCGGCCGTTAAGTTCTGATTATTTTGTTGGCTAATGAATATAAGTATACAGTGCGGTGACCGTTTATTATGTCATCGCGCTGTTTGTTTTTTTACAAGTTTTATGTAAAAACGCTCTAATTTCTTTGTTTTCATAATTTTAAGCTGCTGTCTCGTCTCTTTTGCAACGTAGAATGTAATCTTTTGCAAACGCGCCTCATGCTGACCGTTTTATATTATCCTTTGTCATGTCTGCCGCTACGCATTATCCGCTGCCGTTGCAGGCATGTATTCTTAGATTTGTATGGTGTGTCCGGTAATGAAGAATGAGGCTTCAGCCAATTTGTTTTTCAAATGAGCATATATTTCTTTTGTATTCGTTTGGTGACATGCTTTTCGACAGCGACGAAAAATATTTGGGAGTTATGCACTGTTTATCGGTATAAGTCTTCGCCGGGTGTTCCATGTTTTACCGAAAATATTACCGTTATCCCATTTTTCGACATGTAGCCTGACTGTAAGTGCGGCGAAAAATGTAACTTTGCAGCCATACTTAAAACAATGAAAGCAATGTGGTTTGTTCTTTTCTTCGTGCTGCCGTTTGTCGGCCTTGCCTATGTTCTGTGGCATGTATGGTGCCTGCTGCCGCTGTCGGCGGGCTGGCGCTGGGCCGTGGTGGGTGTATGCCTTGCGGCGTTTCTGACGCTGTTTCTCAATTTCTCGCGTGCCATCGACCACATGCCGCTCGGCCTTGCGTCGGCATGCTACGAGACGGGCAACTCCTCAATATTCATACTCCTTTATCTCGTCATCGCCTTTCTGCTGCTCGACCTCGGGCGGCTTCTGCATCTTGTGCCCTGCCATTGGCTTTATTCAAATGCCACAATGTCGTGGGTGCTGCTTGGCGTAATGGTCTTGCTGTTTGCAGGAGGCAACATACATTATAATAATAAGGTGAGGCAGACACTTGAACTCACTACGGACAAGCATATCGGCCGCCCGTTAAAGGTAGTCATGATGAGCGACCTTCATCTTGGCTATCATAACCGTCGCGCCGAATTGGCACGGTGGGTGGACATGATTAACGCCGAGCACGCTGACCTTATCCTCATCGCCGGCGACATAATAGACATCAGCATGCGTCCGCTCATCGAGGAGAACATGGCGTCAGAGCTGCGCCGGCTCAATGCCCCGGTGTATGCCTCTTTAGGCAATCATGAGTATTACAGCGGAGAGCCGCTTGCGCAGAAGTTCTTTGCCGATGCCGGCATAACGCTGCTGCGCGACAGCATGGCATGTGCGGGGCAGCTGTGCGTCATAGGCCGCGACGACCGCACCAATCCGCGCCGCCGCAGCGTGGCGGAGCTTATGCGCAGTGCCGACAAAGGCAAGTACACCATTCTGCTCGACCATCAGCCCTATCATCTTGACCGTGCCGAGCGTGCCGGCGTTGACTTCCAGCTTAGCGGCCACACCCATCGCGGACAGCTATGGCCCATATCATGGATAACCGACCGCATCTACGAGTGCTCTTACGGTTCGTGGCAGCGCGGCAACACGCAATATTATGTAAGTTCGGGCCTTGGCATCTGGGGCGGCAAGTTCCGCATAGGCACCTGTTCAGAGTATGTTGTGGCTACGATAACAGGGCGCAAATAGCCGTCGTCAGAATAAAACCCTGAAAATCGTAACATTTTATATTATTTTTCCTTTCAGATTAAATTTTTAGGCTTTAAAATAAGTCTATTTATTAAGAAATATTTATCGATTTACTTTCGAACTGTTAGTGGCCGAGTTACGCATCGTAACTCGGCCACTTTTTATGCAAAAGTGGCCCACTTTTCAAGCCTAACTCATAGCTTTTTTTCGTGGATTCTGATGGAATAGGAGAGACGGACCATGATATTAAGAGTAAAGGAACGGTTTCTTGTGTTATTGAAAGGGGAGGTTACAAGGTAAAATGACTTGTTGGATTTTTATAATAGTATAGGTTATTGGAAGTCAGCGAAGCTAATTTGTGATCAGCAACGTTGGTATAAATACGTAAATATATGACTCTTTTGTAACCTTCTTTTTCTTATTATTCTTTTTTCATATTTATGAGATGGTTGTTAATCTTATTCAAATAAAAATAAGTATCTTTGTACTTTGAATAAATATGGCATACAATGCTTAAAGCATAATAAATCCCATGGATCACTTGACAAAAGAGCCGCGGCATAAAAATATGGCGGCTAATAATGGCAAAGGTACTAAACTTGAAATTTTATTTGGAAAATTGCTTTGGAAAGCATGACTAAGATATGATAAAATGTTACTGTTAATAGTAGTATATGAATAAATGGAGTAGAGAAGAAACTATTGTTGCATTTAATGTGTATTGTAAAATACCATTTAAAAATAGCAGTAAAGAAAATCCGATAATTATAAAGTATGCAAAAATTCTTGGTCGAACTCCGAGTGCATTAAATATGAAAATCGGTAATATAGGGCGTTTGGATCCAGACTTAAAAGGTAAAGGTATAGTTGGTCTTAGTCATGGTGCAAAAATGGAACAAATTGTTTGGGACGAATTTTATGGGAATCCAGAAAAACTCGCTTTTGAAAGTGAAAGGTTGATTGCTCAGTTTTCAAATCAAACAATTGAAGCTTCTTCTAATATACAAATGGATGATTTACCTGAAGGAATTGAACGAGAAGTGGTTGTTAAGAAAAGAGTAAATCAGTCATTTTTTAGAACAGCTGTTATGAGTGCGTATAACTATTGTTGTTGTATATCTGGAATACAAAATCTTGAGTTATTGGAGGCTTGTCATATCATAGGGTGGTCTCAAGATAAATTAAATAGAACAAATCCTAAGAATGGACTTTGTATGAATCCATTCTTTCATAAAGCTTATGATAAATATTTGTTTTCTATAACTCCAGATTTTAGACTGGATATATCAGACGAATTTATACAAAATACAAAAGAAGATTCTTTTAGAATTTACTTAAAAGGACTTATTGGGAAAAAAATTATGTTGCCAAACAAATTTCTTCCTAAAAGAGAGTTTTTAGATATACATTTTCAGAAATATAAATCTATATGCTAGCAAAAGAATACTTTGTAAATCTTCTATCTTATAAACAAAATCTAAATAAAATTCAGGATTTGTTTTATCCTATTATAATGATCCTTCGTCAAGAAAAAGATGGAAATTTTAACTATCTAATTCAAGATCGAGATGTCGTAATTCAAACTCCTGAAGGTGAAGAATTACTTCGTATATCTGCATCTGTGTTTTTGTCTGAGGCGGAGGACTTATTAAATGCGATTAATAGTAATGACGGTTCTTTTGCCATCTCTCGGATTGAGAGTTTTATGAATCGTATTTATTGCCATTCATTGAAAGCAAAATCGTCAGACAAGACTGATATTAGAATTATTCTGCATGACCGCCGTACAAAAATGAATTCCGAAATGGGATTTAGCATAAAGTCCCAACTTGGTGGAAATTCAACTCTGTTAAATGCAAGTAAAGCAACCAATTTTAATTTTAAGATAGAAGGTGGGGCGTTTTCTGATACGGATATTGCCAGAATCAATTCATTGAATCCTAAACGAAATAAAGTAATTGAGAGGGTTAATGCGATAAAAGAGAAAGGTGGCGTATTGATGTTTGACAAGGTAGATAACCCTACGTTTCGTAATAACCTTATTATGCTTGATGGAGATTTGCCTGTAATAATTTCAAGTTTACTTTTAGAGCAACTTAATACCGGAGTTTCGACATTGAAAGAATTGGCTGAAAAACTTACAGAAACAAATCCTTTGAATTATGATGTTGCTCAGGACTCACCGTTTTATGTGTATAAAATTAAGCATCTTTTGACTTCAACGGCATTAGGTATGATGCCTGCTACAGCTTGGAACGGACAGTTTGATGCCAATGGTGGTTATTTGGTGGTAAAGAAAGATGGCGAAATTTTGTGTTATCATTTCTATGATAGAAATAGATTTGAAGATTATCTCTTTTCCAACGCATATTTAGAGCGTGCAAGTACTTCTCGACATGAATATGCTTCGATAATAAAAGAAGCTGATGGTACGCTTTCATTTAAACTAAATTTTCAAGTAAGATTAAAATAAATATTATGTATTGTAGAGGCTCTTTCTTAACGTCAATGTCGCAGATAAATCAAGCATTACAATATTTAAATGGTACCTATGGAAGAGATAATTAATGGGGTGAAATACTATATCCCAAGCAATTTAAATTTAGAACAAAGGGCTATTTATGTACACATAATAGACTGGAAACGCAAAAACATAACGACGGAGAGAGGTTTGTATAGAGGATATGAATACGATGCCCTTTTCCCAGAAAAATCAGAGGTTCCTCAAATGATGTACAAGCCAATTATCCCATACTTGCAGGAAATGCAAAAGGGATATTTTGCTTTTAAGCCTCATAAGTTTGCCAGGCATGCCGTAAGTTCTCAAACGGCTTGTATAAATCTTTTCATGCCAATACTCCTTTCAGAGGAAGCTGAAAATATATTGCCGCTTATTCCCGGATGCCCTTCCGGCTTTAAGAAGATAGCAAGAGGCAGATTGCATCATGGATTCTGTTTTGAATATTGGGGACAGGATATTCAGTCAGGTAAAGGTGTCCTTAACGACCACTCCAATGGAGCAGGAACAGATGCAGATGTGGCTATTGCCTATTATGACAAGGAAGATAATTTGTGCCTGTGGCTTATCGAGCATAAATTTAGCGAGAAGGAGTTTACGACATGTGGCGCATATAAAAGTAAAGCAAATGAACATAAAGATAATTGCACTCAATGTATTCTCGCAAGCATATTAAATGAGCCTGATAAATGCCATTACCACATGATAGGCTATAAGTATTGGGAAATACTAAAGAAACATCGGGATAAATATCAAGGTTCGGTAGATATCAAAGGTTGTCCGTTTAAGGATGGACTTAATCAGCTTTGGCGTAATCAGATGCTTGCTTTCGCCTTGCAGGACACAGGAACATATAAAGCAGTGACTTTCTCAGTATGCCATCATGCCAATAATACGCATCTGAACAACTCGATTAATACATATAAGGCATTAATCAACGGAGACAAGATGTTCAATTCTTTCACCAACTATGATGTGTTGAATGCTGTAAACACGCAAGATTCTAAGTTGCAGGAATGGATGCAATGGTATAAAGATGTGTATTGCTTTTAACACGAAACTCTGTGCCGTATTAAATTTAAAGAGACAAAGGAGATTATCCGGTGAATCTTGAAGTAACCGATAAGAATTTGTATTTGCTTTTACCCGGTAAGGTTAGCAGGGTGGTGCAAATCTATGCCCACGAATATAACATACCGTTGTTAGAGGCATTAAAACGTTTTTATCTTTCTGACACATATAAGAGACTGGCAGATGAAACAACAAAACTATGGCATTATGGTGCCGTAGCTTTGTATCAGGAGTTTATGGACGAACTGAAACAGCGCGAAAATATAAAAGGTAATCAGCCGGTACAATAGTTTTTGTTGTCATATCCGCGTTAATATAATAAAGACTAAAACTTTCTTGTTGACCATTATCCATTGTCGTTACGCAGTGTGAGGTGCGCACTACATTCTTATTGTTTTCAACAAAAAGGTTTTAGTCTTGTTGTTTTGTTCGATATGCCTTTCGGTTGTAGCTTCTTACAGCTTACTCATAAACTTCTCGCGGTCAACGATGAAGCGCAGGTGAGTGCCTTCGCCTATCACGGCGTCGCCCTGCATGGCTTTGACTGTGAAATACAGTTTACGGCCGTCTACCTTTGTCAGCGTGGCTTCTGCCTTGACCTCAGCCCCTAATGGCGTAGGCTTCAGGTGTGACGACTCTATGTGTCCGCCTACGGTGGTGCTGCCTTCGGGCAGTTCGGGGGCAACGGCCAACATTGCGGCGTTTTCCATCAGCGCCATCATGGCCGGCGTAGCCAGCACGGGCATGTCGCCCGAACCCATGGCCTTGGCGGTGAGAGCTTCGGTCACCGTCAGGCTGCTTGTGTGTGTAAGTCCTGTTTCCAGCATAATATTTATAGATGTTTTTATTTTCAATGTTCAAAAATACATAATCTTTGCATTATCCGCAAGCTATTGAGCGCCGATTTTTTGCTTTGCACGGCAAAATAAACTAACTTTGCAGAACGAATTATATAAAGATTATAACATCATGGCATTAATAAAATCAGTAAAGGGCCTTACACCTAAATGGGGTAAGGACTGCTATTTCAGCGAGAACGCCACTATTGTGGCCGAGGTTACCATGGGCGACGAGTGCTCTATATGGTTTAACGCTGTTGTGCGCGGCGACGTGGCTCCCGTAACCATTGGCAACCGTGTAAACGTGCAGGACGGTGCCTGTGTGCATGTTACCAACACCACCGGTCCGGTTGTTATTGAAGACGACGTGAGCATAGGCCACAACGCCACAGTGCATGCCTGCACGATACGCCGCGGAGCACTGATAGGTATGGGCGCAACGGTGCTCGACAATGCCGAAGTGGGCGAGGGCGCAATAGTTGCAGCCGGTGCACTGGTGCTGCAGGGCACAAAGATTGGTCAGCACGAGATATGGGGCGGAGTGCCTGCCAAGTTTATCAAGAAGACACGTCCCGACCAGGCAGAGAGCTTTGCCAAGCATTATGTTGAATACTCAAAGTGGTATCTTGAGGAAGAATAAACCTATTTGTAACAGTAGGCAGGCATGCGTCGTACGTTTTGCCGGATATAATTCGGCTTACATGGCGTCGGCTCATCTGCATAATCAAGTATAGTTAGATAAAAACAGACGCCCCACAGGAATTTCTTCCTATGGGGCGTCATCGTCTTATTGGATCTTTAAATCAAGAAATTAATAGTCTGTGTTCTGAGGATCAAAGTTGGTCCATCCATTGAGCCATGTGTCGCCTGCAGCGAAAGCTCCGATGTAAGAAACCTGGTCGAAGCCGTTTGAGAGCAGCGGACTTGTGAATGCTGCTGCGCTGAGCAGCGGGCTGCCTGATGTCGGTATATATCCTGTTGTGTCGAACCAGCCTGTTGCAGCCTCATAAACCTTGTTGCCGCTCTGAGCCTTGAAGAATGTGCTTGAGAATGAAGGCTTTGTTTCGTCAACCTGTTTTGTCTCGTAGTTGTAGAAACCGTCCACATAAATCTTGTTGAAGTCGGTACCGACGGCGTTGACATTAGCCAGCCAGATGTTCTCGAGCTTCAGGTTGCCTGCTGTTGCTGCGCCTTGTGTGTCGCCCTTCTCGTTGTCGATGATGATACCGACAGGCCAGCCTATTGCAACAGAGTTGAAGCAGTTGAGGTGAGTGTCGCGGCGTATGTGCATTGCAGCCTGGAACTTGCCGAGGCTTGAGCCGTTGTTGGGATAGTAGCTGCCGCCGTTGATGTAAGAAGCGTCGTTTACGAATGAAGCGTCTGTAGCCATCGGGCCTACCAGTGTCATGTTAGAGAATACGGCAGATGTGTGAGGCTCGCTGTTAGAACCGTCGGCGTTGTTGTCGCTCTCAAAGCTGTTGCTCTGTGATACGTCGGCAATCTTAGAGTCGCGTACAGACAGACCGAACTGAACTTTTCCGCTGAATCCGTTGTCCGTGTCGAAGTCGTCGTCCCAGCCTTTGTATGCTACAAGATATTTGCAGTTTACTGTTCCGCCGAACCACTCATAAGAGTCGTCGTTGGTATATGACACCTGTACGTGGTCGATCTTTGTGCCGCTTCCTACAGAACCGAGTGTAAGACCGTTGATTTCCTGGTCGGTCTGGAAAGGATAGCCGGCAAATTCGATGCGCACGTAGCTCAGCACGCCAGAGTTGTCGGCGTCGTCGTTACCTCCGTGCTTGGTGCGCGGACCACCTTCAATCTGCATTTCGCTCTTGTTGTTCTTAGCCTTACCGCAGAGGATGATGCCACCCCAGTCGCCCGGACGGCGGTTGCCTTTAGCCTCTTCTGATGTAAACACGATAGGTTCTGTTGCTGTTCCCTGTGCGATGAGCTTACCGCCGCGCTCAGCTATGAGCGAAGCCTTTGTCTGCTTGTCGCCCTTGATTACGGTTCCCGGCTCTATTGTAAGCTCGGCTCCGTCGGCTATGTAAACCCAGCCTTTAAGGATATATGTGCCTTTCTTGATGGTCTGCTTTCCTGTGAAAACAAACTCCTGGTCACCGTTTCCTATCTGTTTGCCGTTGTCGTTTACGTTGGCGTCGCCGTCTGCCGTGAACAGCAGATGGTCGCATGCCTTGATACCGCCGTTGGTGGTCCAGTTGACACCGCTCTGAGGGATGCCTGAATTGTCGTCGTCGCTGCTGCAAGAGCTCATTGTGAGCGCCATTGCCATGATGCCTAAGCATCCGTAAAGTTTAAACTTGTCCATTTTCATCTTTTTGTTAAACATCTTATAGTGAATAATTTTTTTATTTTTTCTTTTATGGGAGTTATGAGACTTATGGGAGTAATGGGAGGGATGGAAGTTATGGGGCTGATGTTCCGCTTTATCCCTTTATCAGAACTTATACACGGCGCTCACTCCTATGTTGCGGCCGGGCTTGTATACTCTTGTTATCTGCTCTATCTCGCGGCTCGTTCCGTTTGAGTAATGCACGTCGGCAAACTGCTTGTAGTAAACCTTTTGTGCCAGCAGGTCGCGTATGCTGAGCTTCAGCTCCCAATGGCTGCCGAATTTCTTCGATGCCGAGAGGTCTATTACGTCGCGGGGCATCTCGTAGCTGTCGGGCACTCTCAGGGTCTCGTTGCCGCTTGTTGTTCCTTCGCTGCGTCCAACTCCGATTATTCGTTTGCCTATGCGGTTGTAGAGCAGTGCTATGTCGAGCTGCATCTTGTCGTTCTTGTAGAATATTCCGGTGTTCACGAGGTAAGGCGACTGGCCCTGCATGGGGCGGTTCTCCTCCTTAGAGCCTTCTTCAAACTTCACGCGGCTCTTTATCAGCGCTCCGTTGAACGACCAGCTGAAGCCGGGCAGACCTATGAACGAGAGGTCCTTGCGTATGTCAAGCTCTATACCATAGTTGTTGGCGCGCTTTGCATTCATGTAAGAATACACAAGACTTGTTCCGCCCGTAACGGTGTAAGTCCACTCGATAGGAGAGTCGAAGTATTTGTAGAATGCCGCTATTGAGATAAGCTCGCCCTTAGAGGGATAGAACTCGTAGCGGAAGTCTACGTTCTGTATGTAGCAAGGCTTCAGGTCGGTGTTACCCTGCACGTCTGATGCCAGGTCGAAGTCGTAGAACACTGAGGGCGACACCTCGCGGAACTCAGGACGGTTGACCGTCTTGCCGTATGACAGGCGCAGCTGGTGCTTGTCGTTAATCTTGTAGGTGGTGTTCACCGAGGGGAACAGGTCGCTGTACTCATAGTTGTGGCTGAAGGGGCTCTCGGCGTTGTCGCGTGTGTTTGTTATCAGCTCCATGTGGTCGTATTCATAGCGCAGGCCGGCATATATGTTGAACTTGCCGAGCGGAATGTTGGCTGCGAAATATCCGGCTCCGAGATAGTTGTTGCCCTTGTAGTTGTTGCGCATGTGCTGTTCTTCGAGCAGATACAGGCGGTCGGCACCGAAGTAGCTCTCGTCGCTGAGCATCTCCGACAGGTCGTTTTGGCGGAATCCGTCGGGCAGCGTGTTGCTGGCAGCGTTCCAGTTGTAGATAAAGTCGCGGGTGGTGTACTTACGTGTGCGGTATTCGCCGTAGGCTCCAAACTTGAGCGACGGTGTGAATGAGCCGAACTTGAAGTCGTGCTTGTCGTTCACTGCTGCCGATACGATGTGCTCGTCGAGCTTTGTCCATTCGCGCGATATGTCGTTAGGGCTTGTCAGCTGCATCACTCCCGGTTCCAGTGCGTCGTTGATAAGATAGCGTCGGCGGTCGGGCACGTTGCGGTTTGCGTAAGAGTAGCTTGCGCTCCAGTCGAGCTCATCCAGCGCAAAGGTGTGCTTGCCGGTTATCTGTCCGTTGTATGTGGTGCGGCTGCGGTAGTAATATTCAGCCGAGTTCTCGTTGTCCGACTGTGCGCTCAGTCCCTCGCGCCATGTGTAGCGGTCGTTGCCAATCTGGTTGAATATGTTCTTCAGCTGATATTTGCTGTTGCCGTCGGCCGAGAGAAGGGTGAAGTTGAGCATGGCTCCCAGTCGCACGTTGTGGTTATACTGGTCGTCTACAGAGTAGCGCAGATAGTTCGACTGGTCTTTGTCGGCATTGTACACACCGTAGAGGTTGTTTTGCATATCCTCATACTTGCGGTATTCGTTGCTGTAGTTGAAGGCAGCTATCATTCCGAGCTGGCGGTCGCCAAGTTTCCAACGACGTCCCAGCGAGCCCGACAGCTTCAGGTCGCCTATGGGATTCATGTTTCTCACGCGCCAGTCGTTGTTAAGACCGTTGTTCAACAGGTCTACGCCGTTGCCGGCAATGCTGTTCATTGTGGCGTTTATACCGCCGTTGAGTCCGCGCATGCCACTGTCGAAACCGAGGAAGTCGGTGCCCGAGCCCTTGGCATACTTAAAGTCGGAGAACGAAGAAATGTTGTTCCAGTTGCCGCCGACAGACAGCTCGGCCGTGTTTTCTGCCGGAATGTCCTTTGTCGTTATGGTGATGAATCCGCCGGTGTAGTCGGCCGGATATTCGGGCGACGGCGTCTTCACAATCTGCATGTTGTCAATCTGCGAACTTGGAATGAGGTCGAACGAAAAAGCCCTTGAGTCGGCTTCCGAGCTGGGCACGGCTCCGCCGTTAATCCAGACGTTGTTGTAGCGCTGCGAGAGTCCGCGCACCATCACAAACTTGTCGTCGATGAGGCTCACACCCGGCACTCGGCGTATCACCTCTCCTGCGTTTGTGTCCTGTGTCTTTGTTATTTCCTGTGCCGATACGTTGCTCACTATGACGGGACTGCTCTTGGTCATTTGTATTACCGCTATTTCCGTATTCTTTCTTGCCACGCCGGTAACCGTAACCTCCTTCAGCGTCTGTTCGTCGGGTTTGAGTTTTATCTCTAACACCTGTGGCTGAGCTTCAGCCCGAACCCCGTCAATTTTGGTTGTTTTGTAAGAGATGTATTTTATGGTTAAAGTATAATTTGCGCTTTCGTCGAGTCCGCTGAACGTGAACAGACCGTCTATGTCTGTTGCAGCCGCTTTGTCTGTTCCGTCAATCTGCACGGTTGCTCCAATGAGCGTCTCGCCTGTCGTACTGTCTGTAACTTTTCCCTTAATGTCTGCCGCGTATGCTCTGAATGCTGTCAGGATGAATATCAGCGCCACGGCTAATCTTAACCTTTTAATCATACTTTGAAATGCTTTCTATCGTTTACGGCTGCAAAGTTATATGCGTAATGTTGCAATAAGGTTAACGCCATGTTATGAAAGACTGACAAACGTGTTGCAATGGCGTAACATCGTTTTCATTGCATGGTAGCTTCTCTGCTGGCACAAATCATTGGCGCGGCTATGAAATAAAAATGTCCCGTCACCGTTCTTATAGTATATATGATAACACTATTGCTGGCGGCCGCCATGACGGTCGTGCCATGTGACAGCACCTCGGTTGCCGCAGACGACACCATAGCGGCTAAAGACAGACTTAAGGCCGAGGCTTACCGGCCCAAGCGCGAGATAGACAAGATACTTGATATGCGCGACAGCCGGGCGCGGAGCCGTATAGACACAAGCTATCTTGAGCGAACGCCGCAGCGCTTGCGTTTCAGGCTGACGTTTAACGCGTCTGGCTCCGACATACGCACGCAGGGCATCAACGCCGACGGAAACTTCAGCACCGTGATGAAAGCGCAGAATAAATACACCGTAAGCCTCAGCGCATCTTACCGCGGATTGTCGCTCAGCGTGGCTATGAACCCTGCGCATCTTGCAGGCGAGAAGAAAGACTATGAGCTGAACATGAACGCCTACGGCAACAAGTTGGGCGCCGACGTGATATTCCATTCGGCAAAGACCTTCGAGGGCAGTGTCCACACTCAGCGCGGCGACATAAGCATACCGGCCGGACTGATAAGCCAGAACATGCTGACGCTCAACGCCTATTACGCCTTTAACGGCCGCCGCTTCTCTTATCCGGCCGTGTTCAGCCAGTCGTGGATGCAAAAGCGCAGCTGCGGAAGCCTTATGCTCGGCGCCTCGTTCATGGGCGGAGTGCTCAAGGCGCGTCACGACGATGTCATAGACAATCCTGAGTCGAGGCTCAGCATAGCCTGCGCAGGTTTAGGCGTGGGCTACGGCTACAACCTTGTGCTGAGTTACGGATGGCTCATACATCTGTCGGCCCTGCCCGAAATTGTGGTCTACAGCCGAAGCCGGCTGACAACAGGCGACAGCCGTACCCGGATGCCATACAGGTTTCCAAACATAATAGCCGTGGGGCGCATGGCCGTGATCCGGCATTTCGGCTGCTATTTCGCCGGGTTTACATCTGTTGTTAACACCTCGCAGCTTGGCGACCGCGACGAGCTGCTGCTGAACATCACCAAGTGGCGCGCACGCATCTTTATAGGTATAAAAATCTAATGCGTGCCGGCCGGCTGTGCATAGCGATACAGATGCTTTGGGGTATTGTTGTCAGCCGTCCTTTTTTGATTTTGTATACTTCAAACATACCTTTCACGAGTCTGCTCTTGGCAGGGTTGACTCTGCACATGTCAGCATCCTTAACAGGCAGATAGTTGTCCTGTTTCAGCAATAGCTATCCTTTTATGTTGTAAAAGGCCATGTTTCGTAGTCTAAAAGCATACCTTTTGCAAGGCAAAAGATGGCCTTTTGTTTTTGTCGCTTTGTACAAGTTGGTTGAACAACGTTAAGACTCAGCAAATGTTATTTTTATGATTTTCTCGACATGGCGGCTATGTTGAGAAAATCCTCATGCCTATCAGTTCGGTATAGGGTAAAAATCAGGCCAGATTATGATGTTCTATTTGTGATTAATGATTCTGTTTCAGTTTCCTGATGACAGCAAATGCCGAGTCTGCCGGACCGGAAATGTTGTTTATGTAACGGCAAAAAAATCTGTGGCGGCGTGTTTCTGTTGTTACGCTTTCAGCGATAATAAAGCTAAAATGACGTTAAAGGCGGTGAGTTTTTAAGGCACGGACGGTTAGGGTAAGGACAGATTTATTATTTTTGTAGGAACATTACAACCGGCGCGATGTGGCCTTAAAGGCTGCGTTGCGGCATAAACAAGATTATTATATTATGAAAAAAACTGTTTTGCTTGTATTCTTAATGGCTTTGACAAGTCTTGCGGCTAACTCTGAAGGCTATGGCGACAAGGCCATGCAGGTGAAGGAACTGAAGCTGAATAACGGACTTACGGTGTGGATTAACGAAGACCGCTCACTGCCAAAGGTGTTCGGTGCCGTGGTGGTGAAGGCCGGAGCTGCCGACTGTCCCAATACGGGTATCGCACACTATTTTGAACACATAATGTTTAAGGGCACCGACAAGATAGGTACCGTTGACTATGAGAAGGAACGGCCGTGGCTCGACTCCATTTCGGCCAAGTACGACCTTCTTGCGCAGACCACAGACACGGCGCGGCGCAGACAGATACAGGGCGACATAAACCGATTGGGGACTAAGGCCGCCGAATATGCCATACCCAACGAGTTCAGCAACCTCGTGTCGCGCTACGGAGGCTCGGGACTTAACGCCGCCACGAGTCTCGACTATACCGTATATTACAACACATTCCTGCCGCAGTATGTAAGCCAATGGGCCTCGCTCAACAGCGAGCGCCTTATAAGTCCCGTATTCCGTCTGTTTCAGAGCGAACTCGAAACCGTGTACGAGGAGAAGAACATGTATGCCGACAATGTGCTGATGAGTGCATACGAGCGTGTGATGGAGAACTTTTTCAGCGGTACGCCCTACGCCTATCCGATAGTAGGAAGCACTGAAAATCTGAAAAATCCGCGGCTGAGCGAGATGCGCGGCTTCTACGACAAATATTATGTGGCCGGAAACATGGCCCTGATACTTGCCGGCGACGTGTGCGCCGACTCAATAATGCCGTTGCTCGAGCAGACATTCGGACGGATAAAGGCAGGCGAGGCTCCTGAACGGCAGACGTTCACGCCCGTGTCGCTTGCCTCACAGCCCGAAGTTAAGCTGCGCATACCTTACCCCATAGTTAAGGGCGAGCTTATGGCATTCCGCACCCCGCCGCACGGACATGCCGACGAGGCTGCGCTCGACTTGGCGGTAAGACTGCTGACAAATAATTTCGGCTCGGGCAAACTCGACTCTATAAGCAACGACGGCGATGCGTTGATGGCCATGGCCATGACTGCCTCGCTGAAGAATGCCGGTATAACTCTTGTGGCGGGAGTGCCGAGTTTGCCGTTCGGCTCGCGCAGAAAACTAATGCGCAAGTGCATGGAGCAGGTGGACAAGGTGAAGAATGGCGACTTTGGCGACGGCGACCTGCAGGCGCTGAAGATGGAAGCTGTGCGTGAACTGAAGCGTAAGCTGGAAGATGCCGACAAGCGCGGATGGATGATGGTTGAGGCTTACGGCAACGGCGAAAACTCGTGGGACGAGTATCTTTATCGTGAACAGGCTGTTTCTGATGTAACCCGTGATGATGTGATGCGCGTGGCTCACAAATATTTCAACGGCGAATATATGGACTTCGTGAAGAAATACGGCAGCTATCCTTCAGACAGGGTGTCGCAGCCGGGATATAAGCCCATGCCGGCAAAGAACATAACGTCGCAGTCTGCCTTTGCCGCCATGCTCGACTCGATGAAGTATGAGCCCGTAGAGCCGCGCATAATCGACTTCGACCGCGACGCCTCGCGCATAAGCCTCGGCCGCATGGCAGAGCTTTATGCTGTCAAGAACGACATGAACGACGTGTTCACCCTGCAGCTTATTTACCACAAGGGAAAAGTGGCCGACCCTCGACTGGAGGTGGTTGAGGCATATGTCGACGTGCTCGGCACCGACTCGCTTACAAGTCAGCAGTTCAGGCGCGCCCTTCAGAACGTGGGAGCGACACTGGATTTCAGTGCAGGTAACAATTCGTTCATCATATCCATGCAGGGCTTTGAGCGCAATCTGGAGCCTTCGCTGAGGTTGCTTGCCCATTTTATGTCGTCGGTCAAGCCCGACAAAAAGCAGCTGAAGGAGATGAAACGTGCGTGGCGCCTGAGCGACATGGCGTTTGTAAAAGACAATTCAAGTCTGGCAAAGGCGGCGCTGTCGCGTATCAGTTACGGCAGCAGGTCGGCTTACCTCAACCGTGTTACGGTCGGCGATGTCAAGAAGATGACGTCTGAAGAAATTATAGGGCTGTTTGACAGTTTGCAGAATGTGCAGCTCTCTGTGGTTTATTGCGGAAACCGTGACATTGCGTCGGTGGGGCAGGATGTGAGCAGACTATTGCCCGTCGGCAGGGCATCAGAGCCATACGCCGACACATACAAGCCTCTTGTGCAGTATGACGCCCCGGTGGTGTATATATTCGACAATCCCAAGGCGCGCCAGTCCGTGGTTGCCACATACACGCCGCTTGATCCTGTGCCTGAGCAAGCCAGGCGTACCAGTCTGAAACTGTGGAGCCGCTATTTCGGCAGCGGCATGTCGTCGGTGATGTTTCAGGAGTTGCGCGAGCTGCGCTCATTTGCATATTACGCCTACGGCACACCCGAAATTCCTTCGCCTGTGCTTCATGCCGATGCTCCCGTAGGCTTTATGACAATGATGGGCACTCAGGCCGACAAAACGATGGATGCCGTGGCAACGCTCGACAGCTTGTTTATCGACATGCCCGTGCGTGACAAGAACATGAGTGATGCGCGCCTGTCTATGCTCAACGGCATAAACAACAGCTATCCCTCGTTTCGTGAGATAGGTCAGACCATAGCCCTGTATCGTGCGCAAGGCTATAAGGCCGACCCGGATGCGGCCCTGGCAGAGTCGCTAAAAACCGTTACAGACAAAGATGTGTATGATTACTATAATAACAATGTGAAAGGCCGCCCCTATATTCTGGTGATTGTAGGCAACAAGGCCAAGCTCGACATGCAGAAACTTTCAAAATACGGGAAGGTGACAGAATTAAAATTGGAGGAAATATACAGAAAGTAATTTTTTAATTCATAATTCACAATTCATAATTCATAATTGGGAATGCTGATTTTAATTCATAATTATAAAGTGTAATCATAATTTTCCATTCTCAATTCTCCATTCTCAATTATACAAAAAAATCCCGGCAAAACGCCGGGATTTTTTTGTATAAATAAATTAAAGGTTCGGGTTAATCTTGTTCCACTCAGAGATTTCAGGAACGATGTTCAGAGTAACCAGCTCGTCGCGCATCTTGCAGAGGTGCTCATAGCTTGCGTCGAGTTTAGCGTTCTCCTCAGCAGTTCCCTGCGGCATCTCATAGTGAGCGCCTGTTGTGTCGAGAGTAGTTTTCATAGCCATCATGATGTGGTTGTACTTCTCGTTAGAAACATAAGTTCCAACAGGGAAACGGAAAGGCTCGCCACCCATCACGGCACGGATCATCTCAACAGAGAGGTAAGCCGGGCTCTGGAATGAAGAACGTCCGCGAAGCTCGATAATCTTTGCGCCACCCTTAGTAACGTCGACCTTCATCTGCTCCCACTCCTCGTTTGTAAACTCAGGTGTGCCGATGATATCTGTCAGAGGTTTGCCGTCGATGGTTACGTGTGAGCCGAATACAGCCATCTGCTCTCCGTGACCGCCGTATGTGGCGCATCCTTTGATTTCGCTCTGCATAACGTTGAATTTCTTAGCAAGAGCGCTTTGCAGACGTGTAGAGTCGAGGGCTGCAAGAGTTGTAACCTGTGACGGTTTCAGACCAGAGTACAGCAGAGTTACAAGACCTGTAAGGTCAGCCGGGTTGAAGATAATAACAACGTGCTTAACGTCAGGGCAGTATTCTTTGATGTTCTTGCCAAGACCTTCTGCAATCTCGCAGTTGCCTTTCAGCAGGTCTTCACGTGTCATGCCTGCCTTACGTGGAGCACCGCCTGAAGAGATGATATACTTAGCGTTAGTGAAAGCCTCTTTTACATCAGTTGTAGCAGTTATCTTCACATCGCCGAAGCCGCTCTGGCGCATTTCCTCTGCAACGCCTTCCGGTGAGAACACGTCATAAAGGCAGATGTCGTTTGTCAGACCCATTGTGAGGGCTGTTTGAACCATGTTAGAACCAATCATTCCGGCTGCGCCGACGATTGTCAGTTTTTCGTTAGTTAAGAATTTCATAATAACCTGTGTTTTATTGTTAAGACATTCAATTGTCCTTGATTATATCTTTTGCAAAGTTAGTAAAAAGAATGGATATAAAATATTTATTCTTATTTTAGTTTGTTATTAAATTTAAAAAGACGTATCTTTGTAATGTCTATTTTGCAAAATCTTATTCATTATGACTAACACTATTATAGAAAAGAGGCTTGCCGCCCTGCGCGAGGTGATGAAACAGGAGAGTATCGACGCTTTTATTTTTCCTTCTACCGACCCGCACAACGGCGAATATGTGCCCGAACACTGGGAGGGGCGCAAGTGGATATCAGGCTTCAACGGCTCGGCCGGCACGGCTGTTGTTACGATGAATGCCGCCGCGCTGTGGACCGACTCTCGTTATTTCCTTGCCGCTGCCGAGCAGCTCGAAGGCACGGAGTTTAAACTGATGAAGGAACGCGTTGAGGGCACGCCGTCGATAATAAAGTGGCTTGGTATGAAACTGTCGTTCGTTTCGAGTCCTGTTGTGGGCGTAGACGGTATGGTTAACTCTGAGGCGTCGGTTGCCGAACTCGTTGCCGGACTGAGGGCTGAAGGCGGAATAACCGTAAGAACCAACTTTGATCCGCTGGAGCGTATATGGACCGACCGTCCGCCGGTGCCGCAAAACAAGATTAGCATTCATCCGCTTGAGTATGCCGGAGAGACGTGCGCTTCGAAGCTGGAGCGCATACGCGCAAGGCTGAAAGATATGCACGCCTATGGTATGCTTGCCGCCGCGCTCGACGACATAGCCTGGACGCTCAACCTGCGCGGCTCTGATGTCCACTGCAATCCAGTGTTTGTGTCGTATCTTTTAATAACGCCACGCCATGCCACGCTGTTCGTTGACAGCGCCAAGCTCACCGACGATGTGCGTGAGTATCTGAAGGGCGAGGGCGTAGACACCGCCAATTATAATAAGGTGAAGGACGCTCTGGCTGCATATTCTGAATATAACATACTGCTCGACCCGTGCGAGATAAACCATACGCTGTTCAGTGCGGTGAGATGCGAGAAGGTTACGCAGCCGTCGCCCATACCATATATGAAGGCCGTTAAGAACAGTGCCGAGATAGAAGGCTTCCGCCGCGCCATGCTGCGCGACGGCGTTGCGCTGGTGAAGTTTCTGCGCTGGCTTAAGCCTGCCGTTGAGGCCGGCGGCGAAACTGAGATTAGCGTCGACCGCAAGCTGACATCGCTGCGCGCGGAGCAGAAGCTGTTTAAGGACATATCGTTCGACACCATTGCCGCTTATCAGGAGCACGGAGCCGTTGTTCACTATGAGGCAACGCCCGAAACCGACGTTCCGCTGCGTCCCGAAGGGCTTATTCTGATAGATTCGGGCGCGCAGTATCTCGACGGAACCACCGACATAACGCGCACAATAGCCCTGGGCGATGTAACCGAGGAGCAGAAACTCGTCTATACGCTTGTGCTGAAAGGCCACATACAGCTGGAGCTTTGCAAGTTTCCGCGCGGTGCCAGCGGCACACAGCTCGATGCGCTCGCCCGCAAAGATATGTGGCGCTACGGCTTCAACTACATGCACGGCACGGGCCACGGCGTAGGCTCATATCTCAATGTCCACGAAGGTCCCCATCAGATACGCATGGAATATAAGCCTGCACCGCTCGTTGAAGGCATGACCGTTACCGACGAGCCGGGCATATATCTTGCCGGACGCTTTGGCGTGAGGATAGAGAACACGCTGCTCATAGTGCCGTATCGCGACACCGAGTTTGGCTCGTTCCTCGGTTTCGAGTCGCTTACGCTCTGTCCGATAGACCTCGCTCCGGTTAAGAAAGAGATGCTGTTGCCTGAAGAAAAAGAGTGGCTCAACGCATACCACCGCACCGTCTACGACCGCCTTTCGCCGCATCTCGAAGACGAAGACCGCGAGTGGCTGGCATCGGCTTGTGCCGAAATCTGATGCCGTGAATCTTGCTTTTTATTGATTTACAGGCTAAAATATGTAACATAACACCTCATCGGCAGTTGTTTTCCTGTATTTTTATAAGCGGAAGTCGTCCTTTAAGGAATATCTTGGGGCGACTTCCGCTTATTTTTATTCCTACGATGTGCATGACATAAGGCACGTGCTCATGATTTGAAACATCGTTAGCTCATCAGGCATTTTTCTGCTCAAAGTGTCATCACAAAAATGTCAGGATTTTCTGCCGAAATAGAAAAAGGAGAGCGCTTTTATGGCTTGCATCGGTAAAGCATATTTACATTATCATGCAAAAGGCATGCTTTTGAAAAATTACTTGGCCACTTTTTAGTGGAAAATGCCCCGCTTTTAAGACGAAAACAGACCTGTTTTTTTATTGAAATAATAGCTTTTTTGTCCGAAATGGGACAAAAAATGTTGCACATATTGCTGGGTTTTGCTGTAACGCATTGTAACACACCGGCTTACGTTTGCACGCGAAAACTGCCCGAATTTTCGTCCAACTGATTTTAATTTTCAGATATCGCAGTATGAGAGCGTCAAAGAAAATCAAAAAGAAAGCCAAGTTCGTTTTTATACAGCAATGTGATTTTGACTTAATATTCTTCCTTCATGAAATATTACGGCCGTGCTTTGGTAAGTTATGAAAGTAAATATAAATCTCAAAAATAATGTGCTTAAATTTAGAATAAAAGAAAAATATTATTATATTTGTAAAATATTGTCAAGCTGATTCTGTCAGACCATGTGTCCTGACTGCTGGTGTGGAATTTTAATCATTATAAAAATAGTATGAAAAAACTTTTTGCTTTAATTGCTGTCTTTCTTATGCCTTTGACAGCATTTTCGCAGCGTCAGGTAGGCGAATTTTCTTTGCAGCCAAAGATAGGACTAACTTTTTCTGATGTAAGCGGCATTGACAATACTGCGTATAAAGCTGGGATAAAGGCAGGAGTGGAGGCCGAATATATGGCTACAAAATGGCTCGGAGTAACTTTGGGACTTGATTATTCGGAGCGCGGATGCGGTTTCGACAAGTTTACGTGGATGTATGCCTATTTAAAAACACCTTTGGATGCAGGAAAGGGGCAGGTAGGCGACGGCGAATCAGAATATAGCGAAGTTAAATTTAAGCAAGACGACGGCGACGGGCATAAAGTGAAGCTTTCTTACCTCAGTGTGCCTATGATGGCTAACTTTTATATATATAAAGGTCTGGCCGTTAAAACCGGAGTGCAGGTGGACTTCCTGCTGAGCACAAAATATCCAAGAGCATGTAAAGAGATATTTGACGGACAACCGTGGGACGGCAAATATACAGACATAAAAGACCGTTGCCGTAAAGTAGATGTTACCATACCCCTGGGACTCTCGTATGAATACAAACGTTTCGTACTTGATGCAAGATATGAATTTGGACTGCTCGACATAAAAGATGACGGGATTGTGACGGAAAATATTTCAACCGACGGAACCAGTCTTTTCATGGAGCGTTACTTCATTGACGGCAAATTGAAGCGTTCTTCTGCTTTCACGCTGACGCTCGGCTACCGACTGGGGCTTTAACCCGGAGCTGTAGTCACAATTCATAATTCACAATTGGCTACGCCGAACTACGTTTCACAATTGACTACGCCGAACTACGTTTCATATGCTCAATAAAACGTTTTGCAGGGGTAAATTAACCTCTGAAAGTCAGACAGATGTGAAAATTAAAGACTTTTCGTTGAAAAAGCCGCTGAATATTTGGAAGATAAAAAAATAAGATGTAATTTTGCAGCCGCTAATAATAGCATGGAATTAAAAAATAAGTTTAACATATAAAATTTTAAGACAAAAAATGATCATTGTACCAGTTAAAGATGGCGAGAACATCGAAAGAGCATTGAAGAAATTCAAGAGAAAATTTGAGAAGACAGGTGTCGTAAAGGAACTTCGTGCACGTCAGCAGTTCGATAAGCCGTCTGTCTTGAAGAGGCTCAAGATGGAACGCGCTATTTACGTACAGAAACTGAGAGCTACAGAGGAGTAAAAAATCTCCCTGAAAATTTGGTGGTTCGGTTTTATTTTCGTAAATTCGTTGCCGAATAACATGGTTTGAGCAACGATATTTATGATGATAAGAGAATTTTTGAACTACCTCCAGTTTGAACGGAACTACTCCGCGAGAACCGTGAAAGAATACGGAGCAGACTTGAAAGAGTTTGAACTGTACTTCAAAAATTTGGATGCTCATCTCTCATGGGAGTCGGTAGACTCTGACGTTATCCGTGATTGGATGGAGAGTATGATGGATAAAGGAAACATTGCGTCGTCGGTCAACAGACGGTTGAGCGCATTGCGTTCCTTTTTTCGTTTTGCCCTTTCCCGAAACCTTGTTAGCTCAGATCCGGCCCACGGACTGACAGGCCCGAAGAAAAACAAACCATTGCCGCAATTTGTCAAGGAAAGCGAGATGGACGAGCTGCTCGACGGCAGCATGTGGAACCTCTCTGACTATAAAGACGTATGCGCGCGTACTATTATAATGACTTTTTATGAGACAGGGATGCGCGCTGCCGAACTTATAGGGCTTGACGATGTTATGGTTGACCTCGAAGTCTGCCAGCTGAAGGTTACTGGCAAAAGAAACAAACAGCGCGTCATTCCGTTTGGCCAAGGGCTGCGCGATGCGCTGTCAGCATATATGGAACTAAGAGACAAAGTCGTGACGAGGCTCGAGCCGGCGCTGTTTGTGTCGGCAAAAGGCCGCAGGCTCACTTATCCGCAAGTGAGAGTCTGTGTGTCGGACAATCTTGCGCGGGTGAGCTCGCTTAAAAAACGCAGCCCGCACGTGCTGCGCCATACATTTGCTACGGCCATGCTCAATCATGGTGCCGGACTGGAGAGCGTAAAGAAACTTTTGGGACATCAGGAGCTGACAACTACTGAGATATATACTCATACCACGTTTGAACAGCTTAAGAAAGTTTACAAATCCGCCCATCCAAGGGCTTAACCCTTAAAATTAAAAGGAGGTAACTATGGAAGTTAAAATTCAGTCAATCCATTTTGACGCTACTGAACAATTAAAGGCATTTATCGAAAAGAAAACTGCCAAGTTGGAAAAATCTTATGAGGATATTCAAACTGTAGAGGTTCAACTTAAAGTTGTTAAGCCTGCCACTGCTATGAATAAGGAGACAAGCATCACTGTAATGGTTCCCGGCTCGCGTCTTTTTGTTGAAAAAGTGTGCGATACTTTTGAAGAGGGAGTAGACCTCTGTGTGGACTCTATGAAGGTTCAATTGGCGAAATTTAAAGAAAAATTGCGCAATAGATAAAAAAAGTCGCGAAAAATTTTGGAGATAAAAAAATAATGCCTATCTTTGCAGCCGTTTTAGGACACGTCCTTACAACAAGCGCCTAACGGCTGCTTAGCTTTGCCTCTTTAGCTCAGTTGGCCAGAGCACGTGATTTGTAATCTCGGGGTCGTTGGTTCGAATCCGACAAGAGGCTCAAAGAAGAGACGAGTTCTTAAACAAAGGGTGGTTACCAGAGTGGCCAAATGGGGCAGACTGTAAATCTGCTGTCTTTCGACTTCGGTGGTTCGAATCCATCACCACCCACTCAGTAGAAGTCTTGCGGAAATAGCTCAGTTGATAGAGCACTAGCCTTCCAAGCTGGGGGTCGCGGGTTTGAGTCCCGTTTTCCGCTCTCGCTGCTGTAATAGCTCAGTGGTAGAGCACTTCCTTGGTAAGGAAGAGGTCCCGAGTTCAAATCTCGGTTACAGCTCTACGACTTTCTAATTTCAAAAAAACAGAAAAAATACACGATTATTCATTAACAATAAAATAAAAAGTAAAGCTATGGCTAAAGAGACATTCGTCCGTACCAAACCCCATGTAAACATTGGTACAATTGGTCACGTAGACCACGGTAAGACTACTCTGACTGCTGCTATCACAACAGTATTGGCAAAGAAAGGTCTTTCTGAAGTTAAGTCTTTTGACTCTATCGATAACGCTCCTGAGGAGAAAGAGCGTGGTATTACTATCAATACAGCACACGTAGAGTATGAAACAGAAAACCGCCACTATGCACACGTTGACTGCCCGGGACACGCTGACTATGTAAAGAACATGGTAA
>CAJMMQ010000021.1 GCA_905214625.1 uncultured bacterium
ATGCTCATCACGAAACCGCGGTTTGGTGCGAAAAATTGCACAAAATCGACATTTTTGGTAAAGTGTTGATATATCGGATTTTACCAAGATTACAGAACAAAAAGGCAATGGTTAAAAAATATTACTCGGCCACTTTTCATCCAAAAGTGGGCCGTTTACTACCCGGAAACGTGCCACCTGACATATAAAAAGCAACGCTTTAGAGCATAAAAACAGGCGTTATTCTGAATGAAATAGAGCGCAAAAGCAAACGAATGTTAATATCGAATAGCCTACAAGTGTTCAAAATTAACATCCGTTACGAATTAGTTTTCTAGATTGAAAAAAACTTTTGTCCTGACTTTTTACTTTTTATCACGTAGCACAAAAGCCACAAGGCATCTGGTTCTAACTACTAAAAAAATCCTTGTTGGTACATATCCGGCGGCACGGGTAACACAGAGTATTGCTTCCATTTTCCGATTCTGCTTAGAACAACTTTCTGATATCCATCGAAAGAAAGTCTTCTACACCTATACCACCGTCACCGACGATGAACGAGGCCTTTGGTGCAAAAAGTTCCCTGAATTTATCCAGGCCGCCTGTCCTCTTTTCGGCATTGCTCTTGACCTCGATGGCGACAGTCACGCCCTTTTTGCGTAGGACAAAGTCCACCTCGTCATTGCGTTCTCTCCAATAGAACACCTCGATTCGGTGGACGAATGCCTGACTTACGAGGTAGGCTCCAATTCCGGACTCAAATATATGCCCCCATGCCTTGCGGTCAAACAAGGACTGTTCGAACGACATAGGGTTGTACACCGTCTTCAGTGCGTTGTTGAACACTTGAAACTTCGGAATGCTTGCTTTTCTCCGCGCCGTGTCAATACTGTATTTTTGGAGTCCGCAAAGTAGTCCGCTTTCTTCCAACAGGTTGATGTAACCTGCCAGTGTAGCCGTATTGCCGGCGTCTTGCAAGGCTCCCAGCATCTTGTTCAGCGACAGAATGTTTCCAGAGTAAGCTGCACCAAGTTCGAAAGTCTGACGCAGCAGTGCAGGCTTGCTTATTGGCGTGTCCATCAGGATGTCTTTGTTTATAGTCGCTTCAATTATGGCTGACTGGATATACTGCTGAAAACGGTCTTCATCACTGATAAGCGAGGCTGCACCGGGATATCCCCCATAGTAAAGGTATTGGTCTGTCGTAAAACCGAAACTGTCCCTCATTTCCGTATAGCTCCAATGGCTCATGCGTATCTCTTCAAATCTTCCTGCAAGAGATTCCGACAGCCCCTTTTCCAGCAGCACACGGCTGCTGCCCAGTAGGAGCACCTTGATATTGCGGTCATGGAATGTATCGTCGTCCCATTCCTTTTTTACCACCTCGCTCCAGTTGGAAATCTTCTGTATCTCATCTATGACAAGTATGGCACACTCCCAACTGTTGCTTTCCTTCAAGCTGCGCACTGCTGCCCAACAGTTTGATATCCAAGAACTGTTCGTTGCCGGTACATTGTCGGCAGAAAACAACTGGTACGGAATGGATATATCCTTCAATACCTGTTTCACCACCGTTGATTTTCCTATCTGGCGGGCTCCCATTACGACCTGAATAAACTTTCTTTGCTCTTCAAGTCTGTTCTTAATTATTTGATATTCAGCTCTTTTATACATCGGTTTACATTTTACGCAGTGGAATGCGTATTTTTACGCAGTGCAAATATAATAAAATTACCAAACAATATCAATTTATTGAAGGATCTTTGATCCGAAACACAAAATCCTTATACTATATTCCGGCAGATTAATTTTATTGATTGTCGGCTGCGCTCGGCATAACCAAATATAATTTGCTTCTGCTCTCGCTTGCACGACAATTACAAATCAGCCGGCACAATAGCTTTGTTGATACATACCCGTCGGCACGGGCAGTCAATGAGGGCTTTTGGCGTAAAATTTACGCCGGCATCTGCATCAAAAAAATTGCGGAATTGATAAATCGGAACAGTCAAACTATCTGTAATACAAAATAATTGTATAACTTTGCTTTCGGTAATCAGAGCGACTGTTGTTCGCAGTTCTTTATTCTTTATCATTATAAGGACACGGCAAATTTTCGACAATCATCTAAATTACAAGCATTTACGATTAATCAATATCACTTTAAGACAAGTATATATATGGAACAAATATTTCGTGTAGGCATCATCGGCGCCGGCAGCATTGCGGCATCAATGGCCGAAACTGTAGGACGCATGCCGGAAGCACATCTTTATGCCATAGCATCGCGCAGCATTGAAAAGGCCAGGGAGTTTCAGAACAAATGGGGCGCAGAAAAGGCTTATGGCTCTTACGACGAACTGATACAGGATGAGCAGGTTGACCTGATTTATATTGCCACACCACATTCGCATCATTATGAGCAGGCGCGCCAGTGCCTGCTGAACGGCAAGGCCGTGCTGTGCGAAAAGACATTTACAGCCAACAAGGCGCAGGCTGAAGAACTGGTGGCGCTGGCCCGTGAGCGCAAAGTGTTCCTCGCTGAAGCCATCTGGACACGCTACATGCCGTTCTCTAAAGAAATAGTAAAGATGGCGCACAGCGGCGAGCTGATAGGCCGTCCGTATATGCTGACAGCCAACCTTGGCTATCCGATAGAGCACAAAGAACGCATCAAGAAACCGGAACTGTGCGGCGGCGCCTTGCTCGACCTGGGCGTCTACCCCATCAACCTTGCCTTCATGCTGTTTGGAAATTCGCCTGAGCGCATAATGTCATGCTGCAGCAAAAACGAGCTGGGAGTTGACCTGCAGAACAGCATGACCTTTATCTATCCTGAAGGAGAGATGGCTGTGATGCAGACCACGGCACGCTGTGCCAACGACCGCATGGGAGTGGTGTCGGGCGATAAAGGCTATATGGTTATCGACAACATCAACAATCCGCACACGGTAACAGTCTACGACACTAACCACAAGCAGACAGGCGTATACATCTGCCCGCCACAAATCACAGGCTATGAATATGAAGTGCATGCCGCCATGGAAGCCATACGCAAAGGCGTGATTGAGCCAGAGGACATGCCGCACGCAGAAACATTACGCATTATGGAGCTGCTCGACAGCCTGCGCAAAGAATGGGGCGTGGCTTATCCGTCGGACAAGCTATAATGTAAATCCTCAAATAATAATTGGCTTGTGCCGAACTTCATTTCTCATTCCTCAATTCTCCATTCTCAATTATTCTTCGTATTTAATGCGATTTGGACTTAATAAACCTGACATAAAAGAAACGGACAATCTTTCCAAGCAGATTATACCTGAATCCGTGGTCGGTCAAGGTCATAGGGTTTAACAAGTTTTCCACTTCATTGTCGGCCTCAACGGCGTCTTTTCTGACATTCATCTTTTTACAGACAAAGTCACGGTCGTATTCATAGTGTCCGAACACCGACATAGAATGAAAGTGTGTGCCGTTGTTTATACCGCAGTTTCTTACCAATGTCTGCGTAGGACTCAGGCACAATCCGTTGTTTGTGCGTATGTTTATGTTCCAGCAGATATCCCAAGGTATGGGGTTACGGTCTAACGACTCAAGACAACGGAAACGCCCGCCATACTCTATCTGCCTTATCATGTCCGGAGTCATTTTGTGCAATGCCTCTTCACGGCTCTTAAAATGAACAAAGTAGCCGTTCCATCTGTCGGCCCATGTGGCCCATCCCCAACCGGCCATGTGACGTGTGAAATAAACATCACCCTTATACGGAACATCAAGATGCGTAAAACCGCTTATGTGCATCACTCTTTTTGTGTCCTTATAAAAGTCTAACGCGTCATTCATGTATTCCAGAAAATAAGGCGACGTGCAAATATCATCCTCAAGAACAATAACTCTGTCATAATCCGACAATATCTGCGATATGCCTTCAATGATATTGCGCTCAAGATAATAGTTGACCTCACGTTCTATAAGCGTAACCTTTTTCAGGTTAAAACTGCCGGTTCTGAAGAAATTGCGCACAGCATTGACCTGCTGCCACGAAGCTTCGTCCTTGCCTCCGTCTGAAAAGACATAAAGCTCCGTATCATCAGCCAACGTGTTCTTTGTCAAACACTCCATTGTCTTCATCACGTTGTCAAGACGGTTGTAAACAAACATTGCTATAGGCGCACAGTTCCTGTCCATATTTTTATTACGGTTTTTCTCCACAAATTTATTAATAATTTCTGCTTTTACAAAACATACAACAGCAAAACCAGAAAGTTATGCACATAAATTTAACTATATTCCTTTTTAATGGTATAGGATGCGGCTTGGCAAAGCAAAAGAAAAAACTGCGTTTTTATTTTGTTTTACTCTCGCCTTTCATTATCTTTGTAAAAAGAATAAGCTGACGGGCCGGCGTATGGTATATATTTGTCGCCTTGAAAGTGTCTAATAATAATGCTAACATCATAATTATGTTTACCATAGTTATTCCTCTCTACAATAAAGGCCAAAGCGTAAAGCGCAGCATCTGCTCAGTGCTGAATCAAAGTTTCAGCAACTTTGAGATTGTCGTTGTTGACGACGGAAGCACAGACAACAGCGTTGAAGTCGTAAAATCTTTTAAAGATGACAGAATAAAGATTGTACGCCAGGCAAATGCCGGGGTGTCGGCAGCACGAAACCACGGCATAGATATTGCGTCCGGCCAATTCATAACTTTTCTTGATGCCGACGACGAATATGAGCCGAATCATCTGGAGACTTTAAGAAAATTGATTGACGAATATCCCGGTTACAACGTTTATGCTACATCTTATAAAATAAGAGAAGCAGGAAATGAGGAAAGACCCAAGATAAGGAATCTTGTGTTCAAAGAATCTCACAAAGACGGAGAAGGCGTGGTGAAAAGCTATTTTCATGCAGCAGCAAGCATGCACATGCCCGTACATATATGTTCGCTTGCGATAAGGCGCGAAGCTTTAGGCAGCATAAGATTTCCTGTAGGCGTTAAAGCAGGAGAAGACCTTTACATGATAGCACGGCTCATGACAGAAAACGACATGGTGTTTTCATTCTCATACACATACATATATAACTTTGAGGAAACCAACCGTGTGATGCGCACTCACGAAAAGGTTGACGAATATTTCGACAATCTGCTGAAACTTAACTGTAAAGACAAATACCTGCGCAGCTATATAGCACTGTGGCATACACGCCGGGCTGTTTATGCGCTGCGATTCAATGACACTCAAACCATACTCTTCCATCTTTGGCGGAGTATCAGGATAAAGCCATTACAGACAAAGATTTTCAAGGCTATGCTGAATGCTATGCTTAATCGTAAATAATCTGTTTTAATGTTATGGCGGATATGCTATTGAATAGTCTTACCAGTTCGAAATTGGCTGCAAGAATAATAGCTTTCGTGGTTTAATTTTTCTATCAATTCGCCATAATCTATAAAAAGACAAATCATAACTCTCAATTCTCAATTATTCTTCGTATTTTTGCAATGTTAACAATTTTGCCATAAACAGATATGCAAAATAAGAAGAAACGGGTTTTTCATATAGTGTCGCATTTCGATGTGGGCGGAGCCGAGAGAGTGGCCGTGAACATAGCCAAGTCGCAGACTGAAGGCTTTGAATATCACGTGGTGGAACTGATACGCGCACACTCGGCGTTCACCAAGGTGTTTATAAAGGAACTCGAAGACGCAGGGATAAAATATCACCGGGGGCTGGTGCCAGAGGTGCATTTCCACTATCTGTTTGAGCGTCTCGCCGCAGTTACCTTTCCGCTGTGGTTTATCTTTCTGTTTCTGAGATACCGCCCGGCAGTGATACACAGCCACACCGAGATGCCCGACCTTGCCGTCTATTCGTTCTTCAAGATGTTCCCGACGCTGCTCAGAGGCTGCAAGGTGGTGCGCACGATACACAACACAAGGTTGTGGACAGGCATAAAGAAAACTGGAGGGGGGGTGGAAAAGTTTTTTATACGCAACAATTCAAACATTGCCATATCAGTGGCCGTGCGCGACAACTACGCGGCAGAATATCATCAAACTGCACCTATTATATATAATGGTGTGGCTCCGTCGACGCAGAAACCATTTGACGGAATTGTTGAAGGCAAGAAGAACATTCTGTTTGCCGGACGGCTCGAACCACAGAAAGGCATCGACGTGCTCGTGGAGATTATCAGCAGACTGAGCGGCGACAGCCGTTTCTTCTTCCACGTGGTGGGCGACGGCAGCATGCACGCCTTTGTGCAAAGCAAGCTCGGCGGACTGCCAAACGTAAGTCTGCGCGGCCCTATACACGGACTGCCGGCATATCTGTCATCGTTCGACTATCTGCTCATGCCGTCGGTGTTTGAAGGTCTGAGCATAATGTCGCTTGAGGCAAGCATGGAGGCACTGCCCGTGATAGCCAACAGCTGTCCCGGACTGCGCGACACCCTGCCCGACGACTGGGCGCTGAAGGTGAACGGCAACAGCATCGACGCCTACATGCACATATTCAACGACATTGTGGCAAAGGAAGACAAAGACAAGTTAGGCAGCATCGCCCGCGACTTTGCCGCCGCAAAATTCGGCGTAAGGCAGATGCAGACAAGCTACGAGAAGGTGTACGGCTGACCTGATGACGCCATGCAGGCCTCAACGCCTGCACCAACAGGCACATAACGCCCGGCAGGACGACCCATGTTTAGCTACTTTTTACAAAGCCATGCGGCAAAAACATAAAAAAGCATTACCTTTGCATCAAACTGATTTACGCGGAAAAGATATGAAACGAATTACCGACATAGCCGAACTGCGCAAGGTGCAGACGGGCATACTCGACGACATACACAGATTCTGCACTGCCAACGGAATAATGTATTTTCTGTCGTGCGGCACTCTTATAGGAGCCGTGCGCCACAAGGGATACATACCATGGGACGACGACCTCGACCTGTATATGCCGAGAAAAGACTACGACAGATTTGTGAAACTCTATACTGACGCTGGCGGAAGCTACCGCGTGCTCGACCCGAAGAAGGAGAAAAACTACTTCTACACATTCGCAAAGGTGGTAGACACACGCACGCTGCTCGTTGAGACAGAAACAGAAGGATACCAGATTGGCGTTTACGTAGACATATTCCCCGTAGACTACGTCAGCGACAACGAGGCCGAAAGGCAGCGCATATTCAAGCGCAAGCGGCTGCTGTATAAGATAAGGCGATGCAAAATTTCAAAGAGAAACTATCTGAAGTCGGCACTGGCCTACTATTGCTACAAGATGCTGCCCGTAACCGTGGGCATGCTAAACGGCATGATTGAGCGCATGGTGGTAAGACGGGAGCCTACAAACACCGTTGCCAACATGACCGAAGCCGGGCCGTCGGTAAAGGGATGCATGCCGGCAAAGGACATAGAGGGCGATGTTGACATTGAGTTTGAGGGAAAAATGTATAAGACCATGGCAGGATATAAAGACTATCTGAGCCGCACCTACGGCGACTATATGAAGCTGCCGCCCGTGGACCAGCGCGTAACCCACAGCTTCGAGGCTTACTGGACCGACGGCAACGAGCCGAAAGACGGCGAATAGCATCAAGAAAAAGAAAAAAAACGATTTAGACATAAGAGAAAAGAAAAGCCGGGCAATGGTCTTTGTCCGGCTTTTCTTGTATTGTCGCAACTGACATCTGGTCATGAAATCTTGCTCATTCCCCACTCGTAAACCTTGTCAATAACCGGACAAGGTATATGTTTTTCTTTTGCCAGATTGCGTATTATGGCAAGTCCGTAGGGAAAGTCCTCGGTGAAATATCTGCTCGAGAAATCGGGAACATAGCCCCCATTGACCTTCTTCATTGGCGACGGTATGCCCTTGAAGGCTTCTATGGAGCGCAGCTTTGCCGCAAGAGAGGCAGCGTCGGTGCTCTCGTAATATTCGAGCACGCCGGGAATGCATCCGGGCGAAACGGGAAGCACACGGAGCAGCAGGCTAAGCTCGTTGTCCATGGCGATATAAATGGCTGCCGCCTCTTCGGTCCATTCCTCATAGAACATGCTGTTGCGGCTGTAGACATCACCCGGCTTCCAGTCTTTCCACATGCTGTAAAGACGCGAGGGATGGAGCAGCGGATTGCTGTTGGTGAGACTCACCTCATACATATTGTCAAGAAGAGTTACCGGAGTGGCCATGAGGCGCTCTATGTCGCTACGCAGCTGTTCGGGATGCTCCACGTTGTCCGTGCCCATGCTCAGCGACTTTTTATACCCAAGGAGCGATGCCCTGTGGCCATACTCCGAGGTGCGGGCTATGAAGGGCACGCGCTGAAAACCGAAAAGAGGTGTGCCGGAAGGCAGCAGGCGCCTGGCATGGAAATAAAAGCCCGTGCTCGACACTATGCTGCCCACAACCGTGGAGGCAGAGAGATGCGGACATATTTCGCTGAGCGTAGACTCTATCGAAAAGCCGGGAAGGCAGAGCAGAACGATGTCGGCACCGGGCACCACTTCGGCGGCATCGGCCGACACGCAGGCCAGACGGCCCTCGAGCGTGCCACGGTCAGGAGTGTCGACAAGCAAAGTTTCGCCCCACTGAGCCGGGCGGCGCGTAAGTATTCTCACTTCATCAGTGCCGGCTGCGGCAATAAATCCGGCTGTTACATGTCCGAGGTTTCCACCTCCGCAGATACATATTTTCATGTCGTGCGTATTGTTGTGTTATTGTTTGTCTAAAGCCAGCAGTGCATCCACAAGCCTGTCGTTGTCGGCCGTGTCTCTCACTGATATCCTGACAAAGTTCTTCCCCTCAAGGAAGGTTTTAGTGTTGCAGTCTTTTATCATTATATTAAACTGCGCCAGGAGCTTCTTTGCCAGTTCGTGCGACGTGAACTTGCCAAGCACCTCACAGCAGAAATAATTGGCCTGCGACGGCAGTACACGCATATAAGGCACTGTCTGCAGACGTTTCATGAAGCGGGCCCGCTCACTTATAAATTTATGACAGGCTTCTGTGTAGTCAGCCTGATATTTGTTGAATATCTGCATGTAGAACTCGGCAAACGAATTGATGTTCCAGATGCTTACATCCTTCTTCACACGGCTGATAAGCTGCTCGTCGGCCGACGCCATTATGCCAAGGCGAAGACCAGGCACACCGTATGACTTGGATATGCTCTTGATGACAACAAGGCGGGGATTGTCCTCGAGCGTTGAGTTGCGTAGCAGCGTGTTATGCTCAAAGTCATCGCTGAAGTCGACAAACGACTCGTCAACAACGAGCCTTATGCCCTGCCCGGCGCACCAGCGGCTAAGGCGCAGGACATCGTCTGCCGGAATGAAGTTGCCTGAAGGATTGTCGGGATTGATAAGCAGAAGACTCTTTATGCCGCTGCCTTCGAAGAAACGCATAAGGTCGTCGGCTGTATAAGACAGGTCATTGTTGTCGGGATAAAACGCCACGATGTCGTCCTTACTGAGGCGGTGGGGATATTCCTCAAACGTAGGGAACACCACGCCCGTAAGTCCTTCCGACTGCTCCATGAGGCTCTTGATAAGCTCTGCCGCACCGTTGCCCACGACGACAAACTGCTGCCTGATGCCGAAATACTTACCGGCCAGCAGCGAGTTGACATACATGCCCGACGGATATTCGCGCATGAGCGTGTCAAAGTTGGCCTTCATCTCCTCGGTTAGCTGCTCGGGCGGGAAGTAAGGGTTGACAAGATAGCAGAAGTCGAGCATCTTCGGGAAGCGCCAATGACCGCCGTAGCGGTAGTTATAGCGGCGCATCATCTCCTCGTCCTCGGCAAAGAGCGTCTCGGCAATGTCAAGGTCCTGCACGTCGTCAATCTCATACCATTTCTCGTTTCCAGCAGGAAGCGCCTTAAGGTTAGAATTGTCGAGCAGCGTTATCACGCGCAGCACCTGCTCATAATATTCGTTGTTGCCCAAGGCCTTGCAGTAAGCATCGAGGAAAGGAACATACTGACGGCATGAAAACTCACGGCTGAACTTATATATGTTTACCGTTTTATAGTAATCATCGACATCCTCAAACCTGAAAGCCTTCTTCGGGACAAAGTTCACGATATTGCGTTCCTTGTCTATCCTTACCATCGTTCCGTCCATCCACGACTCATATTTAGCCACAAGTGCAAGGTTGGGATGCGGGTCGTTCAATATCATGGGCAGCATGCGGTCGGAGAAAATAAGGTCGGACTCTATAAGCAGCGTATCGTCCTGTTGCAGCTGCTCCTTGGCCAGCGAAAGCGAATAAATATTGTTTGTCTTGTTATAGATAGGATTCTCCACATACTCTATGTTGAGCCTGCCGTCGTACCTGTTGCCTATATGGGCCTTTAGTTCACTGCCCTTATATCCCACAACGATAACCACGCGCCGAAAGTCAAGACGCGCAAGCTGTCCGAGCATACGGTCAATCAGTTTCACGCCGTTGACCTCTACCATACATTTAGTGTTGTTCTTGGTGTATTCGCCAAGTCTGCGCCCCAGTCCGGCCGCAAGGATTATTGCCTGCATAACAAATAGTCTTTAATTTATATATAATCCGGCAGGAAATACGGTGCGGCAACCATCAGCTATACGCATGGCATTGTAGACACGACAACATCGTCAAAGGCTGAAGGTCATCATCCTGCCGCCATAATAAGATAATGTTTCTGCTGGCAAAGATAATGAAAATAAAATATTTAACGGCCTTTTTTGCTTTATTTAGCTGATATGGTATATGCCTTGACCATACGATAAAAGGGTTGTCAACGATGAATAATTACTGCCAGACAACAGTTTGTGCCTGCGGCAGTTTGTCTACATCTGCCAACAGGCATCATTGGAGATTGTCTTCAGCTTCGGCGTCGTCATCAAGCCTGTTGTTCCAAAGATATTTCTTTGTCTCGGCGGCAATTACTCCCGACAGGAACAGCAGCGACACAAGGTTTGGTATGGCCATAAGAGCGTTGGTAAGGTCGGCAAGATTCCATACTACGGCAAGCTTGACGACGGCGCCGAAAAACGTTGCCACGATGAACACGCCGCGATAGACGAGCGTCAGTTTCTTTCCTCCGAGATATTCGGTTGCCTTCTCGCCGTAATAGCACCAGCCGAGAATGGTTGAAAAGGCAAAGGTGATGATGCCGAAAGTAAGCAGCGGGGCGCCGATATATGGAATCTTGTCGAAGGCCACCTTGGTCAGGGCAGGGCCGTCGCTGTAGCTTATGTCGGGATATGCCAGGATGCTTGACACGAGCACAAGCCCCGTGAGGGCACATATTACTACCGTATCCCAGAATGTTCCCGTAGACGACACAAGAGCCTGTCTTACAGGATTGCGGGTGCGGGCAGCTGCTGCCACGATGGGTGCCGACCCCATGCCGCTCTCGTTGCTGAACAGTCCTCGGGCTATGCCGTAACGGGCCGTCATGATGATGCTGCCCCCGACAAATCCTCCGCCGGCAGCATCGGGACTGAAAGCCGATACAACGATAAGGCGTATGGCCTCGGCAACGTATGCGTGGTTGAGAATAAGTATGAAGACGCAGCCAAGGACGTAGAACAAGGCCATAACCGGAACAAAGGCTCCGCACACCCTGGCTATGCCCTTTACGCCGAACACCACCACGAGAGCCACGCCCAATGCAATCAAGGCCCCCGACAGTTCAACCGGAACGTTGTAGGTTTCGTGGCAAAGTAGCGAGATGGCATTGCTCTGCACCAGATTGCCGATACCGAACGACGCAAGGGCTGTGAACACGCAGAACAGCACGGCAAGCCACTTGAGGCCGAGACCGCGCTCAAGGGCATACATAGGGCCGCCGAGCATCTGGCCGTTGGCTGTCTTTATGCGGTATTTCACGGCTACAAGGCCTTCGGCGTATTTTGTGGCAATGCCGAACACGCCTGTAAGCCAGCACCACAATACGGCTCCGGGACCGCCAAGAGTTATCGCTGTGGCCACACCTATTATATTACCTGTGCCTATGGTTGCCGCGAGGGCAGTGGCGAGGGCGCCAAATTGGCTGACATCGCCCGACGCGCCTTTGTCGGGGGTTACCGAAAGGCGTATGGCCGTGAATATCTTACGTTGCGGAAACTTCAGTCTTATGGTAAGAAAGAGGTGGGTGCCGAGCAGCATTATTATCATGGGCCAGCCCCACAACAGGTTGCTGCATGCCTCTATGGCTTTTGAAATGGCGTCAAGCATAATGCAATAAAAATAAGAATGTTATTTGTCAATATTACGAATTTTGCTCCCAAAAGTAACAATAAATATTAAAATAAATGACATTGTATAAGCATTATTTTGCGTTTTATGCTCATAAAGTCATGTTTTGGCTCTGTTTTGTTGCAATGTGAATGCGTGGATGTGGCGCCCGGTGACATGTTTACATATTATAAAACATCGTCGGCTAACTTATAAAAGGCTATAAGAAACAAAGAAAGCGGAGTTCATAAACACGCAACAGACGACCGCGTTTATCTTCAATGTACAACTAAACATGCGTAATTTATGTTAAATAAATATAACTGACGCTCATTAAGCACTCCATGCTGTTCGTTCGTATTGATAAAATATGTACCTTTGCAGTCCGATTATTAAGGGGATAACTCTTAGAACCCCGGAACGGAGTGTTAATAGTTGTACTTTTGGCCGAGTGCAACGGTTAGAGAATCGCCGTTCAAACAAGAAAGAATTTAAAAACGTTTTTTAGTAGTAATTTTAAAATTAAAAATGAACACTTTAAGTTACAAGACTATTTCCGCAAACAAGGAAACAGCAAAGAAAGAGTGGGTTGTTATCGACGCCACAGACCAGATTGTAGGCCGTCTTTGCTCTAAGGTTGCCAAGATTCTGCGTGGAAAGTACAAACCAAACTTCACACCTCACGTAGACTGTGGTGACAATGTTATCATCATCAATGCCGCTAAAGTGGTATTCTCTGGCAAGAAAGAGACTGACAAGGTGTACACCCGTTATACTGGTTATCCAGGCGGACAGCGCTTCAACACTCCGGCCGAGCTGCGCAAGCGCAAGGACGGTGCTGACAAGATTATCCGTCATGCAGTAAAAGGTATGCTTCCGAAGGGAATCCTCGGACGTCACATCCTGAACAATCTTTATATATTCGACGGCACAGAGCACGACATGCAGGCTCAGAAGCCAAAAGCAATTGATATTAACCAGTATAAATAATTAAGCAATAATGGAAGTAGTTAATGCAATAGGTCGCCGTAAAAGTGCCGTGGCACGTGTTTACGTAAGCGAAGGTACAGGCAAGATTACCATAAATAAAAAAGACATTACAGAATATTTCCCGTCAGCTATACTGCAGTATGTTGTTAAGCAGCCGCTGCAGCTTCTTGACGTAGCTGAGAAATATGATATAAAGGTGAACCTCGATGGTGGCGGTTTCACAGGTCAGAGCCAGGCTCTGCGCCTCGCCATTGCACGCGCACTCGTTAAAATCAACGAGGAAGACAAGAAGAATCTGAAAGATCACGGATTCCTTACTCGTGACGCACGTGCCGTTGAGCGTAAGAAACCGGGTCGTCCGAAGGCTCGCCGTCGCTTCCAGTTCAGTAAGCGTTAATATCTGGCGGAAACTGTTCCTAAAGATAAAGGCATGCCTGTGGAAGCGTCGGCACAAGGCTTCATTGCCCTTGTGCGCGGCTACGCCCTGCGGCTGCCCACTGGACATTGTTTAGCATCTAAACCGATAAGACCCGCCACAGCGGCAGTAATCGGGAAGCGCAATAAGCCACGCTATGGCGCGCTGGGCCGGAGAGCGGTTACCTGTCGGTTGGTTCTAACAAAACTAAAAAGAAAGTAAACAAAACAATTTAAAAAGAAAGAAAAATGTCAAGAACAAATTTTGATATGTTATTGCAGGCTGGCTGCCACTTTGGCCACCTGAAACGTAAGTGGAATCCCGCAATGGCTCCTTACATCTTCATGGAGCGCAACGGCATTCACATCATCGACCTTCATAAGACTGTTGCCAAAATCGACGAGGCTGCAGACGCACTGAAGCAGATTGCCAAGTCAGGAAAGAAAATCCTGTTCGTTGCTACTAAAAAACAGACAAAGGACGTTGTTGCCGAGAAGGCTGCGTCTGTAAACATGCCTTACGTTATCGAGCGCTGGCCGGGCGGTATGCTCACCAACTTCCCGACAATCCGCAAGGCTGTAAAGAAGATGGCCAACATCGACAAACTGATGAACGACGGAACATACTCTAACCTTTCTAAGCGTGAGATTCTGCAGATTTCACGTCAGCGCGCAAAGCTCGAGAAGAACCTCGGCTCTATTGCTGACCTTACACGTCTGCCTTCTGCTCTGTTCGTTGTTGACGTTATGAAAGAGGCTATCGCAGTTAAAGAGGCAAACCGTCTGGGTATTCCTGTATTTGCAATCGTTGACACCAACTCTGATCCTAAGGATGTTGACTTCATGATTCCTGCTAACGACGACGCAAAAGACAGCGTTGAGGTTATTCTGAACGCTTGCTGCGCAGCTATTGCTGAGGGTCTTGAGGAACGTAAGGTGGAGAAGGCTGACGAAAAAGCCGCAAAAGAGCAGGCTGAGGCAAACGCAATAGAGGATAAGCCAAAACGTGCGCGCAAGGCCCGCAAGGACGCTCCCGCCAAAGAGGAAGAGGCTCAGGCTGAGGAAACAGCAGAAGAGGCTCCCGCTGAAGCTTAATATCTGATTTTAACTAACTTAAAATAGAAAATACTAATTATGGCTGTATCAATAGCTGATATACAGAAAATCCGCAAAATGACCGGTGCAGGTCTTGCAGATTGCAAAAAGGCCCTCAATGACGCAGAAGGCGACTTTGACAAGGCTATACAAATCATCCGTGAGAAAGGTCAGGCTATCGCCGCTAAGCGCAGCGACCGCGAGACTTCTAACGGCTGTGTACTCGTAAAGGCTGAAAATGGCTTCGCTGCCATGATAGCACTGAAGTGTGAGACTGACTTCGTTGCCAACGGTAAAGACTTCATCGCTCTGACACAGAGCATTCTTGATGCTGCCGTTGCTGCCAAGGCCAAGAGTCTTGATGAGGTTAAGGCTCTTCCTCTGAACGAAAGCACTGTTCAGGATGAGGTTGTTGCACGTTCTGGTATCACAGGCGAGAAAACTGAGCTTGACGGATATCTCTATCTCGAAGGCGACAACGTATCTGTTTACGACCACATGAACAAGCACTTGCTCTGCACAATGGTTCAGACTAACAAGCCGGCTGAAGAGCAGGCTCACGCCATTGCAATGCAGGTAGCTGCCATGAACCCTGTTGCCCTTGATGAGGCCAGCGTTCCGCAGGAAGTTAAGGACACAGAGCTGAAGGTTGCCATAGAGAAAACCAAGGAGGAGCAGGTTAACAAGGCTGTTGAGGCTGCTCTGAAAAAGGCAGGATTCAATCTCTATATCGCAGAGAACGAGGAGCACATTGCTGAAGGTATTGCTAAAGGCAACATCACAGAGGCTCAGGCTGAAGAGATTCGTAAGATTAAGAAGGAAACAGCTGAGCAGAAAGCTGCCAATATGCCCGAGCAGATGGTTCAGAACATCGCAAAAGGCCGTATGGCTAAATTCTTCAAGGATTCTTGCCTGCTCAACCAGGAGTTTATTCAGGACAGCAAGCAGACTGTTTCTCAGTATCTGGAGGCTGCTGATAAAGAGCTTACAGTGGTTGCATTCAAACGCTTTACACTGCGTGCAGAATAATATATTGCAGTACGCAAATAAATTTATATCAAGAGGGTGGTATGTGTGTGCATGCCACCTCCTTTGTTTATCCCCAATTCTAATGGTTTATATTTAACCCAAATCGTATAGGGATTCAGCCTGTATTTTTGTTTATATTGAGCTGATTTTCGTTTGAGCATTCACAGGCACTTTTATTATTGGCTAACGTCGGATTTCGTTTGCGCTTAGCGCCTTGCGCCAATAGAAAATAAAATACTGCTGAAAACATGAACAAACAAAACTATATGGGGTTTAATGACAGATTTGGGTTAAATATATGTCTAAAACATAAGCAGAAAATCGAAATATCCGGTTTATGCTTTTCTTGTAAATTTAAATACTTGTAAGAAAACATAAATCGGTAATAGTTAATTTCCGGTATTTGTGGCTGTCAGAAATATTTAGGTTATAACATTTGGCAACAGTTATAACAATGGGCTGCGGGTGCAGTCGTGTGTATCTTCGGCAAATCGAGATAACAATCTCTGGAGCAAAGATGTAGCCGTAGAAAAGCAGAAAGGCTTTTTATACAAAATAAAAATACGCTGCAACTTTCAGCAAGCTACAGCGTATTAAAAATATGTTTAACTAAAAAACCTTTTTTCGATTCGAAAGGGAACCTCACGGTCACCTTTGTCATCCTAAATAATCATGAAAACTTTACCTTAAACTAATACTTTACTAACCTAAACAATTTATTAACCTTTTGATGTTGCAAAGATACGGCGAAAAATGTTATCTGTCAATACTTATACGTGTCTTTTTGCAATCAAAGATGCTTTTCTTGACGCAAATCAATAAATTGTGTGCGATAACAGCATATAAACAGCTGTTAAATTTGGTAGAATAAGTATTTTATTTTAATTTTGTGTCTGCAATAAAAACAAAAACATATTGAACAATGCGGGTGCTAATCGTAAATACAAGCGAGAAGACCGGAGGTGCTGCCGTTGCGGCCAACCGGCTGATGGAGGCTCTTAACAACAACGGTGTTAAGGCGAAGATGCTGGTGCGCGACAAGGAAACGTCGGACATCACTGTTGTCGGGCTGCCAAAGAGTTTATGGCATCGTTGGAACTTTCTGTGGGAACGCTGGTGCATATTTTGTCACATGTATTTCTCTCGTAAGCATCTTTTTGAGGTAGATATAGCAAACACCGGCACCGATATAACCCGTCTTAGGGAGTTTAAAGAAGCCGACGTGATACATCTGAGCTGGATAAATCAGGGAATGCTCTCGATAAAGGACATACGTAAGATTATCGACAGCGGTAAGCCTGTAGTGTGGACCATGCACGATTTCTGGCCGGCTACGGGAATATGTCATTATACCCGCAGGTGTAATTATTATAAAACCACTGGATGTCACAACTGTCAGTATCTGCCCGGAGGAGGCTCCGCCAATGATCTGTCTGCCAAAATATGGCGTCGCAAGGCTAAAGTGTGGTCGTCGCGCAACATATTCTTTGTTACGTGCAGCCGCTGGCTATGCTCGGCTGTGCGTGGCAGTGGGCTGCTTACTGGTAAGCAGGTAGTGAGTATTCCTAATCCTATAGACACTCGCGAATATAAGCCGGCCGACAAGATGGAAGCCCGCATGCGCCTGTCGCTGCCTATAGACAGAAAGCTGATTCTGGTTGTGTCACAGCGCATAACCGACAAGCGCAAGGGCATGGACTATATGGTGCGTGCCTGCGAGATTATGGCGCAGAGTCACCCGGAAATGAAAGACAATACGAGCATTGTTATACTCGGCGGTCATTCGGAGGATTATGCAGACAAACTGGCTTTTCCCGTGTGCCCGCTTGGCTATGTCAGTGATCAGAGCAAGATAATAGATGTATATAATGCGGCAGACCTGTTTGTGCTGCCTTCGCTCGAAGACAACCTGCCCAACACCATAATGGAGGCCATGGCCTGCGGAGTGCCCTGTGTGGGGTTTAAATCGGGCGGCATACCTGAGATGATAGACCACAGAAAGAACGGTTATGTGGCCGAATATAAGAGTGCTGAAGATTTAGCTGAAGGCATGCGTTGGGTTCTGTCGGAGGCTGATTATGGCGCGCTGAGCGACAATGCCGTGAAGAAAGTTTCGGTTAGTTATTCGCAGCAGAGCGTGGCAATGAAATATATTGAGGTTTATAATCAGGCAAGGGCTTACAAGCATTACAGATTATGATAAAATTTACCATTGTAACCATTACTTATAATGCGGCTGATGTGTTTATGCGCACGGCCAACAGCGTGGCGTTGCAGACTTACACCGATGTGGAGCATCTTATTGTCGACGGGGCTTCGTCTGACGGCACTCGGCAGCTTGCCGAAGAGTATAAAAAGGCTTCAGACGCGGCGGATAACGGGCATGAAGTAATAGTAGTGTCTGAGCCTGACAAGGGCTTGTATGATGCCATGAACAAAGGCCGCAGAATGGCAACTGGCGATTATGTATGTTTCCTTAACGCTGGAGATTTTTTCCCTTCAGCCGAAACATTGGCCGTTATTGCATCCAACGCACGTTTGGAGGAGTGTCGCAGTGAGGGACAGCCGTTACCGGCAGTTCTGTATGGCGACACTGACTGGGTGGATAATGATGGTAATTATATGAGCAAGCGCAGGCTTACTCCTCCAGAAAAACTTACGTGGCGTTCCTTCCGTCATGGCATGCTTGTGTGCCATCAGGCTTTTTACGCACGCACTGATATAGCCAAAAGAGTAGCATACGATTTGCATTATCGTTTCTCTGCTGATGTAGACTGGTGTATTCGTGTTATGAATGAAGCCGACAAGATGTCGTTGCCGCTGGTTAATATTCATGCTACTATAGCCAACTATCAGCGCGAGGGGCAGTCTACGAAGAATCACAGGGCGTCGCTTCTTGAGCGCTTCGGTATTATGAGTCGTCATTACGGCCTGTTTACAACAATCGTAATGCATGTTTGGTTTGTCATACGTGCGGTGATAAAAAATTAGAAGTTATGAATTACCACTAATCCTAATGGTTGGGGTAAAAAAAGCGGTTGCCAACATAATGCTGACAGCCGCTTTACATTTATAGACATTAACAATTATGAGTATCTTAAGATTTGTCCCGGACGAATACGCATTCTCTTTGTGATATGATTAAGCTTGCAAAGTTCTTCGATTGTAGTGTTGCGTTTTTTTGCAATGCTTGACAATGTCTCACCGCGTTTCACCTTGTGATAGCGAATGTCGCCACTGGCGTTGCTCTTACTTGAAGAACTGCGCTTGCTTGTTGAAGCATAGTCGCTGTCGATCTTTCCTCTTTCTTTGTTTGCGAGTTCAGATTCGTTGTCGTAGGTGTCCTTGCGGAAGAGATAAGTGTCTCCGGTAACGTCTTGATTTCTGAAGTCGAACATAAGAGCCGGGTTAAGCGCAACTCCGCATAAGCGCGTCTCAAAATGCAAGTGCGAACCTGTGCTTCGTCCGGTGTTTCCTCCAAGTCCTATAGGCTCTCCTGCCTTTACCGTCTGGTTTTCCTCAACGAGATGTTTAGACATGTGTCCGTATATGGTTTCAAGGCCGTTGTAGTGGCGTATCACAACATAGTTTCCATATCCCTTGGCCTCATATCTTACAATTCTTACCTTTCCGCTGAATGCGGCGCGTATAGTGTCGCCGATGTAAACCTTAACGTCGATACCCTTGTGCATGCGACCCCAACGACGGCCGAAGTTGGATGTTATTACTTTGCTTGTCGTAGGCATGCAGAAGTGTTTGAGGTTAATTAAGAATGAGTCGGGAAGAGTAGTGGCGCGATGTGCGTATTTGTTGCTCCATTCCTTGTATAATTGTGCAGAAGGAGAGCCTGTTTGTTCTCTTTGTATTATGTTTTTAAGTGCCAGCGTATCAACTGTTTTCATCTTTCTGTCGATTGGGGCCTGACGGGCTAACAGGTCTTGGGCAGAGGCTGATACTGCCGTAATTGTAAATAATGCCGTAAATGCTAAACTCTTTATTGTTCTTTTAAAATACATAATTTATTATTCTTGGTTAAGATAAAAATGCGGAGGCAACCGCGGCGATAGTCAGAAAAAGGTAACAGATAAGTATTTTCCGGTCTATCACAAAAACCTTTGCAAAGATAATAAAAAAGTGTGATAGTTGAATTTCTGTTTAACAACTTTATGGACACTTTAACAAACCAGGCCACGGATGCTTAACTATTTAACTTATGCTAACTGGTTGATAATCTTGTTTTTAGCAATTTGGTTAAACTCAAATATATTGACAAATTCGGATGTTGCACCGTGTTTGCCGGTTGGTGTTAAAATTTACGAGATTGCCGACCAGTTGATATTTGTCTTGCGCAGGGCGTCAAGTCTTCTCCACATCATCATGTATTCATGCTTTTGACAAAGTGGGTCGTTGTCTATAATTTTTTGTGCCTCGTCGCGTGCCAGTTGAACAAGTTGCCCGTCGCGTGCTATGTCTGCGATTTTCAGGTCGAAGGCCATTCCGCTTTGCTGCGTTCCCTCAAGGTCGCCCGGTCCGCGCAGTTTCAGGTCGGCTTCGGCAATCTTGAATCCGTCGTTGGTGTCGCACATTATGTTTATTCGCTTCTGTGTATCGTCGCCCAGTTTGCGCTTGCTTACCAGTATGCAATATGACTGGTCGGCGCCTCGGCCTACGCGTCCGCGCAGCTGGTGGAGCTGCGACAGTCCGAACCGTTCGGCATTGAGTATTACCATAACGGATGCGTTGGGCACGTTTACGCCCACCTCTATCACCGTAGTGGCAACCAGAATCTGAGTTTCGCCGCTTACGAAGCGTTTCATCTCGTCTTCTTTTTCGGCAGGTTTCATTTTGCCGTGAACTTTGCTAAGCCTGAATTCCGGGAATGCCTCTTTAAGTCCTTCAAATCCGTCTTCAAGATTTTTCAGGTCTATTTTCTCGCTTTCTTTTATCAGCGGAAATACAATATACACCTGTCTGCCCTCGTTTATCTGCTTTCTTATTCCGTTATAGAGACTGGTCGTCTGGTCGTCAAATTTGTGTATGGTGACAACCGGCTTGCGTCCCGGAGGCAATTCGTCTATAATACTTACGTCGAGGTCGCCGTAAATGGTCATAGCCAACGTGCGCGGAATGGGGGTTGCCGTCATAACGAGTACATGAGGCGGATTGTCGCTCTTGTTCCACAAGCGCGCCCTCTGCGCCACGCCGAAGCGGTGTTGCTCGTCTACCACCACAAAGCCAAGGCGTGCAAACTGCACAGTGTCTTCAATAACGGCATGTGTGCCAACGAGAATCTTTACGCTTCCGTCTGCCAACCCGTCAAGCACTGCCTTGCGGCGTTTGCCTTTAACGATGCCGGTTAGCAGCTCAACGCTGACGTCCATGCCTTCAAGCATGCCTTTAATCGTTGCAAGATGCTGCTCTGCAAGAATTTCGGTAGGTGCCATTATACACGCCTGAAAACCGTTGTCGATGGCAATAAGCATAGACATCAGCGCAACGAGAGTTTTTCCGCTGCCCACGTCGCCTTGCAGCAGACGGTTCATCTGGCGGCCTGAGCCCATGTCTTTTCTTATTTCCTTTATCACGCGTTTCTGCGCTCCGGTAAGCGGGAAAGGCAGGTGGTTGAAATAAAAGTCGTTGAATGTGCTGCCTACGCGGTTGAAAACATATCCCCGGTATTTGCGCCTGTGGTCATTTGCGTATCTCAGGATGTTGAGCTGGACATAAAAAAGCTCTTCAAACTTTAGCCGGTAGCGTGCCCTGCTCATGTCGTCAGGTGTTTTCGGATAGTGGATTTTTCTGAATGCCTCATCCCTTGAAATCATGTTCAGCGGCTTGGTTATGAAGTCGGGCAGGGTTTCCCTGAGCGGTTCTTTCATGTTGTCGAGCATGCTTTTTATGAGCTTTTCTATGGCTCTCGACGTCATGCCCGTCTTCTTCATGTTTTCCGTAGTTACATAATACGGCTGCAGTCCCATCTGTGATAGCTGCATTTCTGATGCCGGATCAATGTCGGGATGTGCAAACTGGTAGCGCCCGTTGAACACGGTAGGTCTGCCGAATATTATGTAGTCGGTAGAAAGTTTATAGTGGCTGATGATGTATTTTGCTCCCGAAAACCACACGATGTCTGCCACTCCGGTTCCGTCTGACACATGTGCCACTACCCTTGTGCGGTGGAAGCCCATCTCGAAAGTCTCAAAACTCAGTATTCTTGCACGTATCTGGACGAAGGGCATGTCGCCCGAAAGTTCATTTATGCGGTATATGCGGCTGCGGTCGACATATTTGTATGGGTAATATTCAAGCAGTTCCTTATAGGTGCTGATGCCCAGTTCCTTACTGAGCAGAGTCTTGCGCCTTGGGCCTACGCCCGGAAGATACTGTATGTCCTGGTCTAATATGTCGAGCATTGTCGCGTTTTGAGAGATGTTTCAGATTAGATGAAAATATTATGTCAGCAAATTATCTACGCCAGCACCCTTGCTATAAGCAGGTCGAACGGAGTGGTTATCTTTATGTTTTCGCGGTTGCCCTCTATGAGCGTCGGACTTTGCCCGATGCTTTCTGCCACAGAGGCGTCGTCGGTAAAGTCTTCACGGTAGGGCTGCTTGTATGCCTCCTTCAGCAGCTGTATGTCAAAGGTCTGCGGCGTCTGGACAAGGCGATACTCCTGTCTTGGCACTGTGGTGCTCTTGTTTTCGGCGTTGAGATGTATCAGGGTTTCTACTACAGGCGTAACCGGCACCACGGCCTTGCGTGTTCTTGCTGTTTCATAGCAGTTGGATATCACCTCAATCGACGGGAACGGGCGCACACCGTCGTGTATGCCAACCACTCCTGTTTCGTCGTCGGGTATACATGCCAGTCCGTTTCTGACTGAGTGGAAGCGTGTCTCGCCTCCGTCCGCTATCTGATATTCAGCAGCGAAGTGATATTTCTTGCACAGTTCGTGCCAATATTCCTGTTGTTCCTTAGGCAGCACAAGTATTATTTTCAGCGTGGTGCTGTATTCTTTGAATCTTTTTATTGTGTGCATAAGGACAGGAAATCCGTTGACAGGCAAGAATTGCTTTGGTATGTCAGAGCCCATCCTCAATCCTTTGCCTCCGGCAACGATTACAACATAGTCCATAATATTCTTCTTGTGATTCTTCTTGTTTTGTCTTATTGTCAGTAAGTTTTCTATGTGTGTATGGGCGTGCAGCTGTGCCCATGCAGGCTATATCTTCAGATGCAGGACAGATGTATGTGTTCCGCATCATGCATACACGCCGCCACGGGGGCTAATCCGTGCTTATATATTCATCAGCCCGAATACAAGTCTTGCTGCCGTATCCGGGCTGATGAGCCGGTTGTTGTTATTTCATCATGAGATGCTTGAACATCATGCCTTCGGCCACGCTGTCGGCTGTCTTATGGTCGGTAAGAGCCTCGAGCAGTGTGTAGGCATAGGGCAGGGTGGCAGCCGGACCTTCTCCGGTAGTGATGTTGCCGTCTACGGTGCACAGTTCGTGTGTGTATTCTGCTTCATCAAGATATTTCTCGAATCCGGGATAACATGTGGCACGCTTGCCCCTCAGCAGGCCAATTCCGCCAAGCACCATAGGTGCGGCACATATTGCACCGATCATCTTGCCCTTGCGGTTCTGCTCTATGAGAGACTTCTTTACTCCAACATGCTCGTTGAGGTTGGTTGCTCCCGGCAGTCCGCCCGGCAGCATGAGCAGGTCGGCGTCGCTGAGGTCAGCCTCTTCAAACAGCAGGTCGGCAGTGATTTTCACTCCGTGTGCCGATTCAACTTCCTTTGCGCCTGTAACGCTCACGGTTTTAAACTCAACGCCTGCGCGGCGCATAATATCTAATGGTATGAGGGCTTCAATCTCTTCGAAGCCTGTAGCCAGGAATTCATAAACTTTAGCCATGTGGTTTTCTGAATTTTAAGGTTTAAACGTTTATTTGTATAATGATGGCATAGCCTTATTTCAGGCAAGCCAGATATCTCTTTATCGTGTCTTCAAGGCCGAAATACAGCGCATCGCATATCAGTGCGTGACCTATGCTGACTTCGTCGAGCCATGGAATGTTCTGATGGAAATAGGTCAGGTTCTGCAGACTGAGGTCGTGTCCTGCGTTGAGGCCAAGCCCCACTTCTCTTGCCACTTCTGCCGCCTCTACGAACGGCTTTATCGCCTCTTCGCGGTTGGCCTCATAGCCTGCTGCGTATGGCTCGGTGTAAAGCTCTATTCTGTCGGTGCCGCACATACGTGCCGCTTCAACCATCTTAGGCTCGGCATCGACGAATATCGACGTTCTGATGCCTGCCTCCTTAAACTGTCCTATCACGTCGGTCAGAAAGCCCTTGTTGGCCACTGTGTCCCATCCGTGGTTGCTCGTTATCTGGTTGTCAGCATCGGGCACAAGTGTTACCTGGGTGGGCTTCACCTCGAGCACCAGCTTAATATATTTGTCAATTGGGTTACCCTCTATGTTAAACTCTGTTGTTATCAGTGGTTTGATGTCTCTTACGTCCTGGTATCTGATGTGTCTTTCGTCAGGACGTGGATGCACGGTGATGCCTTGCGCGCCAAACTTTTCACAATCAACGGCCACTTTCAGCACGTCGGGATTGTTGCCTCCGCGTGCGTTGCGTATGGTAGCCACCTTGTTGATGTTTACGCTTAATTTCGTCATTTTTTACAAATTTATTTAGTTAGCAGTATCTGTTATTCCGCAAAATGATGTAATTTTGCATATGACAAGCCTTGTGCAGGCGGCTTTCTGGCTGTTGTCATACGGGGCTTGTGACATCTTTGCAGATAAGTTTATTCATTGGCAAAGTTACTAAATGTTTGTCATTTTTCTGCATCCTGTACTAAAAAAGAAATTTAAAAGCTTAAAATTATGGGGTCGCGCAAGTTTAAATTCGCACTATTTGGAAATATCTATCAGGCAAAGAAGTCGGCTAACATCCGGGATATAATGTCGTATCTCACGCGCCGCGGCGCTGAAGTGTGCGTTGAAAAACTTTTTTACGACTTTCTTGTAAGCACCGGACGACTGTCGCCAGGCTCCGTTGAAGTGTTTGAGGGAGGCAACTTCATGGCTGATTTCGTCATATCTATGGGCGGCGACGGCACGCTGTTGCGTGCGGCGGGGCTCGTAGGAAGCAAGAATATACCAATACTTGGAGTCAATATGGGTCGGCTCGGATTCCTGGCAGACATCGTGCCTACCGAAGCCGAGAGCGCGCTCGACTCGCTCTATCGCGGCGACTACACGCTGGAGAACCATTCGGTAATATGCGTTGAGGCCGACGGCAAGCCTCTGCCGGGTGTGAGCCATGCGCTCAACGATATAGCCGTGCTGAAGCGCGACAATGCCTCGATGATATCAATACGCACAAGCATCAACGGCGAGTATCTCGTTACATATCAGGCCGACGGACTCATTGTCAGCACTCCTACAGGCTCAACGGCTTATTCGCTGTCGAACGGCGGACCTATCATCGTGCCGCAGACGGGCATCCTGTGCCTTACGCCGGTGGCTCCGCACAGTCTGAACATCAGGCCGATGGTGATTTCAGACGACTCTGAAATAACTCTCACCGTGGAGAGCCGTAACCATAACTTCCTCATTGCCGTCGACGGACAGTCGGCAAAGTGCAGCGAGAAGACACGGCTCACCATACGCAAGGCACCATACAACATAAAAATCGTGAAGCGCAGCAGTCAGAAATACTTCTCCACCTTGCGCCAGAAGATGATGTGGGGAGCCGACACGCGCGGCTGACAACATCTCCGCACCAGTATGCTGACATCAGTCCTGCATTCCGGCGTGGTGTCTGCGACATACCCGGAAGCATCTTTAGCAGAAGCTTATGAAGATAAAGAACCTGTTGAGAATACCCCAAAGCAAATATCCCGTCAAGGCTATTTTGCGCTGGTTGTGGCACGCTTGGCGCGGCAACCGGCTTCAGGCCGTGCTCAACGCCGCGCTCGGACTGCTCGGCGTGGCTGCCAGCTTGATGTCCGTGTGGGCTGTTCAGAATGCCATCGACGTGGCATCTCATGTCCGCAGCGGCTCGCTCTATGCGGCTGTGGCGCTTATGGGCGTGTTTGTGCTTTGCGACTTTGGCGTCAGCATAGCTTCGGTATGGGTGAGAAACATTCTCGGCATAAAGGCGCAGAACCGCATGCAGCAGCACATGCTCGACCGCATACTGCGCTCAGAGTGGCGTGGACGCGACAGCATGCACAGCGGCGACGTGCTCAACAGGCTTGAGCTTGACGTAAGGACTGTAGTGGAGTTTCTTACCGAAACCATGCCCAACACGCTTTCGGTGGTGGCTCTTTTTCTCGGCTCGTTTTTCTATCTGTTCTCCATGGATGCCATGCTGGCCGTTGTCATCGTGATAATGCTGCCGCTGTTTATGCTTGTCAGCAGGCTCTACGTGGGGCGCATGCGCAGTCTTACGCGCAACGTTCGCAACTGCGACAGCCGCGTGCAGAGCGTGCTGCAGGAAACCATACAGAACCGCATGCTCATAAAGACTCTTGAAAAAGATGACGCCATGGTGGAGCGGCTTGAGGCAACGCAGAGCGAACTGCGGCATAATGTGGTAAGGCGCACGGCCTTCTCGCTGTTCTCGAGCTTTGTCCTCAACTTCGGCTTTGCGGCAGGCTATCTTATCGCCTTTCTGTGGGGAGCCATAAGGATGTACGGCCACACGCTGTCTTTCGGCGGCATGACGGCCTTTCTGCAGCTCGTGGCGCGCATACAAGGGCCGGCACGCAATCTGACAAAGCTTGTTCCTCAGTTTGTGTCGGTGCTCACGGCGGCAGAACGGCTCATGGAACTTGAGGAAAATCCGCTTGAGGAGCAGGGCGCTCCGCTGCATGTAGCTGCCGACGGTGGGGTGGGCGTGCGCTTCGAGAATGTAGCATATGCCTATGCCGACGGCGAACGTGAGATAATGAATAACTTTTCGTTCGACTTCACCCCGGGCAGCTGTACTGCCGTGCTCGGCGAGACCGGCACCGGCAAGACCACTCTTGTGCGCATGATTCTTGCTCTGATACGCCCTGACTCGGGACGCGCCGTGATATACAACGGACGAGGCGAAATCTACCAGTTGTCGTCGCTCACGCGCTGCAACTTTGTATATGTGCCGCAGGGCAACACGCTGCTGAGCGGCACCATTCGCGACAATCTGAGGCTTGGAAACCTTTCGGCCACTGACGAGGATATGCTCAACGCCCTTCATCGTGCCTGTGCCGACTTTGTCAGCGAGCTGCCCGACGGGCTCGACACCGTATGCTCTGAGTCGGGCGGGGGACTGAGCGAAGGTCAGGCGCAGCGCATAGCCATAGCCCGGGCGCTGCTGCGCGACGGCAGCGTGATGCTCTTCGACGAGGCTACAAGCTCGCTCGACCCTGACACAGAGCGCCGCCTGCTTGCCAATCTGCTGGCAGACAGACAGCGCACCATCATCTTTGTAACCCACCGCATGGCCGTGGTAGACTATTGCGACCGTGTGCTGCGCATGGAGCGCCTCTGACTCTTCGTGTCGTGCTTGCACATCTGCTGTCGTTCAGGCATGATGTTTGTAGTGAATTTTATTAACCAAAATAAATTTTAGCGTTATGAAAAAACTTATCTTTATGGCGGCTTTCGCCATCATGACTGTCCTTGGCGCTGCGGCTCAGGATGCCGACTCGCGCTATGCAACCGAACTGCTGAAGCCCGGAACTGAGGCTCCCGATTTCACTCTGAAGGACATCAACGGCACAGAACACACGCTCAGCCAGTTGCGCGGAAACTATGTCGTGCTCGACTTCTGGGCTTCGTGGTGTCCCGACTGCCGAAAGGATGTGCCCATGCTGAAGGAACTCTATGCCAAATACGGCGAGCGCATCAAGTTTGTAAGTGTGTCGTTCGACGACAAAAAAGAAAATTGGAAAAACTATGTTGAGGCCAACGGCATGGACTGGCTCAACGTCAGCGAACTGAAGAAATGGAAGGAAACCCAAATTTCGCAGATGTATAAAATCAAGTGGATTCCTGCCATGTATCTTATCGACCGCCAGGGCAAGATCATCCTGTCAACGGTTATGATAGAGAAAATGGCTGACAAGCTGAAAGAACTTCACGAACTTTAAGCTGAACCGTTCATCATAATCCTGTTGGGTTATCGTTTTATACAGAGCGTCTTGCCGTCTGCTTTTTTTGCATGAATAGAGCTTATGCCATGGAAAGGCCGACGGCAAGACAAATAAATAATAAATCATAAATATTGCTGGAAAATTCATGGGATTTCGTATATTTGTTCCATGTCTAATATTTCGCATTTTAATATGAATAAGTCAGACGAATTTTTCATACCCGACAACGAGGTTAAATTTTCAGAGGAACTTGATTATAGCCGAGTGGATGAATGCATCCGTTCGGTCGAGGCATTTTCGCGAATATCTTATCAGAGTGTCTATATCATCGATTATTTCAAGCAGAATTTTTTGTATGTGTCACCCAATTCTATGTTTCTGTGTGGACAATCGCAGGAGCGTGTGAGAGAGTTAGGCTACCGATTTTATCTCGATTATGTTCCGGAAAATGAGCTGTCATTGTTGTTGAGTATAAATAGAACAGGTTTTGCTTTCTACAATGATATCCCAGTTGAGGAACGCAAGGATTGGTATATCTCATACGACTTTCATATTCTCAACAAAGGGCGAAAAATCCTTGTCAATCATAAGCTGACACCACTTAGACTCACTTCCGACGGTCGTGTATGGCTTGCATTATGCGTAGTGTCGGCGGCAACACATACCGATGTTGGACATATAGAGATGCACCATATAGGTACATCTGATTTCTTTGAGTATAATACCGTTTCTCGCAAATGGAAAAGAAAACAGATTCCTACGCTTACAGATGGAGAAAAATCTGTACTTACACTTTCCATGCAGGGATATACTATGGTGGAGATTGCAGATAAACTATGCTTGTCTCCCGACACGATAAAGAAATATCGACAACGCATATTTGAGAAACTTGATGTACGTAATATCTCTGAAGCCATAGCCGCGGCCATGAACAACAAACTAATCTAAGTTCCTGCAAAGGTAGAATTTTGGAAAATATTTTACTTTGCGATTAACGGCGATGTTGACAGCTATCCGTGCACAGACGTGCGCCGCTGTTTTCAGAGCAGCCTCACTTGTTTTGCCTTCTCTTATTGCCGAAAGGGCAGAATATAACCACTCGCATCCTTCTATATTCCAGAAAGCACAATAACCGGCCATATATTCAGCAACCCAAAAGCGCATATCACTTTTGTGATGTAATTCATTCTTGTCGTCAGGTTTTATTACAATTGCTCCTGCACCATATACAAAATCAAAAGGATATATTATAGGTATTGAAATGTTGTCCTTTAAACCGGAAATACAATCACCCACATACTCTATAATCATATCAACAGAGACAGTATCTGGATACCAGTCTGTTGATGAAATAATGGTAATTGACTTGAAACCGGATTTATACAATTCGGTCTTAATGTTGTTTGTAAAATCGGTAGATCCAGCAATCGCAATCCTATAGTCTGAAATAAGGCGTATTTCTTCATTTGTCATATTCTTTATTATTTTTGAGGTGCAAAATTATGTCTATCTTCAACGATATGCCATACCTAAAAGTGTATTTTTTTACCAATAAACACATTTGTATACTTTTGGGTATTGCAAAGAGTTTACGACGGCTGTAATTTTGTATCAAAAACCAATAATCAATTTAATATGAAAACAATATTCACATTAATTGTTATGGCTGTTACTTCGGTTACAGCAATGGCTCAAAGTATAACTGGCAAGGTTATGGACGAAAACAATTCTCCTCTTGGCTTTGTTAACGTGGTTCTACTAAGAGCCGATTCTACCTATATAACAGGTACAGTTACTGACGAAAATGGGATTTTCCTTTTCAGTGAAGAACAGAGTAATGCCGAATTGTTAAAATTGTCTTCAATTGGCTATGCAGACAAACTTGTTGTCATTCCATCTTCTGGGAATCTGGGCATAATTACGCTTAATACGGAGAATGTAATGCTGGGAGAGGTGGTTGTAAAAGCAAACCGCCCTGTAACAACGATGAAAGGAGATGTCCTTGTCACTAATGTGGCAGGCTCTCAACTTGAGCATGCAGGTACGGCAAATGATGTTCTTACACAAGTCCCTATGGTTCTTGGACGTGATGGTAATTTCGAAGTATTTGGTAAGGGTTCTCCTGCTATTTATATAAATGGTCGTGAAGTCATGGATCTTACGCAACTATCTCAGTTGAGTTCTGCAGATATTAAAAATATTGAAGTAATAACAAATCCTGGAGCAAAATATGATGCCTCGGTAAAATCAGTTATTCGTATTCAAACAAAACGACCTCAAGGTGACGGCTTTGGCATGACTATTCGGACACAGGGTGTTATGCAAAAATATTTTCGTACCGTTGACCAAGCAAACTTCAAATTCCGTACAGGCGGACTTGAATTATTTGGCAATTTCGGCTATATGTGGGGTAAATTCCAAAGTAGCAACGAAGTTGATATGCTCACACAGTCTTCCGTAATATGGAATCAGACGTTGGCTCAAGATGGAAATATGTGTACAAATGAGTTCTTTGGAAAAGCAGGCTTTTCATATATGTTCAGTGAAAATCATTCCATAGGAGCTTATTATTCTAATGGTTTTACGAAACAAAAGACAGAACATATTGGTATCAGTAAAATATTTACTGATGATATGCTTTATGATAATCTGGTAATGCTTGGCCGCACTAGAAATAACATACTCCCCAAACACCATGCAAATCTCTATTACAATGGTGAAATAGGCAAACTTGGAATAGACTTCAATATGGATTATATGTGGCGCAAAAGCAGGACGAATATGTGGAACGATGAGACAAGCGAGAATCAGGATAACTCTATTGTCAACTCCATCGGGGCAAATAGAAGCCACCTGTTTGCCGAAAGACTTGTTTTCAGTTATCCGCTATGGAAAGGAGGAATAGAAATAGGAGAGGAATATACATCTTCACGCTTCTCGTCTGATTACATTACAGATGCATCAATAATTGGTAGCTCAGCTTCTAACGTGGAAGAAAACAATATTGCCGGATTTTTTGAAATAGGCCAGTCTTTCAGAAATTTTAATGTCAACGTGGGTTTACGATATGAACATGTGAATTTTGATTATTTTGATAATGGCCAGAAAAAAGACGATCAAAGTAGAAGTTATAACAATCTTTTTCCATCGTTATCGCTGTCAACTAAGATTAAGAATGTACAGCTCTCCATAAGTTATACACACAAGACACAACGTCCGGAATATGCAGATCTTGACGGTACTGTGGACTATATTAACCGGTTTACTCTTGAAAGTGGCAATCCATTTCTTAAACAGGAGAAAATACATTCTTTGGAGCTAATGGGAGCATGGCATCAGTTCTTCGGTCAGATTACCTATACCTATAAGAAAGACCCGATAATGAACACCACTTGTCCGTATGGTGATGATGGCGAGATAAAACTTATAACAATGGATAATTTCTCTAAAATTCAAGGCTTACAGGCTTTTGTAGGTGGGCAGTTTAATGTTGGTATATGGCAACCGAGAGTCAACATGGGAATTATGAAACAATGGCTGGCCATAGAATATTCAAATGGTCGTAAGAGGTTGGAAAACCCCATCGGTCTTGTGCAATTTCAAAATGCAGTTCATCTGCCTTTTGATATTTGGATGAATGTGGATATGCAATGGATGAGTGCAGGAAACAGCGACAATACGTATCAGAAATCATCATCTTATCTCAATGCAAAACTGTATAAAGCTTTTTTCAATAATCGTTTCAGCATAACAATTGAGGCCAATGATATATTCAACAAAAGCAATCGTGATGTAACACTCATGAGCAAAGATGTTTCCATTTATAAGCTCAATACAACCAATAACCGTACTTTTATGCTTACTCTGCAATACACCTTTAACTCGACACGAGACAGGTACCGTGGACAAGGAGCAGGAGTAAATGAAATGAACCGTTTTTAAATTATATTTATATGAAAACATTTATAATTATATTTTTGTGGGTTGTCATAGCTTTGGCTGCCAAAGCAAAGCCTCATTGTCAAGGATTCAACAACTACGATGATAAGGTGACAATCGTTTTTACGGACAATCAAGTAGGAGAGCGATATTTGGTCTCAGATGTAAAACTCAGGTCGTCATCATGGAATGGAGAAGAATATTCTGCTACTTCTGTAAAAATAGCAGAAAAGAATGGCATAGTTACTGTAACACTTGTATTTCCTCATATTACCAAATTTTCAAATCCAAAAGTAACGCTTCGGGTTAATGGGAAAAAAGCCAAATTTAATGTATGCCAATAAAGGTGAATATTTATGGCATTTCTGCTGTTATTATATCACAATCATAATCTGTTTGGATTGTCATTCTATTATTATATAGCGTCTTGCCGTCTGTCTTTGTGTTGTTATAGAGGGCTATGCCATGGAAAGGCCGACGGCAAGACAAATAAATAATAAATCATAAATACTGATGAAAAAATCATGGAATTTTGTATATTTGTTTCATGTTTAATACAAAATCTACAATCGGTATGCAAATTATAAATAGACTTTCATTTTTTCTTGTTGCCTTTTTGTTGGGGTATAGCTCTGTTTATTCACAAACACAGGCTGATGTGAAAATGGGTGAAATCCTGAATGGCGGTGATCTGTTTCAGTTAAGAAAAGAATATCCGAATCTAAAAGGCTCCGTGAGTGTGAAGATGCTTAATCTGGTGGCAGATGCTCAGTTAGGCATCGGATTTAATAAATTGGAAAATGCTGCCGTTGCCCTTGACAGTTTGTTGGCTCATCACCAAAACGAGCTTGGTGCGCAAACGTCAATAGGTATGGCTGCTTTGCAAGGCATGAACCTCTTGAATTTAGGCATGTATGAGCAAGCCGGAAAAGTTGGAGAAAGTCTGGTGAATGCACTAAAGGAATCAGTTCCGTTTGAATCTCTTTACAGTTTTGTATTTATCGAAAAAGTTAGCAAAGCACTTGCCAATGTTCCAAAACCTTATCTTGAACGTCCTGATAGAGATGTTGCTGTGCCGTTAAGTGTTGAAACTGTTGGAAGAGGCAAACATATCTATATACCTGTAGAGGTAAACGGCATAACGAGAAACTATATTTTCGATACAGGTTGCTCTTTTGGCAATTTCGTTTCAGAAAAGTATGCAGAAGAAGTTGGTCTGAAAATTGTAGCTGATTCTATTCCTGTATCAGGTATGGAGATTGGGCTTGTAAAACTTGCTGTGGCAGATTCAATGAAAATAGGAGAAATGGTATATCATAATCCTGTTTTTATGGTTGCACCTCCAGACCATGAGGTCGATTCGGTATTTGCTTTTGATGGAGTTATAGGTTACCACTTTATCAGGGACGCCAAGGAAATAATCATAGACAATGAGGCCGGAAAGTTTGTTTTTCCGCAAAAAGCATCTATGGGTGAACCAAATATGTATCTGGCATCAAATACGCCTCAAGTAAGAATCAGCTATGACGGAAAGCCTTTTGACCTGATTTTTGATACAGGAAATGTAAAGTCTGACTTGGGGAATAAATTTGCTAAAACATTTCCAGATGCCATTGACGGATTGGCAGAACATGTAACTTCACGTGGCGGCTTTGGCGGAATATCGCAGATAAAAGCAGTAACATTGCCAAATTTCTGTTTCGAGGCGGCAGGTTCTAAGGTGACATTGCATAATACAGAAGTGATTACGAACACAGGAATAAACAGTCGGTTGTTTGCAGGTTCGTTAGGGACAGATTTTGTGTTGTCATTCAAACGGCTTACAATCAACTATCAGAACATGTTTATACGTGGAGAATAATCCTGCTTTAATTAAAGCAACACATTAGTGTCCTGTTTTAACGGGACACTAATGTGTTTTTATAATAAACTCGTCACTCGTCACATTCTTATGTAAATTATTGAATAGCAATGCGTTATAGTGTGACGAGTTTGCCGTTCAACTCGTCACATCGTTTTTGAATAACCGGTTAATTGGATGTTTGGATGGGGCGATGACCTGTATGTGATGAGTTGAAAATGTAACTCGTCACGCTGTAAAATGTTGATATGCAGCGGGTTATGAGCCTTTGTGATGAGTGACGAGTTTCTCGGAAAATTTTTTTTCGATTATATTGTGTTGTCATTCCTTATATAGGTTTACTTCAGACAGGCTTATTACTGATTTTGGTTGTCTCATTCCTTTATCTCCAAAAGGTATGCTTTTACCTTGCGAAAGGCGGCCTTTCAGCGTGTAAAAGCATGCCTTTTGCAATGCTGTCAGCCGTGTCTTATCCTGATAAAAGGGCAAAAAGAAAGGCTCCCTTACCTTTGCCTTGTGCGGCAAGTAAGGGAGCCTTTTGTATGGTTAATAACCGTATGTGTTATTTCTTCATTGTGTCAGGCAGCATGATAACCTTGATGCTGTTGCCGCCACCGATGATGACGTTCTTCATGAACTTAGCCATCTTCTCAGGAGTCATTTCGCTTACAATCTTCTTGTAGTCGGTGTTTGTGTCAACTCCGTACTCGTCGAAGCTCTGGATAACGCCCAGCCAGTAGTTGTTCTTCTTAACGTTTTCGTCAGCACGCTTCAGCATGAGTTCCTTAACCTTGCTGAGCATTTCAGCGTCAACTGTCTTGGTCATCTTAGTAACCTCGTCGTTCATGATGCCGATAGCCATGTCGCTCTTTTCAGGTTTCATCGGGCAAACACCGATGATGCATGTGAACGGAACGTCGCCTCCGAGTGATGAGTATCCGGCAGCTCCTGCAGAGTAGGCAGCGCTGGCTTCCTCACGGATCTTCTCCAGGTAGATCATGCTCAGGATCTGTCCTGCTGCGTCAGCGTAGATGCTGTTCTCGAGAGTGTAAGGAGTCTTGTTGTTATACCAGTACATGTAAGCGTTAGCCTTCGGAGTCTCCATCTTGCGGTAGAACTGGTTAACGGTGTTGCCCTTGTTGTAAGTAGTAACAGGCTTCCAGTTTTCCTTAGCGCCCTTTGCAGGCAGAGAAGCTATATACTGCTCGATGAGCGGACGGATGGCAGCCTCGTCAAAGTTACCGATGATTGTGAATGTGAAGTCGGCAGCGTTGGCTGTGCGCTCTTTTGCAATCTGCAGAATGCGGTCGTAGTTAGCGTTCTCAACATCCTTCATCTCGATAGAGGCGAAGCGCGGGTTGTGCATGTAGAGAGTGTTCTTTACAGAGTCTGACAGTGCCATCTCAGGTGAAAGCTCCTTGTTCTTCAGAGAGGTCTTTATCAGTCCCACCATTGAGTTGTAGCTCTTCTCGTCCTTGTTGATGTTTGTGAAGTAGAGATATGTCATCTGGAACAGAGTCTCGATGTCCTTAGGAGTAGATCTTCCGCTTACAGTTTCGTGCAGGTTCTGCATTGTAAGGTCAACGTTAACCTGTTTTCCTGCCAGTACCTTCTGCAGCTCTGTGCTGCTGAAGTTGCCCAGTCCGCTGTAGCCAATGGCCATGTCGAACATCTTGATGTTAGCGTAGTCTTCCTTGCCGAGCAGAGAGGCACCGCCCTTAGATGTAGCGCTGAGGATAACCTCGTCGTCCTTATAGTCAGTTTTCTTCAAAATCACTCTTGCACCGTTAGACAGTGTAAGCTCCTTGTATCCGAACTTAGCGTTTTCTTTTTCGCTCTTAATGCTGCCTTTCTTGGGCAGAACCTTTATCAGCGGTTCGTTCTTAACGTTGTCAACCCATGCTGTTAGCTGCTCTGAGTGAACGCCGTCGATAGCCTTCTTGATTGATTCTGCTGTAGGATATGCGGCGCCTTCTTTCTCTGTGTAGAATGCCAATACGATAGTGTTGGTGTCAGTCTCGCTTATCAGTTCCTTGGTGATCTCGTTGACAGCATCGACGGGGATAACCGGAGAAATCTGCTGCATTATCTGATACTCGTCCTCGATTGAAGGCATAGGCTCGTTGCCAAGATAGTTGTCGCGGTAGATGTCACCGTAAACTGCGTTGTCGCGCTTGTTGCGGTTGGTGTAAACCTTCTCGAGTGAGCTCATGTAGTCGGCCTTGGCGCGCTCAAACTCAGTGGCTGTGAAGCCGAACTTAACGGCACGCATAACCTCGCGTGTGGCTGTGCTGATGGCCTGCTCGCTCATGCCCGGTTTCGGAAGGATTACAAGGTTGAATGCTTTAGTTGTAGAAGCCAGGATGAAGTCGCCGTCGTAAGCGTATGCCTGAACGAACGGACAGTCTGGATTCTGCTTTATTTCCTGCAAGCGTGCGTTGAGCATCTGTGTTGAGAGGTTTACAGCATAGTTCTGAACGAGATATGCGAGGCTGCTTTTCAGGCTGTCGGGCACTTCAGGATGCTTGTACATAATCTGTATTACGTCAACCTGCTGTTCCTTGTCTTTGTCAACAATGATTATAGCCTCGTTGTTGTCGGGCACAGGCTCGTTTACAACCTTCGGAGCGTTCGGGTCAAGCTTGATGCCGCTGAACAGCTCCTTGATTTTAGCCTCTGTGCGGTCTACGTCAACGTCGCCGACAACGATGATTGCCTGGTTGTCTGGGCGATACCATTTATGGTAGTACTGGCGGAGCACTTCAGGCTTGAAGTTGTTGATAATCTCCATCTTACCGATAGGCATGCGCTGTCCGTATTTGCTGCCCGGATAAATCTTCTCGAGGTTGCGCTCAAACATTCTTGTCTGTGCGTCTGTGCGCAGGCGCCACTCTTCGTTGATTACGCCGCGCTCCTTGTCAATTTCTTCAGCGTCGAGTGTAAGGCCGTTAGACCAGTCTTTCAGGATGAGAAGACAAGAGTCGAGAGCCTCTACGCGTGTAGAAGGAACGTTGCATATTCTGTAAACTGTCTGGTCTACGCCTGTGTATGCGTTGAGGTCTGAACCGAACTCTACGCCGATTGAACGCAGATATTCAATAAGGTTGTTGCCCTTGAAGTTGTCTGAGCCGTTGAAGGCCATGTGCTCCAGAAAGTGAGCCAGACCGCGCTGGTCGTCGTTCTCCTGGATAGAACCCACGCGCTGAGCGATGTAGAAGTTTACACGGTGCTCAGGATAGCCGTTGTTCCTGATGTAATAAGTAAGTCCGTTGGCCAGTTTGCCTGTTCTCACTGCCGGGTCAACCGGGATGGGAGGCATCTGCATGCCCTGTGCCATGATGCCCACTGTGCTTGCCAAGAACAGTGCGGCCGTGATGATTAGATGTTTTATTTTCATAAAAAAGAGTTTAAAATAGTTCAACAAAGATAGTTTTTTTATCTCTCGAATGTTGTTACTTGTTGTTATATTTAATAAATTTTATACGTTTTGTATGTAAAAATGTTGCTTTCGTGTAAATACCGTGCTGTATGCCGGTTTATGTCTCCTCCCGGTATTCCAGAATGTCTCCTGGCTGGCATCCCAGCTCGCGGCATATTGCTTCGAGCGTGGTGAAGCGTATGGCCTTGGCCTTGCCGGTCTTCAGTATCGACAGATTAGCCTGCGTAAGCTCCACTCTCTCGGCCAGCTCGCCCAGCGAAATTTTGCGCTTTGCCATCTCCACGTCGAGGTTTACTATTATTTTACCCATACTTTTTCCTTTCGAGTTGTTTACGTAGGTTATTATATCGTTAGTTCCTGTTCCTCTTTCATTTTCAGTCCGATAGAGAACGACTCGGCCATTACGAGCGAGAATAGTCCGAAGAGTATCGTGCCCGTGTACACGGCGTCGGAATATCCGATGGTGTAGCCCGTCAGGCTGAACGTCTGTGTGGCGGCATACACGTCGTTACAGTATTTTATCGTTGCCAGCAGACCTATAATTACCATGCACCAGCCTATGCGCTTAAGATACTTGGTGTTCTTGCGTGTGAAGATGTTGTTGCGGTTGATGTTCAGCACGAAGCGTATGAACGAAACCAGCGTGATGATGCCTGCCACCATTATTGCTATGCCTATGATCACTGACAGAATTCTGCCTGTGATGCCCGACGGCGACTCCTCTATCGGCAGGTTAATCTGTGTGGGCCATGCCTTATACGACTTATTCGTTGCGCTGTCGGTTATGGTTATTGCGTTGCGCCATGTTATTTCGTTCGGTATGAGCGACACAACGCGATAGCCGTCTACGCTTTCAGTGTTTGTCTCTTGGGTGTGCTTGGCCGACTTATATCCGCTGACCATGCCGCTGAACATAAGGTCGGTGGCCATTAATATGTCTACGATGATAACGGCGAAGATAAGCAGGCAGAATATGTTGAGCTTTGTTTTCATCTTGTTGCGTCTTTTGTTTTTTTAATGCCCGCCGCCCTTTAGTGTATTGCGGCGGGCAGACCATTGTTTATTTAATTAGAGAGAGTATTTTTCTGGGTTATCTTATTTCGGCCAGCAGGTTTTCGGTGTAGTTGCTGAACAATACGTAGTTGTCGTTAAGCTCATACATGTTGCTGTTATAGTTCCATGTGTAGCAGTCAACTCCTGTGGCGTTTCCGCTTATGCTGCTGTATGTCATGCGCTGGCTCTGCACGTAGGCGTTGTCGCTGTTCTTCCATACCTTCATGTCGAGCACTGTGCTGCCGGCGTTGTAGGTGTAGTCCATGCAGAGGCAGTTTTCCCATTCTTGCTTGTCGCTGTTCCATTTCATCACCTCTTTTCTTATCACGCGGTTCTGGTCGTCGTATGTATATTGCTTGCGTGTCTTGGCTGTAAGATATTTGCCGCTGTTGTCGTAAGTAACTATTGCGCTTACTTTTCCGTCCTTCATTTCGGCGTTGTATGCGAATCGGTTGTCAGAGTTGGCTGTTCCTGCTATGTTCATGAACAAACTCATAATTGTCGTGGCGGTAATCGTAATCAGTTCCATAGTGCTATAGTTTTTAATTTTGTTATTATTCTTGTTTATTTAATTCTTTATCTGTTTTGTCGTTAGACGTTTCTCGTTCTGAAAAACTACATTATGACATCGTTTTTTTTACATCCTGCTCTTGGCGGCGTTATTTAAATTCAATAATCATTTATCGTTTTTCGATATGCAAATGTATGAACTATATTTGAAAGCTCCAAATATTTTCAATAAAAATTTATCGAAAAACAATAATTTAACACATTAAAACAATAAATTGCCGGTTTTTAACGGCCTTTTAACCCAAACAGGTCATTATTATTAGGGCGGATTGCTGTTTTTTATTGAGCGGATGAAAGCATGAATAAACAAAATTGATAAAACTATATGCAGCCTGATGATTTGGGTTAAACTTATGGTAATATGCTTTGACGAATACTGTTTATCGGTCAAGTTGTCTGTTGGATAAAATATAGGCTTTACCAAGCCCACAAAGGTATGGTAAAGCCCATTATCCCAAAGAAAGATTATTGTTCTAAGTGTGCTGCTTCGTAGGGGACATACTTAAAATATTCATCAAATTGGTCAATACGGTTTATATAATAAGTTTCACCACAACCGTTTATCTGGATTTGGTCTGGTGTAAACGAAATAAGCGACCAGTAAATTCCTCCGTCAGGATTAAATACGCAAGCATTTGGATTAAATTTACTATTGTCAATTATCAGATCGTTTGTGGCAATATTATAATTGTCGGGTTCCATATATGATGTCATTTCTCCGGTGTTATTGTTGCGCATCATACGGATGTTCTGAAAAAACAATGTGCCATTATTGTTATTTGCTGTTGCTGCTGCCCGGATATATGTCATATTGGTATTAATCAAATAGATAAACATATGGCGGTTGGTATTAATCTCACACATAAAGACATTGCCGTCTTTTCCAAACTTTGCGCCAAGTCGCCATTCCTGTAGACACTTGCCGATGTCTAACTTGCTTTTGGCAAGGGATTTTTCATAAGGCTTGCAGGTTGTTATCTCCTCGACCTTAGACATAACTTTATCTCCAATACGAATTGTTTTGACGGCTGTTCCATTAACAGTCTTGACCTCGTCAGTGAGTGTAAGAGGCGTAGTGGTTTCAACTACAAATGCCGAATCTTTGTAAGTAGTACAGCTATATATGTCTTGCGTCGGAACATTGAGAAATGCTCTCAGACCTGTTGGAGTTTTCTCAAAGAACATACAAATGCTGTCTGTTATAACCGCTTCAGCATCATTTGAAGCCCAGACACCGCGATATTTTGAAAAATCACTTGCAAAAGATGTATTGTGAATTACGAGGGCAAGTAAAAAAGCAAAAAGTAATTTTTTCATAATCTGTAAATATTAAGATGAAATAATTTATTTCAAAAGTTTACGGTCGGTATCGCCACTTTCCAATATGCTCATTTGATGGATTGCTATTTGGTTTAGCTTAATAAGACGTTCGCTTTGTGCCATATTTTGTTCGATAAAAATGGCATTTAGGTTTTCCATATTCGACAAACAGATATGCTATATCCCGATGTGCATACGTGCCACCATAGCGGCCAGCCTTCGAACGAATGCCGATTGCGCGGGTTCTTTCTATCCATGTTTTTACTGAAAGCACAAAATTGTTGCTTCCTGCCGCATTTTTAATTGTACCGAATTCGGTACAATTAAAATCGGGATTATATAACATTTCCCATTCGCCAAGATACTCAATAGTACTTTTAAGACTAAGCCAACGGAAGATAATATGTTCTTGCAGTTGGCTTCGTGCCATGTCTGTAAGGCTGATGTAGTCTTCTTCATTGTACTTTACAATGCTAATATCTGTATTTTGGACGGTAATTTTTGCCATTGTTAATGATGAGTTGTGGTTTACGCAAAGTTAAGCAAATATTCTGAATTCCGCTATGTGTTTACTGTAATATATCAGATTTTAACAAATAATACAAAGTATACGTTTTATTACTGCTAAAATAGACATTATTGTTTATTTCATTATAAAAAACATTTCTTGTGCAGTTGATTTTGATGGGTTTGCTCTATTAGGGCGTCAGTAACTCCTTGAGGTGATGAATGGAGGTAAATGACAGACAATGGTTGTCGTTTATCTGCACGTTGTGGCAGAAAAACAAGCTCTGCAAATGTTGCGGGCGTAGGCGCCGGAATGCTTGTCTCACGCCTTTGCCGGCTTATTCTTCCACCTTATTCTCCTTTGCGGAGATGTTTCTCGGATGATGGTTCAGAATTTCCTCGCGCAGCGTGTGCGTGTCGATGTGCGTGTATATCTCGGTTGTGCCTATACTTTCGTGCCCGAGCATGGTCTGTATGGCGCGCAGGTCGGCTCCGCCTTCAAGCAGGGCGGTGGCAAAGCTGTGGCGCAGCGTGTGCGGACTTATGGTCTTCTGTATGCCGGCCTCTTCTCCCAGTCGCTTTATCATTATCAGTATCATGGTGCGCGTAAGGTGCGCTCCGCGGCGGTTCAGGAACACGTAGTCTTCCTCGCCGGGCTTTATGTTCATGTGGCTGCGGTCAATAAACCAGTATTTCAGCTGCTTTATGGCATTTTCCGATATAGGCACGAGTCGCTCCTTGTTGCCTTTGCCCATTATTCTTACAAACTGCTCGTCGAGATAAAGCGCAGACATTTTCAGGTTTACAAGCTCGCTTACGCGCAGTCCGCAGCTGAACAGCATCTCTATTATGGCCTTGTTGCGCTGTCCTTCCCATTTGCTGAGGTCGATGGCCTGTTCCAGCCTGTCTACTTCTTCAGTGGTGAGCACCTCGGGCAGGTGGTCGCCAAGCTGCGGCGACTCCAGCAGTTCCGTGGGGTCGTCTTTTACGTAGCCGTCGAGATACAGAAACTTGTAGAACGCCCTCACGCCGCTCAGTATGCGGCACTGCGAGCGCGGACCTATGCCAATGTCGTGAAGCGAGGCGGCAAAAGCCTGAAGGTGGCTCAGCTTGGCATCCTCGGGGCTTATGCCTTCGTTGCCGAGATAGTTCAGCAGCTTGTCAAGGTCGCGCATATATGCGTCGAGCGTGTTGGGCGTAAAGTTACGCTGCAGTTTGATGTAGCGCTGATATGCACGTATCACATTCGTAGGCTTTTTATTCTCCGTTTCCATTTATTTTCGTAATTTTGCAGTGCGGCTTGCCGCTGTGTCATTGCAAAGTTAAACAAAAATATCCGATTATGAAAATTCTTATTGTCAACGGTCCTAACCTCAACCTGCTCGGACAGCGTGAGCCGGGCATCTACGGCGACAGCTCTTTCGAGTCTTATCTGCCGAAGCTGCGCAGCCGTTATGAGGATGTGGAAATAGAATATTATCAGAGCAATATTGAAGGCGAACTTATAAACAAGATGCAGGAGGTGGGCTTCAGCTACGACGGCATAGTGCTCAACGCAGGTGCTTACACACACACGAGCATAGCCCTGCAAGACTGTATCCGCTCGCTGAAGACTCCTGTCGTTGAGGTTCACATATCTAATGTTCACAAGCGCGAGGAATTTCGCCACAAGTCAATGATTTCGTGCGCCTGCGTAGGCGTCATCTGCGGCTTCGGCCTCGACTCCTATCGACTCGCGATAGAAGGACTAATATCTAATTTATAATTTATAATTCATAATTGGGAGGAGAGAAAAATTAAAAATTAAGAATTAAAAATTTAAAAAACGCCCCAATTATGAATTGTGAATTATGAATTAGAAAACGTGAATTGTGAATTATGAATTATGAATTAGAAAACGTGAATTGTGAATTATGAATTATGAATTAGAAAACTACGTTCTGTCCCACATCGACCCGGAGGGCGACTATCTTTACAGATTGTGGCGTGCCACCAACGTTCACTTGCTGCGCGGACGCATGGCGAGCGGACATCTGCAGGGACGGCTGCTGAAGATGCTGGTGAGGATGATACGGCCGAAGAACATCCTTGAGGTGGGGACGTTCAGCGGATACAGCGCTATATGTATGGCCGAAGGACTGGAAGAGGGCGGAATGGTGTACACATACGAGATTAACGACGAGCAGGAAGACTTTACACGTCCGTGGATTGAAAACTCGCCCGTGGCCGACAAAATCAGGTTTATAATAGGCGACGCCATAAAGGAGGCGCCAAAACTGGGCATTGAGTTCGACATGGCTTTCATCGACGGAGACAAGCGCACATATATCGAGACATACGAAATGGTGCTTTCCGTTCTGCGTCCCGGCGGATTCATTCTTGCCGACAACACGCTGTGGGACGGCCATGTGCTCGAAGTGCCAAAGAACAGCGACCGCCAGACGGCAGGCATAGAAAATTTCAACGACTATGTTGTTGGCGACAGACGCGTTGAAAAAGTGCTGCTGCCGCTGCGCGACGGACTGACGCTGATACGCAAAAAGACAATTGATGAGACATAATTAAATCTGCCACGGCAGGTTCAAAACTCTTTACATAATTTATGTACAGAGTTTTCTGTGAAATAGAAAACCTACTGGTAATAAACGTTAATTAATGTCGCCTGAGAAGGTACTTTTATTAATGTTTGTTTGCACTTTCTGCGATTTTTATCCCAAAATAAGCCTGTTTTGTTGCTTAAATCATTGGTTAGCGCATGACAAACCGCCGCTTTGTCATGCGTAACTCGGCCACTAACGACTCGTAAACGGCCGAGTAATGTTTTTTAACACGAAGACATTTTCTCTGAAATCTGTTTAAGTTGCATGATATCAGTGTCTTAACAAAAACGCGTAATTTTTGCGTTATTTCCGGCAAAAATACATTTTGTTTGGAAAAACGCCACTCTGAGAGCGTCAAAATAAAATAGTTTTCTGCTTTTTCAGGCTGCTGTTCTGTCGGACATGACATGCATATAAGTGAAGAACGAAGAGCAGGCAGGCGCTGCGCGCAATGAAGAATTAAAAATTAAAAGTGAAAAATCCAAATGCTGATTAAGTGAAGAGTGAAGAACGGAGAGTGAAGAATTCAAATGCGTAGTGGTTGATAATAAGCAACAAGGCTATTGACTATAACTCCCGTCTGAAGAAAGTGAAAAAAGAAAAGTGAAAAATCCAAATGCTGATTAAGTGAAGAGTGAAGAACGGAGAGTGAAGAATTCAAATGCGTAGTGGTTGATAATAAGCAACAAGGCTATTGACTATAACTTCTTTAACTACTATAACTCCTTTAACTACCAAAGAAAAGCATTTGTCTTAACTCCTAAAACTGACACAGCTGTCATCCCGCACTCGATGCGGGAACCAGAGATCAAGAGAGGCACAAAAGTATTGTTGGTTCCCGTCACAGTCTTGAAGCGTATTCAGGTGGCTTATATATAATAAAATAAGGTATAAGGGTATAATAAAAAATTCTATCTCTTGCCAAGAGATAGAATTCCGATGCAAATATATGAACAAATACTAATATCTGCAAATG
>CAJMMQ010000022.1 GCA_905214625.1 uncultured bacterium
GCTTCACACTGCTCGGCCGTGGATATGCCAAAGACAACTTCAGAGTGTTCTACAAGGGGCAGAAGATTGACGGGGCAACGGCGTCGAGCTTCACACTGCTCGGCCGTGGATATGCCAAAGACAACTTCAGAGTGTTCTACAAAGGCATGAAAATTGAAAATGCAGCATCGTCAAGCTTCGTCGTTCTCGACAACGGATACGCCAAAGACACTTTCAACACATATTATAAAGGAAGAAAAATATAGCGTAAGCCTACAGGCAAATAGCCTCTGCAACAGGACAAGCCACTGCTGACACAGATAAATGAACATATATAAAACAACTGGAGCCGTTATCTGACAATAGATAACGGCTCCTTTCCTTTACGTTAGTATGTTATGAAAAATTTGAGAGAATTGAAACTTCACAGTTTCGTTTTTTTGTTTTACTAAACATGATTTATTGAGAAAGCATCGAAATATGTCTTATTTTAATACAGTGGTTGCGGCTGAGGCCTGCTTCATCGAGTCGGTCTTTGCCGAGTCGCTCATTGCAACCGACGGGCCGTCCTGTGTCTTCTGCATACCTGCCACATTAGGCACAGCCTGCCCTCCGTCAGTGAAAGCCACCTGCGCAACGTTGCCCAGTGTAAGGACTATAACCACGGCAGCGGCAGCCTTCAGCAAAGGCATAAAGCGCTGTCTGAGGCTTATCGTAACGGCCTTTACAGGCTCCGGCTCGTTAACCATAGCCAGCATCTTGGCGTCGAAGTCAGCCCCAAGCACGTCGGTTTCCTTCTCCTCATGCTCGTAGCAGAACAAGTCCTTGTATTGGCGCAGGCTTTCCGGCACGTCTTTCTGTCTGAAGAACGTGCGCAGGATGTGCTCCTCCTCGAGGCTTGTCTCGCACTTCCAGTAGCGTTCCAATAGCTGTTCTATGTATTTATAGTCCATATCCATCATATTCTTTATACTTTTGTTTAACTGTCTGGCGGGCCCTGAAGATGTTAACCTTCACTTGTTCCTCGCTCAGGCCGAGAACAGTGGCTATCTCCTTGTAGCTCTTTCCCTCGAAGTCGCGCAGCTGCATGCAGCTTCTTTGTTTCTCGGGCAGGCTGTCAACGATGCGTTTCACCAGTTCGACACGGTCTTTCTGTATCATCCTTTCATAAGGGTCAGAAGCTGTATCGGCAGAACCCATCTCCTCGTCGCCTATCGGCTGGTTGTCGTTTCCGGCCTTTTTCAGTCTGTCGAGCGACAGGTTGCGGCATATCGTCAGGCTGAAAGCCTCTATCGAGTCGATGTCCTGCAGGCTGTCGCGCCTGTTCCAGACTTTAATCAGCGTGTCCTGTACAATGTCTTCGGCCTCCTCTTTATTGAGCGTTATGCGCAATGCAAGGCGGAAGAGCACGTTTTTCAACGGCAAAACATCGTTACGGAAACTGATATTTTTCATCTGCTCTCTAATTAAATGACGATTTGGTTGACCGAAAGTTACAAACTTGTGCGGTCTTTTTTCTGTTTTAACGTTTATTTACCATTAAGAGATTGTAACCCTCGCAGGGAAGTTTGTACCAGCCGACTTTATTGTGATGTTCAAAGCGCTGTTGCCAAAGGTGTTGCCAAGCGTGTAAGGACATGGTTATATATCTCACAAATCATCGTATGGCATTACTCAAACTTTTGCTCAGTCTCTCTCAAACCTTTCTCATTCTGCAATGCTCTCACTCGTGCCTTAATCTGTTATCATCGTGCCGTGGCGGCCGTCGATGGCGGTGGCAAGGGTGATGTTTACGCGCGAAACGCCGGCACTTATTGCCTCAAAGGCATTCTCAAGCTTTGGCAGCATGCCTCCGGCCACGGTGCCGTCGGCCACATATCGCTCAAAGTCGGCGCGGGTTATGAGCGGTATCACGCTGTCTTCGTCGTCGGGATTGCTGAGCACTCCTTTCTTCTCGAAGCTGAAAATAAGCGTTACGTCGTAATATCCGGCCAATGCCTTTGCAGTTTCTGCGGCTATGGTATCGGCATTGGTGTTTAGTATGTTGCCGCTGCCGTCGTGCGTCAAGGGCGCCATCACGGGCGTTATTCCGGCCTCTATGAGCGTGCGGAGCTTATGTCCGTCCACACGGTCTACGTCGCCCACAAAGCCGTAGTCAACGTCCTTTACGGGGCGTTTGTGCGAACGTATCACGTCGATGTCGGCACCTGTGAGTCCTATTGCGTCTATGCCGTTAGCCTGAAGGCGCGCAACGAGGTTCTTGTTCACCAGTCCGCCATATACCATAGTAACCACTTCGAGCATGTCTCGGTCGGTTATACGGCGGCCGTTGACCATCTTACTCTCAATGCCGAGGCGCGCGGCAACTGCCGTGGCGCGGCGACCGCCGCCGTGAACAAGCACCTTGCGGCCCTCAATGGTACTGAAGTCGCTCAGCAAACGGCTCAGGCGGGCCTCGTCTTCTACTACGGCTCCGCCGACTTTCACTACTGTTATTTTCTCTTTCATCATATCATTATATAGTAACAACGCGGCCTTTGGCATCGCTGTATGCCGTCTGTACCTGTAATAAAAACAAGAGCCGACACCATGGCATCGGCTCTCTGCTCTGTTATTTTATTCGAGGTAAGTGTATCCGTAGAGTCCTGAGCGATAGTTAGACAGGAACTCCTTGCCTTCCTCGAGCGAAATCTTGCCCTGCTTGACGCTCTTTGTCACCCACACTTCAAGCTGTCTTACCAGTTTCTTCGGGTTGTACCGAACGTAGTTGAGCACCTCTTCAACGGTCTCGCCGTCGAATATCTGGTCTATGTGATAGCGTCCGTCCTTAACCGTTATGTGTGCGGCGTTGGTGTCGCCGAACAGGTTGTGCATGTCGCCAAGTATCTCCTGATAGGCTCCCACGAGGAATACGCCGAGATAATAAGGCTCGTTCTTGCGCAGGGTATGTACCGGAAGGATGTGCGAGATGTTGCGGTTGGTGACAAAGTTGGTTATCTTTCCGTCGCTGTCGCAGGTTATGTCCTGTAGCGTTGCGCTGCGTGTGGGGCGCTCGTTGAGCCTCTGCAGCGGCACAATCGGGAACAGCTGGTCTACAGCCCAGGCATCGGGCAGCGACTGGAAGAGCGAGAAGTTGCAGAAGTATTTGTCCGCTAGAATCTTGTCGAGGTTCTTCAACTCCTCCGGCGTATGCTTCAGGCTCTTGGCCAGAGAGTTGATTTCGCGGCACACACTCCAGTACATACGCTCTATCTCGGCACGCGTCTGAAGGTCTACTATGCCGTGACTGAACAGGTCGAGGGCCTCGTCGCGTATCTGCTCTGCGTCGTGCCAGTCTTCAAGCATGGTGCGCGGATTAAGGTTGTCCCATATATCATAGAGGTCTTTTACGAGCGGATGCGATGCCTCTCCCGGCTCAAACTCGTCGTCCATCTCGGGCAGCGAAGCCGTTTCGAGCACGTCGATTACCAGCACCGAGTGGTGAGCCGACAGCGAGCGGCCGCTCTCCGTTATGATGTTAGGATGCTGTATGCCGTTGCGGTTGGCAGCCTCAACGAAGGTATAGATACAGTCGTTGACATATTCCTGTATCGAATAGTTCACACTGCTCTCGCTGTTTGGCGAGCGTGTGCCGTCATAGTCTACGCCAAGTCCGCCTCCGCAGTCAACGAAGTCGACGTTATAGCCCATCTTGTGGAGCTGTATATAGAACTGCGAAGCCTCTCTCAGGGCTGTCTGTATGCGGCGTATCTTGGTTATCTGGCTGCCGATGTGGAAGTGTATCAGGCGCAGGCAGTCTTTCATTTCCTTCTTTTCGAGAGTCTCCAAGGCCTTTAGCAGCTCAGAACTTGTAAGTCCGAACTTGCTTGCGTCGCCTCCGCTCTCTTCCCACTTGCCGCTTCCTGATGAAGCCAGCTTTATGCGGATGCCTAGGTTTGGCCTTACGTTGAGCTTCTTTGCGGCCTTTGCAATAATCTCAAGCTCGTTGAGTTTCTCCACCACGATGAATATGCGCTTGCCCATTTTCTGCGCCAGCAGGGCCAGCTCTATGTAGCTCTGGTCCTTGTATCCGTTGCATATTATGAGCGAGTCGCTCTGGCATTGCACTGCGATAACGGCGTGAAGCTCGGGCTTGCTGCCGGCCTCGAGTCCGAGATTGAACTTGCGTCCGTGGCTGATAATCTCTTCAACGACGGGCTGCATCTGGTTAACCTTGATGGGATATATGATGAAGTTTTCTCCTGTAAAGCCGTATTCGTCTGAAGCCTTCTTGAAACAGCTCCACGTCTTCTCTATTCTGTTATCAAGAATATCTGGAAAACGCAGCAGCACGGGGGCTGTGATGTCGCGCAGCGAAAGCTCGTCCATGACGTCGTGCAGGTCAATCTGCGTGTCATCCTTGCACGGAGTGACATACACGTCGCCTTTCTCGTTAATACCAAAATAGGATGTTCCCCAACCGCTCATGTTATAGAGCTCGTTAGAATCTTCAATGGTCCATTTTTTCATCTGGGCTATAAAATTTAGATATTAAGCAATTTCCGCATGTTAGCTACGGATGTTTGAATTTTCTCATAATTGTCAAGCACGTTTACGTCGAGCACGTGTTTTGCCTGCATATAATATTGTTCGCGCACGGCGAGCTGTTCTTTTATAAACGCCTGCATCTCTTCGGGTGTCTTGTTTTTCAGGAGCGGCCGCTCCACTTTTCCCATCTTGAGGTGGGCATAGAGCACTTCAGGACTGGCCTTCAGGTAAACGGTGTCGCCCTGCGTGTTCATATAAGGCATGTTGTCGTAGAAACACGGCGTGCCTCCTCCGCAGCTTATCACCACATCTTCAAACTCTGCCACCTCGTGCAGCATGTTGTGCTCAATCTTCCTGAAGCCTTCCTCGCCGCGCTCGGCAAAGAGCTGTGGCACGGTTTTGTGCATGCGGCCCTCTATATACCAGTCGAGGTCGTAGAACTGCAGGCCCAGGTCTTTTGCCAGCACCTTGCCTATGGTGGTCTTTCCGGCCCCCATATATCCAATGATAAGGATTCTCGTCATCGGCCTTATTTCTTCTTTGATGTGTTTATTATGTCCATACACTCTTCGAGCGACAGGTCAGCGGCCTTGTCGTGCAGGTTCTTCGGCAGTCGGTAGTTCTTGCCGTCGTAGGCCAGGTAAGGGCCGTAGCGGCCGTTCATCACCTCCAGCTTGGGCTCCTCGTCAAAGGCTTTGATGTGGCGCTGGGTTTCCTGCCGGCGCTTGTTCTCGATGAGCTGTATTGCCGTGTCGAGCGTTACGGTAAGCGGATTCTCGTTCTTTGGCAGCGAAACATACTTCTTGGCGTGCATTACGTATGGGCCGAAGCGGCCGGCTCCGATGATTACGGGCGAGCCTTCGAACTCGCCGAGCGTGCGCGGCAGCTTGAAAAGCTCGAGCGCCTCGTCGAGAGTTATGGTCTCGATGCTCTTGTCTGCCGGCATCTGTGCGAAGCGCGGCTTCTCCTCATCCTCTGCCTTGCCTATCTGAACTACGGGGCCGAAGCGGCCAATCTTCACAAACACGGGCTTGCCGCTTGCGGGGTCGGTGCCCAGCTCGCGCTCTCCTGCCTTGTGCTCCTCGCGCGTGTTCATTGTCTGTTCTACGGTAGGCTCAAAGTCTTTGTAGAAGTTCTTAATCATGGATGTCCACTGCGACTTGCCCTCGGCAATGGTGTCAAACTGCTGTTCCACCTTGGCCGTGAAGTTGTAGTCCATAATTGTGGGGAAATATTTAAGCAGGAAGTCGTTTACCACCATGCCGATGTCTGTCGGCAGCAGCTTGCCCTTCTCGTTGCCCACGGTCTCTGTCTTGGTCTTCTCGCTGATTACGTTGCCCTGCAGCACGTAAACAATGTATTGTCTTTCCTCGCCTTTCTTGTCGCCTTTCTGCACATACTCTCTCTGCTGTATGGTGCTTATGGTGGGGGCGTAGGTAGACGGGCGGCCTATGCCCAGCTCTTCGAGCTTGTGCACGAGGCTTGCCTCGGTGTATCTCAGCGGTCCCTGGCTGAAGCGCTGTGTGGCCGTAACCTCGCGGCGCTGCAGCGTCTGTCCCTCAGTCATGGGCGGCAGTATGTGCGATGTCTCCTCCTGATTGTCGTCATCGTCGAACGACTCGCGGTAAACCTTCAGGAATCCGTCGAACTTTACAACTTCTCCGTTGGCCACAAACTGCTCTTCCGTTCCGTCTATGCTTATCGTCACGGTGGTTTTCTCTATCTGCGCGTCGGCCATCTGGCATGCTGCCGTGCGCTTCCATATCAGTTCGTAGAGACGTTTTTCCTGCTGCGTGCCTTCTATTTCGGTATTCTCCATATATGTGGGGCGTATGGCCTCGTGTGCCTCCTGTGCGCCTTTTGAGTGGGTGTGATACTGGCGCGGCTTGCTGTATTCCTCGCCCCAGAGCTTAATTATCTCGTCCTTGCTCGAGTTGATGCAGAGCGACGAGAGGTTCACAGAGTCGGTACGCATGTATGTTATGCGTCCGTTCTCATACAGATGCTGTGCCACCATCATGGTCTGCGACACGGTGAACCCCAGTTTGCGGGCCGCCTCCTGCTGCAGGGTTGATGTGGTGAACGGTGGTGCCGGAGTGCGTTTCAGCGGTTTTTTGGTCACCGCGCTTACGGTGAATCCGGCGGTCTTGCACTTGTCGAGAAATGCCAGCACCTCGTCGTGAGTGCTGAAGCGCTTGTCGAGCTCGGCCTTCAGTTCCGACATTGAGCCGTCAGCGGCGGTTACGCCGAATATTGCGCTTACGCGGAAATAAGGCTCGCTCTTGAACGCCTGAATCTCGCGCTCGCGCTCAACGATGAGCCTTACGGCCACGCTCTGCACGCGTCCTGCCGACAGTGCCGGCTTAACCTTGCGCCAAAGCACGGGCGACAGCTTGAAGCCCACAAGGCGGTCGAGCACGCGGCGCGCCTGCTGGGCGTTGACAAGGTTCATGTCAAGGTGGCGCGGATGCTTTATGGCCTCGAGTATGGCGGGCTTGGTTATCTCGTGGAACACAATGCGGTTGGTTTTCTCCTCGTCAAGTCCGAGCACCTCGCACAGGTGCCATGATATGGCTTCTCCCTCGCGGTCTTCATCGGATGCCAGCCACACTTTCTCAGAGTTCTGTGCGCTGTTCTTCAGCTCGGTAACGAGTTTTTTCTTTTCCTCGGGTATTTCATAGTCGGGCTGAAGAGTGTCTATATCTATGCTGAGTTGTTTTTTCTTCAAATCGCGTATATGTCCGTAGCTTGACATAACTTTGTAGTCCTTGCCCAAAAACTTTTCTATCGTTTTGGCCTTTGCCGGACTCTCGACAATTACAAGATTTTTCTGCATCACGGTTTATATTTTCAATTAGGGCGCAAATGTAAGCAAAACTTTTTCATACACCTTATATAATAAGCTATTTTTCTGTTTTTTTAATCTTTTACATAACTTTTAAGTATTTTACACGCATTTATATAAATTGCGGGTGATTGTTGGCAAAAAGTGAATACGGGATTATAAAATATCCTGCTCGCTCATACATAAAAAACTATCCGCAGGCAAGCGTTTTGCAAAAGACGGCAAATCGCGATGCAAAAGGCGGTCTTTCATCATGCAAAAGGGCACCTTTTGGAAGCTAAAAAGCCGCCTTTTGCAACACACTGAAAGTCAATGCGTTGCAAAGGGCGGCAGCATCCGTGGGTCAGACATACCGATGTCAGCGTGCCTGTCCGTTTATTTTGAGATATTCGTAAAGTCCCTGGCGCACTGAGCGCAGGCCGAACAGCTCGGTGTGAATGTCGTCAGGGGCAACCCACATACATTCGGCCGCATCGTCCATGGCCTTCAGCTGCGACGCGTCTTCCACCTTGCATGCAAAGAACATGTCGAGCGTCTGTATGTCGAGTCCCGAATAGCGGTAGACATTGGGCAGGCTGAACAGATAGCGCGCCTCGGTAACCACCAGTCCGGTTTCCTCTTTCACCTCGCGGGCCACGCTCTCCTCTGCCGTCTCGAGCACATCGGTGAAGCCTCCGGGCAGGTCGAGCGTGCCCTTGGCAGGCTCATGCCTGCGCTTCTCAACCAGCAGCTCGCCCTTGCCGTTGGTGATGAACGCCACCACGGCGGCCGCCGGATTCATGAAATACTCAAAGCCGCAGTTGCTGCACTTCTTGCTCTTCTGCGTGTCTTTCTCGAAATGTGAGCTGCCGCAAACGGGGCAATACTCAAACTTTTCCAATAGATTCATATCTCTGCGTTTTATATTAAAAAAGCTCCACGGCTGTTTAGGGCCGTGAAGCTTTATATGTAAAAATCACCAGTTGTCGGTGCGGAAAGGCACCAGAGGCAGTCCGCCCATGTTGGCAACGTTGCCTATCTGGAAGTTCTTGAAGCAGTAGCGCACGGCCACGGGAGCCTTAACCTCCGGACATGTTATCACTATGCCCTTGGCCATGTCGTAGCTGGCCTTTGCCGTATGGAACACTTTGTCGGCGCCGGCCACCTCGAATCCCTCCATGTCGTCGAGCCGGCTGATGCCTCCGTAGTCGTTCTTCAGTTTTACGAAGCATGTGTCGCCGCTTATCTTCAGCTCCTTAAACTCAGGGCTCTCGCACAGTATGGCCTCCTGTCCGTAGGTCTTGTTAAGCGCGAGATACGCCAGCCGTTCGCCCACTTTATTCTTCTGCGCGGGGTGAATTTGCCGTGTCTCCCACGGATAAACGCAGTCGTTGGTGCATACAAGTCCGCTGTTAGGTATTATGTCGCGCGCCCTTACCTGCTGCTCGCGCAGCTTTGCGCCCCAGTCGGCGTCAACGTTTCCGTAGTCGTAAGGCGCTATCTCGACAAAGTAGAACGGTATCTCGCCGCAGCCGAAAGCCTCGCGCCACTGTCTTACCAACAGTGCCAGGCGGTCTGAATACTGGTTGCCGGGGTCGCCAACGTTAGAGCATCCCTGATAGAAGAGGATGCCTTTAACGGTGTATTTCAGTATCGGACTGAACGTTCCGTTGCCCCATACAAGGGCACGGTGATAGTCGGCAGGATATTTCTTCACTATGCCCTGCGAGTCGACAGGCTCGTCGGTATATTTCTTCAGGTTCTCTTTTGTCAGCCAGCTCTCCACCTTCGAGCCTCCCTTGTTGGCCATGATAAGGCCCACGGGCACGTTGAGCATGCGGCTAACTTTGCGCGCAAAGAAGTAGCCCGACGCGCTTGCGTCGCCCACCGTGGCCGGGCTGCACACCTTCCACTCGCAGTTGGCGTCGCTGAGCGGTGTCATGCTCATCACGCTCGGTATCTTCACGAAGCGCACCGTTGACGAGTTCACTGCGTCGGCCACCACGTCGTTGTAGCCCTCAACGGGGCAGTTTTCAAATCCCTTTATGGGCATCTCCATGTTGCTCTGCCCGGCGCACACCCACACTTCGCCTGCAAGCAGGTTGCCGAGGGCCACCTCTCCGTCGCCGTCGTCCAGCTTAATTGCGAGCGGCTTGTTGTCGGCCTTCGGTGTCTTCACCGTAAGCTGCCATCCGCCCTTGCGGTCGGCTTTTGCCGAATAGGCGGCATCGCTCCACGAAACTGTTACCTTTACCGTAGAATTGGGCTTTGCGCTGCCCCACAGACGCACGTCGGCATTCTGCTGCAACACCATGTTGTCGCCCAAAATATGCGGAAGTCTGACCTTTGCCTGCATGCAGGCCGGCACCATGGCCAAGGCCGAAATCATTAAAAATAGTTTACGCATAATCTGTCTGCTTTATAATTTGTTATAATAACCAAACAGACTGCAATATTACAAAAAAAATCAGTATATTTGCAAAAACGCCTTGAATAAATAGTAAAAAACAGGGCAATAACAATCATCTTTAACAACAATGACAATATTAAAACTATTATTTGTGGCAGCAATGGCGTTTTTCGGCCTCAACATCAACGCACAAACGAGTTATGAAATAAACCTGTGGCCCAACGGTCCGGCGGTGAAAAGCAGCGACAGCGGCGACACGGCTAAGGTTAAAGTGTTTCTTCCTGAAAAGAAAGCGGCAACGGGACGGGCGGTGGTTATATGCCCCGGAGGCGGCTACCAGCATCTGGCCATGGAGCATGAGGGCTACGACTGGGCCCCGTTTTTCAACAACATGGGCATAGCTGCCATAGTGCTGAAATACAGAATGCCTCACGGCGACAAGGATGTGCCCGTGTCTGATGCCGAGGAAGCAATCAGACTGGTGCGCCGCAACGCTGCAAACTGGAACATAAACCCCGACGACGTAGGCATTATGGGCTCGTCGGCAGGCGGACACCTGGCATCTACCATTGCCACGCATGCCGCCAAGGACGCGCGCCCCGACTTCCAGATACTGTTTTATCCGGTGATAACTATGATGCCCGACATAACCCACAAGGGCTCGCACGACAACTTCTTGGGCAGCAGCGCAAGGAAAAAAGACGAGAACAGCTACAGCAACGACCTGCACGTGTCGCGCATGACGCCGCGCGCATTCATAGCCCTGAGCGACGACGACCGCGTGGTGCTGCCGGCCAACGGCGTAAACTATTATGTTGAACTCTACCGCCACGACGTTCCGGCCACGCTCCACGTATATCCATCGGGCGGCCACGGATGGGGCAACCGCGACAGCTTCAAGTATCACAACGAGATGCAGCTCGAGCTGAAAGCATGGCTCAGAAGCTTCTGAACATCAACGTAAGCAAAGGCATAAGGCACAGGCTGGCATGACAAATGCCGCCAGACATGACTGAGCCGGCATGCAGCAGCGTGACAACATGTTACGCAGAGGCTGCGCGCCGGCTCTGCTGCGTTATGTCTCAGGCCGCAATGCACCGGCGGGACGCAGTCAGCCGAATAACTCATCGTTGAGGCATAAGATGCTTAAAATCAATGATTTTACTCTATCGAAACATTTTTTCTCATTTTTATGTTAAATGGAGAACAAGGTATAAGAAAAAATGTTATATTTGCAAAACTTACTGTTAACAAGATGCTTATGAAAAACCTGAATGTCTTTACAATATTTTTGCTGGCGTTCACGATGTCTATTCTCACTGCATGCAGCGAGGACGAAGACTTCAACATACCCATACCGCAGCAGATGACGGCCGAATATGTGATGACAACTCTCGACAGAAAGGGATGGCTGCACGTTGAGTCGCACGAGATAAAAAGCAACGGAACATTCGAGAAAGAGGAATACTGGAGCGGCCTGTTGGGAGCAAGTCCTTCGGAATACTCGTTCAGCGGCGACAGCGTAACCACCTACTCATACATCGACGCCTATCCAATAAGCGGATACTGGAAGAGGAGCTGCACTTACGACGAAGGCACCAACCGGCTCATGGCTGACGGAAAGGAGATGTTCAGGATAATCTCGCTCACCGAGAACGAGATGAAACTGATAAAATATCAGGCCATTGACGGCAGCGGAAAGAAGATTTATGTCTACTCGATATACAGGGCAATGAGCAGTGCCGAACTTGCAGAATGCATAAAGGATCATCCCTACGACCTCGACTCGCTCAACGAAAAATACCCTACGCTGCCTGAACAGATGAGGATAACGAGCGAATATTTCAGCCGCTACGCCGTGGGAAAAGGATGGAAATGCACCGAGGCGCACAGGATGGAAATGGCCGGAAGATACGACGTGGCCAATATATACAGCGACAACGGGCATGACATGGCATACAACTGCTTTATCGCAACAGACACAATAACATGGCTGCCGCAATGCCGCGAAGCCGCACCTGTGGCGGCAGAAAGCACAAAATACATCTACAGGGCAAACAGTTTCCAGATAACCACGGATGCCGACAACGGCTTCAGGATAATCACTCTCAACGACCACGAAATGAGAATAGTGAAAAAACTGCGGGGAAACAACGGCGAAGGCATGACGGAACTCTACTGCATATACAGGAAGATGACACCGGAAGAGCTTGAAGAATACATGACCGGAGCATTACTTGAAAGCTGAACTACGGCAGCATCGCAAAGGCTTCAGCCGCAAGCCTGACATCAGCCTGACACTCAACAAGTTACAAAAGGCCATCTTTTAGATTCCAAAAGGTGGCCTTTTAGCATGCAATATGCCGCCTTTTACAAGGCGAAAGGCCACCTTTCGGAAAACGGCCGAACATAAGGCCGAGGGCAAAGGCCATTGAGGCATGCGGCAACGGATGCTCAGCAAAAATCACAAATCTGCCGGGTTTATAGTTAAAATAAGAATTAATAAGTGTTTTAACCATAAAAAACGCCGGTAAAACAAAAATATGCGGCGAAAAAAAATGCAGTCTCGGATATTTTTAGTTACTTTGTATCAGATACAGAAACTATCCGTATCTGACGAACAAGAGTTTAAATTACTAAAAAGGAGTATTATCATGACAAAATTGAAAGAAGTTTACCGCTGTGCCGTATGCGGCAACATAGTAGAAGTTATGCACGAGGCAGGAGGCACATTGTCGTGCTGCGGACAGCCGATGGAGCTGCTTGCAGAGAACACCGTTGACGCTGCCAAAGAGAAGCACGTGCCCGTTGTAGAGCCTATCGAGGGCGGATACAAGGTTAAAGTGGGCGAAGTTGAGCACCCGATGCTCGAAAACCACTACATAGAGTGGATTGAGCTGGTTGAGTGCGACAAGGTTCAGCGCAAGCACCTCAAGCCGGGCGAGAAGCCGGAGGCCGTGTTCTACACCGACTGCAAGAACGTTTACGCACGCGAATACTGCAACCTGCACGGACATTGGAGATCTAAATAAACAACAACAGAAAGCCATCTTGAGGCCCGACTTCCGCAGTCGGGCCTCTTTTTGTATTTATACCAACTTTGCAACCGGGTTGCATCACATATCCGCTAACTTTGCATAAATAAAAGAACAGATTAAAAATAAAGGATATGGGAGTAAAAAAATTTCATAAACCGATACTTTCTTTCATGCTGCTCGTTGCAGGAATATGGTTCACCGAAGAAGGAGCCATAATCTTCAACAACGGCATGGTGCGCCTGGCATGGTTCATCCTGGCCTTTCTGCCTGTTGGACTCGGCGTCATGCGCGAGGCATGGGATTGCGCAATGAAGAAGGAAGTGTTCAGCGAGTTCATGCTCATGACCATCGCATCGATAGGTGCCTTCATCATAGGCGAATATCCCGAGGCCGTGGCCGTGATGCTGTTCTACTGCGTGGGCGAGACTCTTCAGGACATGGCCGTTGACAAGGCGCGCGACAACATACGCAGCCTGATGGAGTTTCACCCCAAGATGGCAGTCATAGTAAGGGGCAATCATAAGGTGGCCGACAAGCCCGAAAACGTCATTCCGGGCGAAATCATCGAGGTTAAGCCCGGCGAACGCGTGCCGCTCGACGGCATACTGACAAGCGGCGACGCTGCCTTCAACACGGCTGCGCTTACCGGCGAGAGCATGCCCCGCACCATAGAGAGCGGCAACGAGGTGCTGGCCGGCATGATAGCCACCGAAAGTGTGGCGCAAATAAGAGTGACAAGGCCCGAGAGCGAAAGCGCCGTGGCGCGCATACTGAAGATGGTTGAGGAAGCGTCGGCACGCAAGGCTCCGGCCGAACTCTTCATACGCAAGTTTGCGAGGATATACACTCCTGCTGTAATAGCGCTGGCTGCGCTCACCGTCATAGTGCCTTACCTCTGGTCGCTCGCAAGTAATCAGTTTGTCTACGACTTCAATACATGGTTCTACCGCGCGCTGATATTCCTCGTGATATCGTGCCCCTGCGCCCTCGTCATAAGCATACCGCTGAGCTACTTCGCCGGCATCGGCGCGGCATCAAGGCTCGGCATACTGTTCAAGGGCGGCAACTGGCTCGACGCCGTGACGCATATAGACACCGTGGTGTTCGACAAAACGGGCACGCTTACACGCGGAGTGTTCTCCGTAACAAAGGTATGCGACGACAACACCGACGAGCTTCTGGCCACCGTGGCGGCCATGGAGCGCAGCAGCAACCACCCCATTGCCAGGGCGATAACAGCCCATGCAGGCGACATGACGGCCGAGGTGAGCAACGTGAAAGACCTGCCCGGCTACGGCATGACGGCCACGGCGGGGGGCGACAGATGGCTGGCAGGAACGCTGCGGCTGCTCGACCGCGAGAACATAAGCTATCCGGAGGAGCTGAAAAGCGTGCCCGAAACCATCGTGGCATGCGCCAAAAACGGCAAATATGAGGGCTGCATACTGCTTGCCGACACGCTTAAAGAAGACGCCGCAGAGGCCGTAAGAAGGCTCAGAGAGTGCGGAATAAGCCGCATGGACATACTTTCGGGCGACAAACAGGCGCTTGTTGACAAAGTTGCGGCCGAGACTAAGGTAGACAACGGATACGGCGACCTGATGCCGGAGGACAAGGTAAGGCATATAGAAAAGCTGCAGAGCGAGGGCCGCAACGTGGCTTTCGTGGGCGACGGAATAAACGACGCGCCGGTGCTTGCACTGAGCAACGTGGGCATAGCCATGGGCGCGCTGGGCTCTGACATGGCCGTTGAGACGGCCGACGTGGTTATTCAGACCGACCATCCGTCGAAGGTGGCGGCGGCGATAAAGGCCGGAAAGCGGACAAGAAACGTGGTGAGGCAGAACATAGTTATGGCCATCGGTATAAAGGTGGCCGTGATGCTGCTCGGACTTATGGGCATGGCCAACCTCTGGGGGGCCGTTTTTGCCGACGTGGGCGTGGCACTGCTGGCCGTGCTCAACGCCACAAGGATATTCTTCGGCAACACGGCCGGGACTCTTAATGGTGTAAACAGAAATAATGGACACTAAATTTGGCTTTTCGGACAAATAGAGTTACTTTTGCACCATAATGGCATCGGAACAATTCTACATAGACAAACTGAAGCACCGCGGCATAAAGCCAACGGCCACACGCATACTGATTCTGCGCGAAATGTTCAGGGGCGACGAGACCGTGTCGCTGCCGCAGCTCGAAAAGCTGCTGCCGACGGTAGACAAGAGCACCATATCGCGCACCCTGTCGGTGTTTCTGCTTAACCGTCTCATACATGTGGTGGACGACGGAAGCGGCAGCCTTAAATACAACGTTTGCAGCGACGACTGCGACTGCGGCGTGGAAGACGAGCACACACACTTCTACTGCGAGAACTGCCAGCGCACGTTCTGCCTGAAGCGCATACACGTGCCCGTGGTGAGCCTGCCGGGCGGTTTCGTGCTCAACAGCATCAACTATGTTATAAAGGGCCTGTGCCCTGAATGTGCCGAAAAGCTCGGACGCAAATAATCCAAAGCCATGACAACAGTTAAGGGCGGAAAGACCGCATGCCCCGCAGGCACGCATCTTTCCGCCCTTAATGCGTATTTACAGCGGCAGCACCGCCCTTTTATTATCTTGCAGCGAAGTAAACGCCCTCGTTGACAGCCATTCTTGCCTCATAAAGGCCCTGCTTGTCGAGCGTAACGTCCATTGTCTTGCCGCCCGGCAGATAAATCTGCGCAGTGTCGTTGCCCTTCATCTTGAGCAGCACTGTCGTAGTTCCGTCTTTCTCAACAGACCATGTGTTGTCCTTTTCGTTGTAAGTAAAGTTCATCACGTTGTCGTCGGCATCCTTTATCTCGTATCCGTCCTTGAGCGTGGTAACGGCATACAGCTTGCCGTCGCTGCCCATTATGCTCTCCGTCTTGCCTACATTCTCGGCCAGAGGATTGGAGCCTGACCAGAACTCTATGGTGTTAAGAACAAGCAAGTCGGCAGTTCCGCACAGCACGTAGGCAGGCGAAATGACTATGAAGATAAGTTCATTGAGAAATTTGTTGCCTGTGGCATCCTTATTCCAGTCGAGCACAGTGTTGAACAGTCCGAACGAACCTATGCAGGAGCTCATGAGCACTGAGGCAATCATGGCAAGAAGAAAAGATTTTAATGTCTTGTTGTACATAGTTTTCTTAATTTAAATGAATTAACAGGTTACAAATCTAATACAATAATTTAAAAAACGTGGATATATAGTAATAAAAAATATGAAAAGCATGAATTTTGGTCGTTTTAGTCTGCCAATGGCGTGCTTGTTGCATTTGTTTACAATCTGTTGACATGCCGTATCAGGCCGGCAGCAACAACGCATTATGACGGTTAAAAAGCAAAATACATAAAGCATGACAACTCTGCTGCATCTGAACGGCCTTGAAAGTGGCGCCGGAGGATGAGGCAAATAAGGCCGGGCTGACGTTAAACAGTGTTAAACAAAGAAACCGCAAGAATCCGGTTAAGGCTTCAGGAACGGCCACGGCGACAACGAAACAGCGGTTAAGACAAGAAAATGTACGTTTTTGTGTTAAAACCATAAAGCCTTGACTGCATGGCATTTACGCCACATGGCATATTCAACTAAACGCTCACGCCTTGTAAAAGGCTACCTTTTACAAGGCGAAAGGGCACCTTTTGCAGGGCAAAATACGGCTAAACGCATGGCAAAATGCGGCAAATATGGCGGTGAAAAGCTGTGGAAAACGGCAGGAAAAGCGATGAAACGGGGAAAAAGCGGACATAAACTGCTGTATGGAAGGTTATAAAAAGAGCAGCAGAATTTCTATAACGCGATTTTGTTTTGTAAAGAAACAGGAAAACACAAGAGTTAAAAAAACGAAAGGCGGCAGCCAGTCCGGGCGTATTGGCACGATGAAACCGCAAGAAAAACGGCTCAACAAGGCCACTGAACAGAGCCATATTGAGCCGTTATGTCTACAGATAGAGCACGCTCTCGTTGCCCATGTTGAACAGCAAGTCGAGTATGCTGAGGTTGGGCAGAAAGCCGTGGCGCTGCTCATACACCTGATAATATCTCGCAGGAACGAACATGGGGTCGGCCATACTGTGCTTGGGGCGGATAACTTCGCGGTAGTCGTCAACGCCCAAGCCTTCAGTATCGTCGTGCGCAACAAACTCTGTTGTCGGCTCTATATGCGGCTCTATGTCGATGAGTTCGCACATTTTGGCACATATCTCCATGTTGAAGTCGTAAAGAAAAGTCCACTTTTTCTCGAAAAACGGCCTTATGTCGTCGGCATAATACTCAAAAAAGGGCGACTCGCCGTAGGCACTCATCAGCGCGTTCCAGTGAATGTGGCGCCAGTTGCCGTGGTCGCTTATGCGCACATCCTTCATCAGGCATTTAGGCGGCAGCCCCGAAGCATCGGGCGCAACATCGCCTGCCGTGCGCTCAACGGGCACCGTAAGGGCCTGCAGTCCGTTGGCCGTGGCTATCACGCAGCGGTTGCGGTAGGTCTGTTTGATGAAACTGTCGTAAGCCTCAACCTTCACCTTGTCGTAGCGGTTGAGTTTCTGATACCATTGTACGGGGCCGAAATAGGCCGATGAAAGCAGTGCTTCTGACATGATATAGGGTGGATTTGTTGTTTATCTAAATGTTTGCGGTTATCTTAATGCGCCATTCCAACGCTCTGCCTTACACACGGCTAAGCACATCTACGCCGCCGTAAGACATAAAAGACGGCACACGGCATAGGGCACACGGCGTAAAAACATGGCTCATCCGGCAGGCTTGTTTATCACCTGCATGTTGCGTCCGGGGCGCAGGCACTCGTAGAACGGCAGCGACGCGTCTACCGAATAAAGCAGCATTGTAACCTTTCCTATGACATGTGTCTCGGGAACGAAGCCGAAATAGCGCGAGTCGCACGGCTCCGACGGGCGGCCTGAGCTGAACCAGTAATAATCTTTAGTAAAGGCGGCGCAGCGCGTCTCCTTGCCGTCAAGCATAAGGCGGCCGCCGGAAACCTCAGCCTTGCGCCCCTCATACCTATTATATAAGAAGCACAGCAGCCGCATGTTGCTGTCGTTAATCTTAACGATGTGACCCTTGCCAGGCACAACAAGCCTTACGCCGTCGGCCATGACGGTGTCACCGGGCACGCCCGTACAATAGCAGGCGCTTACAGGAAGACTTGTAAAGGGAACGGATGAGTCGGCCGGACAGTTGAAGGCCACGAGGTCGCCGCGCTCAACCGGCGACGGCATCCAGCGCGTATATCTGAAGTAAGGACCACCGCCCGTGCGCAGGCCATAGCTCCACCTGTTTACCAGCACGCGGTCGCCGCTGACGAAACAGGGTTCAAGCCCTGAGCCGCTGACCGTATAAACGGTAAACACCAATGCGCGGAAAGCCAACATCAGCAAGATTGTGACTATCAACGCCATCACAAACTTGAACGCACTCTTCATAGTCCTTTAAATTAAGAATTATGAACTAAGAGTAAAGAAGCAAGGCGCAAGCCTGTCAAGTCGGCGCGCCCCTTCCCTATTTACGTCCCCGACGGCACGGCAGAAATACCGGCAACGGCGGCCCGGAAACGTTATTCAATGGCGGGCAAAGTGCCTGAACGGCCTGCGCCTTGCTCCGGCTCTTAATCCGATATTCTTAATATGTCACTTTTATTTTATGTTATCAACAAAACGGAACAGTCTGCTCCAGCGCACCTTTGAGAATCCGCTGCGGTCAGGGTCGCTGCTCCACCAGATGAATATAGGCTTGCCCACGATGTGGTCTTCAGGCACAAAGCCCCAGTAGCGCGAGTCGGCCGAGTTGTGGCGGTTGTCGCCCATCATCCAGTAATAGTCCATCTTGAACGTGTACTTGTCTGTCTGCTTGCCGTTAATGTATATCTTTCCGTTCTTCACTTCAAGACTGTTGCCCTCATACACACGTATCGGGCGCTCGTAAACGGCAATGTTGTTCATGTTCAGAGTTACGGTCTTGCCCTTCTGCGGAATCCAAACCGGACCGTAGTTGTCGCGCGTCCATCCCGTATTTGCATTCAGCGGATAGATGTCTCCCACGGTAGCATCAGTGTTAAGCGTTATGCTCGCCACAATGTCGCGGCGCTTCGCCAATACCTTTGCAGCCCTCTTTGTCAGCGGCATGTAGCCGTATTGGTTAAGACTTGCAAGGTCTTCCATGCTTATTCCGAGCTCATACATCAGGTCGTCGGGCAGCGGTTGAATCAGCTTCACATAGTATGTGTACTGCACATTGTCGGGTTCCTTGTTGGGCTTGCCGTCGAGATACACTATGCGGTTCTTTATCTGGAGCGTCTGTCCGGGCAGACCCACGCAGCGCTTTACATAGTTTTCGCGGCGGTCAACGGGCCTTGATATTATCGAACCGAACTCCTGATGGTTGTCGAGGATGTAGTTTCGTCCTATGTTATACACCCTGTTGTACCAGTCGCGCTGCTGCTGAGGGGTCAGCTTCGACAGGTCTGGATGGTCCATTATCAGCTGGCTGCCGTAAGAGTAGCACATCTGATAATAGTCGGCAGCCTGAAACTGCGGGTTAGACACGAGCGTGTCGCCGGCCGGATAGTTGAACACAACGATGTCGTTCAGCTCAACCTTGCCAAGACCTTTAACGCGGCGATAGTCCCACTGCGGCCATTCTATATACGACTTGCAGCCGAACACTGGCAGCGTGTGCTGTGTGAGCGGCATGGTGAGGGGCGTCTGCGGTATGCGCGGACCATAGCTTACCTTGCTCACAAAGAGGTAGTCGCCGGTGAGAAGCGACTTCTCGAGCGACGAAGAAGGTATCACATAGTTCTGGAAGAAGAACAGGTTGATGAAATAGACGGCCACGAGTGCGAACACCAGGGCGTCTACCCACGACATTATGAAGCGCACGGGGCGTTCAGAGTCGCGCCACCACTGCCACCGTATCTTCTTTGTTATGTACACGTCGAAGATGAACGGAACCACGATGAGTCCCCACCAGCTCTTAACCCAAAGCAGGAACAACAGGTAAAGCAGCGTGACAACAACAAACTTTGTCCACTGCACTTTCATATTAAGTCTTTTCTTTTCTTTGTCAATCATTGGTGTAAATATTTTTTATGTAGTAGTTAAAGGAGTTAGAAGTAGTTATCGCCGTACAAGTACGGCTTAGGAGTTAAAGTCATTACTCTTGAGGATAACCTCTGTTATAACAAATCATGCCATGCTCTGACTGACACCTACAGCCGTCAAAACTAATGACTTTAACTACTGAGCAGGCACAGCCTGCAATAACTTCTTTAACTAATTTAACTCCTTGAATTTAAAACTTAAACATATCACTTATCGTCAGCAGTCCGCTGTGCTGTGCCGTATATTCGGCGGCGAGCACTGCGCCGAGGGCAAAGCCCTTGCGCGAATGGGCGTCGTGAGTGATGCTTATGCAGTCGGCCTCGCTGTCGTATGTAACGGTGTGTATGCCAGGCACCTCGCCGCGGCGCACCGAGTCTATGCGCAACTCGCTGCCGGCACAGCTGGCAGAGCCTTCAACATGGCCGTCGGGAGCAGTAAGAGTGCCCTTCACCCAGCTGTCTTTGCGGTCGAGGTTGTCTATTATCTCCTCTGCCAGAGTTATGGCCGTGCCGCTCGGAGCGTCGAGCTTGTGCACATGGTGAGTCTCCTCCATCGTCACCGAATACTGCGGGAAGCCGTTCATTATCTTTGCCAGATAACGGTTGACGGCCGAGAATATGGCCACGCCGATGCTGAAGTTAGAGGCCCAGAAAAGGGTCTGCCCGCCTTCAGTACACATCTTTCTGACATCGTCGCCGTGGTCTTTCATCCAGCCTGTAGAGCCCGACACCACCTTGACATTATGGGCAAAAGCCCGGAGATAGTTGCCGTAGGCGGCAGTGGGACTGGTGAACTCTATCGCCACATCAGCCGAGGCAAAGGCCTCGCTGTCAAAGTCCTGCTGATTGTCGACGTCAATTATACTTACAATTTGGTGGCCACGGCCAAGGGCTATCTGCTCAATCATCTTGCCCATCTTGCCATAGCCGATAAGAGCTATTTTCATAATTAAATCGCGATTTAAATCATCTGCAAAGATAACATAAGTCGGAGAGAAAACAAAATAAAAGAGTTTTTTTAAGTCCACATAACTTATTTTTACCTGCACACGGCCACATGCAAACTCAAATACGGCACTTCCAAAGCATATCTCAACGACCAGAAAAGTGCATGACGACAGCCCAAAGGCACGCTCTGCCGACGATTCTGAGGGGCATCGGTACAGCAGCTGAAAGAGCCTTTACGGCCATTCTTGTAACACACTGACATCCAACGTGTTACAAAAGGCCGTCTTTTAGCTTCTAAAAGGTGCCCTTTTACAGTGCAAAACATGGCCTTTTAGAACACGAAACACGGCCTTTTAGAAAACATGCGGTATGAGGCTATGACGTATGACACAAAAAATAATATAAAAGCAGACGTGCCGCATGATTATACCGACCAATCATTAATTTTCACGAAAACGCTCAACAAAACTTTATCTAATCAAAAAGTTTAGCTCAAAAGGTGTAATTATTGTTAAAAAAATTTGGTCTGCTTTATTTTTTAGAATATCTTTGCAAGATATTAAACTATATCCGTATCATAGATGAAGTTATCCAACATACTTCTAAGTATTGCCGTATGCAGCTCCCTTACATCATGTTTTAAGGACGAGCCGCTCAACGCTGAGTGCGACATCGAACAGGCATACGTGCACACCGACAATCCTTCAGAAATATTTTTCGCGGCAAGCGACACGCTGGTCAACGTGCCATCGGAGCTAACCAACATAACTTTCAACGTTAAAGTTGGTGCCGACCTTACAAACATGGCACCCATATTCAGGCTGACCGAAGGCGCTACGATAGAGCCGGCAAACGGTTCGGCCCACGACTTCAGCGACGGCAAGACCGTTACTTATAAGGTTACGTCGCAGGACGGACAGTGGAGCAGGACATACGTGGTGGCCTTCAAGGCGCAGGTCTCTGTCGGAAAGTACGACTTCGAGAACTTCCGCACTACCCAAGGCTCGGCCGGTGGCGAGTATTATGAATGGAGCGATCTCAGCAAAACAGGCGAATGGATGGGCAACTGGGCCACGGGTAACCCCGGATTCAACATCAGCATGAGCAGTGCCGGAGCCTACGATTACCCCACGGTGCCATATAACGACGGATATTACGGCTCTGCCGTTAAACTCGAGACGCGCAGCACCGGGCCGCTTGGCGAACTTGTCAACATGCGCATTGCCGCCGGCAACCTCTTTATCGGCTACTTCGACGTAAGCAAGGCGCTTACAAGCACGCTGAAAGCCACCAACTTCGGACTGCCATTCGACCGCAAACCGCTACGCTTCACCGGACATTATCAGTATACTCCGGGCAGCATGTTAATGGATAAATACGGAAACGAAATACCCGGGAAAACAGATCAGGGCGACATCTATGCCGTGTTCTACCGCAACCACGACAGCGCAGGCAAACCCGTCATGCTATATGGCGACGACGTGCTGACCAACACCAACATCGTGGCTATAGCAAGGCTCGGCGCAGTAAAGGCAACTGACGGATGGACACCCTTCGACATCAATTTTGAATACACCGGCGAAATAGACCCCGCCGAACTGGCCAACAGAGGCTACAATCTGGCCGTGGTGTTCTCGTCGAGCATTGACGGAGCGTCGTTCTGCGGAGCAATAGGCAGCACGCTGATAGTGGATGAAGTTGAAGTAGTCTGCGAATAAACAACCGAATAGTCATGAAAAAAACATTTATAACATTAGTCCTGACCGCCCTTACAGCCTCTACGGCCCTCGGAGCAGGCATATTCGACAATCTTGTTTACAACCTGCGCTTCGGCTACAGCGTGGGAGGAACGGCCCCCATTGGCATGCCCGCCTCGATAAGAAGCCTCGACAGCTACAAGCTGGAGCCAAACTTCTCGCTCGGACTGGGAGTATATAAACCGCTGTCGGAACGCTGGGGCCTCACCACCGGACTGCATATAGAGAACAAGGGAATGAATATCGACGCAACCGTAAAGAACTACCACATGGCCATTGTGCGCGGAGGACAGAGGCTCGAAGGACAGTTCACCGGCCACAACGCATCTGAAGTGGAGATGTGGATGCTCACACTGCCGCTGCAGGCCACCTATGCCATAAACGACAAAGTGCATATCAAGCTTGGCCCTTACATGTCGTACGTAAGATCTCACACCTTCCGCGGATATGCCTACGACGGCTACCTGCGGGTAGGCGACCCTACAGGTGCCAAGGTAGAACTTGGCTCCGACGACGGCAGCCGCGGCACATACGACTTCAGCGACGACATGCGCAACCTGCAATTCGGCATGATGCTTGGAGCTGAATGGTACTTCTACAAACGCTGGGGAGCCTTTGCCGACCTGTCATGGGGCTTCACCGGAATATTTAAAAAAGATTTTAATACAATAGAACAGACGCTTTATCCGATTTACGGAACAATAGGTGTATCATACAGAATAAAGTAATTTAATAACCAAAAAAGGAAAAAGATGAAGAAAATTTTTACTATTATTGCGCTCCTCGCACTCACTATGACAGCAGGAGCAAAGGATTTTACCGACCAGCTTGCAATCTCATTGGGCAGTGGAGAACCCACAATAACAGAAGCTACAATATCTGTTGAAGATATTGAAGGCTCTGACGGACTCTACAACATCACGCTGAAAGACTTCTCTTTTGGAGAAGCCATGAAACTTGGCGATATCAAAATTGAAAACGTAAAAGGCAACGATGAAGAACAGAGCGGATACACTTGGTTTGAAGAGACAAAGACTTCTATAACAGTAAACATCGGCATCCCTATGTCGGCCGAGGTTACAATCAACGAAGGCAGCTACATGAAAGGCGACAAGCTCTACATGAACATGACTATCTCTGCCATGGGAATGAACATATCTGCCGTATTCGGAACACCCGAAAGCCAGACAAAGAGCTATACAGACAATCTCGTTGTTACGGCAATGGGCAGCACAATGCCGGCTCAGCAGGCTACAATCGAAGTTACAAAGCAGTCTAACGGCAAATACACTCTTGCTCTGAAAAACTTCGAGCTTACAGGAGTTATGGCTGTCGGCACTGTAGAAATGACCGACGTTGATGCCGTTGAGGAAGACGGAGTTGTTAAACTCAGCACCAAGCAGACTGTAACTATCAAGGACGGCGACGATCCTGAGGTTAACTGGGCACTTGAAGGCGTACCCGTAGACGTAGACATGACAGGTGAACTTACTGACGACAAGCTGAAAGCCGACATCAATATTCTGTACACTCTTTCACCTGAATTCAGTATGGATATTAATGTTAAGTTCGGTTATGAATCAACAGGCATCAGCGCTCCTGTAACCAACAGCGGCGTTGAAGCTATTTACGACATCAACGGAAACAAGCTGAACAACATGAAGAAGGGCCTCAACATACTGAAGAAGGCTGACGGAACAACCGTTAAGGTTATCAAGAAATAAGGACGCGCGACAATGATTTGCGCCGCTGAAGGCGCATACTTACGGCGCTTAAAGATAAAAAATCCCGTACAGGAAACATCTTGTACGGGATTTTTTCGTATCTTTGTATTGCGCAAAAACAGGCGCAAAGGCCGCACAAAGGCCTGCAACCGACTAATACAGCATATAAAAACACGCTTATGGAAAAGCTTCTTCATTATGTATGGAAGCACAAGATGTTTCCCGCAAAACCGCTCGTCACCACATCGGGCGAGAGCGTTGAGGTGATAGACACCGGCCTGCCGAACACCAACGCAGGGCCCGACTTCTTCAACGCGAAGGTCAGGATAGGCGGCACTGTGTGGGTTGGAAACATCGAAATACACGACAATGCGGCCGACTGGTACGCACACGGACATCAGAACGACAAGGCTTATGACAATGTGGTGCTGCATGTGGCGGCCGAAACGGGGCCCGACATAGTTACGAGCAGCGGCCGCAGAGTGGCGCAGATAAGGCTCGACGTGCCCGAAAGCGTAAGGCTAAACTATGAGAGACTTGTCACAACCGACCACTATCCGCCATGCTACGCCATCGTTCCGCAGCTCAGGCGGCTCACCGTTCACAGCTGGATGAGCCGCCTGCAGGCCGAACGGCTGGAGCAGAAGACCGAGGCCATAAGGCTGAGGGCCGACAGATGCGGCGGCTCGTGGGAGTCGGCGCTGTTCGTTACGATGGCGCGCAACTACGGATTCGGCGTCAACGGCGACGCCTTCGAGGCGTGGGCAATGAGCGTTCCGCTGCAAAGCGTGGCACATCACCGCGACGACCTCTTCCAGATTGAGGCCATTTTCATGGGCCAGGCCGGTCTGCTGGAATACGACACCATACCCGAGCCTTACCGCGACGACGCCCTGAAGGAGGGATATTTCGACCGTCTGCGCAAGGAATATCTGTATATGGCGCATAAATTCGGCCTCACTCCCATTGACGCCGGCATGTGGAAGTTTCTCAGAATGAGACCGCAGAACTTTCCGCACATACGCATATCGCAGCTGGCACAGCTCTACCACTCGCGCCGGAGCGACCTCAGCCGCCTTGCCGAATGTACTTCCGTGGAGCAGCTTAAAGACCTGCTGCGCACCAGGGTTACGCCATACTGGGAGACTCACTACACCTTCGGCAGCACGAGCGTGAAGAACCGCAAAAACATCTCGGACGCATCGCTCAACCTGCTGATAATCAACACCGCCGTGCCAATGCTCTTTGCCTACGGCCGCCACCGCCACGACGACACGCTGTGCAGCCGCGCATTCAGCCTGCTAAGTGAGCTGCGGGCCGAGAACAACCATATTGTGCGCCTGTGGGAGCAGTGCGGACTGAAAGCCGAAAACGCCGGAGACAGTCAGGCGCTGATACAACTGAAGAAGGAATACTGCGACAAAAAAGACTGCCTGAGATGCCGCATAGGCTACGAATATCTGAAGACAAAGCGATGAACGGACGACAGAAATGTGCCTTTTTATCGCAATCCAAGCCATATAAAACGGCATATTAGAAGACCGATGAAGGCTGATGTTATGGCCAATTGTAACCTGTTGACTATCAGCATGATACAAACGGCTTTCTAAAAGGCCGTGTTTTAGGCTGCAAAAGGTGGCCTTTCATCGTGTAAAAGGTGGCCTTTCGCAAGCCGAAAGGCCACCTTTCGGAATACGCCCCGGCATGGCCACTTGTCCAAGAGCCTAAAAAGAGCGCGGATAACCGCCATGAGCGCAAAACCAATCTTTTAGCATAAAAAAGCCGTAAATAATACGGAAAAGCCTTATCTTTGCATCCATTATGGAATATATATTCACCACACGAATGATGGTTCGCGACTATGAGTGCGACATCGAAGGCATTGTGAACAACGCTAACTATCTGCACTACACCGAGCACACACGCCACCTCTTTCTGAAAGAGTGCGGACTTAGTTTCGCCGAGATGCACCGCAAGGGCATCGACGCCGTGGTGGCCCGCATGAACCTGCAGTATAAGACGCCGCTGAGATGCGACGACGAGTTTATATCATGCCTCAACCTCAAGAAAGAAGGCTTGAGATATGTGTTCTATCAGGACATCTACCGCGCCTCTGACAACAAGATTTGCTTCAAGGGCGTGATAGACCTTGTATGTCTGGTCAACGGCAAACTGGCCAACAGCAAGGAGTATGACGAGGCTTTCAGCCGCTGGCTTTAAGCCGGCGAGGCCACAGGCGCATGCGCCCTTAACCTTTCATAGCTCCCATAAATCCCATCACTCCCATCACTCCCATCCTCAAAAGCCATCCCCGCCATGCACGAACAAGAGATATTAAACATGCTTACGCTCAGCAGAATAAGCTATTTTAATTCTGCCGAGGTTATGCAGCTGTGGCGCAAGGCGGGCAGCGCGACGGCCATAATGGACAACCGCCGCAATATATGCGACCTGATGCCCGACTGCAACAGGCGCACTTCCGACGCGCTGGCAGACACGGCGGAGGCCGAGGCAAGGGCCGAGAGCGAGATTGAGTTTGCCGCGCGCAACGGCATAGAGATAATGTGCATGGGCAGCGAAGGCTATCCGCAGCGGCTGCAAGAATGCGACGACGCCCCGCTGGTGCTGTTCTATAAGGGCACGGCAAGGCTCAACCGCATGCGCGTAATCAACATCGTCGGCACACGCCACTGCACCGCCTACGGGCAAGACTGCATACACAGCTTTGTGAAAGACTTGTCTGCAATGTGCCCCGATGTGCTCATTGTGAGCGGACTGGCATACGGAGTGGACATCTGCGCGCACCGCGAGGCTCTGGCAAACGGACTCGACACGGTGGCCGTGTTGGCTCACGGACTTGACTATCTGTATCCGCCGCGACACCGCGACACGGCCGACAGGATGCTCACCCAGGGCGGACTGCTCACCGAGTTCTTCTCTAACACCAATGCCGACAAGCTCAACTTCCTGCGCCGCAACCGCATAGTGGCTGGCATATCCGATGCCACGGTGCTGATAGAGAGTGCCGCCCACGGCGGCGGACTTGTCACGGCGCGCATTGCCAACAGCTACAGTCGCGACGTGTTTGCCTTTCCCGGCCGCACGGGCGACATGTATTCTGAAGGCTGCAACAACCTTATACGCGACAACAAGGCGGGCCTTATAAGCAGTGCCGCCGACTTTATAAACGCCATGGGATGGCAGACCGACGCACGTCTGGAGCAGGCTCGCCGCAAAGGAATAGAGCGCACGCTCTTCCCCGAGCTTACGCCCGACGAGCAGGCCGTGACCGACGCCCTGCAGAAGGAGAACGACCAGCAGATTAACAGTCTGACCCTGACATCCGGCATACCCGTCAGCCGCCTCGCCGCCACCCTCTTCACGCTCGAAATGAAAGGTATGGTGAGGTGCATGGCAGGAGGAGTTTATCATTTAATTAATAACTGAAAAGAGAAAAAATGTCAGGTAGTTAAAGGAGTTAAAGTAGTTATCGCTCACGCGATGAGCTAGTAGTTAAAGTCAAATGCCTTGTGGCTTATCCCGGCATAAGTCCCATTATGTCCCATAAGTCCCACCAAACATCAACATAGCATTCGACTTTAACTACTAGCCGGCACAGCCGGCGATAACTACTTTAACTACTAGCTCACCACATGAGCGATAACTACTTTAGACCAAACCATCAACCCTACACACAATGAAAATTGGCAACATACAGTTTGGCGACCGGCCTTTGCTGCTGGCGCCGATGGAAGATGTAACCGACATAGGATTCCGCAAGCTGTGCAAACGATACGGAGCAGCAATGGTGTACACCGAGTTTGTAAGCGCCGAAGCACTGGTACGCTCGGTAAAGAGCACCATGAACAAGCTCACCATAAGCGACGACGAGAGGCCCGTGGGCATACAGATATACGGACGCGACGTGCCGCAGATGGTTGAGGCGGCAAAGATTGTTGAGGAGGCCGGCCCCGACCTGATTGACATCAACTTCGGCTGTCCTGTAAAAAAGGTGGCAGGCAAGGGCGCGGGAGCAGGCATGCTGCAGAACATTCCGCTGATGCTCGACATAACACGCGAGGTGGTAAAGGCCGTGAAAGTGCCCGTAACGGTGAAGACAAGACTGGGATGGAACAGCGACAACCTAATAATAACCGAGCTGGCAGAGCAGCTGCAGGACTGCGGAATACAGGCTCTGACGATACACGGACGCACAAGAGCGCAGATGTACACAGGTCAGGCAGACTGGACTCTGATAGGCGAAGTGAAGCGTAATCCGCGCATACACATCCCCATAATAGGCAACGGCGATATCACCACGCCCGAAGAGGCCAGGCAGGCGTTTGAGCGCTACGGCGTAGACGCTGTGATGATAGGCCGCGCAACGTTCGGTCATCCGTGGATTTTCAAGGAGATTCGCGACTATCTTAACGGCAAGGAGCCTGACCCTGAACTCGACTTCAACCGCAAGCTGGATATCCTTGAGGAGCAGCTACGCATCAACGTGGAGCGCATAGACGAGTATCGCGGCATACTGCACACGCGCCGTCATCTCGCCGCCACCCCTATATTCAAGGGCATTCCCGACTTCCGTCAGACGCGTATAGCCATGCTTCGCGCCTCAACCGTTGACGAACTGATGGCCATTCTCGAAGATTGCAGGAAGAGGCTGGGTAATTAAGAAGTAAGAATTAAGGATTAAGAAAGCATGATCTGACTGCTGAAAACACAGCTGAAGATAGCCCTTTTAATTGAGATTTAAAGTCTAATGCATAATAATAAGAGGGTATAGAACCAGCCCAATTATGAATTAATTATGTGATTGTGTTTTATGAACAGCGATTTATCAAGAACCCGACTGCTGCTCGGCGACGATGCCACTGAAAGGCTGTGTGCCACGCGCGTCATTGTGTTTGGCGTGGGAGGCGTAGGCAGCTGGTGTGTTGAGGCACTGGTGCGCTCGGGCGTAAGACATATAACCATTGTAGACCCCGACCGCGTGTGTCAGTCGAACATCAACCGGCAGCTAATGGCCACCACATCAACAGTGGGCCGGCCGAAGGTTGAAGTGCTGCGCGACAGACTGCTCGACATAAGTCCCGAGGCTGAGGTAGACGCGCGTTTCATGGCGTTCAGCAATGAAACGGCGGCAGAATTCAACCTCAACGACTACGACTATGTTATCGACGCGATAGACAGCATAGCCGACAAGATGCTGCTTATACGCACGGCATGCCGCTCAAAAGCCACCCTGCTGTCGTCTATGGGGGCAGCGCGCAAGCTCGACCCGTCGCACATCAAGGTGTCAGAATTCTGGAAAGTGGAAGGCTGTCCGCTTGCGCGCAAGCTGCGGCAGGAGTTCAAACGGCAGGGCGACAAGCCCGCACGCAAGTTCAGATGCGTCTACAGCGACGAGCTTCTGCCCAATCAGGGCATGTCAGACGAGGCGCGCGCCAACGGCTCAATGGTACACATAACCGGCATATTCGGCTTCACACTTGCAGGCCTAATCATCGGAGACGTATTCAAAGAGAGCTGAAGGGGAAGGCAGGGAGTAATAATTAAAAATTAAAAAGTAAAAATTAAGAATTAAGAAAATTAGCCCAATTATGAATCAATCCATAAAATAAGAGGACAACGAACCAACCCAATTATGAATTATGAAACGAAGTTCAGCGTTAGCTAATTGTGAAACGAAGTTCGGCATCAGCCAATTATGAATTAAAAATATAACTATGGAAGGCTATAAGACAAAAGAATTTGGCGTGCCCGTAAAGCGGTATTGCCAGACAATGGAGCTGAAAGACGACGCGGAGCTGATTCGCCGCTACCGCGAGGCTCACGACAAAGAGCACTTTTGGGACGAGATTAAGGAAGGAATAAAGGCCGTAGGCATCTTGGAAATGGAGATTTACATCCTCGGCAACCGCATCTTCATGATTGTGGACGCGCCGTTAGACTTCGACTGGGACAGTGCGATGGCTCGCCTGGCCACGCTGCCGCGCCAGCAGGAGTGGGAAGAGCATGTGGCAATGTTTCAAGACTGCGCCGCCGATGCCACGTCTGACCAGAAATGGCAGATGATGGAACGCATGTTCTATCTTTACGAATAGCGCATCTGATTAACACCAAACGGAATAAGCCCTCACGCCCGGTTAGAAGCGTGAGGGCTTATTCTTTTATCACGAAGCGGCAAGGTTGCTCATTGTCCTCAGCCATGCCGTAGCCCCTTATTTTGCCGATAACAACAAGTCCCGTTACATCAGGTTTTGCAAAAGGCGGCATATTGCATTGCAAAAGGCGGCATATTGCATTGCAAAAGGCCACCTTTTACACGCTAAAAGGCCGTCTTTTAGCTTCTAAAAGGTGGCCTTTTGGAAAGCGACTGATAATCAGTCAGTTATTAACAAATATTCATTTCTGTCAGACAAGACGGCAGATATGCAGGATTTATGATTATATACATACATCTGCCGGACCAGGGTCTGCATGCTGCAATGTAGAATATTGCGGCTATTTGACCATGACTTTCTGTGTAGATGTGCTTCCGTCGGTATATGTCACCACGCGTATGTTAATACCTTTGACTGTACCGTTGGTTTCACGTCCTGACACATCATAGTATTTAATGTCCTTAACGGCTTTTCCGTCAGCGCCGATATCGCTGATGCCAGAGGCTGTACCCCTTTCCATCTCGATGTTGTCGAGATAGATGATATCCTGATATCCACCCGTGAATCCATAGAACACGAAGCTGATATGTGACGCTCCGGCATACTTGTCGAGTTTCACCTCATATTGTTTCCAGCCCTCTTCTGTGTCAGAGCCTACTACATACTCGCCGGCAAGCTCAAATTCGCCGTCGTCAGGACGTGCATAAACCATCACGACAGGCTTGTTGTTAGGATAAGCCGTAGCTATGTTGTAAACCCAGAACTTCAGCGTAGAGTTCCAGTCGCCAAGGGCTATCTTCGGTGAAACGAAGCCCGCTCCGGTGAATGTCTCATACGAATTGCCGTTGTACATATAGGCCACTCCGCCGTCGTTGTCTTGTGGTGTTGCTCCGTTGTTGCCATCTCCGTTAGGATTGTCAACTCCCCATGTTATGTATGTGCTTAATCCGTTAACCACCTGCCATGGTGTTGTAGACAATTCCTTGTTGGCAAACGACTCCTTGAACGGCATTTCATAAAGTTTGCCAAGCACCACCTGACCGGCCACGGCCTGGCTCTCGCCCTCGGTGTTTACTGCCGATACAGCGTAATAAACCAGTTGCTGCTTGTCTGAAGGCTCGTTCTCTATGGTGTAGGTATTACCCTTAACACCTTTCTCTATCGGCGTAAGCACGTTGTCTGTAGGACTATATTTATATATGTTGTATGACATCTCCTCGTCTACAAGAACTCCGCCGTTGACTCCCGTTTCAGGCTCGCTCCATGAGATTATGGCATCCATATTGTCTGAAGAACCTTTCAGCTGGAAGTCTGACACAACCATAGGAACGTCGCGGCCTACAAACAGCGTGTCATAGAGCACCTCGCTGCGTCCGTAAGAGTTAGAAGCTACAAGCATATAGATATTCTGACCATGCTGAGCCTGCGTGTCGGTCCACTTAATCTCTGCTCCAGGCACAACATCGCTCTTGCTCATCACCGGTGTAGGACTTTGTCCTCGGAATATCTCAACCGTGAGGTTCTCGTTCAGTTTGTTGCCGTGATAGTCAACGGCAGGAGCCTTGAACGATAAGTCTGCATTCAGACTGCCGTCGGCATAAGCCTCCGACTTAAAGTCGGTGAACATATAAGGCGACGAAGCCGACTTGAGATAAGTGAGCGAAACATCGTCTATTTCTGCATTTGGATAGGCATACATGCCCGAAGCAAGAGTGTTGAAGCCGAAGCAGAACTTTCCGGCGTCTGTCGTAACCACATTGTGCTTTACCTGCGTAAGCTTATATCCTGTGCTCGAAGGCATGTCTGCTATATATTCACCTTGTGCCTCAGGCTCCTGTGCCGTGCCCATATACACCTTGTTAGTGATGTTGCTTCCGGCCATAAGATTTACGTTAGCCTTATATCCAAGCTCATAAACTGCATTGGCATCAAGCTTGAACATCGGTGTGTAGAGCCATGCGTCGAGCTTAGTCTCGTCGTCCATGAGGTAGGCATAAAACGTAAGTTTCTTATTGTTCTCATCATATTTCCAGCCATAATAAGGATTAGCCTCAAGGTCGAGTCCGTCGAGAGTAAACTTATAAAGTTCTGCGGCTGCACGTGTGTCGAAACCCTCAAGATACGGTGCGGTGTATATTCCTACAAATGCAGAGTCAACAACAGCGCCGCCTTCGCCGTATTCATTTTCTGCAACTACAGAGTAAGTGTTCATACCAACCTTGCTTACGCCTTTGTCTGTCCAGCTTAACTTAGTGCTTATGGCAGGATTGTCAAACACGTGTACAGACTCTGTTCCTCCGTTTCTGTAAACATTCACCTTGCTTATGCTGCTAATAGGCTCACCGTTAAGGTTCTTGTCAGGCGTAATAAAGCTTACAGTAGCCTCCATGGCATCGTCTGCATCAGGTTCAATGGCAAGTTCGCTCACGCGCTCAGGAGCCTTTGTGGCACCCACCTCTGTAACGGCTACAGACCTTATCATTATCAGTGCACCGTTTTTCTCCTTGGTACTCAGATAGCGAAGGCCAACATAATACTCGCCAGCATCTTCTACGTTAAACTCTGCCTTGTAGTCAGAGAATGTTTCATAAAGTTCTAGTCCTTCTTCTTTTTTAAAGACTTTAAAGGTTGAGAGGTCTTCCGGATTTGTGCCAAGACATATTTCAAAATCTTCAGGATAACCATTAGAGAAGGTCTTCATGTTCATTGTGAAGCAGTATCTCGTGCCTCCGTCAAGCTTAATTGCAGGAGTTATTAGCCAGTCGTCGTTTACAGGATTGTTTTGGGTAAGGTCTATACGCACTTCAGTCGTATATCCTGCACGCCATGTGTTACCGTCTTCGTTGGCGTCAACTACAGTAAAGAACTCAGTAAACACCGATTTGTCGGCAAACGACTGTGAGTAAGGTGCAGTAAAAGCATTGCCGCATATAATCTTATCAGACTCGGCATATTCGCCGCACTTGCCGTTGTTAAAGGCATAAACTCTGTAATAATAGCTGCGCATATCCTGTGGCTCTGCTTCCGAGAAAGAAGTTTCCTTATAGTTTTCGGCCACCGTCACGCTGTCTGGCATACGCACAACGGTGTAAGTAAGATTGTCATAATCTATGTATCCTGAGTTTACACCACCTTCAGGAGCAGTCCAGCTTACGCTGTTCTTCCCTTCAGTCTTATCATAAGCGAATACAAGATTGCCGACCTTCTGCGGCACATCGTAGCCTGCATACTGTGCAACAGATGCCAAAGGAGAATAGCCGTTGGCGTTGCTCAGGTTGACAGCTACATAATGGTTGCCCTCTGTCAACGATACGGGCAATGCAATTTTCTCACCAGGCTTAACCTCTCCGGTCTTGATAATCTCACCGTCGAGCCACACATAAAGCACCGCATTGCCGAGCTGCTTGCCGTCAAACGTAGTCGTAGGCACATCAAACGATATCGTTCCTTCCAATCCTCCATCTTTATCATAAGTCAGTTTCAGATTGTCAACCTGTGCCGGAGCACCGTCGGGAGCATCGTTGTCGAGAGTCCACACTGCCACAAACTGCTCGTTGTTCTTAAAGTCAAGGACCTTCTTTGCCTCAGCCGTTGCAGGGTCAACAGTATAAAGTGAGCTGCCCTCTGTTGTCTGTGCAGCCCACAAGAACATGCCCGTGCGGTCGTCGTACATCATATTCTGAACATACAAAACAGGCGTAATGCCGGTAAATCCCACCAACGACGGCCTCGCGGTTTTACGGTCTACCTTGTAAAGGTCGCCGTAGCTATTAATAAAATACATCTCTCCGCTTGGCACGGCAGCCAACGTTATAACATTATACTTACCGCGGAAAGAAGCTATCTTGTCCATTTCGTCATAATCAGAATTATACACACACCAGTCATAACCGCTCAAGTCGTCCTTATACTGAAACGAATAAATCTTATTGTCAATAGGATTATAACCCATTGCAGACGACAAAAGACTATAGCTCTTTTTGTCAGTGCCGTGAACAATGTTCTTCAACTCGCTCCAGTTTTCAGTGTCGATAGTGATATATCTCGCACCGTTGAGCACGCCCATTACCGACATTGCCGATATACCTAAGAATCTATTGCTGCTGTATGCACCCGCAACATAATTATATGACAGGTTTGTAATATGAGCAACAGGCCGTGGCGATTCGCCAATCTCAAACGAATAAATGCCATAAGGAACATCTACTATTGAAGAGTTTGCCCATTCTGTGCTGTTTATCATTGCTCCGTAAAGCGTTCGGCCGTAAAAAGCTTCAGTGTTTACAGCCTCATTTTTGGCACTGCTTTTCAGTATTTTAGACACCGTTACCACAGGTCTTTGCTCCGTTGGAACAGACTTCAGTTCAACCGGACCAGGCTTACGCGGAACATCAGTGATGTTTTCGGCTATCTGTGCGCCGGCAATTGTGGCTTGCGTAAACACCGCAGCCACGGCCAAAACCTTTAAAAATCTATTTTTGTTCATATCTAATATCAATTTAATTTCTTGTTTATTTTACCACCTTTACAGTCTTGTTGCCCTGTCTGAGAATATAAATTCCTTTTGAAAGAGTGTTTATATCAGTATCAGGAAGCCTTACTCCATTGACATCATATATAACAACAGGCTGCTTGCCGTCAGCGTTCAGACCAGTGATTGATGAGGTTTCATCGAGCGTAAACTGGCAAACAGACATGTCCATAGGACTCAAGAACGAATAAGTACGACCATCGTAAAGCATCAGGCAGGCTGTGTATGTCTTGCCGGGAACGCCATTTTCAAACGGACCTCCGAACGAAACGCTCTTTGTTTCGCCTTCTGTCAAGAACAGGTATTGTGGTTCAAGGCTGCCCATCTGCACCGCTCCGCTCTCGTTGAACAGGAAAAGACAGAGCCATCCGCCAAATACACCACTGCTGCACTTAACCTTTGCCATGATGTCCATAGACATACGGTCTACACAAGTGTTGTCGGCGAACGTCAGCTGCGATGCCGGCTCAACCACGGCAGCCTCTTCGGGAGCAGCCTTAACAGTAATTTCGCAGAACGAAGCAATACGTCTGTTGTCGTCATCGACAATAGTCAGACTGTAGTCTCCCTCGCTAAGACTGTATGCAGATACAAGTGACAAGTCGATGCTTGCGCCCGGCTTAAGGTCGATTTTATACGGATCGCCGTCTATTACACTGCGTTTGGTGTCTTTGTCTACAATAGAAACTATTACTTCTCCAAGATAGTCAACATCTCCGTTATTGGTAATGGTGGCCTTAACCTCGGCAGGAATGCCTGAATATACTTCAGAAGGAGCAGTCACGCCGGTTGCATCCAAGTTAAAATAGTTAGGATATGAGAAATACTGCTTGCCGTTCTCAACGTTTACATAGATATAATTTGCATAGCCAACGTATTCGCTTCTTATGCGGTTCCAGTTTCCATTGCCACCCTGAACACGGCAGACTGGATATAAAGTGTATGTACCCTCGTTGAGAGTTCCAAGCGAAATGCCGTCAAACTGCGGACCAAATATCTGATAGCCTACCGGCAAACGGCCGTTAATACCGGTGTCAATAACCTTCAGTATGTTTCCTCCTGCATCTGTCAGCATAAATCCGTAGGTATAATCTGCATCTTGCCAGCCTGCGTTGGCAAGCATTCCGCAGAGCCTGAAACTGAGAGTAGCGCCGTTGTCGACGGTTTCTTCAGATGCTACAAGGCCTTCGGTTGATATCAGCTCTATGTCGGGTTCGCTGCTGGCCTGCGGGCGCTGTATACCTGTAATTATATATTGGTCGTAGTTAAATCCGCCAGACGAGCCTCCTATGCCCTGTGACGACGGTGCAAGAGCTGATGTACGGAAGTAGCCGTTGCTCATGCCTCCCCATCCCCAGTTGACATGAATGAGGCCGTTGCGGTCGTATCCGTCGAACACGAAAGCGTGTCCTCCGGCAGAAGAACGGCCGAGAGCAACAATCGGGCGTCCGTTGTCTATCTCATTGATTATGATGTCGTCCCATTCGGCACATCCATAGTTGGTGCGTGTCCGATAAGCAACACCTTTGTCATAATTGAAGTATGTATAAAGAGCAAACGGCACCGACTCGCTCGTTGCGCCGCTCGATACAGAGTATTCCATGTCTACCGCAATTCCGCAATGCAGCATAAGCAGTGCTACAGCCTCGCGACTTACGTCGCTGCTGCTGTCGTCGTATTTAGGAAGCATGTCGTTCCATGCATACGAAGTGCTGCCGAAATCGGCAGTAAGTGTGCCTCCATTGAGTATAGAAGGCTTATAAGTATGAGAGCCATTGCCATTTTCTGGCCATTTATGATAGTACATCACTTGAGCCATGGCCGTAGCCACGCATCCCGTTGCGCATCTCGAATTGAGATCGTAAACAGGACACATGTCGTTGTAAGGAGAGTCTTGATTCCACTGTATGTCGCCAAGCAGAGGCTTAACCTCGTTATCCAGTGTGGTGTTTTCTTCGGCTATGGCTGTTGTTTGGCTGTTTCTTATATATGTAATTTGGTCTACATATCCTGCAAACCAGTTTTTTATATCTGCCGGAAGTTTATCATAATTAAAATTTCCGGTGTCACTGTATCCTAGGATAGCGTTGGCTCTGTCGTCGGCCGACACTATGATGAAGCCGTCGGCTCCGTCATTATTAAATACATAGAAGCAGTTTTTCCCGTCGGTGTCTGCGGCGGTGTAAGCCAACTTTAACGGTTTCAGCACTGAAGGAGCAATTCTGTTAGGCCCTGCCGGGCTTTTCAAGAAATTCTCTGCGATTTTCTGTGCCTGAGCTTGTGTTACGTCCTTGGCAGAGGAGGTAAGCACAAACAATGCACTTAAAAGAAGAAGAGTAATTTTTCTCATAATGTTACTATTAATTGGTTTCACGCTCACAAATATAAATAAAATGAAATAAAACAGGGCCGTAAAGTAACAGTCAAGTATTTCTAATTCTTAAATCAGAAAGTAAAAGTCCATGAAATGGGGCATTTTCTTACATCAAATCAAATTTAACTGATAAGCAAGATGATGCAAAGGGACGGGCATAAGACATACTATACCAGCATAAAAGAGCTATGCTGTTGTATTGCCGGAATTCTCATATGCTGCTTTTTGAAATCTTCTGATATAGCGAAGGTGTCATTCCGGTCATTTTTTTGAAAGCCGCAATAAAGTTTGAGGCCGACTTGTAGCCAACGCTTTCGGATATCCCCTGTATGCTGTAGTTACCGTAATGTTCGTTGTCCAACATTCGCTTCATGGCTACCTTTATGCGGTATTCGTTAACAAAGGAACGAAAGTTCTTGCCGAAAGTAGAGTTTATGGTCTGAGACACGTAGTTGGTATTCGACTCTGTCATCCTTGCTAACATCTGCAAACTGAAGTCTGGGTTACAGAATGCCTCTTCGTCTTCCATAACGATAAGTATTTTCTGCAAGAGTTCGTCGTGCCCTGCGGCTGCAACAGTCTTGTCGTCATGTTCCTCCACACCGTCTGAATCGGTTCTCTGTTCCTTGCGCTCCATGCTCATACGGTATCTGCGCTCTGCCTCAAGCAACTCGCTGTTGCGCCTGAACAGCTCCACATTGGCCACATGTAGCTTCTGCCTTTGACGATACACCACCACGACAGCAACCATTGCGATAACTACAATCATAATGAGCATAAACAGCATTACCTGCTGCTGTGAGTTGGTTTTCTCAAGACTGTTTATCGTTTTGGTTGTACGTTTCTTCTCGTCGGTCTGATAATTTGTCTTAATCTTTGAAAACTCGTTAAGGTTAAGCAGCGAGTCGGCATATCTGAAATATTCACTCTGATAATATAGTGCGCGCTCCTTGTCGCCCATCTTGGTGTATATGCGCATCAGCCCTTTGTAGCAGTCTACATAAAGATAGGCATGATTAGTTACATGTGCAAGCGAGTCGTACTTATTAAGATATACCAAAGCCATGTCCAGGTTGTCCAGATTTTCGTAACACCGATAAAGCTCCGAATATGCATAAATCTTCATCTCCTCGGGCAGGCTGTATTTATCTACAACTTTTATCACACGCTTCATCCACATGGTCTTGCTGCGGTCGTTCTTGCGGCAACCTGCTATAAAGCCCTTGTTAAAGCAATAATAATAGGCTATCTGTGCTCGGCTTACGCCTGTCAGTTTCTTAATATTGTTATTGATATGCTCTGCATAGTCAATGTTGCCAATCTCACAGCTGGCGCCAACCATGTTGTTAAGGAATTTGAACTGCATCCCGGCATTTGCCGCATCCACGCTGAGGGCATAGCCTTTCTTGTAAACCTCAAGCGACTGGGCAAAGTCTGAGTACACCGAATATATACCTCCTACATAATAATAGGCATCAATAAGCCTCGCCGTGTCGGGACGGCTGAGCTGCTCCTGGGCCTGTATGTATTTCAAGAATTTAGACAGCGAGCTGTTGTATTCGTTTCTGTCTAGTCCGGCCTTGGCCTCTATATAAAGGTCTGTGCCGGCACTTATGCCATCAGCCAGCACCGGGCAGACGGCATGAACAATACCGAACAATATACATATAAATACAGGAATCTTTTTAATAAGCAGCATTTACGACTTTAGATGTTTTAATGCAAATATCCGAATTTTTTGCCACACGACAAAATAATGGCACGTTATTTATCAAAAACGAATAAATACAGTGCATGAATCTGCATACAGAAAAAGTAAGCGGAAACATATGTAAAAAATATGCTGCCTATCTAGACAACGTTGAAAACGGCATCTGAAACACACAGGTGCTCAGCTGACTGAATAAGGTCTTTTGTCAAGAGGTTTTGCAAAAGGCCTTTAGATTTGCATGCGCAAATAATGAGCTAAAAATATTATCTTTGCA
>CAJMMQ010000023.1 GCA_905214625.1 uncultured bacterium
TGCTCAGGTACTTATAAAATAAGTTAAACTAAAATGCTGCGGAATTTAGGTCTTTCTGTTTTGCGGTGTACGGCCCTCTAAAGTCTTATTTCATAAACATTTATTTTGTATTGCGCCCAATTTGCACTATCTTTGCAGCCGAAGAAGAAATTTTATCGAGCATGAAAGAATTAGCATTAAAGTACGGATGCAATCCGAATCAGAAACCTTCGCGCATATACATGGAAGAAGGTGAACTGCCTATTGAGGTGCTGAATGGCCGTCCGGGCTACATCAACTTCCTCGATGCACTTAACAGTTGGCAACTTGTAAAGGAGCTTAAAGCCGCAACAGGACTGCCTGCAGCAGCCAGCTTCAAGCATGTTTCGCCCGCAGGAGCCGCAGTGGGTCTGCCGCTCAGCGACACTTTGAAGAAGATTTATTTTGTAGACGACGTAAAGATTGAGCTTTCGCCCCTGGCATGTGCCTATGCACGCGCACGCGGTGCCGACCGCATGAGCAGCTACGGCGACTTTGTGGCTCTGAGCGACGTATGCGACGAGGCTACCGCAACGCTGATCAAGCGTGAGGTGAGCGACGGCGTGATTGCACCGGGCTACACCCCCGAAGCCCTCGAGATACTGAAAGACAAGCGCAAGGGCACATACAACGTAATAAAGATTGATCCCGAATATGTTCCGGCTCCGGTTGAACACAAGCAGGTGTTCGGCATAACATTCGAACAGGGACGCAACGAGATTAAGCTCGACGACCCGTCACTCTTTGAGAATATACCCACACAGAACAAGACATTCACCGAAGAGGCTAAGCGCGACCTTATAATAAGTCTTATCACGCTGAAATATACTCAGAGCAACTCTGTATGCTACGTGAAGGACGGACAGGCCATAGGCATCGGTGCCGGACAGCAGAGCCGCATACACTGCACACGTCTGGCAGGCAACAAGGCCGACATATGGTGGCTGCGCCAGCATCCGAAAGTGATGAACCTGCCTTTCGTTGACGGCATACGCCGCGCTGACCGCGACAACACCATCGACGTGTATATAAGCGACGAGCACGACGACGTGCTGGCTGAAGGAACATGGCAGAGGCTCTTCAAGGAGAAACCCGAAGTGCTGACCATGGAGGAGAAGAAGGAATGGATAGCCAAGAACACCAAGGTGGCTCTGGGCAGCGACGCATTCTTCCCGTTCGGCGACAACATTGAGCGCGCACACAAGAGCGGCGTTGAGTATATAGCTCAGGCCGGAGGCTCTGTACGCGACGACAATGTCATCGAGACCTGCGACAAATACGGAATAGCAATGGCCTTCACCGGCGTTCGTCTGTTCCATCATTGATAAACTGTTTTTTTCAGCGCCGGGAGTCATCATTCTCAAGGGCGGCACAAGGCTTGCCCCGTATCAAGAGTCTGTCTCCCGGCTCTTTTTCTCATTAAGCATAATTAGTTTTTACATTTTATGAGCGATATCGACGACATAATTGCCGGTGGCGGAATAGTGTTCCGAAAGGCAAAGACAGACAACGGCAATGACGGCAAGGTGAAGACCAAGGCCAAGAAGAAGAAATATATCACCGGCGCTCATGGCAGCGGCTCGGCACGACAGAAAGCCAAATACCGCGAAGCACGCGCCAACCGCAAACACAAATAACGGCTGCCTGGTGGCAGCATGCCGTAATGTGCGGCGCCGTCGGTGTGCCCGTTTCAGCAAGAAGTTGCCGCCTGCCGTATGGTGTTTGTATCTGTTTGGGCTGTTTTTTGCTTTTTGCAAGTCTTTCGTATAGGCCAAGCCATTGATGGTGTCAAGGCCGTAAGTCAAATATTACAATTGCCATAGAAAGAATATCACGTAATATTTCCAGCCGGGCCACCTTATCGTAAGCCTCAATTTACGACCCGCTAATGTTGACATGAGTATATGATTTCTTTGGTTCAATTGGCATTTTAGGTATAACACAGACCCAAACTCTAAAATAAGTTTTTTCCAGAACAGGAGGTTCGCCTAATACAAAAGAAAAGATTAAATTACAAGTTTTAGACAAAGTGTCGAACGTCATTTTTATTTCTGAAGAATGTATATTATAATCATCTCTGCTTGCGGTGATTAAAATTGTATTATTATTAAAATCCGTTGTCTTTATTTTGTCGTATATAGAAGGTATGTTACTTGTGATTTGTTTAAGCTTTTCTTCGCTATCTATAAAATAAAGTGAATCTGATAAAAGTCCAGTGTCATCCCTAGCGGGAAAATCTTCATAGAAATAGTTCGTTATTATAAATTCTTCTACATGATTTTCTTCGTCTTTATTGCAGGAAATAAATAAGAAGAATACAGACAATAATAAAATAGATAAATATTTCATTGTTCTTTTTGTGAAAGTTGGCTTAATGTTGAAAATAAAATCAGTATAGAAGTTGTCGGACTACAAACAAACTTTTATATTGCTTATTTACAACTTCTATACCAATTTTCACTAATCATTCCGCAAAAAATATGCCACTATAAATTATTGTAGTATTTTCGCATAAATTCTTACATCATTGACATTTAATGGAACCCAACAATGTTCGCCTGCACTCTGCCCAGAATAGGTTGACTTAATATCATAAACAAAGGTATATAATTCCGTATAAGTTGTATCACCAGTTTTCCCTTGCCACCTAGTTTGCGGATTGTTGATATATTTCCCGTTCCATCCTGATTTCTCACCTACAAATCCCTTAACTTCATAATTATCATTCAACTCATATCTAACCGAAACCTTATATACAGTTGAGATTGTCATATAATTCAAATTTGGCCCGCAATAATAGCTTGGAACCAAGTTTTCACCGACTCCATATTTGAATAAGGTTTTTAGATTTCCTAAATTTGTCACGGTGCCTACTATAGGTGTAATTTCCCCTGCCCTTGTATAGGAATTCTTATTTATGTTTTCACATCCAATTAACTTTATAGGAATATCAATAGACTCCAAAGAATCTAATGAGGATATCTCATTTATATATTTTGATAAATCAAAACAACAAATAACATCCGTACTTTTTTCACAATCTGCATTAACAAATGCGCACTCTTCTTCGTTTGAACATGATGTTGCCACACCTATCAAAAGGATAAAAGAAAAAATGATAGTAATTTTTTTCATAATTATAATTTTATGTTTATTTATTTACAAAAATAAATTATTTTTTGACACACTAATTCCCTATCATTTCTTTTTAACATAATTTTCGGGTTAAGGGAATAAAATTTTGCAGATAGCTTTGATTTTCTTAACTTTGCAGCGTCAAAGCGCATGTTGTAAAAACATCATCTTTATTCTGACAGCGTTAGCTCTTAATTTGTTTGAATTCTTCAAGTAATATGAAAGACAGGGATAATTTTACGTTCCTTACCTCCGCACCTGTTCATCATGTGGTGCTTGTAATGGCCGTTCCAACCATTATCAGTATGCTCGTTACCAGTATCTACAACATCGTAACCACATTCTACGTTGGCCGCATCAGCACACAGGCCACTGCCGCCGTGGGCATAGCCTTCTCGGTTATGGCCATCATACAGGCCATAGGCTTCACCTTCGGACAGGGCTCGGGCAACTACATATCGCGCGAACTTGGCGCGCAGCGACACGACAACGCATGCCGCATGGCCTCCACGGGCTTCTTTCTTGCCGTAGGGACAGGATTTGTCATCGCCCTTATCGGACTGATATTTCTGCGTCCGCTCGCGCTGCTCTTAGGCTCAACGCCGACAATATTGCCCTATGCCGAAACCTATCTGTCGTTTGTGCTTATGGCTGCACCGTTCATGTGCGGTGCCTTATGCCTGAACAACCAGATGCGCTTTCAGGGCAACGCAGCTTATTCAATGTTCGGCATACTTACGGGAGCATGCATCAACGTCGTGCTGGCTCCTATCCTTATATTTGTGTTCGACATGGGCATAACCGGTGCCGGCATATCCACGTTTACGGGTGAGTCGTGCAGCATGCTTGTGCTGTTGTGGATGAGCCGGATGAAGCGCAACATACATATCAGCCACCGCAACTTTACGCCAAGCGTGGCTATGCTGAAAGAGATATTTGCCGGAGGCACGCCTTCGCTGACGCGTCAGGGTATGGCCAGCATCAGCGTTGCACTGCTCAACGTAGCTGCCGGAGCTTACGGTGATGCCGCCATAGCGGCCATGTCTATCGTCAACCGCATAGCCTTCGTGATATTTGCCGCCATGATTGGCCTCGGACAGGGATTCCAGCCTATGTGCGGCTTCTGTTATGGCGCAAAATTATACGCACGTGTGCGCGAAGGCTATTGGTTCATAGTGCGTGTAGGCTTTCTGTTTATGGCCGTATGCGCTGTGCTCGGTTTCTTCTTCAGCGAGGAATGCATCGATGTGTTCCGCCGCGATCCCGACGTTGTTTCTATCGGCACCGTTGCCTTGCGCTGGCAGCTGGCCACGCTTCCGTTGGGTGCCATCGTCATGTACACCAACATGATGATGCAGACCATCCGCAAGCCATGGCAGGCCAATGTGCTTGCATCTGCCCGCAGCGGCCTGTTCTTCATTCCGCTGATAATCATCCTGCCCCATTTCTTCGGTCTTCTTGGTGTAGAGATGTGCCAGGCATGGGCCGACGTATTGTCTTTCGGCCTTGCAGTGCCGATAGCCATGAGCGGATTTAAGGCTTTACGTGATGACTGAGAAACGCGGTAAGGCGCAAATATATAAATAACCTAGAACCATCCACACGGCAAAGCCGGCCATAATAATCCATTGCCCTACAAGGCGAAACCAGCCTATTTCATATGGCATCATGACCAATGAAAGCCAGAAGGTCCTGAAAACCGTAACTTATCTGCCTTAATATGTTTTATACAGAAAGCCTGCGCAGCATTTAGCAGCAATCTATTAAGGCAATCACATTCATTTACTTTCAAACTGTTAGTGGCAGAGTTACGACCAAAAACTCGGCCACTTTTTATGTGAAAGTGGCTTGTTTTCTACACGCAAACCATAGGTTTATTTTATGTCTGACGCAGTCTTGCCGTGCAAGCCGGGATGAAACAAGACGATAAATGAAAAACTTTGTACGGCTTCTACCGGTATATCAAGAAAAATCAGACGGCAAGACGATAACAGAAAACATATAGACGAATAAAAGCAGGCATCAGCCTTCAGCATAGAGAACACATACACCCCAAACAATCACGAAGGGCTTAATGCAAGGAAAATATACGATTATTTTATTTGCATAATTCTATTTAAATAATTATTTTTGCATAAAAACAAGATATGGCAAGAATAAGAAACCCGTTTGTAGTTACAGGCAAGATTGCACCAGAATATTTTTGCGACCGCGTAGAAGAATCGGCACGGCTGATAAAATCGGTTACCAACGGCAACAATCTCGTGATTATTTCACCACGCCGCATGGGAAAGACCGGACTGATACAGTTTTGTTACGACAAGCCTGAAATACGCGAGGAATATTATACATTCTTCATCGACATACTTCACACATCGAGCTTGCGGGAGTTTACCTATCTGCTCGGCAGGCAGATCTATGAAACACTGCTGCCAAGAAGCCGTAAAATGATAAAACTGTTTATTCAGACGATAAAGTCGATAAGCGGTAAATTTGGATTTGACCCGGCAAACAACTTGCCTACGTTCAACATCGAACTGGGCGATATCGAACAGCCCGAATATACGCTCGACGAGATTTTCAGCTATCTGAGCCATGCTGACAAGCCCTGCATTGTGGCCATAGACGAGTTTCAACAGATAGCAAAATATCCGGAGCATAACATAGAGGCATTGCTCAGGACACACATACAGAAACTCGATAACAGCAACTTCATATTTGCGGGAAGTGAGCGCCACATGATGCAGGAAATGTTCATGTCGGCTGCCCGGCCGTTTTATCACAGCGCCGACGTGCTTGAACTGAATGCTATTGATGCAGAAAAGTATGTCCCATTTGTTGTCGGCCATTTTGAAGCAACCAACAGGCACATCAACACATCTGATGTAAAAAGAGTTTACGATTTGTTTAACGGGCACACCTTTTACATCCAAAAAACGTTTAACGAATCGTTTGCAGACACCCGTGAGGGTGAAGTTTGCACACTTGACACAATACGCACGGCCATTAATAACATCATAGCGTCAAACGACACTATCTTCAGGGAGATATTGTCGAATATCCCTGAAAAGCAGAAAGAACTGCTCTATGCCATTGCGAAAGACGGAAAGGCAGAACAGATAACATCGGCAGAATTCATAAAGCGCCACAGACTGACGTCAGCCAGCTCAGTGCAGTCAGCTACAAAAAAATTACTTGAAAAGGATATTATAACAGAGAGAAACAAAGTTTATTCTTTAAATGACAAACTTTTTGCCATGTGGATAAATAAATTATATGGCAACACGACAATGCTGTAATAAAGCTGGTTATGAACGGAAAGATATGAAACAAAGCCGTTCATTATTGTCAAACTTGCCTATAACGCATCCAACTAGACATGATGCTCACTATAGTCCTGCTGAATAAAAAATAGGGTTGCTTAAAATGATTAAGCAACCCACATATATAAATTATCACATTCGGATACAAACCAACTGACACCGGCTTATTTGTCTTCCTTCTTCCAGAGTTTAGACATATCTTCAAGCGTCTTGCCTTTTGTCTCAGGCACAAGTCGCCATACGAACAGAGCAGCGAGAACGCAGATTGTGCCGTAAAGGCCGTAAGTAAACCAGTGGCCGAAGTTGGCGTCGCTCTCGAGCTGCATGTTGAACATGGGCACAAACGAAGCGCTGACAATCCAGTTGAAAATCCACTGGAATGCAACGGCTATGGCTACGGCTGCACCGCGGATGGTGTTGGGGAATATCTCTGCAATGAGCACCCAGCAAATAGGGCCCCACGACATCATGAACGATGCGCTGTAGATCATGATGCTGACCATTGTTACGACGGCCATGTCCATGTTGCCGAATGTGAGGGCAACACCGAAAGCGCCAATGGCCATGCCTATTGAACCGGTGATAAGCAGCGGCTTGCGGCCCCACTTCTCAACAGTGAACACGGCAACAAGCGTAAACAGGATGTTCACAACGCCCATGATGACGGTCTGCACCATAGGATTCTCCATACCCATGTCGCCGAATATTCGTGGTGCGTAATAGAGCACGGCGTTGATGCCGACAGCCTGCTGGAACACGCTGAGCATGATGCCGACAAAGATAACCAGCACACCATAGGTGAACACCTTTTCGGTCTTTTCTGTAATAGTATTCTTTATCTCATTGAGAATTTTCTGTCCTTCAGCCACACCATTGATTTTCTGCAGTACAGACAGAGCCTTGCTGTCGCGTCCTGCCATAACGAGATAGCGCGGAGTCTCGGGTACGAAGCATATCAATATGGCAAAAAGTCCTGCCGGCACAGCCTCGCTTCCGAACATATAACGCCAGCCTGTAGAGATTGTCCAGGGATCGCTGCCCGGAGCAACGGCGTTGAAACCTTGTCCGATAGACTCAATTACGGGGTTGGTATGGTCGCCGAGTATACAGAAGTTGACCATATATACCACCAGCTGGCCGAAAATAATGGCAAACTGGTTCCATGAAACGAGCGTTCCGCGGATGTTAGACGGAGCAACCTCGGCTATATACATAGGGCAGATGGCTGAAGCCAGACCAACGCCCACGCCGCCGATGACACGATAGATGTTGAATGTAACGAGAAGTGAGTATGTCGGTACGCCATGCTCATAAATCAGAAACTCGGGCTCCATTGAGCCTAACGCAGAAATGAAAAACATTATTCCGGCAAAGATGAGCGACTTTTTTCGTCCCCAGTTTGATGCCAGATAGCCTGATATTCCGCTTCCGATGATACAGCCAATAAGAGCGCTGGCACATGTAAAGCCATGTATGGCATCTGTATATCTGAAGTCAGTTGCTCCTAAGAAAAATGCCTGAAGTCCCTTTTCGGCTCCTGAAATTACAGCCGTGTCGTATCCGAAGAGGAGGCCTCCCAATACAGCCACAAGCACAATTGAAAATAGGTAGGCCTTGCTACCGCCTTTGTCTTGATTCATTGTTTGATTAGATTTTAATTATAGTTAAAGATAAATATTATTCCGTTTTATTACGTTTATAAAACCCTAATCCCTATGTTTTATTGTGTGTTTCGATGTATTTTTGATACATAAATTATTTTTTCTTCTTTCAGATTCCCGTGTATTGTCCTATAAAGCATATCATACCGGTGTTACGTTCAGTTATAACAAATAGGAATGGCCTATCGGCCTTAAATTTTATGGTCTGTGCCTTCTCTATGTCAAATGCCCCTATCGTAACTGCTCCTGTTGCAGCAGCGGCCCTTGTGCCTTCCTCGTCCACTTCAATTTTTGCCTTATGTATTATCGACGATATCCATGCATTACTTTCACACAACTTTGACATGTCAGCCTTCTTTCTGTTGAACATATCATCTGCACCCATGTCAGTAAACATGCCTTTCAGTTCCTGCGCATATTCGATACTGAAGCGCGGCATCATCATGTTTATTTTCCCCGACTCCATATTATCAACAATATTTTTCCATTCCTTCTTATTTATTGTTTCAATGACGTCACTGATACTTTTTCCTTCTTTGGGCAGAATAATCTGCATAGAATAGTGACCGTTGCCATAACGCATACTTACAGCACTGAATGTTTCGTTTTCTGAATATTTTTCCCATCTGGTTTTCTGCATCATGTCAACCTCCTTAACGGTGCCGTCGGCCGCATTAAACTTATCTTTCTTTGTATCGTCTTTATAAAATTTGTTTTTCCACAATCCCTTAAAGTATATGGCGTTTGCTATTATGGCGGCGTCATCTGGCCTGATGTCGTCTGTCATATTGTCTATCATGCCGTCAGTTTTCTCGGCACACCATGCGTTTACCTTGTTTGCGGCACTCTTTTTGTTAAAGTTGCATATCTCTGCCATTGCGTCGTAGTTATTCTTCAGCGCATCAATGAAACTGCCTTTTATATTCAGGCGTTTATTTATAATGGCTGCGTTGGCGATGCTCATGGTCGTAGTACTGTCTATACGCGCAAATTCGTTTATAATTTTGTGGCAGAAGGCGTTTATGCTGTCTGTTCCGCCGGTAAATCCAGTGACTTCGCATATTTGCCTTGACGTGTTTCCTCCTGCGCCGTTGTTCACCATGCCGAGGGCATAAATCATGCTAAGGGGCGACAATGTCAAACTTTTGTTGCCGACTGCTTCTATGGTATACTTGAACACATGTAGCGCAAACCTGTTGGCTCTTGAGCACATTTGCGCCTCCCCCGACGACAGCCTCACAAATCTTATTTTCTCTTGCATTGAAACGTTTTCTGCTTTTGTAGTCATATTCTTTTTATGGCCCGCCGAAATCATTACAATTATCACGGCTGTTGCTATTAAGAAATATCTTTTCATATGTCAAGAATTTATGGTTGGTGGGTATTAGTTTAATAAACTGACATACCGGCCTTGTGTTTATTCTGCCTGTAAAGGTAATAAATTTCGCGCTACCGGTTGTCATAATTATTCATTATTAATTTATTTTTTTCGTTTATTACGGCGGTTTTCTGTATTTTTGCACCAAATTGCATATTTTGTAGACATGAAGTTCAGCGAAGTTATCGGACAGGACGACGCCAAAGAGCGTCTTCGGCAGATGGTTGCAGAAAACCGTGTGCCTCATGCCATTATGCTGTGCGGCCCGCAAGGCTGCGGCAAAATGGCTCTGGCCCTTGCCTTTGCTTCATATCTGTTGTGCGAGAACAATTCGGGCGACGACTGCTGCGGATCTTGCCGACAGTGCGTCATGACAGATAAGCTGGCTCACCCAGACCTTCATTTCTCCTACCCCGTCATACGCCCGTCGGGCACCGGCTCTGAACACAAGATGTCGAGTGAGGACTTTACGGGCGAGTGGCGCCACCTGCTGTCTCAGGGACCATACTTCACAATGGACCAATGGCTTGCTGCCATGGGTGCGGCAAACCAACAGGCTCAGATGGGTGTGGGCGAGAGCGATGTGGTGATGCGTGCGCTTAGTCTGAAGTCGAGTCAGGGCGGATATAAGGTGTGCATAATATGGCTGCCAGAACGCATGAACGCTGAATGCGCCAACAAGATGCTGAAAATTATTGAGGAACCTCCACACAAGACAGTGTTCATAATGGTGTGCGAAGAGCCCGAAAAGCTGCTGGACACCATAAGGAGTCGCGCTCAGCGCATAGACATTAAGCGCATTGAGACAGAAAGCATCGAGACAGCTCTCGTTGACCGCAGGGGCATAGATGCAGACGCAGCGCGCCGCATAGCACGAGCCGCAAACGGAAGCTGGCTTAACGCTCTTGAGGCTCTCAACTCAGACAGTGAGAAAAAGCTATTTCTCGACATGTTTGTCAGCCTGATGAGACTTGCCTATACGCGCAACATCAAGGAGCTGCGCAAATGGAGCGATACGGCTGCGGCATACGGGCGTGAACGCCAGCGCAGGATGCTCACATATTTTGTACACCTGATTCGAGAAAACTTTGTCTACAACTTCCGCATAGGCGAACTCAACTATATGACGCAGGACGAGGAAAACTTTGCGCGAAACTTTGCACGCTTTGTCAACGAGGCCAATGTAATTGAACTCTCAGAACTAATGAGCCGCGCCATAAGAGACATCGGACAAAACGCAAATCCGAAAATAGTGTTCTTCGATATGGCAACGCACATCATAGTTTCACTTATCAGAAAACCGTAGGCTTTATGCCGAAATAACATATATATTTTTTAATTGCAACAGCAGATGGATTATAAAAACAAGAAATTCTTTATATACAACGGGTGCGACCGTGGTCTGTGCCTGAGAGGATGTGGCCGGCAGGACCGCCAGCTGAACACCTACGACTGGCTGGCAGACGTACCGGGCAACGCCCAAAGTACTGACCTTGTTGAGGTGCAGTTTAAGAACACCCGCAAAGGATATTATCACAACGTCAACAATCTTGACCTCAGAAAGGGTGACATCGTTGCCGTAGAGGCTAACCCGGGGCACGACATCGGCGTAGTTACGCTTACCGGCAAACTGGTAGAGCTGCAGATTAAGAAGGCCAATCTGAAATCGGCCGACGACATCAAGCGCATATACCGCATAGCAAAGCCCGTGGACATGGAAAAATACCGCGAGGCAAAAAGCCGCGAGCACGCTACGATGATACAGAGCCGACAGATAGCCAAGAACCTTAATCTGCAGATGAAGATTGGCGACGTTGAATATCAGGGCGACGGCAACAAGGCTATATTCTATTATATCGCAGACGAGCGAGTAGACTTCCGCCAGCTTATCAAGGTGCTGGCAGAGACTTTCCACGTGCGCATAGAGATGAAACAGATCGGAGCACGTCAGGAGGCAGGACGTATTGGCGGCACAGGTCCGTGCGGCCGTGAACTGTGCTGCGCCACCTGGATGAAAAACTTTGTGTCGGTAAGCACTGGTGCAGCCCGCTATCAGGAAATATCACTCAACCCGCAGAAGCTGGCAGGTATGTGTGCAAAACTGAAATGCTGTCTTAACTACGAGGTTGACAACTATATCGAGGCGAGCCGCAGGCTGCCAAGCCGCGAAGTTGTGCTTGAGACACAAGACGGCGAATATTATCTGTTCAAGTCTGACATCCTTGCCGGACTTGTAACATATTCATCAGACAAGAAGGTGCCGGCCAACCTCGAGACAATAACAGCCAAGAGAGCGCTCGACATAATAGACATGAACAGAAGGGGCGAAAAGCCCATGTCGCTGCAGAGCGACGGCAACATAAAGGAACAGAGCAGTCATCCTGCAGACCTGCTGGCCAACGAGAGTCTTACGCGTTTTGACAAGAGCAAGAAGAAGCGCCGTTCAAAGAACCGCCCGGCACGCCAGGCTTCAGCAAAAGGACGCGGCAAGGCTCAGGCCGAGAAAGGACAGCAGAAGCCTCATGGAGCCGAAAAGCAAGAGAAGGCAGACAAGCAATGACGAGATTAAGATTACATATATTTACAGCCATGGCCTGCGTGGCCATGGCTTTGTGCTCATGTAACAGCGATGTTGTGTACGACAAATACAACCATACTCAGCTGACAGGATGGGAAAAGAACGATACTCTGGCCTTCGACGTACCTCCAATGAAGGAGTCTGGCCGTTATCGTCTTGAACTTGGACTTCGCACCAGCACCTCGTTCCCCTTCACCGGCCTGAGTCTTGTCGTTGAGCATACCGTAGAGCCCGGCCACATGCTTTACACTGATACCGTAAACTGTCGTTTGGCTGATGACAAGGGTAACGTGCTCGGAAAGGGCGTGAGCTGTTTTCAATATAGTTTTATCGTTTCAGACGTTGATTTGCGTAAGGGAGACTCTCTTCATGTCTGTGTCCGGCATATTATGAAACGAGAGATTATGCCTGGTATTTCAGATGTCGGATTGAAGATAACGAGACGCTGATGCTTCCATGCGTCTTGTTGGTTTCTATTGTTGTCTTGCCGTTTGCTTTTTCGCGGACATAGCTGGCTATGGCAGGAAAAGGCAGACGAGAATAAGCTGAATTTAAAGCAAAATCCCGGCTGAATCCTAATGCAATGGGGGTAATATTCGGTTTGTTTTTAGGTTAAATAGCCGTAATAAGAAGTTTTCTTAAAAACTCGTCATACAAGCATGTCAGATACTGTTTGAAGTCAATCCAAATTAGGAAAGGACAGTATCTTTCATGCCGGAGAAAAGTATTGTTTTCTTTCAGTCCGCGTATATTTCTGCATAATTGTTTCTTGTGGATAATTCTTTATTCTTGTTAGCTGTAGTTTTCAGCCGTCTTTTATGTGTTACAAATCTTTTGGCTTCATCGTGTTTGTCTGGTATATATGTGCTCATTTATATAAAAACTGTTGCCCGTCAATGTCTTTTTTTGAAAAAACAGTAAAATAAGATAGGGGTATTTTATAATGTTTGCGTTATCAGTACAACAACAGCCAAAAAGCAAATATTATTAACAATAAAAATGAGCGTTATGAAATTTAAAGTTTTTGTATTATCTTTGTGCGTGTTCGCAGGTGCAACAGTAGTTAATGGACAAGAGAACAAACATGAAATACGTATCGCTGCAAGTGATGGACTCACCCAGACGGCTGTCAATGTGCTGGGTCTCGGCCTGGCCGATGCCGTTACCGGGAGCAAACGTACAGACGAAAAGTCATCCATAGTTTACGGACTTGGCTATCGTTATGCTGTCGGTCGCTTCAGGCTCGGTGCCGACCTGGGCTTCTCGCATACAACAAGCAAGCTTACTCTTTCGGGTGACAAGACTCCTTCGATAAAAGAGCGCGAGCTTAACTTCATGGTTCTGCCCACTGCAGATTTTGTTTATCTTAAAGGCAAGCTGATAGAGCTTTACGGCAACGCTTCTGCCGGTGTAAGCCTAAAGCGCCACACCGAGACGGGGCTTACCGAAGCAGGAAAGAATACAGCCGCAAAATCAGGCCTCAACACCTCGTTTGCCTATCAGGTGAATCCCATCGCCATGAGGATAGGAAACGAAACCTTCGGCGGATTTATCGAAGCCGGACTCGGACACAAGGGCTTTCTTACCGCCGGTGTCAGTTTCAGGTTTTAAATATTACTAATTTAACGCATGCGCAATGATGAAAGTCAGTAGGAAAGATATATTTAGGTCGAGATTTCTGAAACATTATCCCAGGCTGTGCTGCATAGCTTATGGATATGTTTCCGACAGGGACGACTCTGAGGATATTGTGCAAGATCTGTTTGTCAGCGTTTGGGATAAGGAACTCGATGATATGCCCGAAACAGAATTTGCCGCGTATATTACTGCGGCTGTGCGCAACCGCTGCATATCGTTCTTGCGTAAGCGTTGCTGCGACATAGTGCCCATTGACAGCCGGCAGGCCACAACGGCCGGGCTGGCCGACGAAGATGTTAAGGCCGATGAAGAGGAAATGACGGCAGAGCAGCGCCTCGAGGCGGCTTTGTCAACGCTCCCGCCGCGTTGCAGAGATATATTTCTCATGGCCAAGCTTCATGGCATGAAATATCGTGAAATAGCATTAAGCCTCAGTCTGTCTGAAAAAACCGTCGAAAACCAGATGACCAAGGCTATGAAGATGCTGCGGAGATATGTTGCTGCTAACAGTTTTGTCCTGGCGGCACTAATCACTGTAATTTTGTCAATTATTTTAAATCGTGAGTTGAGATGAACAGCAATGAAGATATAAACGGGCTGCTTGCACGGTTTTTTGCCCATGAACGGCTTACGCTGCGGCAGCAGAGCGTGCTCAACGCTTGGATTGAGGCTAATGAGGAGGAATTCATGAAGCTTAAAAAACTTATGGATACACCTGTTGCCTCACCTGACCCGGCTTCTTTTGATGCCGTTGGGGCATGGGACAATATTGAGCCAAAACTTGGCGGTGCTTCATTATTGCAAAGTCTGAGCCGCAAGACGGTGCTTATTGTATCGGTTGCAGCCTCATTGTTACTGGCCGTTGTTCTTGTGTTGCCATATCTGTCAGACGGCAGTAGCAATGAAGTGCTGCAATATGCCAACAACGGGACTGCCGAACGGCACATATTGCTGCCTGACAGTTCGGAGGTGCTGCTCTATCCAAAGGCTACGCTGGCTTTCAATATTAAAAGTACGGACAAAATACGTCTGGCACGTTTGCGGGGAAAGGCATTTTTCAAGGTGAAAAAACAGCATGGAGCAAGTTTCAGAGTTGAGACAGACGTGATGAATGTTGTGGTTATGGGAACATCTTTTCTCGTTGATGCCGCAAAAGAAGGACGTTATGGAGTGTATGTCAAGACCGGGAAAGTAAGGGTTACCACTGAACGTGAGAGTGTGGTGCTCGAGGAAAACGGAAAGGCCGAAATTGTAAACGGTCGGCTTCGTGCGGGTGTGGTTTCTCCGTCTGACGCTGTTTTCGGCAACGACGACACAGAAGTGTCGATGGTTTTCACCAATGAGCCAATAACCAAGGTGGTGAAAGAGATTGAAGATAACACCGGCATTCGCATCGAACTGTCAGAAGGCTTGGAAGACAATCTCATAACAACACGCATTGACGGAGCCGACGGCCATGAGATAGCAAGCGAACTGGCCTTTGTGTGTGGATGCAAATACAAAACACTGGTTGCCGGGAAACATTACATACTGTATAAATGAATACACAAAAAATACTGTGGGTATTAGCCCTTGTTTTGTTTAGGATGACTCTGGCGCACGGGCAGGGCGTGAGCCCGTCGGGCGCACTGACAGAAGAGACGTTGCATGTCAACGCCTCTTCTGCCACCGTTTTGCAGTGGCTGTCCAAGATTGAGGGCGACCTCGGTATTGTGCTTTCATATAATCCCGCGCAAATAGACCTCAACAGCGTGAGGCGCATCGACAAGGCTGGAGTGTACACCGTAGGCACGTTGCTTGAAAAAGTGTTCGAGGGATATAAGGTAAAGACGGCATTCGTTCCTCCGCGTAAACTCTTGCTGCAGGTTGAAAAAATAGAGAACTGCTGTGTTAGCGGAACGGTATCGGAGGAAGGCAGCGAGGAACGGCTATATGGAGCCGTGGTGAGCATAGACAACGGCAGCGGAAAACGTGCTATGGCATTTACCGATGCTAAAGGCGTTTATCATATTTATGTGCCGCAGGGCACATATACGCTGACCGTTTCTTACATGGGCTATGCCGTATCGAGCCGCAGACTGACAGTGGGCGGCGACCGGCATCTGGTTACACGTCTAAAACCGTTGCCGTTTGAAATAGAGGAAGTTACCGTAGAAAAAAATAAGACAGGCAATGAACTTGGCGAACTTACTTCTTCTAACATGCTGTCGTTCAGCCGCAACGACTTGTTTTCACAGATATGGATTCTGCCCGGTGTAATATCTTCCATGGCCGGAAGCAATCTTCAGGTCAACGGCGGCAGTGCCGATGAAAACCTTTTTCTGCTCGATGGTGTGCCTGTGTTCCATCCCGGGCATTTCAATTCCCTGCTGCCAATATTTAACGGTGATGCCGTCAAGAATGTAGTCTTCCACAAAGGTTTCTTCTCTACGCGTCTCGAAGGGCGTCTATCGTCAGTGACAGAGGTTAATCTTAAAGACGGCAATAAAGAAGAACATGTAAACACCCTGTCGCTCGACATGCCTGCCGCATCTGTAACTCTTGAAGGGCCTATCCTGAAAAACAAACTCTCGTATATTGTAGGTGCCAGAAGAAGTTGGCTCGACTTTTTCGATGACATGCGCTCGGAGGAAGACCGCCTCAATCATTCGTCTTATGACTATAATGCAAAGCTGTCTTATTATTTCTCGCCTGTCACCTCGCTTAGCCTTATGGCCTACGGTGCGCGCGACGATTATCACATGCCTCTCTACGGCAGCGAGAGCAGCTCGGTGCTTAGATGGGACAATGATATTTATCAGGTTGCGTTTAATACACAGGCCGGAAAGCTTGGCAACACTACTTCGCTGTTTTATTCCGGCCATAACAACCGCGCGCGGTTCGACATGCTCGGGATAGATGACGAAGGATATGTAAGCAGCGGTATCAGTTCGTTCAACGCCTCAACCGAGTTTAATTATTCGCCCGACAATGTTTACAGAGCACGATGGGGTGCCAAATATTCTTTCGACACATATCGTCTGGCAGCCTTTGGCTACAAAAACCACACACGGCGTGAGCTTATCAGTCAGGTGTCACTGTTTTACGACAATCATATACGCGTGTCGCAGCGTCTGTCGGTTCAGGTGGGAGTTCACAGCGTGGGCTACTTTCCGCATGGCAACAGAGATTATTACAGCATACAGCCGCGTATGTCGGTAAAATATTTTCCGGCAGACAATGACCTCCTGTCTTTTCATTTCTCCGAGATGGAGCAGTTCTATCATTGTCTGAGGCTGTATTATCTCGACTTGCCAACCGACTTCCGCATGCCCAGCATCGACGGCTACAAGCCCCGCTCGTCTGAACAATATGAAATAGGCTGGAAACATTTTCTCAACAATGGTATCTTTGAGGTCTCGGCTTATTATAAGACAAGACGCAACGTGGTTGCCATCCGTCCCGACGCTTTTATTGAGGACGATGGCTGGCAACAGTATATCATGGTGGGCAACGGCGACAGTTATGGTCTGCAGTTTTACGTTAACAAAAACTGGAAGCGGTGGCTTCTACAGTTTTCGTATGCTTTCTCGCGAAGCCGTGAATGGTTTGGCGACTTGCCTGTTCACGGCAAGATACCCTCGCTCTATGACGTGCCTCATCAGTTGGGCACGGCTCTTTCATATAGGCTAAACGCCCATTCTCTTGTCTCTGTCGGAGGCATGATGCGCTCGGGTAAAATTATTGATGTGGCCGACAACTCTTATTCCATTACAGAAACGCAGTTTCGCACTACCCGCGAGCCTCTTGTCTACCGTGTGGATATGGGATATTCTTTCGAGAAAGCTTTTGGCCGCACTCTTATGTCGTTGCGCTGTGGTTTGTACAATGTGTTGGGGCGCCCTTCTGAAGAAGACATACTCAACTTCTATTCTGCAAGCTGGCACGGCAATTGTCTGCCTTATGCCAGCATCAGCTTCAAATTCTGAAATACGATAATATTTTAAATAGTTCTTTCCCTTTTCTTGACTCAGTCTAAGAAAAGAAACTTTATGTTCATTCTCTGCTCAGGTTGGATTACGCCCCAATCTTGCATTAGGATTCAGACAGTTTTTTTCTTTATATATGGCCGAATTCTGATGATTTAGATTAGCATGTTATGTCGTTGCGCTGTTTATTAATACCCGTGCTGTATAAAGCATCAAACCGAAACCCAGAGAAACAAGTATGCCGAGCCACCTACAATATGCAGACACGCTGCATACGGCATAAACAACTATATATTATGATATATAAAAAATACGGAGCAGCATTAATAACATTAAAGCCGCTCCGCACTGATAAAAAATATCTTCTGGCGCGTTATTACAGCAGAGACTCAAACTTCTCCTGCAATTTTGCCTTTGTTGTTGCACCTACAAATTTGTCTACAACTTTACCGTCTTTGATGAACAGTATTGTAGGAATGTTGCGGATGCCAAACTCCATGGCGATGTCGTCGTTCTCCTCTACGTCGCATTTGCCTACAACGATTTTACCGTCGTACTCGTTGGCCAGCTCCTCAACGATGGGTGCTATGGCGCGGCAGGGACCACACCATGTAGCCCAGAAATCAACTACTAAAGGCAGTTCGCCATTTTTCAGACTCTCAAAGTTCTCTGTTGTAATTTTAACTTCCATTTTCTTTTTTAATTTATTATGTTAATAATTAGGTTTCGTATTCACTGTTTTGCCAACAAACACTATGCCATATTATTTTTGTCATGGGCATGTTGGCTAATTGTCATATATGGCGTGCGGGTTTAACCCTGTCAGTTTATTTTATAGTCGAGCGCCTCGCATCCCTTTATAAAGGATATCAGCTCCTTGCTGATGTCTATTCTTTCCTTGCGGCTGCGCAGCACAAAGGGCTTGCTGTTGCCCGTTTCGCGTACCTGAAAGAATAGTTGGGTTGAGCCGGGACAGTCTCTTATTATTGTCACAAGGTCTGACACGGTGGTGTCATCCAGTTTGTCAGCCTCGAGCGATATGGTTATTTTCTCTATCTGAGTGTCTTTAACCGTCTGCAAATATTGTATATCGGTTATTCTCATCTCCATCATGTCGCTGTTACGGAAGCGCTGCACGAACTGCGCCTTTACCATAACCGTGCATCCCTCGATAAGCATTCCGCGCCACTTGCCCCATTCTTCGCCGAACAGGGCCAGCTCGCCCGACCCGTCGAAGTCTTCAATTGTGACAAATCCGCAGGGCTTGCCGGTCTTGGTGTATTTGCTTCTTACGGCCGTAACTATGCCGCCCAACACTACCTCTTGCTTCTTTGCAAGCTCTATGCGGTCGTTGAGCTCCTGGCACTGGGTGTTGCAAAGGTTTTTGAGTATAAACTCAAACTCGTCGAGCGGATGTGCCGACAGGTATATGCCAACGAGGTCGCGTTCGCGGTTAAGCCTCTCTATGGTGCTCCACGACTCGCCCTGTGGTATTGCGGGGGTGGCTATCTCTACCTCCTCCATTGCTCCGAAAAGGGAGTTCTGTGATGCGTTTTTCTCTTGTTGATACACCTGTCCGTAACGCATAAGCGTTTCAAGGAACGTGCGGCCGTCAGGGTTGCGCGCAAAGAAACTCTCGCGCTTGATTTTGAAGCCGTCGAACGCACCGCTTAGCACAAGGCTTTCGAGTGCCTTGCTGTTAACGGCCGAGAGATTGACGCGCTGCACAAAGTCGAAAATGTCTTTGTACTGTCCGTTCTTCTCGCGCTCGTCGATGATGGCCTGAGCCGCGGCGTCGCCCATGCCTTTTATTGCTCCGAGGCCGAAACGCACCTCGCCCTTCTTGTTGGCGCTGAACTTCTGGCGGCTCTCGTTAACGTCAGGACCCATGCAGGCTATGCCCATGGCCTGACATTCGTTCATCAGCTTGGTTATCTTCGTTATGTCGTTAAGGCATCGGCTCATGTTGCCGGCCATGAATTCTGCCGGATAGTGAGCCTTGAGATAGGCTGTCTGATAAGCCACCCACGAATAGCACGTGGCGTGACTCTTGTTGAAGGCGTAAGAAGCAAACTTCTCCCAGTCGGCCCAAATCTTCTCGAGCACCTTCGGGTCGTGTCCGTTTTTCTTTCCGCCCTCTATAAACTTAGGCTTCATGGCGTCAACTATGTCTTTCTTCTTCTTACCCATGGCCTTACGCAGGGCATCGCTCTCGCCTCGGGTGAAGTTGGCAAGCTGGCGCGACAAGAGCATCACCTGCTCCTGATACACCGTGATGCCGTAAGTGTCCTTCAGATATTTCTCCATGCAGGGAATATCATACTTTATCTCCTCCTTGCCGTTCTTTCTGGCAATGAACGAGGGTATGTAGTCCATAGGTCCGGGGCGATAGAGGGCGTTCATGGCTATGAGGTCCTCAAATACCGTAGGCTTCAGCTCGCGCAGATATTTCTGCATGCCGGCCGACTCAAACTGGAAGGTGCCCACGGTGCGGCCTTCCTGATAGAGCTTATAGGTAAGTTCGTCGTCGATAGGTATGTTGTCGAGGTCTACCTCTATGCCCTGCGTGAAGCGTATGTTCTCTACAGCCTCTTTAAGAATTGACAAGGTGCTGAGTCCGAGGAAGTCCATCTTTATAAGTCCGGTCTCCTCGATGACGTGTCCGTCGTATTGTGTGGCAAGTAGCTTGTGGCCCGGGTCCGACTTGTCTTCGGCCGTACTCACGGGCACCCAGTCGCTGATGGCATCGCGGCAGATGATGGTTCCGCAGGCATGTATGCCTGTTCCGCGCACGGTGCCCTCAAGCATCTTTGCGTATTTTATGGTGTTGCAGAGCTGCGGGTCGGGACTTGCCTCGGCCTCGCGCAGCTCGGGCACGCACTTTATGGCGTTGGGCAGGTTCATCTTCAGGCCGTCGGGCAGACGGTCGGGGATAGCCTTGCACAGATGGTTAGACACATCGAGCGGCAACTTCTCCACGCGCGCCACGTCCTTTATAGAGTTCTTGGTGGCCATGGTGCCGTAGGTAATGATGTGCGCCACCTTGTCGTGTCCGTATTTGTCTTCCACCCATTCGAGCACCTTTCCGCGTCCGTCATCATCGAAGTCGGTATCAATATCGGGCAATGATATACGGTCGGGGTTGAGGAAACGCTCAAACAGAAGGTCATATTTGATAGGGTCAATCTTCGTAATGCCCAGACAGTAGGCCACAACCGAGCCGGCGGCAGAGCCACGTCCGGGGCCGACCATCACTCCTAATTCGTCGCGCGCCGAGTTGATAAAGTCTTGCACTATAAGGAAGTAGCCGGGGAAACCCATCGTCTTCATGATGTGCAGTTCAAACTTAACACGCTCTGCCACTTCGTCCGACAGCGGGTCGCCATACAGGCGCCTGGCTCCGTCGTAGGCAAGTTTTGCCAGATAGTCGGCCTCAAACTTTATGCGGTACAGCTTTTCGTAGCCGCCGAGATGCTTAATTTTCTTTTCGCCTTCCTCCGGCGACAGCTGGTTTTCGCCGTTCTCGTCGGTTGTAAACTCATCGTAGAGCTGTTTTTCAGTATATTTGCGGCGCACGTCTTCCTCCGTACCGAACTCTTCAGGTATGGGGAAGAACGGCATTATGGGGTCGTGGTCAATGCTGTAGGTCTCAACCTTGTCGAGTATCTCGAGCGTGTTGCTCAGTGCTTCGGGCACATCGCCGAACACGGCGTTCATCTCTTCGCGCGTCTTAAACCACTCCTGCTTTGAATAGAGCATACGGTTTGGGTCGTCGAGGTCCTTGCCCGTAGAAAGACAGAGCAGATGGTCGTGGGCCTCGGCGTTCTCTTCGTCAACGAAGTGGGCGTCATTGCTGCACATTATCTTTATGCCGTACTCCTCTGCCAGCTCCATAAGAGCCTTGTTGGCGCGCACTTGCAGCGGATAAGTCTCGCGGTTGGCGCGCTGATGCGGATTGGTAACCCTGTGGCGCTGAAGCTCGAGATAATAGTCGTCGCCGAACACGCGGTGATACCATTCTATGGCCTCGCGCGCCCCCTCCATGTCGCCTTTAAGAATCTTTGCGGGCACCTCGCCGGCTATACATGCCGAACAGACGATGAGGTCTTCGTGATACTTCTCAAGATCGGCGCGGTCGGTACGCGGACGCATGTAATAGCCGTCTACCCACGCGCGCGAAACCAGCTTAATAAGGTTCTTGTATCCGTTGTAGTTTTTTGCAAGCACAATGAGGTGGTATCCTCCCATGTCGCCCTTCTCTTTCTCCTTGTCGTCCTTTGTACGGCGCGCCACATACATCTCGCAGCCGAAGATGGGCTTGAAAGGCTCCTTGCCCTCGGCCTTCAGCTTGCCGTTGACTTTCTTGCAGTAGTTGTAAAACTCCTTTATGCCGAACATGTTGCCGTGGTCGGTTATGGCCATGCCCTTCATGCCGTCGGCCACAGCCTTGTCTACAAGTTTCTGCACGCTCGACTGTCCGTCAAGAATGGAGTAATAAGTATGTACGTGTAAATGGACGAAATCTTGCATAAACTACATTTGCGCTTTTAGAGCGTCAAAGTTATCTCTAAAATGCGAAACGGCCAAAATAATAATGTGAAAATTATCTTATGCAGATTGTTTTTTATATTTATACGACATGCACGCACACGCCCCGACAACCGCACGGACACACGCACGGCAGCAGCCATGAGCGTTGACGGAGATGTTACTTTGGCAGGCAAACCGGCCATTATCATTGCATTGTGTCATCATGATTATGTCTGGATTTTCAGACGAAATAGAAACGCCGAGGCGTAAAAACATGCCCGAAAGACCGTAAAGCGGCAGACAATTCACCGAAAGGCATGCTCTTACACAGCGAAAGGGCACCTTTTATAAGCTGAAAAGCCTCGTCCGGCATTATGGTTTGCAGCCGTTTTAACCCGAATTTCATAGTATTTCAGCCGTTTTAAGGCTAAATTTTATGCACACAGACCGCCATAGCCATGCAACACTCTGACATCAACGCATTTATATTTGCACACGATTTCAGCCCATATTTCCGTCCGAATTATTTTTATTTTCAAATACTTCAGAATGAGAGCGTCAGGCAAAATCAGAATGTAAGATAAATTGAGGATTGAATGACAATCAGATTATAGCAATCAATACAAATGGCTTCACATCATCTTAAAACAAACAAAAATAAAATCGAGTTAATTTACTTAAATATACGCTACTAAAAGAAAATTTATTTTTACTTTTGTATAAAGTAAACAAAGGAAGATGATGCTTATTAGTTTTTTTTTATATTTCATAATCATTATCTCATTTACCGGATGCGATAATGAGTCTACACAAGATAGCTATCTGGAAAACTTCACGGTTAAAGACGGAACACAAATAAAAGTGAGAACAGACACAATTTGTTTTTTAATGACAGATGATTTTCCTGTTATCAACAATGTTTTTTTCGACCCGGACAATACAGAAACGTTAAAAAGATTTTCTGATGTCAGAAAAGAGAACTATTACATGAAAGCTATATTCGGCGATTGGTGTCAAGAGAACGGTCTTATACCAGGCAAGGAATACCTCGTAAGAGAAGAATATTACTATCAGACAATTACTGACAACCCGAAGCATATAGCCGTGCCATATATTCCTGAAAATCATAAAATAGGTTTCACTAAAAATAATGACACTGACCTTATGATAGGATATTCAACCACATCAACTGCGCTGCCTTACGACGGAACGAGCTGCAACGCAAAAACTATGTTGATTCACGTGGTATACGATGCAGAAGGCAACTCTATTGACAAATTTATTCCATGCGACCCATACAAATTAGAATGGACTTACTCATGGTATGATATAAGTGATATCGTTAAATAAACAAAATCAGTTTACAATGAAAAAATCAATTATTTTTTGTGCATGTACATGTATATTTTGTGCATGTAGTTCTGAACAGGATGATGACTTTACCGACAGAACAATGTTTCAATCACAAAGGGCAAGTTATGCTATAATGAATAACGACAACAGCATAACAGAAGTAGATTCAACAACATTTTTTAGAGAAGTAGCACCCGCATCTAAATATACTCCTCAAGAATTATTTAGAAATATGCCAATAGCGAAGTCATCTATAACAACAATGAGAGCAACAGGATCTACAAATAAAAGTGTTGTAATCAAACAAACTCTATGTTCATATTCCTCAGATAATTCTATTATATTATCTGTAGGGCTGCCATCAGGACTATACTTCACTGAATGCATAATGGTGACAAAATCATTATCATCCTATGAAGTTGGCGACTTTATAGTACCAGTTCCAGCAGTAGAAGGACAAAAAGACATGGGGCTGATTAACGCAGGTCTTTATGCAACAAATTTAGGATGGACACCTGACGAATCTATTGAAAACGGAGATAAGACCTTTAACGGTATTACATATTTAATTCATTTTACATACACTGCAGGAGGACAGGCCATAGATAAATACTACCCTTGTAGACCCGAAGAACTTGTATGGAATTATTATTCGATTCAAAACAGTACGAGTAAATAATAATTATGTTATAATGTAAACCAACAAAGATAAAATATAATTTTCATTACAACGAAATAGAACTAAGAAAAATAAGAAAGAGCCATAATAACACTTAAGGTTACATGGCTCTTTCTGGTTTTATAGACACAACAAATTACTTACTATTATCTAATTAGATGGTTATAAGTACAAACTGAATTTTCAAAGAATTACTAATCATTTTGTTCAATTATAACATACAGAATAAACTGCGAGCAGACATTAAAACGAACAATAAAAATCGAACTATCAGCCGATTAAGCCGCAGCTGCCGGACAATGTGTATTTATTAAAGAATAATGCAAAAAATTTGCCAATTACACAAAAAAGGCGTACCTTTGCAAATAATTTTCCACTTCAAGCTTTACTATGGGAAGAAGAATAAAGAAACTTAAGAACGTAAGACTTCATCGAGAGGGCACAGACACGCTGGTCTACGGACTCACTGCGTATGTGGCCATAGCCTTGATTCTGTGGTTCTATGTCGACAACAAAATCCCTTTTTGGAGCTTTGTCGTCGTCTTCGGCGTAATCTATTCCATAGTGGTAAACTTCTTCAGATGCCCCAAGCGCTATTTCGACGATGATACCGAGAAGGTTGTCGTTGCTCCGGCAGACGGAAAGGTGGTGGTTATCGAGGAGGTTTTTGAAGATGAATACTTTCACGACAAGCGCCTCATGATAAGCATCTTTATGAGCTTGTTCAACGTTCACGCCAACTGGTTTCCGGTTGACGGAAAAGTGAAATTCGTTCATCATCAGAACGGCAACTACCACAAGGCATGGCTGCCAAAGGCCAGCGAGGAGAACGAGCACGCAGACATTATGCTCGAAACCCCCGAAGGTACCGATGTGCTGTGCCGGCAGATAGCGGGAGCCGTGGCACGACGCATTGTCACCTACGCAAAACCTGAAGAAGACTGCTATATCGACGAGCATCTCGGATTTATAAAATTCGGCTCAAGGGTTGACGTTTATCTGCCATTGGGAACTGAAGTATGCGTTAAGATGGGACAGGCCACAACAGGCAACCGCACTGTTATAGCACGGCTAAAATAAACATTGCAGCCGCTCTTTCTACGAAAGAAAGGACACGGCCGATAACACTGTTACGTTATGGCAAACATCATAGTTAAAAATATTCCGAACGCTATCACATGCTGCAACCTCATTTCTGGCTGCATAGCAACGGCTTTCGCCTTTGGCGGACAGCCTAAGATGGCTCTGACGTTCATCATTCTGGGTGCCGTGTTCGACTTCTTCGACGGCATGAGCGCACGCCTGCTCAAGGTGTCGTCGCCCATCGGAAAGGAGCTCGACTCGCTTGCCGATGACATTACATTCGGTATGGCGCCGGCCACAATGGCCTTTTATCAGCTCGGTGTGATGGACTATCCTTCGTTCCTCGAACCGTTGCGCCCGGTGCTGCCCTTCGTGGCTTTCATCATGGCTGCATTCTCGGCTCTGCGCCTTGCAAAGTTCAATCTCGACGAGCGACAGACCACATCGTTCATAGGCATGCCCACGCCGGCCAATGCTCTGTTCTGGGGCTCGCTGATAGTCGGAGCATCCGACCTGCTGGAGTCGTCCCAGTGGATGGTGCCGGCCGTAATACTGCTGATATTCCTTTGCAGCTATGTGCTGGTGAGCGAGATACCCATGTTTGCCCTTAAATTCAAGCAGTGGGGATGGAAAGGCAACGAGGTTAAATACATTTTCTTAATAACCTGCGTGCCGCTGCTCATAATCTTCGGCATTTCGGCTTTCGCCATAATAATAGCGTGGTATGTAATATTATCGGTTTATCTTAATTCAAAAAACAAGGAATGATTGCTGCTATATTAAACTTTCTGTTTATTGTATTACTCGGAATATTCATCATTGTAGGTGTTGTTGCCTACAAGATATACCGCACTTTCCACAGTGTGAAGAAACAGTTTAAGGGCTTCAGGGGTCAGGACAACGGCAACGGACAAGGCCGGAAACAGTATGGGCAGACGCCAGGCGACGACGAAATAATAATAGATCGGCGTTCGCCCGATGAGATGAACCGTAAAATATTCTCGAAAAACGAAGGAGAATATGTTGACTATGAGGAAGAAAAATAGCTTCAGCGGACATTCCGCTACAATTAAACTACAAGAATCTACTAACTTAAACCAATAAAAATAAATGAAAAAAATCTTCTTTTTGGTGTGCGCATGCCTGCTTACACTTGGTGCAAGCGCCGCCGGTACAGACAAATACAGCAGTCTGTATGAGAATCTGCCCTTCAAGATGGAACAGGTTACAGCCCCCGTGTTTCCCGACAATGAGGTTAACCTGAAAGACTTCGGAGCTAAAGGCGACGGATCTTCGCTCTGCACCGAGGCTTTTGCCAAGGCTATTGAGGCACTTGAGAAAAAGGGAGGCGGCAAACTTGTTGTGCCGCAGGGTGTGTGGTTCACCGGTCCGATAACACTGAAGAGCAACATCAACCTCCACCTCAACAAAGGAGCGGTGATATTGTTCTCGCCCGACATCAACCTCTATCCGCTTATCAGTGCATCGTTTGAAGGACTTGACACGCGCCGCTGCCAGTCGCCCATATCTGGTCACAACCTTGTAAACGTGGCAATAACCGGAGCCGGAGTGATTGACGGCAACGGCGAATACTGGCGCCCGGTGAAGCGTGAGAAGGTAACCGACAGCCAGTGGAAGACGTTTACATCACGTGGCGGAGCCTTCAAGAATCCTAAGTTCTGGTTCCCGTCAAAAGGTGCTCTTAAAGGCGACTCGCTGAGCAACATGAATGTGCCTAAGGGCAATCTGAGCGATGCAGAGTGGGAGAGCATAAGACATTTCTTGCGCCCCGTAATGATAAACCTCGTCAACTGCAAGAACGTATGGCTCAACGGTGTAATCTTCCAGAATTCTCCTTCATGGAACATTCATCCGCTGATGTGCGAGAATGTGCTGATAGAGGATGTGCAGGTTAGGAACCCGGCCTTCGCACAGAACGGCGACGGACTCGACCTGGAGTCGTGCAAGAACGCGCTGGTTGTGAACTCGACATTCGATGTTGGCGACGACGGTATCTGCATCAAGAGCGGCAAGGATGCCGACGGACGCAAGCGCGGAATTCCCTGCGAGAACGTGCTGATTAACGGCTGCACCGTGTTTAAGGGCCATGGCGGCTTTGTTGTAGGCAGCGAGATGAGTGGCGGCGTAAAGAACATATATGTATCCGACTGTCAGTTCCTCGGCACCGATGTTGGTCTGCGCTTCAAGAGCACACGCGGACGCGGCGGCGTGGTTGAAAACATTTACATCAACAACATATCAATGTTCGACATCCAGACAGATGCCATAACCTTCGACCTCTATTACGGAGGCAAGTCGGCTGTGGAAGCTCTTGCCGACGGCGACGAGGCCAAGCAGCAGAATGCAGAGAAGATAAAAGTTGACGAGACAACACCCTGTTTCCGCGACATCAACATCAACCATATAACATGCCGTGGAGCGCGCCGTGCAGCCTACTTTAACGGACTGCCGGAGATGCCAGTAAAGAACATCACGTTAACCGACCTCGAGATTAACAACGCCAAGGAGGGTATTGTAATAAACAACACCGACGGCGTGAAACTGCAGGACATCAACGTTGAGTCGAAGGGAAAGACCTTCAACGCACGCAACTCTGCAAACGTAACCGTGAACGGAAAGGAGTATAAGAAGATTGACAACAAGGGAATCAGTATTGATCTGTAAGTCCCTGTAAGACATAAGATACAAAGAAGCCGTTGCCTCAAGCATGAGTATTATGCTTAAAGAGGCAACGGCTTCTTTTTTATTTCAATGAAAATACATCCGCCATTTCAACAAATGTATCAGCTGATGCATAATGCTTTCTGCCGTTCAAAACAGCAAAAAAGCAAAGAAGGCAGCAGCGTAAGCGGCTTGTGCATTTATAAAGTGTCAGTTGTGAACCAGCGTACCTATTTCCTCGCCGTCCATAACCTTTTTCAGATTGCCCACAACATCCATGTTGAACACATAGATAGGCAGGTTGTTCTCCTTGCACATTGTTGTGGCAGTAAGGTCCATAACCTTCAGTCCGCGAGTGTAAATCTCGTCATAAGTGATGTCGTTGAACTTCACCGCAGTCGGGTCTTTCTCCGGGTCGGCAGTGTAGATACCGTCAACGCGTGTGCCCTTGAGCATTACGTCGGCCTCAATCTCAATGCCGCGTAGCGACGAGCCTGTGTCGGTAGTAAAGTAAGGAGAGCCTGTTCCGGCAGAGAATATGCACACATAGCCGGCCTCCATAGCCTCAATGGCTTTCCACTTGCTGTAGAACTCGCCTATAGGCTCCATGCGTATAGCCGTCATCACCTTTGTCTTGACGCCCACTGCACCGAGAGCAGAGCTTAGCGCGAGCGAGTTGATAACTGTTGCGCACATGCCCATCTGGTCGCCCTTAACGCGGTCGAAGCCCTTGCCTGCGCCGCTGAGTCCGCGGAAGATGTTGCCGCCGCCTATAACGATACCTATCTGCACGCCCATCTCGTGCACTTCCTTTATCTGGCGCGCATAGTCGCCGAGACGCTCCGGGTCGATGCCGAAGTTCTGCTTTCCCATCAGGCTTTCGCCACTAAGTTTCAATAAAATTCTTTTGTACTTTGCCATAATTATTTATCGTTTAGGAGTTAAAGGAGTTAGAAGTAGTTAAAGGAGTTAAAGTCATATGCATTGTTGCTGTATGCGTTTTGTGATAATATCTTTATTCAGTGCAGTCAGCAATATTTGTATAAGTAAAAATTGGTGCTGCATTAAAAATCATATTTTCTGTTCTACCGGTAATGTTTTTTATCAACAATACATATGACTTTAACTCCTTTAACTACTTCTAACTCCTTTAACTACATTATTATAAAACATACTTCACCTCCTTAAACGCATATCTGCTCAGGCTGCCGTCGTCGCGCCGCAGCACCAGATGGCCGTCGGGCTCGATACATTCAAGCTCCGCCATGAAGTCGCCGCCGGAATCCTTATAGGCATGACGGCCGCAGCGACGGTAAAGAGCGGCAGAATAAAGCGACGCCACCTCGTCATAACGGCCATCGTTGACTATGTCGAGATAAACCTTAAAACGGTTAAGCAGCACACCGAGCACCTCGTCGGCATCAATGTCGCGGCCCAATATCTGCGATAACGATACGGGATTTGGCGCGTCGCTTACAAACTCACGCTGGTTTAGGTTGATGCCCGTGCCGAGAATGCAACTGCCAACATGGCTGCCGCTTACCGTACATTCAGAAAGTGTTCCGCTTATTTTTTTGTCGCGCCAGTAGATGTCGTTGGGCCATTTTATCGTGATGTCGCCTACATATCCGGCCAGAGCGTCACGTATGGCCAACGATTCGGCCTCAAGCATGACATACTGGCGCATAACAGGCAACGCCACGGGATAAACCTTTATGCTGAACGTAAGGTTCTTGCCGCGCTCACTCTCCCAACGGTTGTCGCCCTGACCGCGCCCTGCCGACTGAAAGGCGGCAACGCCCACGGTCATAAGCCGGCCTTCTTCGCCGGAGTATTCGCGCATAAGAACATTTGTCGAGCTGGTTTCGTCAACCTTTATTATCTTTATATCTTCCATTTTTCAATAAGACAAGGGTAAGAAAGCATCCTCAATATGGTTAATCTCGCACGGCCCGCCGGGCACGCCCGTAACCGACACGATGTCGAAGCGCACGGGCATCTCTATGTTGTTGGCCCTGACGAACTTTGCCGCAGCCAGACTCAGGTTGCGTATCTTGCGTGCGTCAACGGCCTGTTCCGGCGCCATAAGGTCGGCATTGCGCCTGGTCTTTACCTCGACAACCACCAGATTGTCAGCGTCGATTGCCACTATATCGAGGTCGCGGTGGCCGTCGCGCCAGTCGCGCCATATTATCCTGAAGCCGTGCTGCTCAAGATATTCGGCTGCCTTCTGCTCGCCCCAACGGCCTATGTTGTTATGTTCTGCCATGAGTTTTTCATGTTGTTTTGAATGTTGAGCCGCCTTGCAGCAACGTCTTCAGCAACTGCAATGCCGCGGCTGTAATGCAAAAATACAACTTTTCTGCTATACATCAAAGGCTGTTATTGCGAAATGTTGTATTTTTGCACAAAAACAAAGATATGACAAACAACGGCTTTAACAACCACGAAGACAACAAGCAGGAGACACAACAGAAGAAGGACGAACAGTTTATGCGCAAGGCTCTGGCCGAAGCCGAGGCGGCAGGAGAGGCCGGCGAGATACCGATTGGAGCGGTAATAGTGTGCAACGGCCGCATCGTTTCGCGTGCCCACAACCTTACCGAAACGCTGTGCGACGTAACTGCACACGCCGAAATGCAGGCCATAACGGCTGCAGAGAACTTCATGGGCGGCAAGTATCTCACTGACTGCACGCTCTACGTAACCGTTGAGCCGTGCCCCATGTGCGCCGGAGCCATCGGCTGGGCACAGATAAAGCGAGTGGTTTACGGTGCAAGCGACGACAAGCGCGGATTTCACATCTACGCTCCAAAGGCACTTCACCCTAAAGCCGAGGTTACTGCCGGTGTGCTTGAGGAGGAATGCAGAACCCTCATGCAAGAGTTTTTCAAGGGTAAGAGATAAACGTCGGTCCGTCATCATCATACTGTATATAGTTTTATCTATTTTGTTTATTCATGCTTTCAGCCGTCTTTTTGTTTTCTGTTGTCTTTTCGTCCGTTTTTTCTTGACACAGCCCGCTGTGCCTGCTAAAAACAAACGAAAATCCGCTCAATATAAAGCAAAAAAAGACTGAATCTTAACGGCGATTTAGAATAATAAATCTGAAGCCGTGAAAGCTAAAAAGGCTTTGCCGTTAAAAAGGACAAAAATCTGAAAGGAAAACATGTCGTTTTACTTAACGTCCAGCGTAATTCTCAATTAATTCAATACGGATGTTAAGTAAAACAATGTATATATGTTTCAAATCATTAACCTATCGTTTACCACCCGTAAATGGGCCACTTTTGATGCAAAAGTGGCCGAGTTTTTTATCGCAAACAAATGACTTGTAACTGCTAAAACGCCGTTCGCCCTGTTTCATGCCTGACCATGCTGAAATAAAGTCATGCGCGGAGCGGCATGAGACGGCCTATGCGGAGCTGATAATTCTGTACATAGCATTAAGCCAGAACGTATTGCACAAAAAATTGGCGGGTAATATCCCTGTCGGATACTGCCCGCCAACAATGCTGACACAGAGGTCAGAATACTGTATTCTCTGAATGTCCTGTCAATATTTATTTAACCTGCACCACGAGATACTTGCTTGTGCTCCAGAATATCTGCGGATTGGTTATCTTCAGCACATACTCCTTCTTTGAGTCGCGTGTGAGCGTGTAGCTGCTTGACGGATGCATTGTAAGCAGCTTGGCCGACTTAGAATACAACTTCAGTTCCTTGAAGTTTCTGATGTCTATCTTTGTGAAATAGCTCTTGTTGAAGTTACCCTGCAGCACCTTTCCGTCCACAAGAATCTGCTGTTCCTTCAGTTCTTTCTTTGTTCCGAACACATACCATGCCGTGTTGAGCTGCTTGTCCTGAGTGCTTATCGTCTGCGATTTCTGCTCGCTTTCGCCCTTCAGGTTTGTTACGTCCTTGTTGAGCGAGTTTATAGTCATGTCGAGCTCCTCTATATGTATGTCCTTGGCCTCAAGCTGGGCACGCAGGTCTTTCAGCTGATGGTCTTTGTCCTCAAGCTGTTTCACCAAGTTGTCTATCGTGCGCTTCATCTCCTCACCCTTCACCGAGCTGTTGTTGAGCTGGCGGCGGAGCTTTTCTATCAGCTCGCGGTTTTGTGCCAGACGCTGCTGTATAAACTGTATGTTCTCGCGTATGCGTTGTTTCTTGTCGGCGCCTTCTCCGTCCTTAGCTACGCTTACACGGTTTTCAGCCTCATTAATCTGACGGAACCCCTCGTCAATATCGTTCAGGATTCCCATCATGTCGTTTATCTCATTGTCCTTCTGCTCAATTATTTTCTGTAAAGAATCTGTTTGGCTTACCTGAGGCAGATTTGAACCTGTTTTCTCGTTGTTACATGCGACCAAAGCCATAAAACAAGCCGCGATAAATAATACCTTTTTCATAATGCTATTAATTATTAGGTTTTTTTTCTTTAATATTCTTGCCCGCCACAACTATCACAAATTCGCCGCGAGGCTCTGTTTCTTTAAAATGGGCTATAACCTCGGCCAGTGTGCCTCGCACGCTTTCTTCGTGTATCTTGGATATCTCGCGGCAGGCACTCGCCATGCGGTCTTCGCCAAAATATTCGGCAAACTGTTCCAATGTTTTCACCACTCTGTATGGCGACTCGTAAAATATCATTGTGCGCGTTTCCTCGCGCAGGTTCTCAAGCCGTGTGGCGCGTCCCTTCTTCTGTGGCAGGAATCCCTCAAAACAGAAACGGTCGCAAGGCAGGCCTGACGACACAAGCGCCGGAACAAAAGCCGTTGCGCCTGGAAGACACTGCACCGTTACCCCGGCATTGACAGCCTCTCTGACAAGAAAGAATCCCGGGTCGCTTATGCCGGGAGTGCCGGCATCGCTTATCAGAGCAACCGTGGCTCCGGCCTTCAGCCGTTCCACTATCGACGCCGATGTGCCGTGCTCGTTAAACTTGTGGTGGGCATAGAGCTGGTTCTTTATCTCAAAATGCTTGAGCAGAATACCCGATGTGCGGGTGTCTTCGGCCAAAACCAGGTCTGCCTCCTTCAAGATGCGTATGGCCCTGAGCGTCATGTCTTCCATGTTTCCCACCGGTGTGGGTACTATATATAACATGCCCATAATTCGCCACAAATATAAGTTAAATAATCCATGACAGCAAAAAAACACCATATTTCTTTGCAATTTTTAAAACGTCTTTGTAATTTTGCGCCATAATGAACAACAATCTGGCAGGCGAGGCACACCGCCCGGGAAGAATAGAAGTTGTGTGCGGTTCGATGTTCTCAGGCAAGACCGAGGAACTTATCAGGAGGCTTAAACGTGCCGAGTTTGCTAAACAGAGAGTGGAGATTTTCAAGCCCGCCCTCGACACGCGATATTCTGAGATAGAGGTGGTCAGCCACGACCGCAACTCCATAATGAGCACGCCGGTCGACTCGTCGTCGTCGATACTCCTGCTGTCGTCAGACATCGACGTGGTGGGCATAGACGAGGCTCAGTTTTTCGATGACGGGCTCGTGGCCGTATGCAACGAACTTGCCAACAAGGGCATACGCGTCATCGTGGCAGGGCTCGACATGGACTTTAAAGGAGTGCCCTTCGGCCCTATACCGGCCCTGTGCGCCATTGCCGACGAAGTAACAAAGGTGCATGCCATCTGCGTAAGATGTGGTTCGCTGGCATACGTAAGCCACCGGCTCGTGAACAACGAGAAGCGCGTGATGCTTGGAGAACAGGCCGAATATGAACCTTTATGCCGTGAATGCTACTGTAAGGCGCTTAAAGAAGATAAGGACAAAATACATTAATATAAAATATGCTTGAAGAGAAAATCACTTTCGACAAATTCATACGCTGGATGCTCATTGCCCTGCTCATAGGAGCTCTGCTGTTTATAACCAATTATCTCAGCAACGTGCTTCTGCCTTTCTTCGTGGCGTGGCTGCTGGCATATCTGCTTTATCCCATCGTCAAGTTTGTGCAGTACAAGATGCACGTGCCTACAAGGGCCTTGTCAATCATTGTCACACTGATTTTCGTCATAGCCGTCATCGGAGGAATATTCTATCTCATAGTTCCGCCGATGATAGAACAGTTCGACAAGCTGGGAGAAGTGCTTTCGCGCTATCTCCACAAGACTACGCACATAAACAACTTTCCGAGCGCCATAAGACAATGGATTGAGGACAACCGGCACGAAATACATCAGTTTTTCAAGCAAAAAGACGTAACCGAGGCCATCAGAAGCGCTATGCCCAAGCTTTTCAGCGTGCTTGGACAGACGGCAAACGTCATTATAAGCATTGTGGCATCGCTCATCACACTTATGTATATGTTCTTCATACTGCTCGACTACGAGGCTTTGACAACAAAATGGATAAAGATTTTCCCGCAGAAAGTCCGTCCGTTCTGGCAAGAGCTCATGGGCGATGTTGAGCGCGAGCTGAACAACTACATACGCGGCCAGTCGCTCGTGTCGCTCTGCATGGGTATAATGTTCTGCATAGGTTTCACCATTATAGATTTCCCGATGGCCATAGGTCTCGGCATAATGATCGGCATAATGAACCTTGTGCCATATCTCCACACTTTTGCACTTATACCGACAGTGTTCCTCGCCCTGCTCAAGGCAGCCGACACGGGTCAGAACTTCTGGCTCATACTGGCAGGAGCAGTTGCCGTGTTCTGTATAGTACAGGTTATCAGCGACATGGTGGTAACGCCCAAAATCATGGGCAAGGCCATGGGGCTCAACCCGGCCATACTGTTGCTGTCGCTCTCCGTATGGGGCACTCTGCTGGGCTTCATCGGACTTATCGTAGCCCTGCCTCTCACCACAATTTTAATCGCATATTATCAGAGATATATAACCAAAGAAGGCGGAGAAAGGTATCAAAATGAAGAAAAATTAAAAAAAGTTGAGAAATAATTTGGACATTTAAGAAAAAAGCCATACCTTTGCACTCGCTTTACAAAACGAATGGATAAGATGATCCGTTAGCTCAGCAGGTAGAGCACAACACTTTTAATGTTGGGGTCTTGGGTTCGAGCCCCAAACGGATCACCAAAAGAAAAGCCAAAAGGCGACAATAAAAAGACAAGTCCTACAAAATCAATATTTTGTGGGACTTTTTTTATTGCCTTTTGACTAACCTAACCGCCACGAAAAGGTCATTGACGGACAAAAAATAGTGGCTTATTCGTACCCCTGACAAAATCTTCAAAAAAAGGGTACGATTTGACTGAAAATGGCGAAATGTTGTCGGGAATTGGCGACCCTGCATTTATCTCATTATGAGTTAATAAAAGTAGTTTTGTAACTTAAAACAATGAGGTATGAAATCAACATTTCGAGTATTGTTCTTCCTGAAACGGGACAAAGTAAAAAAGAATGGTAATATGCCTATTATGGCACGTATTACCATTGACGGAAAATTAGTCCAATTCAACACCAAACTTGAAGTTAATCCTAAGAACTGGTCTGCACAAACAGGAAAAGTAACTGGCAGAGGGTCAGAATTTACCCGCATGAATGAAATGCTGGATAGCATCAAGGCGACCTTACACAGACACTATCAAACCATTTTAGAACGGGATGGCTATGTAACAGCAGAGAAAGTACGCAACATTTTTTTAGGCAAGGAGGAAAAGGCTAAGACCCTCCTGCAAGTGTTCGCACAGCATAACAAACAATATGCGCTGAAAGTTGGGAAAACAGCCACGCAAAAAACATATACCCGTTATGAACTCACTAAAAATCGTCTTGCAGAATATATCCACAATAAATATAATTTGGAAGATATTACCTTTCGGGAAATAAATGTAGTGTTCATTGAGGGTTTCTACCTGTTTATCCGAGAAAATTATCCGTGTACCCACAATACAGCCATGAAGTTTATACAGCGGTTTAGGACTGTTGTTCTGTTTGCCCACAACTTGGGACTGATTACTTTTAATCCATTCGGGGCATATAAACTGAAATTTGAGTATGTAGAAAGAGATTTTCTTGAACAGGCAGAATTAGACCGGATATATCAAAAGACATTCGCCAGCAAACGACTGGAACAGGTGCGTGATATATTCATTTTTAGTTGCTACACTGGACTTTCTTATGTTGATGTATGCGAATTAACCCCAGAAAATATAAGATTGTCATTTGATGGTAATTTGTGGATAATCAAGAAAAGGCATAAGACAAGCGTAACGTCAAATATTCGATTACTGGATATACCCAAATCCATTTTGCAGAAATATGACGGGAAACTACCCAACGGTAAACTGTTGCCTGTTATCAGTAATCAGAAGATGAATGATTACTTGAAAGAGATTGCGACTGTTTGCGGAATAAATAAGAAAATCACGTTCCATGTTGCCCGGCACAGTTTTGCAACCCTTAGTATAAGTTATGGCGTACCTATTGAAAGCGTTTCTAAGATGTTAGGGCACACTAATATAAGGACGACCCAAATATATGCGAAAATCATAGACACCAAACTTAGCGAGGATATGGATATTTTAGCTAACAAACTAAATAACAGAAAAATGCCAGCAATATAAATACCAACTTAAATAAATATGATTATGGACTTACAGATTATCCAAAACAAGATTTTTGAAGTCAGAGGTTGCCGTGTGATGCTTGACTTGCATTTAGCGGAACTCTACCAGGTGGAAACACGAGCTTTGAAGCAGGCGGTCAAACGTAATATAGACCGTTTTCCCAGTGATTTCATGTTTGAGTTGAGCAAAGAAGAGTGGTCAGGACTTATCACAAATTGTGATAAGTTCCCCGACAATATTCGTCATACGCCTACTCCGCCAATGGCTTTCACCGAACAGGGCGTAGCCATGCTTTCTTCGGTTCTCCGTTCCAAGGTAGCCATAGAGGTAAACATTTCCATCATGCGGGCTTTCGTCCTTATGCGCCAGATGGTAATTGGTTATGAAGAACTGCTAAAACGCATAGAGGAACTGGAAGTAAGTACCGATGCCCAATTCAATGAATTGTACCAAGTCCTTACCCAACTTTTGAGCCAGTCGCAGCAGCAAAAAGAACGCCGTCCAATTGGTTTTGTTACCTATGACCGTTCAGGTGACAAATAGGTAACGATTTCGGTAACGAAATTTCACCTAATAAACTATATTCCAATAAAGTACATTCTTCCACCTTGCGGGCAGTCGGCGGACTACCCGCATTTTTTATATCCTTTTCCAAAGGCACATTCCCCGAAACGCCAGCGGTGCATGGCATCGCAGACTGTTTTTCGTGAAAATTCTTCTATAATCTGCTGAATAGCTTAAAATGAGCGATTTATAAGTGTTCA
>CAJMMQ010000024.1 GCA_905214625.1 uncultured bacterium
CAATCGGAGTTCTTCGTGATATCTAAGCATTTCACCGCTACACCACGAATTCCGCCTACCTCGTGCGTACTCAAGTCCTCCAGTTCGCGCTGCAGTGCCACGGTTGAGCCGCGGCATTTCACAGCACGCTTAAAGGACGGCCTGCGCTCCCTTTAAACCCAATAAATCCGGATAACGCCCGGACCTTCCGTATTACCGCGGCTGCTGGCACGGAATTAGCCGGTCCTTATTCGTGCGGTACCTGCAATAAGGGACGCGTCCCTCACTTTATCCCCGCACAAAAGAGGTTTACAACCCATAGGGCAGTCGTCCCTCACGCTACTTGGCTGGTTCAGGCTTGCGCCCATTGACCAATATTCCTCACTGCTGCCTCCCGTAGGAGTCTGGACCGTGTCTCAGTTCCAGTGTGGGGGACCTTCCTCTCAGAACCCCTACCGATCGTTGCCACGGTGGGCCGTTACCCCGCCGTCTAGCTAATCGGACGCATCCCCATCCGTTACCGCCGAACCTTTAGTCCTAATTAGATGCCCGCAAAGGACCACATACGGCATTAATCCGCCTTTCGACGGGCTGTGCCGTGGTAACAGGCAGGTTGGATACGCGTTACTCACCCGTGCGCCGGTCGCCATCAAAAGATGCAAGCATCCTTCATGCTGCCCCGCGACTTGCATGTGTTAAGCCTGTAGCTAGCGTTCATCCTGAGCCAGGATCAAACTCTCCACTGTAAAATATCTTTATAATGTGACATCAGCACGAAGGCCGTGTCCGTTAGTCTGTCTCTGTAATGTACGCGTCAGTTATCCAGTATTATGTGAATTGTCATGCCGACTGATAAATCATTCAACATGAACGGAACCCTACATGTTTTCCCTTCATCTTCCTTATTCAAGAAATGAATGAAGGCCTGTACTGTTTCTGTTGTATATGTAAATCTTTCAAAGAACTCTTTTCTTGTTTGCTATCACTTTTGTTGTGAAAGCGAGTGCAAAGATAAGGGGTTTATTTTATTCTCGCAAACTTTTTAAAGATTATTTTTCAAAAAACTGCTTTTTTATTCTTATTTTTGATATACATCAAGAGAATTACACATTTTTTCAAGATTGCAGCGACAAATGGAACAGAATAATGGCTATTTATGAATAAACGAAGTTCTGCTGTTTCATGGCAAGCAAAATACTCATTTATATCATAAGGAAATTATGGCTTATATACCATATCATGACAAATTTTGCAGAAAAAGCAAATAACAATACACTCTATATAAAAATGACAATCTTGCCGAATCCCTATAATTTGGGTTTAAATAAAAAATCCGCTATCGGGGAAATTCCCCTCTAACGGATTTTTCTGATTATGTCTGGTATTTATTGGTTTACAACTTTGTATGATTTAATGTTTTTACCATTAACGCATTTTAATATATATACACCACGAGGCAACGAAGTGAAATCTTTTCCTTGCTTCAGCAGTACCCCGTTGACAGAATAAATCTGATAACACATTGAAAGAATATCATCAATATCGGCAGGATTGGTTATCGCCGTAGCGTCGGATGACACATAAAAATTAATGTTGCGCTGCATAACGTAATCTGTAGTGCCGTCACCGCACGAAACAGACATCGAAAAAAGTCCGTTTGCATTAACATCAGGTTCAACATAGAGAGTACCATCGGAATTATCACTAATGCTCCAGCCGTCGGGGCTGTCATACATATAATATATAGAGTTAGTGTCAAATCCTGCAAAAAGACCTTTCAAATCTATCTTGCTCCCTACTCCGGGACAAATCTGATAATTTGGCTCGGCAAGCCAATTCAGGTACTCTTCCAATGCTGTATAGCCATCAGTATTAAGATTGTTATTGTCTGCAACATCTGGATTTAGTCCCTTGGCTTTTTCCCACCAGTCGGGCATTCCATCGTTGTCTGTATCAAATCCGGCCTGACGTGTTTCTCCTATTTCCGGGAAATACACATATCCTTCGGCATCCGTCTCACGGTCTATCAGACCAAGTTTACCCGAAACGCTGCCCTTCGTACTTGTAGTGCCATTCAACGTTTCGTTCACCATGCGGACATCATGTTCGTCAAAATAAGGTAGGTTTGCTCCTACATCTGACAAGACAGACTTATAAGCATCAGCAGCCGACTGAATTTCTGCCTTTGACTCAAAGAACGGCTTATCGACAAACACTGTCCAGTCTACAATCTGCCCGCCGGAAGTTTCATATCTGTAAGTTTCGTTAAGTGCATCTTCTGTAACGGAACCATCTTTATTTACACGCAAATTACCATTCACATAATAAGACTGAGAACCAGAACCTGTACCCTCGAGCTGTGCACGGAGCAAAAAACGCTGCGTTGTGGCCGGACCCATTTTATAATAGTTGTTCACAAAATTACACTCATGTGTGCCTCCGTCGGTTGCGCGACCGCCCCAGTTGTAAACAACATTATTAAATACGTCATGATGTCCGGCATAATTTCCGGCACCATCGAGACCGCCGCTCAAGCTCCAGTTACGCCCTTCGTTATGCACCAACAGGTTATGATGATATGTAGCGGTGTCTCCGCCTATGGTAGCTGCATATCCGTGCGCCGTTCCCGAACCGTAGTTAGGATGATTGGCTACATTAAGAGCCTCAGATATCAGCGTGCGCTGCAAGGTTATGTTCTTCGCATTGCGTGAGCTGAAAGCCTCGTCTATAGTCCACCCTACCGAACAATGGTCCATTATGGCATTGTTGTTTCCGGCCATGCCAAGTCCGTCGAGCCCATTTGCCTGGTCATCAACATCGTCGTTATGATAACCACGGCGCATGCGCACAAAGCGTGTAATGCCGTCGCTGGCAACTCCGATGGGAGCACCACGGAAAAGGATTCCCTTACCGGGCGCTGTCTGACCGGCAATGGTTACGTATGGGTCTGAACAGGTTAAACGAGCCTTAAGATTAATAGTACCAGAAACGTCAAAGACTATTGTCCGCGGACCGTCCACTTCAGTCAGTCCATATCTGAATGTACCGGGCACTGGAGTATCTCCTGTGGCATAATCTTCAAGAGACGTTACATGATAAACGCTTCCTCCACGACCACCGATTGCATACTTTCCGTAACCTTCAGCACCGGGGAATGCCACACGACGCGGACGGAACGACCACACATCACTTGGATATGCCCTTCCGTCAGCACCAATCTGGTCTACACGCCAATAATACGTACTAAGAGCCGACTGTGCCGGTGAAAGATTGTCTACGGTGAGGAAATTGTCGGTTGTTTCTCCAACCTGCACCATTTCGCTCTCTGATTTACCCATATAAACCACACTCTTTACCGCAACCGGAGCATTTGTCCATCTAAGGGTCAGCGACCCGTCATCTGCATCAACATGATAATCCAAATTAGCAGGATATGGGTCGAGTGCCGTTGAATTCGGGTCAGCCTCATCAAGTACTATTCCATTCAGAAATATTCCTGACGTACCGTAAACAGTACCAGCAACGGGCCTCGAAACAAAACTTACTGTTACATCCTGCCCCTCAACCGCACTGAACGTCATATATGCCTGACCACTTGCCGATGCACTCTCGGCTCTGGACGACATTATTATATTTTCGGCAACCTTAACACCATTAACCTGCACCTCTATTGGCGCCACTGTTGTTATATTGCCATCGGTAACATTAAGATAGGCCATCAGCGAATGTTCACCAGTTGAAAGTCCTCTTATAACAAGATTCATTGTGGCGCTCTCTGAAGTCAGTTGAGGCGTATTGCCTCCTGAGTCAAGTCCATAAACAGCCACACAGTCGCCTACCAGCTTAGAATGTTTGTTGACACCATCTTTCCACCAGTTTGATTTCAGAGTTCTGTTTGTGGCCAATTTGTCACCGCAGTTAACCACCAATGTCAGCTTTCTTCCTTCGTCTCCTGGCACATCTATACCTGTCAAAGTATCTGCAACAGCCTTATTTACTGTCCAGCCGATATATTTGTCTTCAGTGTCTCGCCCTGGATTTAGCGGAGCATTGTCGAAATCAATCCTTTGTGCCTGTGCCGACAAGGCCAACGCACATAAAGGAATACCGATGAGTAGATGTCTTTTCATAAGATTAAAAAGTTAATATTGTCAATAATTCAGTAAGACCAACAAGGCATCAAAAGCCCATAGAGCATTCTCATTGATGAATCTGTTAAGATAACGACTTCAGATAAGTGTTGTAATCACACTTGGAAAATGATATTAGCGACATTAATATTTTTTAACCAAGCACTACGCTTACATCACTTTTACAGACATCATAAGCCCAATTCATCATTAAACCGCATACGCTTTACCCAGATTGCATTAGGGTTCAACTCAACATAAAGCAAAAAGACGGCTGAAAGCATAAATATACAAAATAGATAAAACTATATACGGTCTAATGACAGATTCAGATTAAATCCCACTAAATAGGCTGGTGCTTTCAGCCGTCAGATTGTTACATGTCTTGCTTCCTTGTAAAAGGCTGCATACAAACATGTAAAAGCATACCTTTTGTACTGCAATACACGGCATTTTAGAAAGCAAAAGGGCACATATCATAATGTAATATGCCACATATTACACCACAACCGATTATCATTGGGATATTAATGTTTTATTTTAAATCGTTTAATTTTCCTATTTTACATATGTATTTACATGCCGTTCACAACCTGAAGACACATAAAAACGGTACGAAAAAAACAAAAGAGCTATATTGAACAGAAAAACGTAACCAGAAAAGGCACGCTGAAATCTACGAGAAAGCCGTGAAAAACCGACAGCATGACAAACCGCGGTCCTGAAGTGCGCAAGATAATAGGAAGCGTTGTGTCCATGGTTGTGGCTCCGCCTGCTGATATAGGAGCCAACTTGCCAAAATACCTTACAAGCAAAGGAGCACACAAAAGAGCAATAAGTTCGCGAAAAATGTTTGCCAGCAAAGCCACTGTGCCCAGTTCTGCGCCACTGTATTCTGTTATGAAAATGCTCGACAAAGAATAATATCCGAAACCTGAACCCACAGCAAGAAAGTCGGTAAGGCTATGGCGGGGAAAAAATATGGCGGCAACGGCAGCACCGGCCAGTGTTCCCGATATTGTAAGCAGAGGCAGAAGCATAAGCCGCGGATTGACCGAGCGCATGCTCGCAAAAATCTTTGAATCGCTGCCGACACTCATCCCCACAAAAAACATCAGGGCGCACAGGGCATAAAAGCCAACATTACTATCACCGGCAATGACATCAGGCAGAAGACTGTCCATGCCGCAGGCCATACCTAAAATGAAAAAGGCCACAATAACCAAACTATCTTTCATCTGCCGCCGTTCCTTTCTGCATATCGCCAAAGTGCCCATGCCAGCAGCACACTGCCAAGAGTTCCTGCCACAGCAATAACAAGAGCCTCAACTCCAAGCAATTTCAGGTTTTTGATTATCTCGGGATTTGCCCCCACTTCTACACCTAACAAAAAGAGCAAAACCCATATCATAAACATGACAACACGCGGCAAGAATGTCATGCGACGACTGCGCAAAAGCCGCCCGACCATAATGCCGGACAACATTATCAGGATAACGGTAAACATTCTGCTGCTATTATTTAACGGTAAATCTCAGACCGAGATTCAGGTTAAAGTTAAACGGCTTGTCCTTATATATGTTCGTAACGCTGCTGCCATTATTAAAATAATAGCTCACACCGGGTTCTACATAAATTCCCACAATATCATTAAAATTATATTGAACTCCGGCTGCGCCATTAACCGACCATTGTGGACGGCTGTCTTTAACATCTGCTTCTGTTCGTTTTACAACCGTTTTGTCAGAAACATGCTCTGTGCTTGAATGACCCGACACACAAAATTCGGCCATCGCCCCGGCAACGGCGTAAACTTCAAGAAAGTCGGTTTTCCAAATATCATAATTCAAGCCAAGAGGCACACCTACATAATGTAACTTCTGTTCTGTGCGGAAACCGCCTTCGTCGTCGCCCGACCCCATATCAGACGACAGATAAGAATAGCTCATTCCTGTTTCCACGCCGAGTCTGTCTGTCAGTTTTAGTCTAACCGACATACCCACCCTAACCGGCTGACGATGTTTCACCTTTACCTCATTTTCTTCTGTCTTCGCCTTGTTCAGATTTGAACTTATAGCCGTCATCATCACAAAATCTTTGTTCAGCACCGGGTCGCCATAAGTATTTATCGGCATTGCCGACGCGCCTCTGTTTGCCGACGCACCGACAGACATAAAGTTTGCGCCATATAGTCCTACGGACACATTCATGCCATTGTTGGGCTTTGAAACAGAAGCCAGCATGTCATCATTATTTGTGTTATAATATTTTGACTTGTGTCCTTCGGGCGGACAGTTAACAACTGCCACACTCTTTCTTTGCCGTTCTTCTGTATTATCTATACCCTCATCAGGGGTGTTGTCTGCCGGAATATTATTATCAACATCATCTCCGGCCGTAACTTCTGCTGAATGTTCACTTACTTCTTCAACTGCACCAGCCACTTTCAACTTAAATCTGCTCCACACCGAGCGACCGGCATCAACAGTCTCATCAGCATAATCATTTTCAGTCTGAGCCGCAGGCTTCTCGGCTGAAACATGGGTAACGTCCTGCGCAAGCTTGTCGCCAGCAGTAACAACAGGAGTGTCTAAGCTGTTGTATTTTACAACTCCCAAAACCACTGCTACAACGGCCACGGCTGCCACTGCCCATCTGCCCCAGAGGGCAACAACGCGTGCACGTTTTTTACTGCTGCCCGTATTTACGGGTATATCCATCTTGGCCATAGCAGACTCGATGTCATCCCACAAGCCTTCCGGAACAGGTGCCTTTCTGTCAGCAAATCGTTTTCTGAGATTATCTATCCATTGTTTTTCCATGACCTTAATCGTTTTTATGCGCTGTTTTATATTCTTTAATACGTTTCACAAGAAGAGCCTTGGCTCTTGAAAACTGAGAAGCCGACGAGCTTTCGCCAATATTCAGCAGCCGCCCTATCTCTTTATGGCTCTTGTTTTCAAACACATATAGGTTGAAAACCATTCGATAGCCCGGCGGAAGAGAAAGAATCATCTTATTTATAACATCGTCGGGCACACCTTCCACTTCGGGCTCTTCTGCCGTGTCGGGCACGTTATCACCGTATTCTATAAAATTATATGTGGCACTTTTCCGCAGGAATTTCAGCGACTCGTTCACCGTAATCCTGGCCATCCATGCCTTCAGAGAGCCTTCGCCACGATACTCGAATGCAGAAACCGACATAAATATCTTAATGAAACATTCCTGCAACACATCTTTCCTGGCGTCTTCGTCGGCAATATATCTACCACACACGGCAGACAGATACTCCGCATACCTGTCATAAAGAAATTTTATGGCCCCACGGTTTTTCTGACCTATCAGCCTGACTAGTTCGTCTTCTTTATATCTGCCGTTGTTTTTTTTCATTCTTTAATATCGAAAAGGCCTGCGCCGAAACATTCAGCGGGGCCTTTTCTGAAATATAATCAACAAACAATAATCATCCGCATTATCTCAGTCTTGAAGAATAAGCCACCCTTTCGGCCGCACCCGAACCGCCGGATGCCTTGCGGCTGCAATAGTCGAACTGTATCGACTTCTCACCGCTGAACGACTTATACTTTAACGTGAGTTTTACGGTCTTGCCTTCGGTGTCAGGCAGGTCGCTAAGGCGGAAAGCCACAAGGGCATCACCCCAAACTCCGTTGACATCGCCAAAGGCATTGTGACGGAATTCAACTTCATACGGGTCATCAGGATTAACCCCTGTGAACAAGTTGACAAAGTGTGCCACACCATTATTGCCCCAACGTGTGCGGAAACGTAAAGTGAGATATCCGTCTTCGGCGATGTTTACCCAGTCTTTAACAATTTCTATCGGGTCTTCTCCATATTTTTCTTCATTTTCCTCACCGGGATAAGGCACGGCCTGCTTGGTAAGGATACTGTCCATCCACATAATCTCAACCGACTTTGAGTAATCCTCGTTTACCGGCTTAACCTCATTGAAGCACACCAGCGCCCTTACCTCCTTGTCGCCATAAGGAGATGTCTTCATATTTGTAGGGAACAATGTTGTGCTGTCGTCCAACTGAAGATAGAAACCATTGTCGCTGACGGGCTTCACCGTGACAAGAGCGTTGGGATAAGGCGGATAATACCAATAAACATCATCGTCGGTATCACACGAAGTTATAGTAAAAACCGACATCATAACCAACGCTATCGCTGTAAAAAATTTCATTGTTTTCATTACATATAATATATTTTCGTTCATCAATGAAATCAACATTCTGCGTTAAACTTGCGCGCGGCCAGTGTCTTTTAATTATTATTCACATTTCCGCTTACAAGCGTTGGGCACGATGCCGGAATAAAAGTGCTGAAATATAATGTTATTTCCGTATATTTTCAATCTCTATGCTTTCAAGGCTTCCCGTAACGGGATTAAGAACTATGCTCGTAAGCAGTTTTTTATCAAAAAGCCCTTCATCAAGGGCCACCGTCTGACCGAACTGAGCAGCATAGAGCTCATATGCGGCCCACTGCTCCGTGCCCTTAAACAAAGTAACTTTTATCTTGCCGGGAAGGTTTACATAAAATCCGCCGTTGTCCTTGGCTTTCTTTGTGCTGAGCATGTTTTCCTGTATCGACGGCATGATATGCTTGTCTTCAACACTTATATAATAAGGATTACCGCCAAGGTCGTCGGCATCGGTTATTCCCATCCACTTTGAGAAACGGAACAACAGCTGGCGCTCTGTCTCCTTCTGCGGCACAAAAACAATCTCGGTCTCTATTGTGTCCTTAACGGTTACACCCGTAAACAGCTGCATAAGTCCGCTCTCCTGCTCATCAAGATTTCTGAGCATGATACGCAGCTGCTCTCCGTCTTTAGGCATAAAGTCGGCCTGTCCCTTACTTAAAAGGCTCTTGCTGTCGCGTATGTCGTATATCTCAAGGGCACAAAGCTCCGCCATCTTTGCAGAACTTCCGGCAGAGAGCACATCCTCGTTCATATAGTCACGCGGATTAAGCGGCGCGGGCTTCGGCGCAGGTCTGAACGGCACACGCTGTTTTATCTGCTTTGGCTCGGCGTTTATGGCAAGCAGCACTCCGTTTTCATCAAGGTCAATAGTCTGAATGTTATGTTTTGAATCGACAGGAGCCACATAAAACTTGGATGTATCGCGCTCACCGTCGGAATTTATGTCAAGTCCCAATATACGGTATGTAACCGAAGGCTGCATGCTGACATCGCTTACCTTCATGTATTTTTCTGCATAAACGGCAAAGTCGCCTGGAGTGTAAGATGTTTTTTCCATCTTAACCGTAAAGCGCAGCTCGGTGCGCGGAAGATAATATCCCGTTCCCTCAGCTATGTTCCTGCCTTTCTGGGCAAATGTGGTCTGTAGTCCCATTGTCAAGAGCAATGCACCTATTATCAGCTTCTTCATATTTCTTTTATTTTTTGTTTTTCGTTATAATATGGCACGGCACTGTCGGCCCAAGCTTCTTGCCGCACTTAATCCTCAAGCCGGCGAAAAGCCTGCGGCAGATATTTAATAATATCGCTCGCCACTACGCTCTCCACGCCAAGCTCCTTTGCCGCAAGGTCGCCGGCAAGTCCGTGGAGATACATTCCAAGCATACATGCGTCAGCCTGACGATAGCCTCTGGCCAACAGGCCGGTTATTATTCCGGTAAGCACGTCGCCGCTTCCAGCAGTGGCCATACCGGCGTTGCCTGTAGGATTAAACATGATGTTTCCGTCTGGCATGCACAATGCCGAATTGTGCCCTTTAAGAATGATGTACGCCTGCAGATGCTCGGCCATGTCGCGGGCGTTGCTCAGCCGTTCATAGCTGTCGCTGTATCTGTTTCCAGACAGGCGTTCAAACTCACGCGGATGCGGAGTCATTATTATACCCTTAGGAAGCTGCTGCAGCCAAGCCCTGTGGCTTGCAAGTATGTTCAGGCCATCGGCATCTATCACTACAGGAATCTGCGCACGTCGCACCTGACTGATAAAGGCAATGGCCGTACCCTCCTGAGTGCCTAATCCAGGACCTATGCCCAAAGCATCAAAGTCGGCCGTTTCTATCGATTCAGAAAAAAACGTTTCTTCCTTATCTATACGCATAACGGCTTCAGGCACCGATATTTGCATTATGTCGTTGTTGCGCCTCGGCGTGCAGACCGAAACCTTTCCGGCTCCGCTCCTAAGACAAGCCTTGGTGGCCAACACAGCGGCTCCTGCCATTCCGTAACAGCCGGCAACAATAAGCGCATGGCCCATATCACCCTTATGGGCGTAATCGTCACGGCGAAGCAGGCGTGGCCTGAGATCGTTCTCGTCTATCACGCTGTAGTGTGTCACGGTTTTCTCCATGCCTTCCTTGCTCAATCTTATGTCGAGCACACGCAACTTGCCGATAAACTTCTGGTTCTCGGCAAAGAGGAACGACAGCTTTATGTTCTGCAGTGTGAGCGTAAGGTCAGCCTTTATGATGTTTGCCCTTACGTTATATGTGTTGTCCTCGGTCATAAGTCCCGACGGAACGTCGATGCTTATCACCGTGGCCGACGACTGATTGATATACTTTACCAATGACGCAAACCCTCCTGCCAACGGTTTGTTGAGCCCCGAGCCGAACAGGCCGTCAATGACAAGCATGTTCTTCTCAAGCTTTGGCGGATCGAACTCATTCACCACCTCATCAAACTTCCTGACGGCCTTGCATTCAATAAGCCGCTGCTTATTGGTCTTGCAGTCGTCAGACAAATTATTGTTAATGTTAAACAAATAAACGCTAACGTCATATTTCTGCTCAGCCAACATTCTTGCAACTGCAAGGGCATCTCCTCCGTTATTGCCAGGTCCGGCAAACACAACCACCGGCATGCCGTTGCTCCAAGTTCCGCTAATGGCATGCGTTATCGATTTAGCCGCACGCTCCATCAAATCTATCGATTTAACGGGTTCGTGCTCTATCGTATATTTGTCAAGCTCACGAATCTGAGCACCTGTAAAAATCTTCATCAGTGCAAAAATACAAAATTAATGCCAATCACTTATTAATGTTTGATATATTTTTAGTAATTTTGTGCCAAAATATAAAAAAAGCACTATGGACCCAATAAAAATCCATGACAAAAAGTTCAGGATTTCTTATCCCGAAGCCGAGATTATGAAGCATGTCAAGGCGGTTGCCGACCGCATAAACAAAGACATGAAGGATAAGAATCCGCTGTTCCTCGCCGTACTTAACGGCTCGTTTGTCTTCGCGGCAGACCTCATGAGAATGATAACCGTACCGTGTGAGATTTCATTTGTAAAACTGGCGTCATACCAGGGAACCATGTCCACGGGAAAGATAAAGGAGGTTATCGGCATAAACGAAGACCTCTCAGGCAGAACTGTTATTATTCTCGAAGACATTGTTGAAAGCGGCCTGACAATGAAACGCATGATCGACTCGCTTGGAACACGCAATCCTGAATCAATACATATCTGCACACTTCTGCTTAAACCCGAAAAACTTACAGTAGACTTAAACATTGAATACGCGGCAATGGAGATTCCTAACGACTTCATAGTAGGCTACGGACTCGATTACAATCAGCAGGGACGAAACCTGCGCGACATATATACTCTGGTAGAAGAGTAAGAAGACAAACTCACATAAAGTAAAAAGATGAAGAATATTGTAATTTTCGGTGCGCCCGGTTCAGGAAAGGGCACACAAAGCGATCTTATGATTAAGAAGTACGGATTCGGCCACATCTCAACCGGCGACGTACTGCGTAACGAAATCAAGAACGAGACAGAACTGGGAAAAACTGCCAAACAATACATCGATAAAGGACAGCTTATTCCTGACGAACTGATGGTAAGCATCCTTGCAAGCGTTTACGACAGTTTCGGAAAAGAGCACAAGGGCGTTATCTTCGACGGTTTCCCCCGCACAATACCGCAGGCAGAGGCCCTGAAGAGCATGCTCAACGAGCGCGGACACAATATCGCTGCCATGATTGAGCTCGACGTTCCCGAAGACGAGCTGATGACACGCCTAATCAAGCGCGGTCAGGAGTGTGGACGCTCTGACGACAACGAAGAGACAATAAAGAAGCGTCTCGACGTTTATCACAACCAGACTGCTCCGCTGATTGAGTGGTATTCAAAAGAGAACCTTCATCACCACATCAACGGTCTTGGCGAACTCGACCGCATTTTCGGCGACATCTGCAACGTTATCGACAATCTGTAAATACGTAAAACCTATTATATAATATAAGGGGCTAAGGGAGTGCAACTCCGTCTTAGCCTCTTATTTTTATACGCGAGTTTAAGATAAGAAAAAACATATAAAAATTGGCAATCACGCAAACATTTTATCTTTGCACCTGAAAGTCAAACAGTTACAAATAATACGAGCAATAATTACCAAGAACAAAATTACAGTTTTTATATTATTAATAAATTTGGGTATCGAACTTTAAAAATCTGCATTTGTCCCCACATTATAATGAAGTTGTAAGGCACAGGACTCTAAGAATAACATGTCTGAAAGTGAGATAATGACTATACTTGTATACTACCATTTCGGCATTTACCACACTTTCAAGGAATCTTTGATATTATCTCCCAATATCCACCAAAATCAGCGCCAACACGTTTGATGATTCCTTTTTCCCGTAATTTTTTAATATGATATTTTATTCCATCTTCTGTAATGTTTTCTATATTAGCAGCAATTTCTTTACGACTGGCATTTGGATGAACATTTATATATTCAATAATTGCTTTTTGTACATCAGACAGTGTCTGGGCAGTGGTCTGGGTAGTGGTCTGGGTAGTGGTCTGGGTAGTGGTCTTAGCAATGTTATCTTCATTTGAAAAAACATCAACACCAAATACGGTTAATTTAGACACATCAAACACAGCTTCCTTATTGCCATTTTTATTCAACATATCCTGTACCCTCTTCACGCCTTGATTAAACATATTTACATATTTCATCTCTTTCATTGCTTCTGCAACAATCGGGTTACGATAGTCGTTTACCATCGGGAAATTTTCCGGACGTGCTTCGCCGTATAAGCCTCCGGCATTCATAATCTCAATATGGTCATCGAAGTGATACAAACGAATAGGCATATTTGCTTGATAATCACGATGCATACAAGCATTCATCATCAGTTCTCTTAATGCATTTTTAGGGTAATTGATTATTGTCTTTTCACGAAATAAACTAACAGTAACCGGACGTTGGGTTATGATTGCATCGCTGACAAATGATTCTAACATTGGCAACATTCGATACAAAGGGCCGTGAAAACGCTTCTCATTAAGGACATCGCCGCCTTTCTCTGTACCTTGAAAACGTACATACTGAACATAATTTCCAGGCATATAATAGCGGGGATTTTTACCAAACAAAATAATCGCTGCATAAGTAGGACAGTCGTGTGTACGGTCATACAGATGGATTGATGCCATCTTTTCTTTTATATCACGGTTATCCTGATTTAAGATTTCAGCATCTACGGCAGAAGGTAGATATGTGTTTTTTATAAAATCTAATTCCAGGTCATCGAGAGAGGAGCCCAAACACGGTGTTGCGTCAAAAGTTGCCATGTATGCGGTACGTCTCTCTGTCAATATACGTTCTTCAGCTTCACTGGCTATATCCCGTCTTGGACCGACACGAACGAATACTCTACCACGATAACGGACAGGAGGTAACAATGACGGTGAGACTTCTGCTACCAGCAAGTCACCTTCGGGATACTCCACTTTGTCAACCGTCATTACCGGCAAAGGCAGAATATTACCATCAGAACGAATTGCAGCAATCTTTTTGAGTAAATTGTCATCTACTTTAAGCCCTGATAATCGTCCATCATCATATGCACCGATTAATAAGTACCCTTTCTTGCGAGAATCGGGCAAATCATTGGCAAATGCACAAATTGCCTCACAGAACTTATCCATATTACCTGTTGATATAGTTCGCTCTATCCTATAGGTCTCTGTGCTATGTAATAAAAATTGTATTTCGTCTTTCGTTATCATACTTGATATTTATTATTTCTGCAATACATCTTTTATTATCTGCAACATTTTCTTATTGTTAAGCTGTGTCCGAAAATACACATTATATCCCTGAGCTGACAAGTTTTTGAAGAATACTTCCGCACATTTAATTTTTGAATCCTCAATGCCGCGAAGAGTTGATTTGTTTTCAACATCCTTCGTCTCTACAACAATATTGAGTTCTTTTTCTCCATTGTCTTTTTTAACGACATACATAAAGTCGGGACTATAGGACTCTCCGGTAATGGTCGGAATTGCGATACTGTTACGCGGAATTTTTCCATAAACAATCACTTCATCAATCGAAGCATTGATGTTTTTCAACTCCAACGGTGAGTCATAAGCCTTTGTGTCATATAAATATTTCTCCATGGGAGCCCCCTCTTCTATCTTTACGCCTATTCTTCCTTGTGCAATATTCTCCCGGACGGCTCCGTCGTTATGGGTAAGAGCTGTCGCTTCGGGTTGTCCATGGGTCTTTTTGTAGTTAAAGCGTCCTTGAAGAGTGGTCATTTTCCAGTCTGTAAAACCTCGGATTATTTCACCAACAGTCTGTTCATTAAAATATTTGTCATCTATATTTCCATGTTTCTTTACATAGTCGCAGATGGACTTGTGTACCATCAAAATAGGAATATTGGTTGCCGATGATATCCTTTTTAAGAAAATACCGTAAGTGAGGGAATTGGCAATGGAATACTGCACACCACTGCCTGTTTCTGTTCTCATTTGCCCCCCATCACTTCGGACTATATCTCTGTGACTTGAAATAACCTGTTCAGAGAAAATGGAAGGCTCCTCTAATATTTCTGACAACCCTTTCTCCAAATCAGCATCGATATTGTCATCGTACCAAATAGTATATCTTTGGTTAAGAACCTTCCACAACTCCTGAATCTCTGCAAAACGGGCTTTGCGGATACCAATTGGTTTTTCAGATGTTTTATTGCAGTCTTTGATTTTTCTCGCTTCCAATCCGGATTTGAATAACGGATACTCTTCAAAGAACTGTGTTCTATTTTGTGGTACAATAGCAAATGAGCTGTCAATATATTTTTTCATTAAAAGTTCTGCCAGCAATAGCGAATCTTCTTTACCCATTTTCTCGGCTACCTGTTTTATTTGATCCAATGAAACAGATGCCGTACCTGGTACTTCACTATTTATTTGCTCAATGAGTTTATTGGCAAAATCAGCTTCAGTAAAATCTACTATGTAGTTCAACATGAACTCTTGATTGGAGATACGGTTGCCACATTCATCAACAGGCAGCCGCAGTCCTCGTCCTACTTCCTGCAACTTTGAGGTTTCACTACCGCTCGACCTCAATTTAGCAATAGTAAACACATTCGGATTATCCCAACCCTCCTTCAATGTCCACTTTGAGAATAAGAATCGGCGCAGAATATATTTACCGTCTTTGTCTTTAAAAGCAAGCAATTGTTTTTTACCGTTCAGAATATCATTTATTTCCTTGGCTATGTCTTCGTCCGACGAATTGTGATCTTGACCAAAATACCCTCCATGGCATTCGTCAATATGGCTTAAACTTGCTTCAAGGTATTCCCGATATTCTGACTCTGATTCATCCAATTCTTTTATCGTTGCAATTAATTTCTCCTTGAGCAATCTTTCAAAGGCCTCAATTATATATAGTTTCTTTCCATCTTTGTTTTTCCGATAGGAGGTAATGTCATCTATGAAGAAAAGCGCCAGCGTTTTGATTTTGAACGTGCGTCCGCAGAAATTCTCCCGTTCAGTCTCAAAATGGCGTTCGAGGGCAAGACGCAACATCTGCTCCTGGTACGATTGCATATAAATGTCCACATCCATCTCCTCTCCAACAGTCTTAATCAATCCATTGGACAACTCGATGGCATTTTTATCAATTGCCTGTATCGTAATGCCATTAAACTCTTCGGAAATTACCGACAACGAATCATTTACTTGCAGATGATATGTCTTTGTCGGATTGTCTGCACTTTTATGCTGAAATATGGCTTCCTCGTTTTTGACAACTGATAACAGTTTTATTTTTTCCTCCTTTTTTGAGACTGGTTCAAAGTGTTCTTTGGCAACGCCTTTAATCAATCCTTGGTTGAATGCTTCACAAGCATTCAGGTCGTACAGCAGGTTCGAATAGTCATGCACCACTGTTTTACTTTTACCTCTTCCGGACGTGGTTTCAGGGAAAGTTGCGCCGTAGCGTATAATACATTGAGGGTTAATCTCCGTTTTAATTACGCCAAACGCCTTCTGGTCGCGCGAGAACTTATGTGGCTCGTCAATAATAACAAACGGACGAGTGGCACGGAGAGCATCGAACGGGCGATAAAATCCCTCAACAACACTACCATAATCATCGCGGCTGAGCATATAGCTCTTGGCAACCTTTAACAGTTGCATATTTACAAGAAGGACATATATCTTTTTGGTATCCCTGTTTGAGCCTTTTACGAATTCACTAACTGCAGCAGGAAAATACTGCCTGCCTTTCTTTTTTTTCTTGGGCGGCTCCAATGTAAGCAATTCAATTTCAGCATCATATCCGCACACATCCCGAAAATGACGTTTGACATAACCGTCCTCCATAAACTGCCTTGCTCCGGCTTTAATAGGAAGCGTAGGTACTGCAACAATAAATTTATTTATACCATAACGTTTGTGCAACTCATACATTGTCCGGGTATAAACGTATGTTTTGCCCGTACCCGTTTCCATCTTAATGTCAAGGTTTAGGCAGCTTGCATCATGTGAATATGCACAATGCTCCGGTTGTATGCCGTTTCGCTTCTGTATGGCGATGATATTTTGGCCTACACCATCTTTTGATATGGTTATTTCGGGATTGGCATAGAACATCGTAGGCGACTTTATCGCCGTATCGGTAAAGACATCCGCAACAGCATCAACACCTGTTTGCTGATGTGGCAATGAAGGCTGAAGAATAAGTTCCATATCAGTACCGAATATCAAAGTTAATACGCATATTCTTTTCTCCATCCCGTATTACCCGGAGACTGTCTTTCAACCCCTGTAATTCTCCCCAGGAAAGAGCATATCCGTATATCACGATGTTTTGAGGATTAAAGTCCGCATCCGATTGATATCGGTCCAGCAGCATTGCAACGACTTCATTGCTTAAATGGGGGTTGATAATATACAGATGCTTATCAATATAGTAAAGCTCATATCCTTCAATATTAAGTACCTTTACATCGGAAGTCAATCCGTAACCATCACGCACAAGCCATGTCGTGAGTATTGTTGGTACGCCAAACTCGTCTACCAATGTATCGTCTCCAAAAATACCATGCGGATCAAATCGCTCCATCTTTTCGATTGATTGATTTGTAGGTTCTTTAAGGGTAAAATGCTTAAAACCTAAATCCCCGTGAAAAAGAGGATTTTCCTTGCGGATTTTCTTTGATGCACGTATAATTCGTTCAAAGCCAACATAATCGTATGTTGTTGGATGTCCCAGACTTCGAAGCCAATTAATGGTTTCTTGAATTTGCGCTTTTTTCCCTTTATCACATGTAGATAATCTATCTTCTAATTTGAATGGAAGTTGAATAACAATAAATTGGCACTTATTAAACTTGAGAACAGCTTCAGCAGTTGTTGCACTACCACCAAAGAAGTCTAATACTAGACAGTTTTCTGCATTAGCAAAATTCAAAATCATTTTGATATAATCTACAGGTTTGGGATAGTCAGCATAGTTACCACATAAGAGGTTAGCGACTTCTTGAGTCCCGTTTTGATTATTTATTGCTTTATCAATCCAAATTGTTTTATGTTTTCTATAACGTTCAATTCCTTCCGATTCAAGATAATCCTTAACATCTATGTCAAACTCAGCCCTTTTGGATACATAACGCGGAACTAAACGATGTAATTCTCTTTGGCATTTATCTTTTCCCCACATCCAGCGACCTTCTCTTCCATCTGATTTTTTGGGAATTATACATTCCCAATTATCATGCTTATCTAAGGATATCTCTAGTGTTTCACGGTTAACATATATTGGGAAAAACATTTCTGGTCTATCCGTTCGTAATGATGCAACCCCTCTCTGCCGTAATCCTAACAGCCTATATTTACGGCCATCGACATCTTCATAAGAATATTCTTTACGTTGCTCTTCTGTCAACTCCATCCCTTTTAAGAGAGTTTTTGATATATCTCTCGCATATCCGATTAAATAATCATGCACTGTCGCAACAAATGTGTCGGATTGCCTTCCACGAGGATTTGATTGCACACAAATCTGAGCAATTTGGTTTTCTTCCCCAAATACATCATCGCAAAGCAGCTTTAAATTACTCTGTTCATTATCATCAATGGATATAAATATCACACCGTCTTTTGAAAGCAAGTCGCGGGCAAGTAGCAGTCGCGGCAACATGAACATGAGCCAGGCAGAGTGCGTGGCAGAGCCTCGGCGTGTCAAATCAAGTATTCGGTTGGCTTGTTCTTCGGAAATGCTAAGTTTCGATGCCAGCTCCTCAACCGTGAAATTGAACGAATCCGTATAAACAAAATCATCAGACCCAGTATTATATGGAGGGTCAATATAGATACATTTAATGCTGCCAGCATATGATTTCAGCAAATGTTTCAATGCATCGAGATTGTCGCCACTGATATAAATGTTTTTGCTGTCTTTATTTTCAGGCAGGTTGTTGTGCTCCTCATCAGGAACAATAACAGTCGTTGTATCCAAAGATGCCAGCAGGCGGGCATAGTTTTTCCCAAGAAACCGTAACTCGTATCCCTCTTCGGTTATATTTATCTTGTCCTTGAGATATTCCTTCAACCGCTCTATATCAAATGAACCGTTATGGAAGCAAACCGGGAAATGCTCTTTCAGAATCTCTATTTCCTTTGCTCCGACCGCTACATTATTGTTTGCATCTATTATATCTTTAATCATTGTAATCCAATTTTATTATTTAATAAATATTCATCGACTGTTACCTTCAGCAACCTTGCTATCTTGACAAGAATCTGTAAATCGGGTTGTGAACTGTTAGTACACCATTTTAAAACTGTAGAAGGGTTTACCCCCAACTGTTCACACAGCATTTATTAGTTCTTTACGGTTAAAACTACTTTCAGTCAATTTACATCAGTTACCATACGGAATTTATTTTCTTGGAGCAAAGGTAGTGAAAAGTTTTCACGTGTATGGCACTTGTGAGAGATTTTCTTTCTTACAGTTATTGTTAATAACTCCATATAATATGATTTATGAGCAATGTTTTTGACTTGTAGAGTTATTTGCCCACTCATCCATAGCAGTGTTTTTTATCCAAAAATGATACAACTAATATACATGACGGATAATAAAAACAGTGTAATTCCTTCAACAAGAAAAAATATTGATACATCGAACAGGTTAAATCTTGAAATAGTGTAAACTTCAGATGGCAACCATATAAAGTAAAATTTCGGCAACACAAATTAGTATTTAAATTAAAATGAGCAAATATACGGATTGCATATTATATGCAATTGTTGTTATCACACATTCTATGGAAACTTTGCGATATTAAATAACATGATTTAAATTAAACTTATTCCAACGTAACCTAAATTTAATTTTAGCAAGTAATTCTTCTATATAGTCTTACAAAATGACATCTCAGAATTGTCAGAAATTTCTGACGAAATAGAAAAGCGAGGCGGACACAAGGACATGAAATGGTAAAGGATATTTACAAAGAGGAGAAAACGGGGCACTTTATTGTGATAAACCTATCGGTTTTTGGGCAAAAGTGGGCCGTTTTTAAGGCAAGAAAAGGCTGTTTTTAAGACACAATCAGGGTATTTTATGGCCATTTACGGCAAAAATAATTGCACAGTTTATACTCTATGCCGATATTATGCTGAATTACAAGATTTTACATTTGCACACGATTTCGACAGTATTTGCGTACAAATATTTTTAATTTCTGAAAATGCCCGCTCTGGAGCGTCAACGAAAATCAGTTTGAAAGGCAAAAGCCGTGTTTACATATCAGAGCGTCAAAAGAGCAGACATGGAACAACAGGGAATCAGCAACAGGACAAAACAAGGCCAAAGAAATACTTAATTTTATTATCTGCACCGCTTATATATTGCACGTTTTGCAATAATTTCGTATTTTTGCAGCAAAATATTAACAAAGACGATAACAACATGCCGGAATCTAATTTTGTAGATTATGTGAAGATTTACTGCCGCTCAGGCAAAGGCGGAAGAGGCTCCATGCATCTTCGCCACGTGAAATACAACCCCAACGGAGGTCCCGACGGAGGCGACGGCGGTAAAGGCGGAAGCATTTACCTGCGAGGCAACCACAATTACTGGACGCTGCTCCATCTGAAATATCAGCGCCACGTGTTTGCCGAACACGGAGGCAACGGCGGACGTGACAAATGTCACGGCACCGACGGCAAGGACCAATATATCGACGTGCCGTGCGGAACGGTGGTGTATAACGCCGAGACAGGAAAGTATGTGTGCGACGTTACATACGACGGACAGACGGTGCTGCTGCTGAAAGGCGGCCGCGGCGGACTTGGTAACTTCCAGTTCCGCAGCGCAACCAACCAGGCTCCGCGCTACGCCCAGCCGGGCGAGCCGATGGAGGAAATGACGATAATATTAGAGCTGAAGCTGCTCGCCGACGTGGGACTTGTAGGATTCCCCAACGCGGGCAAGAGCACGCTGCTGTCGTCGCTGTCGAGTGCGCGCCCCAAGATAGCCAACTATCCGTTCACTACGCTCGAGCCGTCGCTCGGCATTGTGAGCTATCACGACAAGCAGTCGTTCGTGATGGCCGACATTCCGGGTATTATCGAGGGCGCAAGTGAGGGCAAGGGGCTCGGCCTGAGATTTCTGCGCCACATAGAACGCAACTCGCTGCTGCTGTTTATGGTGCCCGGCGACACTGACGACATAAAGAAAGAATATGAGATACTGCTCAACGAGCTGCGCAACTTCAACCCCGAGATGCTCGACAAGCACAGGGTGCTGGCCGTGACGAAATGCGACCTGCTCGACGACGAGTTGATAGAGATGCTGCGCGAGACAACGCCCGACGACATCCCGGTGGTGTTCATATCTTCAGTAACCGGTCAGGGCATCAACGAGCTGAAGGACGTTCTGTGGAAAGAGCTCAACAGCGAGAGCAACAAGCTGCAGGAGATAACAGCCGAAGACACGCTGGTTCACCGCGACAAAGACCTAAGCACGCTGCCGCAGGAACTGCTGACCGAGGGTGAAGACGAAATAGAATTCATCGACGAAGACGAAATTGAGGACGTTGACGACTACGAGGAACTTGACGACGTTGAATATTTTGACGTTGACGAAAATAAATAAGAAACATAATACAAGAGCCGCATGACATGCCGCAACGGCAAGCATGCGGCTCTTTCGCATCAATTAAAAAACACTTTTGCCATGATGAAGCCACAGCTTACATATTATGACATATCGCCCGACACGACGGCATTCAGCACCACACGCCACGGAGGACACAGCACCGGGAATTATGCTGAGCTGAACATAAACAGATATTGCGGCGACAACCCTGAAGACATAGAGAAGAACCTTGACGACCTCTGCCGTGAACTCGGCGTTGACAAGGAGCATGTAATCATGCCGCACCAGACTCACGGTACGGAGATAATGCAGATAGGAGCCGACTTTCTGTCGCTGTCGGCAACGGTAAAAGGCATGATTCTTGAAGGCGTAGACGCCCTGATAACTGACATAAAGGACGTGTGCATAGGCGTTTCAACTGCCGACTGCATACCTATATTAATTTACGATTACACACATCACGCCGCAGCAGCCGTACATGCCGGATGGCGAGGCACGGCAAAGCGCATAGCATGCAAGGCGGTAAAGATGATGCAGATGTCGTTCGGCTCACGGCCGGAAGACCTCACGGCCGTAATCGGACCGGGAATATCAGTAGAAGCCTTTGAAGTAGGCGACGAGGTTTATGCCGAGTTTGAGGCAGCCGGATTCAACATGGCCGACATAAGCCGCAAGGAAGACAAATGGCACATTGACCTGCCCGAATGCAACCGCCGCCAGCTGGCAGCCATGGGACTGAAGGGCAGCAGCATAAACGTGTCGGGCGTATGCACATACAACAACAGCAATGACTATTTCTCGGCGCGAAAGCTCGGCACCGAATCAGGAAGAATATTCACGGGAATAATACTCAGATAAACATTCAGCAGACAAACAGCCTACATGACGGCCAAACTGTGCAATAAAGATAAAAGCCATGAACATGGCAGACGCAAATACAAACGGCACAAGCTGTTTGTTGGCACAAGACGTATATACATAACACATTTGCCACAAAATTAAGAAATAAGCAAACATGACTGCACAAAAAGTCTGCAAGAAAGGCATCTTTTGTCAATAACACACGCCACAAACACGGCATGGCAGGTAAAAGCAAATTAATATTGTTCAAAATTTCGGTAAAATTGCTAAATTTAATCATTATCGCACACCATAACTAACAAACTTTTTTGACAATTAAGAGAAATAACCTAAATTTGCATATTCAAAAAATATATAAGGCTCAGGCCACAAAACGCATTAGAACAAAAGAACAAAAATCATGAATAAAAAGAACATTATCATTTCAGCAATAATTGGCATCATCCTGTTAGGCGGAATTGTTTATCTTGCCATAAGCCTCCAACAGCAGAAACAGGTGAACAGGGACATGCAGGAACTGGCCGAACTCGACAAGCAAGAAATGGAGAACGAGTATCAGCGGTTTGCCGACCAGTATAGCGAAATGAAAACTCAGATAAACAACGATTCGATAATAGAACAGCTCACACAGGAACAGCTGAAGACCGAGCAGTTGTTAAAGGAACTTAAGAACGTAAAAGCTACAGACGCAAGAGAGATAGCACGACTGAAAAAAGAACTGGCAACATGCCGCGCCGTTATCAGAAGCTATATTCTGGAAATCGACTCGCTTAACCGTCTTAACCAGAACCTTACAGAAGAGAATACGCGCGTGAAAGGACAATATGCCGAGGCTACAAGACAAATAGAAGGTCTTAACGCCGACAAACAGTCGCTTACAGAAAAAGTGGCCATTGCTGCACAGCTGGATGCAACAGGAATAACTCTCACTGCCAAAAACAAAAGAGGCAAAGCCACAAATAGCCTGAAAAAATGCAAAACCCTCCAGGTTAACTTCAGCATAGCAAAGAACGTAACCGCCCAAAGCGGAATGAAGACAATATACGTGCGTATAACCACTCCCACCGGATCGGTGCTAACAAATGGCGGAACATTCAACTACGAGAACCGCAGCCTGCAATACTCAATGAAAAGAGACATAGAATATACAGGCAACGAGACACCTGTAACGACATACTGGAACGTAAACGAATTTTTAAGTAACGGAACCTACAATGTCAGCATCTTTGCCGACGGCAACATGATAGGCTCACGCAACTTCTCATTCAAATAAGGCGATTCTATTTGTTACCGATGTCAATTAAAGACATTAATTAATATCCGTTTATGAAAAATGTTGCTGCCACATTCATTCTGCTATGCACCGCTCTGACGTCAGCGGCGCAGCAAATGTTGTCGCTCGACAGCTGCCGCGCCATGGCCCTGCGCAACAACAAGCAAATAAATATTGCCAGACTGAAAAAAGACGTTGCGACCAACACCAGAAAGGCCGCACGCACAAAATATCTGCCGCATGTAGATGTTCTTGGAGGATACGAATTTATGAGCAAAGAAATATCAATCCTCAACAATGAACAAAAAGGCGTGTTGGGAAATATCGGCACCACAGCAGCCGGACAACTGGGCAACACCATGTCGTCGGCAATAACCGACATGGTGAGCCAAGGCGTGATAACGCCACAGACAGCCGAAGCACTGGGAAATATAGCCGGAAAGCTGGCACCGGGCATAGAAAGCGCAGGCAACGCAATAGGGAAATCTATCAGCGATGCCTTCAGGACAGACACACGAAATATATTTACGGCATCTGTAATGCTTCGGCAACCTATATATATGGGCGGAAGCATAATTGCTGCCAACAAAATAGCAGACATAAGCGAACAGCTTGCCGAAAACGACATCACAAGCAAGACGCAGAACACTATATACGACATTGACAATGCCTATTGGACTGTTGTTTCGCTGAAACATAAGGAGAAACTGGCAAACAGCTATCTCACTCTTGTAAAAAAACTGAGCAGCGACGTACAAAAGATGATAAGAGAAGGTGTTGCAACAAGAGCCGACGGACTGAAAGTAGACGTTAAAGTCAACGAGGCTGAAATGCAGCTGACTGAGGTCGAAAACGGCGTGTCGCTCGCAAAAATGCTTTTATGCCAGCTCTGCGGAATACCGATAAGCAAGGACATAAGACTCGCTGACGAAGATAAAGAAGAGGCCCTGACCAATTCAGACTTCACAGAACAAGCCGATGCCGAAACGGCAAAAGAAAACCGCGCAGAGCTAAAAATGCTGCAAAACGCTGTGGACATAAGTAAACAGGCAACAAACATAGTAAGGGCAACCTATTTGCCACAAGTGGCACTAACGGCAGGATATCTTGTAACAAACCCCAACCTGTACAACGGTTTCGAGAAAAAATTCTCGGGTGTATGGAATATAGGTGTCATTGTAAGAATACCTGTTTGGAACTGGTTTGAAAGCTCCTACAAAATCAGGGCTAGCAAAACTGCCACTACCATAGCCATGCTTGAACTCGACGAGGCACGCGAAAAAGTGGAACTGCAAGTTACGCAAAGCTCATATAAAGTAAGCGAGGCGAACAAGAGGCTAAACATGGCAAACAAAAACACCGAACGGGCCGACGAGAATCTGCGATGCGCCAACCTGGGTTTCAAGGAAGGCGTGATGGACGTCACCGACGTAATGAGCGCACAGACGGCATGGCTGCAGGCACGCTCACAAAAAATTGACGCAGAGATAGACGTTAAATTAACACAACTCAATTTAAAGAAAGTTCAAGGAGAATTATTATATTAGTATCATGACAAAGAAATCACAACATAACAACATATTACTTGCAATTCTCGGATTCGCCATAACCGTAATTATAGTAGGAATTATAGGTTTTTTGGCTTTCGGCAAGACGAAAGAGACTATTCAGGGAGAAATTGAAGTTTCTGAATACAGAGTGTCCAGCAAAGTGCCCGGACGCATTCTTGAACTTAGAGTTAAGGAAGGCGACTATGTGAAAGTTGGCGACACGCTGGCTATAATAGATGCTCCAGACATTGTGGCAAAGCAGAAACAGGCTGAAAGCGCTGAAGATGCTGCCGCAGCACTGAACGAGATGACTGACAGGGGAGCCCGTCAGGAACAAATACGCGGAGCTTTCGAAATATGGCAACAGGCCAAAGCCGGACTCGACATCGCAAAAAAATCGTATGAGCGTGTGCAACGCCTGTTCGACGAAGGCGTAATGAGCGCACAGAAGCGCGACGAGGCTTTTGCCAACTACAAGGCTCTCGAGGCGCAGGCCAAAGCCGCCAAAAGCCAATACGACATGGCTGTAAACGGCGCACGCCGCGAGGAAAAGCGTGCCGCAGCGGCACAGGTTAACAGAGCCAAGGGCGCGGTACAGGAAGTTAACTCATACATACACGAAACCGTGCAGATAGCGCAGGTTGAGGGAGAAGTCAGCAATATCTATCCAAAGGTAGGCGAACTTATAGGAGCCGGCTCTCCGATTATGAGCATTTCAATAATGAGCGACCTCTGGGGCACGTTCAATGTACGCGAAGATCAGCTCAACGGTCTTAAAAACGGCGATACTTTCACCGCATATTGTCCTGCGTTCAGCAAAGACCTGAAGATGAAAGTTTACTACATAAAAGATGAAGGCACATACGCCGTGTGGAAAGCAACAAAGAGCAACGGACAATACGACCTGAAGACGTTTGAGGTAAAAGCCCGTCCGGTGACAAAACTCGACGGTCTCAGACCCGGCATGTCACTAATAATTAAAAACAGATAAACTTTAAACGTGGGCATAACTGTCAGCATAAAGAACGTCATCTGCGTAGCATGCAGAGAATGCAGTATATTGAAGAAGAATCCGATGTATCTGTTCTGCATGCTGATGTTTCCCGTTATTGTCACCATATTTTTTACATCGCTTATGGGCAACGGGCAACCAACGGACATGCCCGTAGGTGTTGTCGACCTTGACAACACCTCAACGACACGGTCTATCATAAGAAAACTTGATGCCTTTCAGGCTACCAAGGTTGTCAGGCACTATACAAACGTAAGCGAAGCGCGCAACGCCATACAGCGCAACGAGATTTACGCATTTCTTTATATTCCGCAAGGCACCACATCCGACTTGCTGGCCATGAGGCAGCCTAAAATTTCATTTTATTACAGTTCCACGTCGCTTACGGCAGGAGCATTGCTTTATCGCGACCTCAAGACGATATCTACATTGGGGTCGGCAGCAGCTGCTTCGTCGGTACTCTCGGCCAAAGGCTTGACAGAAAGCCAGATTATGAGTTTCCTGCAACCTATTGTAACCGACCTGCACACGATAAACAATCCCGCAGTGAACTACAGCATTTATCTCAACACCATGATTATTCCGGGATGTCTGATGCTCTTTATATTTCTTACGACGGCTTACTCCATAGGCACAGAGCAAAAGTTTGGAACGTCGAGAGAATGGATGGACAAAGCAGGAAACAACATCTATATTGCCCTCATTGGAAAGATGCTGCCCCAGACACTGGTATTTCTGACCATATTCTATTCCTACATGATGTATGTGTTCGGCATCCTGCACTTCCCTCATCCGGGAGGACTCATGTCTATATTGCTGTTAGGACTTCTTGCTGTTCTGTCTTCACAGGGTTTCGGCATATTTGTTTTCGGACTCACACCGTCGCTGCGCATGTCTATGAGTATATGCAGCCTTTGGGCTGTTCTTAGCTTCTCTATGTCAGGAACGGCTTTTCCGCTTTCAGCCATGGCGCCTGCCCTAAAAGCCGTAGCCCAGCTTTTTCCACTGAGACATTATTACATGATATATCAAATAAACATCTTCAACGGCTATCCCCTTGCTTACTCATGGATAAACCTTACGGCAATGGTGGGCTTCATCGTCCTACCGCTATTGGTAATATACAGGATAAAGAAAGCCGCACTGGAATACGAATATCTGCCGTAAAACAAAATTATAGCCTCATGAGGCAGAAGCAATAACAACAAGTAAAGAAGAACAAGTATCATATCCGATGAAAAAGGCAAAAAGCTTGCTACAACATATAAACGAGGGCATACATGACATGTGCTATATCTGGGCGGAAGAAATAAAAATCACCTGGAAAGATGAGGGTGTACTTATTTTCTTCATCCTTGTGCCTCTTTTATATCCGCTTGTTTACTCATGGATTTACACAAACGAGGTGGTTCGTGAGGTCCCTGTTGCAGTTGTAGACATGTCACACAGCAACCTAAGCCGACAATTCATCAGACAATTTGACGCATCACCCGACGCAGAAGTTAAATATTACTGCAACAACCTGGACGAGGCAAAGGAACTTGTCGGCAGACAGGTGGTTTCGGGAGCACTATATTTTCCTGAAGATTTCCAGAACAACATCAACAGATTAGAACAAAGTCATGTCAGTATATACTGCGACATGAGTTTTATGCTTTACTACAAAGCTATACTACAGACGGCAACAGCCGTGGCAGGAGATATTAACTCTGAAATACAGATTGAGCGTGCAGGCAACTGGACCGACCGTGAGAACGACATAACCGTAAAACCACTGGACTTTGACGAAGTGCAGATATTCAACACTACCGGAGGTTACGGAAACTTTATTATCCCTGCCGTACTGATACTTATACTGCAACAGACACTGATGTTAGGCGTAGGTCTGTCGGCCGGCACATCAAGAGAGAAAAACAGATTTAAACAACTTGTGCCCGTGAGCAGGCATTATAACGGAATTTTTCGTATAGTTCTTGGCAAATCATTGTGCTATCTTATGATTTATTCTGTTATATCAGCCTATCTTACCTTGGTTGTGCCACGTATGTTCGATTTTACGTCACTCCTGCATCCGGGAGACCTTGCATGCTTCATGCTGCCATATCTTCTTGCATGCATATTCTTCTCTATGATTGTTTCATGCGCCATAAGATACCGCGAAAACGTTATTCTCATGGTTGTGTTCACGTCTCTGCCTTTCCTGTTCGTGTCAGGCATATCGTGGCCACAGAGCGCTATACCTGATTTCTGGCAGTGGATTTCAAGCCTTATACCGTCAACTTTCGGCATACGTGGATTTGTAAGGATGAACAGCATGGAAGCGCGTCTTGGTGACATTCTGCCCGAATACAGAGCATTGTGGATTCAGGCATTTGTCTATTTCCTCATCACCTGCCTGCTTTACCGACGTCAGATTATCAAGACACGACGCAAGGAGATAGAAAGAATCAGGGCTGAAAGAAACAATACCATGACAGCCGAAACTGCCGAAATCCAGACAGACAACCAATAAAAACGACACAAATTGGCACACGGGTATGTGCAAAACAACAAATCAGCAAAAAATAACGGAAGCCTGACATAAACCGCATGAATGTCGACTTCCGCTAATCATAATCGGCCATCGGGCCGTAAAAGTATTATTCTTAATCCATATCTGCCATTAAGATTCAGCTGTTCTTAATCTCTACAATCTTTGTCGGTGCCTGCTCGGCATTTCTGCGGTTAACAACAGTTACCACAGCCATGGCCAGATTGATAAAAGCCTGACCTGTCATTGTGTCAACATTCAGCGCGGCCGGCTTGCCGTCATCACCGCTCTCACAAATACTCTGCACCACGGGAATCTGAGCCAGCAAAGGCACATCCATCTCCTTGGCCAAATTCTTGCATCCCTCCTTACCGAATATGTAATACTTATTTTCCGGCAGTTCGGCCGGCGTAAACCATGCCATATTTTCAACAAGTCCGAGTATAGGCACATTCACCTTGTCGTTTCGGTACATGTCAATACCCTTGCGCGCGTCTGCCAGCGCCACCTTCTGCGGTGTGCTCACAATAACGGCCCCGGTTATGGCCAGTGTCTGTAGCAGCGTCAGATGTATGTCGCTCGTTCCCGGAGGCGTATCGAGCACAAAATAGTCAAGCTCGCCCCAGTCAGCATCACCGATGAGCTGCTTCAGCGCATTAGAAGCCATACCGCCGCGCCACAGCGTAGCCGTGTCGGGATTTACAAAGAAACCTATACTCAGCAGCTTAACGCCATACTTTTCAACAGGCTCTATCAGGTCGCGGCCGTCTTTATGAACGGCATACGGGCGGAAATCCTCTACGCCGAACATCTTTGGCATAGACGGACCGAAAATGTCAGTGTCGAGCAGTCCTACCTTATAGCCGAGACGTGCAAGAGAGATAGCAAGATTGGCAGCAACAGTGCTCTTGCCCACTCCACCCTTGCCTGAACTTACGGCAATGATGTTCTTAACGCCCGGAAGCATCTTTCCGGCCTCTGGTCTCGGCTTCGACTTAGTCTCCACATCTATCGTCACCTCAACGTCCTTGCTTACATGATAGTGTATGGCAGCCTCGGCAGCCTTGATAGTCGACTTCATAAAAGGGTCGGTGTCACGTGGAAATATCAGCGAGAACGACACCTTCATGCCGTCAATACGCAGATTGTCGGCCACCATCTCACTCTCAACAAGATTCTTCTTTGTACCCGGATACGTAACGGTAGCCAAGGCATCCATTATCAGTTTTGGATATAATGTCATAATGTTTATTATTTATATTTAACAACAAGGCAATCTGTGTCTGCTGCATATCATAATACCAACAAAAGTTATGCCGAAAAGCCGACACGCTACACTTTATTGTATTTTTACTGCAAAATACGTAATAATTATGCAAATAAACAAATTTTTAATCTGAAAATCTTCCATAATACATCACAACTCTAAAATAATCCAATACATAAATAAAATCACAAGAAATACCGGTTGTCGGAATTGTTTGTGCCCTTTTATGACAGACACTTACGGTTTGTTGCATTTCCAATACTTTTACTTACGGTTTCCACCTGTTTCCGGCAAGTATGCAAAAGGCATCCTTTTATAACGTAAAAGGCCTTTAGATTTGCATGCGCAAATAATGAGCTAAAAATATTATCTTTGC
>CAJMMQ010000025.1 GCA_905214625.1 uncultured bacterium
GATTCATGGGGCAAAGATATAACTTTTATGCAATATATAGACTTCTTACCCCCCCATATTTATCGGGTGAGCCACAAACAGGGAATACCAACATTCCCATAACAAAAGCCACACCTCTTATCATAATGTCACATTTTTACCGTTAGTAATTTAAAATTAACAGATAGCACAATTTTTCAACGTTTGAGTGTTTGCAAAAATAGCAATTTAATATAAATTTTCCAAAAATTACCAATAAATATTATCGTTACAAGCTGAGATTTTAACTTTTCAAACATTTTAACGAGTTTTCGACCAACAATGTCGTTATTTTCGCACATATTCTTCCATATTGTCACTACCAAAACAATATAAACCTCATATCCACGAAACCAGATACGCGGTACGCTTAAAACCAAATCATTAGGACTCGGCCGTCTTGCCGTTTAACTTTTTCACAGGCATAGCGGGCTACATCAGGAAAGAGCAGACGGCAAGACACTCAATAGTAAACGGCAGGACGGCTGAAAGCATCCGTCTGCTTGTAAAATGCGGACTTACGATTTGGTTTAAATATCACTTTACTCTGGACTGATGCCTGATCATGCAGCCAGGAACATATCATTATGAAGCCTTTCAGAAACAACAAACATCAAAATATCACACGAAATAAGTATATGTTATCATTATTTTTTAATATCTTTGCATCATTGATAAGAATTTCAAGCTTAATGTTTCATTGACTGGCGGTCGTATATATGAGCAGAATGCTTGTCTTTACAGGCAAAGCCTATGGCGCAGGAAATCACCGTGACAAGCATTTCACACTTTGAGCCAAGAAATCTGTTTTTGACAGAACAATAAAACCGCTCCTTACAAAACATTAAAACAACACGGATAATTATATATTAACACATTTAACCAATTTAATAAATATGAAAAGAATTTTTACTTTCACACTGTCACTATTAATAGGAAGCTTGTTTGCCAACGCACAGGTGGACAACACTTTTTCTTTTATTGATGCCGACGGAAATGTTATTGAAGACGGCGCAACAATAAAACGCACAGAAATTGTTGACGACATGTTCTATGGCCCAGTGATTCATTCAGGATTGTCTGTCAAGAAGAACGTTGAAGGCTCTGTATATGCGAGGGTTGACTATACGATAACAGAAATGACTGAAGGAACGGGCTATCAGATATGTTTCTTCAACTGCATAGCCCCAAATCTTGAAGCCGGAAGCTACATCTCAGCAATATCACCCATGATGGGCGACACCCAGCCGTTTCAGGACGAATGGCTGCTCGATGCCTACTACAATCCTTTTGAGGATAATCCTGTAGCCAATGTCAAACCGGGCTCGTCAATGACCGTAACCTACACGGTGAAAAAGGTATCTGGCCCCAACGACGAATCTGCCGGCATTGCAGGCCCGACAATAACCGTCAAGTTTGTAAATGAGGATGTGGCATCTATCAACGGAGCCGAATCAGACAGCTGCGGCGACGTTGCTGCATACTACACTATAGACGGACGCAAATTGTCTTCACCGCAAAAAGGGCTTAACATTGTTAAATATGCCAACGGTAAGACGGTGAAAATGATTGTGAGATAAGACAATATTAATACACATAAAAAATCCGCGGGAAACCTGTATGCCGGTTTCCCGCGGATTTTTTATGTGCATCGCCAAGACTATCTCCCGCCTGCCGATAGCTATGTGACACATTAAACAGTCCACAGCCTGTCATTGTGTCACCGCAGAAATGTACGGATTTTCCGATGAAATAGAGAAAAACAAGGCTACGGCGCTGCTTGTGAGGTAAAGTATATTTACATTATCATGCAAAAGGCATGCTTTTGAAAAATTACTCGGCCACTTTTTAGAAGAAAACGGGCCGGTTTCATCGTGTAAACGGTACTGTTTTTTTATTGAAAAACGAGCTTTTTTGTCCGAAATTGGACAAAAATCTTTGCACAAAACAGACTTAACATCCGTAACATCCTGACGCTTAACCGTTTGCGCTTGCACATGATTTTGGAGCTTTTTTGCGGCCAGACGGTTTTTATTTTCAAATATCGCAGTATGAGAGCGTCATGCAAAATCAATGTGTAAGCATTTCGGAGATTAAGGTTTCAGATGTATTTTCAAGGCGAAATAACGGCTGCCGGCTATGCTTTACAGTGATAATGCTATGGTTACGGCAGCCCGTTCAGCGTCAGGATACATTATACTAATACCTGACACAAGTGCGGCCGCGGCTTAAATTTAGCGGCATGGCGAAGCAAAAAACATGCATTGCGTTTGAAAGGAGCGCAATACATGTTTATGCCAATGGTTATGAAGCCCTGTGTCCGCGGCTATTTCACCAGTTCAAGACTGCCGGGAATTTTCTGCCACTTGCCCCTCACGGCAAACTTCAGCGTGCTTCCGCCCTTCTTGGTGTACGAGTAAGTGCCGTCGGCGTTGCGTTTTATCACGGCCATGAAGTCTTCGCTGCCGTAGTCGTTGATTACCTCTATTTCTGCCTCCGTCTTGCTTATGATGCGCGAAGACACTATAATCCATTTACTCGAGCTCTGCTTTGACGCGATGAACCCGTCCACTTTGCCGAGCACGGCCTGCCCCGGCACGTCCACGTCCTTGTCGTAGAGGTTCATCGTTATGTATATTTTATATTCGTCGTTGTGCAGGGTCACGTTGAACGTCGAGTCGGTCTGGGCCGGCAGCAGCATCGGAACGAGGCTCATAAAGAGCGCGAAGATAAGTTTTTTCATAAGCTAAAGCATTGTTTCTGCAAATTTAATCAGTTACGGCCAAACTCCTCTCTCAAAACATCTAAAAAACATTATAGCAATGAATTATTTTCTTAAATAAGATTTCTCAGTATCATCACATAACCCTTACTGCACAATCCGCAGTCTATGAAACGGCAATTTTTGGGCAATAAGCCCCATTATTTCCTTCACATCGCCCAATAGTCCCATCAGTTCCATACCTCCCATTCCCCTCCAATACCCGCCTACACACAAAAAGGCGCACCACTTTCGTAGCGCGCCATCATTAATATCACGTGAAAATTTAAACCGTTATCACAACGGCCTTTTGTTTAATGTCCTAAACATTACTCCACATTCATTTCCTTGAGCAGACGGTCAGCATGGCCCCACTTGTCCATCATGAAGATTACATAGCGGATGTCTACGCCAATGCAGCGTGCCAGATTCTTCTCGAAGTAGATGTCGCTCGACAGGCTGTCCCAGTTGCCGTCGAAAGCCAGACCTATGAGTTGGCCCTTGCCGTTGAACATTGGCGAGCCGCTGTTACCGCCGGTTATGTCGTTGTTTGTCAGGAAGCAGAGCTGCATCTTGCCCGTAGTCTTGTCCTGATACTTGCCGAAGTCCTTGGCCGAAAGCAGCTCCGACATGATAGGCTCTGCATAATAGTCGGCAAAGGTGTCGCCTGTCTTCATCTTCTTGACGATGCTCTCGGCTGTTGTATAATAGCCTGAAGGCGAGCCGTTCATGGTGAATCCGCCCACGCGTCCGTAGCTGAGGCGCATTGTCATGTTGGCGTCGCTGTAGTGAGGCATGTCCTCCTCCATGCGCAGACGTGCGGCGCAGAGATACTTCTCCTGCAGCGCGATAGAGTCGCTGATTGCTCCCAGAGCCTCTCTCTGCTCGGCAAGATACTTCGTTAGAGAAAGTCCGAGCTGTATGCCCGGGTCTTTTTCCGTGCCCTTCTTGTTGAAGTAAATCTTCGCGCCCTTCTTCATGAGGATAGATTTCTTGTAGAGATAGTCAACATAAGCCTTGCAGTTGCCTTTGAATTTCTTGTCTATTGTTGCGTAGAACGACGGCAGATACTGCTTGTCAACATGCTCGCGGTAGTTCTGGAGCAGCACAGAGAACACCTCTTTATCAAGTGCCTCGTCCCATGCGTCGCTGTTATCCTCAAACTCGTTGTACATCTTCAGCGAGTCTTTCTCAGAGCCTTTGGCCTCCATGCCGTTGCAGTATTTAAGCGCACGTGTTACGAGTTCGCACGTTCCACGGAATGTCTCGCTCCAGTAATAGAAGGCACGCATGCGGTCGAAACGCTCGCCGTAAAGCTTGGCCATCTTGTCGAAGTCGAGCTTGCCCTGCAGGTATCCTGTCTTCTCCTGATACTGACGGATAAGCTTCTCATAAGCCTGCTTCTGACCGATGATGCCGATAGAATCGATACATTTGTTCATACCCATAGAGTTTTTCCAGTAGTTTGCACTCTGGGCGAACTTAGAGTCATACTTGATGCGCACAGCCTCGTCGGCCTGCATGTGGCGCTTCATTATCTCCTGCTTAACGCCGCGCACCTGCACACGTGTGGCATTGCCTGCGTCGCGCATCTCCTTGATGCCGTAAGACGAGAGATAACGCTCGGTGCTTCCGGGATAACCTACTGTCATTGCGAAGTCGCCGTCCTTGTATCCGTCGAGCGAAACCTGTGCCCAATGCGGTGCCTTGTAGGGCACGTTGTCCTTAGAATATTCTGCCGGACCGTTAGTCTTCGGGTCGGCGTATATACGGAACACGCTGAAGTCGCATGTCTGGCGCGGCCACATCCAGTTGTCTGTCTCACCACCATACTTACCCATTGACTTAGGTACGGTGAAAACGAGGCGCACATCGGTGAACATGCGGTATGTAGTGGCAAAATACTGGTTGCCCTCATAGTATGGGTCAATCTCCACATGGAGACCCTTGTCGGCCTGGCGTGCCTCTTCTGTCATAGCGGCAGCCACCGAGTCGATGAGCTGTGTGGCGTCCTCGTCAGACAGTTTGTCGATGCCGAGAGCCCTGAGACGCTCGCTTACATCCTCCTGCTTTACCATGAAGCTCACAAAGAGGTTCTCGTTAGGAAGCTCTTCTTCATAGCTCTTGGCATAGAAGCCGTTGAGCATGTAGTCGTGCTCCACGGTAGAGTGGCTGCGTATTGCCTCGAAACCGCAGTGATGGTTGGTGAACACAAGACCGTCGGGCGACACAACCACGCCCGAGCAGAATCCGCCAAAGAGCACCACAGAGTTCTTGATGGCGTCCTTGCTGCCATAAATGTCGTTGTAAGGAAGACTGAAACCGTAAGATTTCATCTGGTCGTAAACAGCCTGTGGCAGGTTGTAGAGCGTCCACATTCCTTCGTCAGCATGAGCCATGGGGGCAGCCGCCATGAGCGCTGAAAGTAATAGAGCTTTTGCTTTTTTCATTGTGTATGTTTTAAAAGGATTAAGGATAATTGTCTATTATATCATTTTATTTGTTACAGATACCTGTGCCCTGCACCTTCGGTAACGGCGCAAAGGCAGCCGTGGGGCGCGCTACTTGCGGAAGTATTTGCCTATTACGGGCAGTCCCGAAAGCGGAAAGTCGCGCTTAACTATCATCGCCATGAACAGCACTATCAGCAGTGTGTTTACGCCGAGGGCAGCCCATGTGGGCAGGTCGGCGTTGGCAAGGCGCATGCCTGCAAACATAACAAGGGCCACGCCCACGTAAAGCATGATGTCTTTAACAGGATAAGCTATCGGATAATGCTTCTGTCCTACGAAGTAAGAGAGCAGCATGGCCGTGCCGTAGCCGGCAAAGCCGCCCCACGCACAGGCAATATAGCCGAAGCGGGGCACGAATATCACGTTGACAAGTATGAGCACAAGGCAGCCTGCTCCCGAGAACCAGGCACCCCAGATGGTCTTGTCGATGAGCTTATACCAGAACGACAGGTTGAAATAAACACCCATCATAATCTCTGCCGCCATTACTATTGGCACCACCTTGAGTCCGCTCCAGTAGTCGCGGCCTATGAGATGGCGCAGAATGTCCATATATCCTATCACCACGAGGAAGGCCAGAAGCGTGAAGATAACAAAATATTTCATGGCCTTGGCGTATGTTTCGCGGTTGTCCTTGTCCTTTGCCTTGCCGAACACAAACGGCTCGTAGGCATAGCGGAACGCCTGTGTTATCATGGCCATAATCATGGCTATCTTGCTGGCGGCTCCGTAGATGCCGAGCTGCGAGTGGGCATCGGCGTTCTTATATATATAAGGAAAGAGTATCTTGTCGGCCGTCTGATTAAGTATTCCGGCTATGCCGAGCACCAGGATAGGCCAGCTGTACGAGAGCATGCGGCGCATAAGGGCGCGGTCGAAGGTGTATTTAAAGCCCGTAAGTTCCTTTACAAGCAGGAACATAAGCGAGGCAGAGCAGAACAGGTTGATGTAGAACACATAGCCTACGCCCACCTCCGGACTGTAGATATTGCCGATAAAACCGCCGTTTCCGCCATTTTCGTAGAGCGCGGGCAGCAGCAGGAAGAACACAAGGTTGAGCGCAATGGTAAGCACTATGTTGAAGAGCTTGAGCGCAGCAAACTTTATCGGGCGCTTCTTATAGCGCAGATATGCGAACGGGATGCACTGAAACGCGTCGAGCGCAACGGCTATTGCCATAACCCACACATACGAGGGATGCTCTGCATAGCCCATGGCCGATGAAATAGGGCCGATGAACGCCACCACCAGAACTACGAACAAGAGCGACGTGAAGCCTACGGCCATGAGCGTGGTTGAGTAGACTTTCTGCGGATTCTCGCCCTCCTTGTTGGCAAAGCGGAAGAAAGTTGTCTCCATACCGTAGGTAAGGATGACGAGCAGCAGCGCCGTATAGGCATACACGTTGGTTATAACCCCGTAGCCGCCGCTTGCCGCCGAGAGCTTGGCGGTGTAGAGAGGCACGAGCAGATAGTTGAGAAAACGGCCCACGATGCTGCTCAGTCCGTAGATGGCCGTGTCTTTTGCAAGACCTTTAAGATTGCTCATAATATCTAATAAGTTATATTTTCACACATTCGGCCCGTGCCCGCTGAATAATGCCGGAGCATCAGCCGAAGAACATATAGCATATAGCTATGGCCGCTATTACGCCGGCAAGGTCGGCCAGAAGGCCGCAGGCCACGGCGTGGCGGGTGTATCTTACGCCCACGCTGCCGAAATATACGGCAAGGATATAGAACGTGGTGTCGGTAGATCCCTGGAAGATGCAGCTCAGACGGCCCACGAACGAGTCGGCGCCGTAGGTTGTCATGGCGTCCACCATCATGCCGCGCGCACCGCTGCCCGACAGCGGTTTCATCAGTGCCGTGGGCAATGCGCCCACAAAGTCGGTGTTGCCGCCGCAGGCCTCTACCACCCATTTTATGCCGTCTATAAGCATATCCATAGCTCCAGAGGCGCGAAAAACGCCGATTCCAACGAGTATCGCCACCAGATAAGGTATTATCCTCACGGCCGTCGAGAAGCCGTCCTTGGCACCTTCGATGAACGCATCGTAGACGTTTACCTTCTTTCTGACTCCTGCAAGGATGAATGTTATGATGATGGTGAACAGCAGAATGTTGGCCACCGACGTGCTAACGATGTTCATCTGCTCCTTGTCGAGCCGTCCGAAACCCCACATCACGGCTGCCACTGCCACGCAAAGACCGCCCAGGGTGAGCAGCATCACGCGGTTAATGAGGTTGATGCGCTGGTAAAGACTGGTAACGATGATGCCAGTCAGCGTTGAGAAGAACGTGGCAAGAAGTATGGGTATGAATATGTCTGTTGGCTGTGCCGCGCCCAGCTGCGCACGGTAAACCATGATTGAAACGGGTATGATGGTTAGTCCCGACGTGTTGAGCACAAGGAACATTATCATCGGATTTGTGGCCGTGTCCTTCTTCGGGTTGAGCGTCTGCATCTGCTCCATGGCCTTCAGTCCAAGCGGAGTTGCCGCGTTGTCCAGGCCGAGCATGTTGGCGGCTATGTTCATAAATATGCTGCCCGTAACGGGATGGCCCTTCGGTATGTCGGGAAAAAGGCGCGTGAACACCGGACTCAGCACCCTTGCCAGCGCATTGACCACGCCGCCGCGCTCGCCTATCTTCATTATGCCGAGCCACAGCGACAGCACGCCCGTAAGGCCGAGAGATATCTCGAAGGCCGTCTTAGACGATGCGAACGTCGAGTTCATTATTTCGGGAAACACCTCGGTGTCGCCCATCACCACGAGCCTGAACAGGGCTATGACGAAGGCAACCACGAAAAATGCTATCCAAATATAATTCAGTACCATACAATCTGCAAAAATAAGATTTTTATCCGTCTTTGCAAAAAGTTAAGCCTTTTAATACATTTTTTCACGCTGTTTCGTCTGTCTTCATGACGTTTTTGTCTTATATAAGTTTCTTCAGCACCTCTGCAATGCTACATTCTGCGTGCAGGAAAATACTTTTGGGATGTATGATGCAGAAGAGAGGAAAGGCGCGATATATGTAAATATTTTTCATCATGCCGCAGACGGTTTTACAAAAGGCCGTGTTTCGTGCTGCAAAAGGTGGCTTTTTGGCGTGCAAAAAGCCACCTTTCAGGGACTAAAAGACAACCTTTTGGAGAGCCGTCTGTAACTGTCTGGAAAACAAGGCGTTGCCTACGGCAGAATTATCCGCCCAGCAACGCCTTAGAATGTGTGTCATAAATAGTATAGAAATAAAGTTTTTTGCTGTATCATGTATGCCGCCGCGGGCGTCGTCACGACGCTGACGGCCGAATAAATGTCTGTAAGATTATGCCGAGAGCACGCCTCCGCGACGGCGCACGAGGTGCATGTAGCGGTCGTAAACCTCGTCGGCAATGTCCTGCCATGAGCGCGCCAGCGTGGCCCGCGCGTTGTCTCCGGCGGCGGTTCGCAACCTTTCGTCGGCCAGTATCTGCAGCAGGCGCTCCGTAAAGCCCTGTTCGTCGGCACTGCACAAAAAGCCGTTCACGTTGTCCCTTATCACGCTTGCGGCCGTTGAGCCTTGCGCCATGAGCGACGGCGTGTGCATGGCTGCCGCCTCGCGCACCACAAGGGGCGCATTGTCATATAGCGACGGGAAGAGAAACACGTCGGCAGCGGCATAACAGCGCTTCAGCTTCTCGCGGTCGGTTATCTGTCCGAGGAACGTAACGCGGCCGTCGAGCCCCTTTGATATTGCCATCTGCCTCAGCTCGTCGGCGGCATATCCCGTGCCTATGAAATACATGTGCCATGAGCGGTCGCGTATATTGGCGAGCGAGCGGATGATGAGATGCGGATTCTTCTCATAGATATGCTGCCCCACGAAGAGCAGCACCGGCTCGCAGTGTCCCGCCCCGAGCATCGCGCGGCCTTCGCTCCTGAGCAGGTCTGTGCGTGTGTCGGCGGCAAAGTCGTTGCCGTTGTCCACCACTTCCACCCTACCCTTGTAGCCATACTCGCGCAGAGTTTCCTCGACCGATGCCTGCGGAATCCACACCTCGTCGGCCTGACTGTAGAAGTCGACGACGCTTTTCACCATATAGTCGACAACCATCCTGTTGGGTATGGCGCGCTCAAAGTCGGCACGGTACTTAGAGTGGAACGTGGCAACGACGGGTATGTTCTGCTCGCGCGCAATCTTCAGCGCCAGCCTGCCCGACGAAAACGGACTGTGGGCATGCACCAGCGAGAAGCCTACTTTGCCTATACGGGAGCGGAAAGGCAGGTCGATGCGCGGAAAGCCCATGCGGTAAGGCTTGCGCATGGGTATGGGCAGAGAGAAGTAATTGTAAACAGGAAACTCCTCTCTGTACACTGTACCGGGCACCGAAGGCGTAACCACGCACACGTTGTTGCACTTGCGGTTGAGCCACCGCGCATAGTTCTGCACCGTTACAGACACGCCGTCCATTATCGGCGGAAAGCAGTCGTTGAAAATTCCGAGCATCTCTTATATGTTTTATCTTGTTATGCTGCAAAATAACAAAACACTGATTACTCCGGCATTTCTATCGTCTGACAATAGCGTTTCAATGTGTTTACCTTTGTGTTACCTGATGTCTCAATGCCGTTCAACGTCTGTTCTAAATGCTTTTTATATCTTTCATGGATGACATTCACGGCCTGTAATGAAACCAAAAAAGCGGAGGCTCGCCTCCGCGCTGCCTCCGCAAAGAATATATGTATATGGTTTTATTGTCCAACCGGCGCGAGCATGTCCTCCACATCGCCGATGTTGCCGTCGCAAGGGGCAGGTTCTATGCCCAGCAGACGCGACAGAAGAGGATATATGCAGGTGTTGTCGAACATGGCGGTCTTTACATATCCGTGCCTGAAGTCGGGCCCCTCGGCACGGAAGGGCACGTTGAGTTCAGAGTTATAGGGGTCGAACCCGTGGTTGCCGGGTATCACCCTGTCGTCTTCAGACACAATCCAGCCCACGTCGGGCATAACCACTATGGGTGCGATGTTCGGGTTTGTGCCGTAGTGGAAGCACTCGGGCACTTCGTCCTTCTTCCATGTCCATATGTGCGCCACGCCTTTCAGGGCGTTCAGTATATCGTCCTCGTGTCCCTTCTTGGGGAATATCAGCGTGGGCAGGTCTGCCATGACGCGCTCACACCATTCGGGCTTCAAGTATTCCGAGAGGCGTATTATGCGCTCGGGCGACGTGGATGCCATGCCGTGGTCGGACGTAACAATGAAGTTGATGTCCTGTCCGCAGGGCAGCGCGCGCAACCTTTTGTACAAGCCGCACAGCAGCGAGTCGAGCGTCTCTACGGCCTGCCGGGTCTGCTTAGATGCCGGACCGTAAGAATGTCCGCTGTGGTCGGGCTCGTTAAAGTATATCATCACGAGCTGCGGGCGCACGCTGTCGGGCAGCGTCAGCAGCCGTTCGGCCTCGTCTATGCGTTCCGGGAAGGTCAGCAAGGGCTTCTTTGCATAGTCTTTGTAGTAGTCGGGATACATGCCCTTGATGGCCACATCAGAGCCGGGCCAGTAGACCACGCCCACCTTTACGCCCTGTCTCTTGGCCGTGAGCCATATCGGCTCGCCGCCGTAGAACGAGCCGTCCTTGCTCGTTGCCTTGTCGCTTATGCTGTAAGTGCGGCCCGAAGCCACGTCGTAAAACTTGTTGGCTATTATCCCGTGATGGTCGGGCACGAGCCCTGTGGCCAGCGTATAGTGGTTGGGAAAAGTCTTTGAGGGAAACGACGGGCGCATAACGGCGCTCACGCCGCGGCTGCCCAGCGAGTCGAGAAACGGCGTGTCGTACATCAGCGGATAGTCCCAGCGGCATCCGTCGAGCGACACTATCACCGTGTAATGCCGCCCGGCGCACAGCCTTACGGCAGCAAACGCGAGCAGCAGGAAGGTAAGCAAGCTAATTTTTCTAATGTTCTTCATTTCTTTTATCACGTATTTATAAATGTTGAATATCATCATGCGCACAACGGAGCATGAGCCTCAACACTCCGTTATAAATCAAGGCGAATTCTATAAATCCGGCTTTCAATGACTTAACGTGTTGTTGTCATGTTGTTTCCACCGAATTTATAGAACCCGCCTGTATCTTTTTGCTTTAATCTTACATCAAATATCAGTTTAGCAAGGCATTAATCTCAGCGTCGATGTCGCTAATCTGCGCGTCGCGTTTCTTAACCTCGTTATTGCGGTCGATGAGGAAGAAGGTAGGTATGCTGCTTACGTTATAGGCGGCAAGATTCTGCGACTGCAGCCCCTCAGGGTCTCTCACGCTTATCCATGGCAGTGCGGCTGTCTGCGTTTTCCAGAAGTGTTCGTCGGGATTCAGCGCCACCTGATAAATCTCGAAGCCGCGGTCGTGATATTTATTGTACAGCTCGCGCATCTGCATTATACGCTTTGTCGACTCCTTAGAGCCGAACACGTGGAAGTCGAGCATCACCACCTTGCCCTTCAGGTCGGTCAGGCTACGGCGGTTGCCCTGATTGTCGAGCAGCGAGATGTCGATGATGTTCGACACGTTTACCTTGCTGGCATCAATGTTCTGGGCAGCCATCTTGTTGCGTATTATGCGCACGTTCTTCATGCCTTCAATGGCTATGTTGTGCAGGTTCTTGCCTCTCACGGCGTCGGGATGATAAGTGTCCCAGCTTGTGGCCACGGCAGCAAACACCTTAACGTCGTCGGCATTCTCGCGCGGATTGAATATCAGCATGTTGCCGAGCGTCTGGAACAGGGCGAAATACGACGAGGCACGCATCGGAGCCTTGTAGATATAGTTGCGCTTTATGTCTTCCTTGTAAGCCTCAACCAGCCTGTCGATGCTGTCGCGCGTAAGGTTGTAGCCCAGATTGGGGTTGTTCTGCACGGCTATCACACGGTTCTGAAGATCTATCTGCTTAAGTGCAAGCTCCCTGATGGTGGCACATTCGGCCGAGCCTTCAACGGTATATCCCGTTGCCATCGACGGATATGATGCCTTTATGTCCACTGTCTCAGTCGAGTCAACGCTGAGGTTGATTATCTGTCCGGCTATTCTGAGCCTGTAAAACTCTGGGGCCTCGGGGGCCTTTCCGCTGAAGCTGAAGGCGCCTTTGTCGTCGAGCTTAACCGAGTCGACCACCACAGGACCGTCGAGACTCATGTTCTCGAGATACAGCACAGAGTCCTTGGCCTCGGTGACAGCTCCGTTTATATGAAACTTCTTGTTGTCGCAGGAGGTAAGCACTGCCGCCATGAGGGCCAGCGTGCACAAGCATAATGATGAAAACGTCTTTTTCATTTTATATTAGTTTTATTAATTGCAATCCGGCAAACACGGCCAGCAGTCCCAGCGCCACGCTTCCGCCGATATAGAGAGCCATCATGGCCGCGCTGTCGGCACGCAGGAGCGAGAGCGACTCGTTCATGAACGTGCTGAACGTGGTGAATCCTCCGCAGAAGCCAACGGTGAGAAGCAGCTTCAGCGCAGGGCTAATGCTGATGTTGTTTTCTGTAAGTCCGTATATCATGCCTATAAGCAGGCATCCCAAGATGTTGACCGTCATGGTGCCGAAGGGGAAATTCGACAGTGCATTGTCCTGCACCAGCTTCGACAGCAGATAGCGGGCCACGCTTCCGCAAGCTCCGCCCAAGGCCACTAACATAATATTCTTCAACATGCTTGCAAAGTTAATGCAAGTTGAGTGAAATACAAAATAAAAGAACGTGAAACAGTCTTTTATTTTTATTTCCGAGACGAAGCTTAACTTATTCAAAGTTAATGCAAGTTGAGTGAAATACAAAATAAAAGAACGTGAAACAGTCTTTTATTTTTATTTCCGAGACGAAGCTTAACTTATTCAAAGTTAATGCAAGTTGAGTGAAATACAAAATAAAAGAGAGTGAAACAATCTTTTATTTTTATTTCCGAGACGAAGCTTAACTTCTTTAATATAATATATGGTATGGAAAAACAGCAGGTTGAACGGCACACAGCAAAAATCTGTAAGCAAAACACTCCTCAATACTTACACTAACAGCCACAGCAACACCGCCGAAAGAAAATCGTTAAGCAAAACAAAGCACATTGCTTACAATATAAAAGGCCGTCTTTTAGCGTGCAAAAGACAGCCTTTTGGATTGCAAAACATGGCCTTTTAGAAGACGAAAGGCCATGTTTCATATTATATACAAATACCCATTGAATAATTTCTCCACTGCCATGCCATCAAGACGCGGCACAAACTAACCATGCAACAGACTATTGTCATTTAAAATACACATACTATTTGCGCCATTTTAGATATTATCAGCGCGGACGATGGCGCAGGCGGCGTATCCAGAGATAATAGCCCGTTATGGGCAATGTTGCGCCAAACAAGGCGGAAAAGAACCATAGCACGCGCGTGAGCAGTCCGCCCCAAGTGCCCATGTGTATGGAAAATATCCAGCCACGCACCTTCGACGACTTGGCAGCGTCGGCATAGGGCGAGGCCGAGGTTATGCGGGCCGTGGCGGCGTCAAACTCATATTTGTCGGCGGCACGCTGGTTGCCAAGCCCTCCGAAGGCCACTTCGGCCTTACCGTCAGACACGGTTATCTGCTCATATCTGGGGTTGCGTGCCCGCAAGGTGTCATATACAGTCTGCCATTGGGCATATACGGCAGTGCCATTTTCTGCCATTCCAACGGCACCTTCAGGCTTTTTCTTGCCGCTTCTATCCTTACTTTTTTCTTTAGCAGCCTGTTCGGCATATACCTTGGCGCCGCTCTTTGGCACCTCACTGACACCTAACATGGCGTAAAAGCCCTTGCTGTACCATTGGAACGACCATGTCAGTCCGGTAAGGGCCATTACCAGCAACAGCAGCAGAACATACATTCCGCCGGCCACATGCAGGCCGCGCCACAGCAGACGGCGGCCTTTCAGGGCGGTTATCTTCAGGCTGTTGCGCAGCATGCGACAACTCCTTGGCCACCATATCACCACGCCCGACAGCAGCACCAGCACAAAAACGATGGTGGATATGCCCACCACGGTGCGCCCCCAGAACACTCCGCCGCTCTTGTCGCGGTTGTCGAGCAGCCAGCGGTGCAGCCTCTGCATGGTGTCGAAGAACGCCGGGCGCTCGTATAGTCCTTTCACCTCGCCTGTATACTGGTCTACATAAACTGCCGCACGGCGAGGCTTCGACAGGTTTACCTTGCAGGCGAACGCCGGGTCGGAGAACATCGTTACGCCCGTAACCTTCACGTCCTCGGGCAGCGTCTGCTCAACGTTCCTCACCAACTGTCCTACGGGCAACGCCGTGTGCTGCGGCCTGTCTACATACAGGATGTCGTGCCTGAGCAGCTTCACGGCCTCGGGCTCAAACACAAGCATTGCGCCTGAGAAGCATATCAGCGTGACAATGATGCCGAAAGGCACCGACAGCCACAGATGGAACTTTAAAAAAACCTTCTTCATAAACAGTTATTCAACGCTGTTTCTGCAAAGATATTGCATGCAGTAAAACAGATATACGTACTATTTGCCATAAACCGAAACTGCCTTACATGCTACAGCCCGGTGCGCATGTCAATGGCGCAGACGGCGGACTACATCTGTGTGATGCAGACTAAACGGATGATATTTTAAAACATCTTGCTGTCAGCCTGACATATATTTTCGTTATAAGCCTAAACGCTGCAAAGTTAGTTGTAAACAAGAATGTATGCAATAGCAAGATATCGGTATTTTTTACGGCGCATAACACGGGACAGACTACACTGTGAATAATCATTTCTGGGTATTTGGCAAGAGTCTGATGAAAAAACGTTAAATAAGTTAATTGCAGGCAAAGAAAACTCGAATATTTGAAAACAAAACAGATTTTGACACGAAAAACGTAAAAAAACGACGTTTTTCTTAAGCATCTACTAATCAGCATTTTACGCAAAGCGCAATATTAAACGGCGCGAAACGGCCTTGCGAAAGGCCACCTTTTACGCTGCGAAAGGATGCCTCTTGCATTGTAAAAGGATGTCTTTTGCAGCGCAAAAGACCGCAAAACTCACTGAAAAACGAGGCAAATAACGCTGAAAACATGCCCGAAACGGCATGACGGAGGGGACAAACGGCATAAAAAGACACATGAAACGGGCGTGAAAGGGTAAAAAAGCAGCAACACGTTTTGCTGTTTCGAGTTTATCCACGTGTTAAAACAAAAGGCCGAAACAGGCCGTAAAGTTAAATAATCATAAAGGCACGACACATTTCAACGGCTGCTGCGTATATATAAAACCGGCGGCATGCAAACCCAGGCATGCCTGTAGCATAATTAAGACAAAACTGTCATGAAAGAAAAAGCGGCAACATGCGGAAACGAAAAAACATGATAAACAAAAGAGCGGCAACCGTGGCTGCCGCTCTGAACGTGGTCTCACCGAGAATCGAACTCGGATCTAATCTTTAGGAGAGACTTGTTCTATCCATTGAACTATGAGACCAATCCGACTGCAAAGTTAGTCAGTTTAATACGTAAAACCAAATAAAATGTGAAAAATCATATTAACAATTAAACTTTTTACGCTTAAACACATCACAATAAGTGTTATGAAGAAACTTATTATTTTTAGTCTGTTAGTATTATACACTGCCCTCTGCCATGCTCAAGGCAGTGTCAGGTCTAAGGTAGAGGACGCCAAGACCGGCGAGGCCCTGCCTTTTGTCAATGTAGCTGTTTACAACCGCGCAAGTTCTAAATTCGTAAAAGGATCTATCACAGACGAGAAAGGCTTGTTCCATATCGACAAGCTGCCATACGGCGACTACACGATAAAGCTCTCGTATATAGGATACACCACGCTGGTAAAAGAATTCAGCGTAACCGAAAACAGGAGGCACACAAACTTTAAGAAACTGCACATGGCCGACGACAGCCAGACGCTGGAGGAAGTGACGGTTACGGCACAGAGGCCGACGATGAGGCTTGAGGTTGACCGCAAGTCGTTCGACGTGTCGCAGGACATAACCAACGCCGGCGGCGACGCCACGGACGTGCTGGAGAACATTCCGTCTGTTGAGGTAGACACCGACGGCAACATATCGCTGCGCGGCAACACCAGCGTGGAGGTGTGGATAAACGGTAAGGCAAGCGGACTGACAAGCGACAACCGCGCCGAAATTCTGCAACAGCTTCCGTCGGAGAGCATTGAGAGAATTGAGGTCATTGACAACCCGTCGGCAAAATTCAGCGCCGAAGGCAGCGCCGGAATAATAAACATCATACTTAAAAAGAACCGCACCGCCGGATACTACGGCTCGCTGCAGGCCGGAGGAAACACGCGCGGAAGCGCAAACGTGAACGGCAACCTTAACTTCAACATCGGGCGCTTTGAGGGATATGCCAGCCTTGGCTACCGCCACCGCAGCAACGACGGCGGCTCGCTTAGCTATCAGGAGTATCTTAACACCAACGAATATCAGTCGTACACGGCCGACAACGACCGTATGGGCAACAACCTCTTTGCACGCGCCGGCCTTACTTACCGCGCAACCGACAATGACGAGTTTACGCTCAGCGGCATGACAATGGTAGGCGGACACAAGAACGGAGGCACAACACCATACCACTACGGTACGATTGGTGCCCCGCAGGACAGCTACATCATGCTGCGCCGCTCGTCGGGAAGCTCTGACATGAACATGTACTACGGCGAGTTTAACTACCGCCACAGCTTCACCGACAAGCACTATCTCGACTTTACCGTCGACTTCAACAAATGGAAGATGGACCAGAGCAACATCTATCAGGACAGCACCACGTATATCGACGAGCCGCTGCCTACAGAATACGACTACCAAAACCGTCCGATGCTAAGCAACAGCAGGTCGTGGGAGGTGAAACTCGACTACGAGAACCCCATAACCGACAAGATTATGCTGCAAGCCGGATATCAGGGCAACTTCAGCCGCGAGAACTCTCCGCAGGAGTCTTTTATCGACGAGACATCATGGGACGGCGTAAACCAGGTGGAAGACCAGGCTTACTATAACCGCTTTATCTACAACATGGACCTGCACGCGCTCTATGCAACGGCTACGATGAAGTTCGGCAATTTCGGCGTAATGGCCGGCCTGCGCGGCGAATACTGGAAAGTTAACACCGAGAGCTACAACTACGAACAGGAGCACGACCCCTCGAAACGCGACAACCCGTTCAAGAAAGACTACTTTGAGCTGTTCCCCAGCGTGTTCCTTTCATATCAGCTCGACGAGACACAGCAGCTGCAGCTCAACTACACACGCCGCCTGCGCCGCCCGTGGGGAGGCCAGCTCAACAGCTTCAAGAACACCCGCGACGCCTCGATGATATCGTTCGGTAACCCCGAGCTTACGCCTGAGTTCAGCAACTCGTTCTCGCTCAACTACCTGAAGACATGGGACGCTCACTCAATGCTCGTCAGCGCATACTACCGCCCCACAAGCGACGTGATACAGCGCATAAAATACCAGAGCAGCACCGACAACATGATGTATCAGACCTACATGAACGTGTCTAACAGCCTGAGCACAGGTCTCGAGCTGGTATTGAAGAACAAGATATGCCGCATACTCGACCTCACCACCACGGCCAACGCCTACTACTACAAGCTCGACGGCTTTACATACGACGTGGACGGACAGACCGTTACAGGCGAGAGCAACAACAACTTTACATGGAACGCACGCATGCAGGCTTCGCTGATGCTGCCTTGGGACATATCCCTGCAACTGTCAGGACGCTACCGCGCACGCCAGGTCATAACACAGGGATACCGCAAGGCCAACTTCAGCATGGACCTGGGTCTGCGCAAGACATTCCTCGACAAGAAACTGACGCTCGCCATCAACTGCCGCGACCTGCTCAACACACGCAAGTTTGAGAACTACACAAGCTCAGACACCTTCACACGCTATCAGAAAAACTGGAGAAGCGGACGCACAGTGAACCTCTCGCTGACATGGAACTTCGGAAACATGAAGGCAAAGGCACCTAAGAAGAAGGTTAACAACAGCGCAAACGGAGAGTCTGACGACATGAACGGAATGGAGAACGGATACGAATAGACAACACTAATAATAGTTTAAGTTATTTATAACACTACAAAACGCTATGCGACCGGCAGTATGAATCTATCACAAATAGAACCTACGCCGGTCGCATTTTATGTATTCACGCCTGCAAAAGACAACAGAAAAAGCAACTGAAGGAATGGCATCAGTCGGCATTGCGCCGCGTCTTGAACGACAATATGTAAAAACTTACGCCCAAGGCAACAGCCAGCATGGCGGCGCGGAGCCACCATGAATCGAATATCAGCACTATACAATGAAGTGATGTAAGCCACAGCAGCGACAAAGAAACTATCTTGGCGCGCAGCGGTATGCTGCGGTCCTCACGGAAACTGCGTATGTACGGGCCGAGATATTTGTGCCCGAGAAGCCACCTGTAGGCACGCGGCGAACTGCGGAAAAACATCGCTGCCGAGAGCAATAGAAAGGGCGTGGTGGGCAACAGGGGCAGGAATATGCCTATGACGCCAAGCACCAGCGACACAAAACCTATCAACATGAAAACATATTTCATGCCGCAAAGATAATAACACGGCGTGAAATAACCGCAAGACAGAGGCATAATAAGTTTTGCACAGACAAGTTTTCGTATCTGCAACGCTTCTTGCACCACTGCCGCCTGTAATCTTTATAGACACAAAAGACGCATGCACCATTATTCCGGAGCATGCGTCTTTTTATTTAACGGTAATATGTTACGTGGCAAAAGCCTTTCTGTTGCGGCACGTCAGGCCACCTTACGGAAAGCGTTTAGCCTTCAGCGTCAGCACACCTGGCTGCCCGGCTTAACGTCGGCGGAGGTAGTTATGACGCTCAGCGAGCCGTCGAAGTCTTCGGCGGAGAGTATCATGCCCTGACTCTCGATGCCCTTCAGCTTGCGCGGGGCAAGGTTGGCAATGAAGCAGACACGCTTGCCTACGAGGTCTTCGGGCTTGTAGAACTTGGCGATGCCGCTCACTATGGTGCGGTCCTGACCGCTTCCGTCATCGATTGTGAACTTCAGCAGCTTGTCGGCTTTCTTCACTTTCTCGCACGCCTCGATTAATCCCACGCGGATGTCTATCTTCTCGAAATCCTCGAAAGGTATGTTGGGCTTTATCTCCTTGGCCTTGTATTCAGCGGCCTCGTTAGCCTTCTTTGTCTCCTCGAGCTTCTTGAGCTGGAAGTCTATCACGTCGTCCTCTATCTTCTCGAACAGCAGTTCGGGCTCGGCGAGCTGGTGTCCGGCTTCGAGCAGGTCGGTAGAGCCGAGCTGGTTCCAGTCGAACTGGTCGATGTTTATCATCTTGCGGAGCTTCGCACTGCTGAAAGGCAGGAACGGCTCGAAGGCTATCGCCAGGTTGGCAACGAGCTGGAGGGAGATGTTGAGGATGGTCTCCACGCGCTTCATGTCGGTCTTTGCCACCTTCCATGGCTCGCAGTCGGCAATGTACTTGTTGCCTATGCGGGCGAGGTTCATGGCCTCCTTGAGTGCGTCGCGGAACTTGAAAGCGTCGAGCAGGCGCTCAACGTTGGCCTTGACATCGTGGAACTCGGCTATGGTCTGCCTGTCTATGTCCTGCAATTCGCCGCAGGCGGGCACTACACCGTTCCAGTATTTCTTGGTGAGTTGCAGTGCACGGTTGACGAAGTTGCCGTATATGCCCACCAGCTCGCTGTTGTTGCGCTCCTGAAAGTCTTTCCACGTGAAGTTGTTGTCCTTCGTTTCGGGCGCGTTGGCGGTGAGCACGTAGCGCAGCACGTCCTGCTTGCCGGGCAGCTCCTCGAGGTATTCGTGGAGCCAGACGGCCCAGTTGCGCGATGTCGAAATCTTGTCGTTCTCGAGGTTGAGAAACTCGTTTGCCGGCACGTTGTCTGGCAAAATATAGTCGCCGTGTGCCTTCAGCATGGTGGGGAACACGATGCAGTGGAACACGATGTTGTCCTTACCGATGAAGTGGACGAGGCGCGTCTCGGGGTCCTTCCACCACTTCTCCCAGTCCTCGGGCATGAGTTCCTGACTGTTGGAGATGTAGCCTATCGGGGCGTCGAACCATACATAGAGCACCTTGCCCTCTGCTCCTTCAACTGGAACGGGTATTCCCCAGTCGAGGTCGCGCGTCATGGCACGTGGCTGCAGGTCGAGGTCGAGCCACGACTTGCACTGTCCGTAGACGTTGGGACGCCACTCCTTGTGGCCCTCAAGTATCCATTGTTTGAGCCAATCCTGGTACTCGTTGAGCGGCAAATACCAGTTCTTGGTCTCCTTCAGCACTGGCTGCGAGCCGCTGATTGCACTCTTCGGGTTGATAAGCTCTGTGGGGTCGAGGTCGCTTCCGCACTTCTCGCACTGGTCGCCATAAGCCTTCGGGTTGTGGCAGTGGGGACATTCGCCCGTTATGTAGCGGTCGGCGAGGAACTGGTGTGCCTCCTCGTCGTAATACTGCATTGATGTTTTCTCAACCAGCTTGCCTTCCTCGTAGAGCTTCTTGAAGAAGTCTGACGCAACCTTTGAGTGTGTGTCGGAGGTGGTGCGGCTGTAGATGTCGAACGAGATGCCGAAGTCGGCAAAGCTCTTCTTTATCATTGCGTGGTAGCGGTCTACCACCTGCTGGGGCGTTATGCCCTCCTTCTTTGCGCGGATGGTGATGGGCACTCCGTGCTCGTCGCTTCCGCAGATGAATCTTACGTCTTGTTTCTTAAGTCTGAGATAGCGCACATAGATGTCTGCCGGCACGTAAACTCCGGCCAGGTGGCCGATGTGCACTCCGCCGTTGGCGTATGGCAGGGCGGCGGTTACGGTGGTGCGCTTAAAATGCTTGTCTTCCATATATCTTGATAATACTTGTTTTCTTTTGAACGGCAAAGTTAATACAAATCGTGCGGACTACAAAACGAAAACGCTTTTTTCGTGGTATGTAGCCCCCACAGACCGCCTTACGGCATGGGCAAGGCACCATGCGCGGTCTGGAAAACACTGAAAATAAGGCCGCCGTCAGTGTGTGGCCTTATACCAGTTGGTGTAAACCACGTCGGCTGCAAGCGAGTTGGTGCTCGGCTCTGAAGTGGTGATGCCCGAATAGGTGTATATATCTACTGCGCCGCAAAAAGCCGAATAATACTGTCTGGTGTGCACGGCATAGGGCACGGCGCGGGCCAGGCGGGCCTTGAACTCGGCGAGCAGGGCCTCGTCGGGACAAAGATGCTCAACATAGTCGCCGAAGTCGAAAAACAGCACGGGCGTGTATCCGTCCATGCGCTGCAGGCCTGCAAGCTGTGAAGGGTCGAACTTATAGCGGCTGTTTATCACCTTCATAATCTCAGCCAGGGCATCCATCTGGCTGCAGTCGGTTATGCCGAGCGTGCCGTAGGGATATGTGTAAGTAGAATAAAAATCGTAGAATCCTTGGGCAACAGCCTGATAGTCGGGCTCGCCGAGGAGGCTTGCGCCAATCTTGTCATACGGCATGCCGTAGGCCATTATCTCCGTCGGACAGGCTATTATGTGGCCGGTGACGTGGCGCAGGTCGTAGGCCACCTCTACCGACGACATGTAGCAGTCGTCAAAGAGTATGAACTCCATGGTGAGCCCGGTCGAGGTAAGCGCGTCGGCCAGAGTTGATATGTCGGTCTGGCTGTCGCTCGTAACGCCTCCAAAATATCGCGTCATGGGCATGCCGTTGCCCACGCTGTAGTGGGGCACGAATGCCGGCGAGCGGCGCATAGCCTTGTTTTGACTCTCAACGGGCACCCACCCCATGCCGTGACAGCCGATAATCATAGAGTATATGTCGGCCGGGGCAAAGGTTTTCATGTCGTTGAGTATGCCCGAAAGTCCTGCCACCGTCGTGAACGACGGGTTTTCATAGGTCTTCAGCTCAGTGCGCGTACACTCTCCGTCCTTACAGGTTATCTCGAACATCTCGGCCTCGCTGGAGCTTGTAGATATAAACACTATCAGCCGCTCGTTGTCGAGTCCTCTGTTGCTTATAGCCTCCTCCATATCCTCGATGTTGATCTTGAAAGCCTCGGTGAGGTTAGTCGACCAAGGATAATACATGAACAGCGTGCGCTGCTCGGGCTTCACTTCGGGCACGTCTTCGTCGTCATCACACGACGACAAGCCCGTAAGGGCCACCGCGACAAGCGTCATCAGCATAATTCGGCGAAGAAACTGCAAGGCTGAATATTGTTTCATATCTCGATGTTTTTGGGGTTGAATTAATCGGCTCGCAGCCAGTTTACCTGCCGCCGGCAGGACGGAGCGGCTGCAACGGTTGCAAAACTAATAAAAATTTTTGATTATCAGGACTTTAACCTCCATTTTTTTTCTCATCCCCGCCACAGCCCCCAAGTCCGCCGGCACACCTACGCGAAGCCGTCAGCCACGGTTGCCCGCCGCGCCTGTCACCGCCGGCGCAACACACTGACACTCAACACTTTGCAAAAGGCCACCTTTCAGGCTGCAAAACACGGCCTTTCAGCGTGTAAAAGGTGGCCTATCAGAGCCTGATATGCCACCTTTTGGAAAACGACGGGCATGCAGCCATAAGTCAAAACATCACACATAATCATAAAAAAAGAAAATAATTCAGTTTTTATTCGTTTATTTATAGCCTTTTATCTACCTTTGTTGAGATTTTTTTGAAGATGTTATAAAAAGAAGTTTTTTTATTAGATGAACGTAATTACAAAAACAGTTTCATTGCCTGATGGCAGAACCATCAGCATTGAAACCGGGAAAGTGGCAAAGCAGGCCGACGGCTCTTGTATGCTCCGTATGGGCAACACTGTACTTCTGGCCACTGTTTGTGCCGCAAAAGATGCAGTTCCCGGAACAGATTTTATGCCTTTGCAGGTTGAGTACAGAGAACAGTATGCCGCAGCCGGACGTTTTCCGGGCGGATTCACCAAGCGCGAAGGCAAAGCCAGCGATAACGAAATCCTTACATGCCGTTTGGTTGACCGTGCGTTGCGCCCCCTCTTCCCGTCAGACTTTCATGCAGAGGTTTACGTAAACGTAATCCTTTTCTCTGCCGACGGCGTTGACCAGCCCGACGCACTGGCAGGCTTCGCAGCCTCATGTGCACTGGCATGCTCAGATATTCCGTTTGAATGTCCTATCTCAGAAGTGCGCGTAGCACGCATCAATGGCGAATATGTAGTCAATCCTACATTCGAGCAGATGAAAAGTGCCGACATGGACATCATGGTCGGTGCCTCTAAAGAGAACATCATGATGGTTGAAGGCGAGATGAACGAGGTGTCGGAACAAGACCTGCTCGGCGCGCTCAAAGCCGCACAGGAGGCAATACGCCCAATGTGCGAGCTGCAAGAGGAGCTGATGAAGGAGCTCGGCACCGACGTGAAGCGCGAATACTGCCACGAGGTTAACGACGAAGAGCTGCGCGAACAGCTGAGAAAAGAAACCTACGACAAGTGCTACGCCATAGCCGAAGCCGGCGACCACGACAAGAAGGCACGCGAGGAGGCTTTCGAGAAGATTAAGGCCGACTTCACCGAGGCTTACACTGCAGCCCACACCGAACTGACAGAAGACGAGCTGGAAGAGAAATGTGCACTCATAGACCGCTACTATCACGACGTTGAGCGCGACGCAATGCGCCGCTGCATCCTCGACGAGGGCAAGCGTCTCGACGGCCGCACAACCGAAGAGATACGCCCGATATGGTGCGAAGTGAGCCCGCTGCCGATGCCTCACGGAAGCTCTATCTTCACACGTGGCGAGACTCAGAGCCTCACTACATGTACTCTCGGAACAAAACTCGACGAGAAGATGGTTGACGATGTGCTCTGCAAGGGCTATCAGCGCTTCCTGCTCCACTATAACTTCCCGCCGTTCTGCACGGGCGAGGCTAAGGCCCAGAGAGGCGTAGGACGCCGCGAGATTGGCCACGGACATCTGGCTTGGCGTGCGCTCAAGGGACAGATTCCAGAGGATTTCCCCTACACAGTGCGCCTCGTGTCACAGATTCTCGAGAGCAACGGCTCTTCTTCAATGGCCACAGTATGTGCCGGCACACTGGCACTGATGGACGCCGGCGTTCCGATGAAGAAGCCCGTGAGCGGTATTGCAATGGGTCTTATCAAGAACCCGGGCGAAGACAAGTATGCCGTGTTGAGCGATATCCTCGGCGATGAGGACCACCTCGGCGACATGGACTTCAAGACAACAGGTACAAAAGACGGTCTGACAGCAACACAGATGGATATCAAGTGCGACGGACTAAGCTTTGAAATCCTCGAGAAGGCCCTCATGCAGGCTAAGCGCGGACGTGAGTATATCCTCGGAAAGCTCACCGACACAATAGCCGAGCCGCGCGCAGAGATGAAGCCGCAGGTACCGCGCATAGAGGCATTCGACATTCCGAAGGAGTTTATCGGAGCCGTAATAGGCCCGGGCGGAAAGATTATACAGCAGATTCAGGAAGAGTCTGGAGCCGTTATCACCATCGACGAAATCGACGGAAAGGGCAAAGTGCAGGTAAGTGCGCCTAACAAGGAGAGCATAACTGCCGCAATATCTAAGATTAAGGCCATCGTGGCGATACCCGAAGTAGGCGAGGTTTACGACGGAACAATACGCTCTGTAATGCCTTACGGATGCTTCGTTGAAATCATGCCGGGCAAGGACGGACTGCTGCACATATCTGAAATCGACTGGAAGCGCCTCGAAACTGTTGAGGAAGCAGGACTGAAGGAGGGCGACAAGATTACCGTCAAGCTGATGGACATCGACCAGAAGACAGGCAAGTATAAGCTCTCTCACCGTGTGCTGATACCGAAACCCGAAGGATATGTTGAGCGCGAGCGCCGTCCAAGACCGGAGCGTCGTCCGAGACCGGAGCGCGGAGAGCGTCAGAACAACCGCGAACAGCGCCGTTTTGAGCACCGCAACAACAACAACGACTTCCACGACCCTCTGGCACCAAGAGAGCCGAGAGACTTCAACGACAGTCTTGACCACGATAACGACTGATTGAGAATATCTCATTAAGACTATAATTAATGGCGGCAACTTTCACATTGCCGCCATTTTTATTATCATCTGCACGGATTGACAAAGGCACGACAGCATGGCCGGAACACCGCATACAGGCTGTCTGAAAGCATAAAATACATTAACAAAATAAACCTTCGTCATAAAATACGTCTATATAAATAAAACGTCAAATCATTTAAAACCTGACATCATGAAGATTCTTACTGCAACCCTGACCATCATCCTAACATTAGCCACAGCCCCAATTTCGCGCGCCCAGAGCCATCAGCCCGGCCACTGCGGCCAACAACACTGCCATGCCTGCGACGACGGCTCACACGCAAAGAAAAGGCATCATGGCTGCAACAACGACTATCTTATAAGCAACTTCAAGGTGTATTACCGCGGTCAGGCGGTTGAAGACGCCACGGCATCAAGCTTCAGCGTCATTGGCGAAGGATACGCAAAAGACAGCTTCAGGGTGTTCTACAAGGGACAGAAGGTTGGCGATGCCACGGCTTCGAGCTTCACCCTGCTTGGCGAAGGCTACGCAAAAGACAACTTCAGAGTGTTCTACAAGGGACAGAAGATTGACGAGGCAACGGCATCGAGCTTCACACTGCTCGGCCGTGGATATGCCAAAGACAACTTCAGAGTGTTCTACAA
>CAJMMQ010000026.1 GCA_905214625.1 uncultured bacterium
GAGATACTGTGTCTGAACAACATCTCCCCAAAATGGGCTTTTTAAGGGACGACTAATTCTGCAAAAATATGAAAATCAGGACGCATATATAAAAGTTGCAAATCATAATTGGCTTGCACCTAACTTCGTTTCAATTTTCCATTATATCTATATCAATAAAAAAGGAACGCGCAACAACGGCGCGTTCCTTTTTTTGTCAGAGAGAGAGAGTATTTATTTCTTTGTTACGTTAAGTTTGGCAACCTTGCTGCCAGCCTTAACCAGATATATACCTTCGGGTCGGCTGTTCATATCGATACATACAGCATCGGCAGAACGGGCTGTAGCCGTAGCCACTACATGTCCGGCAGAATCGTAGACAAACACAGGCATGCCAGCCTCAAGTCCGTAGACATAAATGCTGCTGCCGTCGGCTGTGATACGTATGCCGTCGTTGCCGTCAACGGTCTCTATGCCGCTGGTGAACACGCGCACGATGTTAGAGCCAACCTCGCCATAACCTGAGTAAACAGCCTTAACCTGATACTCGTTGTATTCGGCTGTCTTTGCCGTATTGTCGAGATAAGATGTCTCGGCTATCGGAGAAGCAGTAAGCCTGCCTCCGTTGCAGTAGACATTGTATCCCTCGAAGCCGAAGAGCGGCGACGTAGACTCGCTGACAGCCTGGGTGCGCAGTCTGACATCGGCAGACGGAGCCTTTCGTGATGCGACGTTGAACGCGCCGAAGGCCGGAGCCTGCGCGGCCGAACTGAAGTCGGCATAAGGACGCAACACTATCGTTATGTTCCAGTTGCCGTCGATGTCGTTGTCGGTCAGTGTCTCCCATGTAGTTCCGTCAGAAGAGTAGAGGTCACCCTTGCCCGTAACGGCAGGTCCCTCGTCGTATCCGAGCGGTACAGATATCTCATTGTGCTCAACATAGAGTACCACTCTGAGCGTACGATCAGGATTAATCTGCAGCGGAGTATTCAGCTTGATGTTGTTGAAACTATACTGGCGCAGATTAGTGACATACTGCTGGCGCACGAGGTCGGTACCCTCATAAACGAGCAAGAACATCTGGTCGGGAACGTTATTTACATAAACCTCAACCTCTGAAAGCGACAGATGGCCGTAAGACTGCAAATCGTCTGATGTCCACTGTACGCCGGCGAAATATCCACCGCCGCTGGGCAGACCGGCAGCATCGTGTGCCGTACCGCTATGCCATCTCAGATTGATGCCGTCGCCTATAGCCGGAGCACTCCAGTAAAGCTGCACTCCATCAGAAGTCTTCTCGGCAGAAAGCATGCCCGGAGCCTGATAGTTGTTGCTGTAGTCGACAACTGCCGTAACAGGCTCTGACAGCTCGCTCAGACCGGAAGTAACGTAGATAGCGCTCACCTGATAGTTATATGTGCCAGGCAGCAGGTTATGATCAGTGTAGCTTACGGCTGTAACAGGCTCTTCGTTGAGTTTGACACCGTCGCGGTAAACATAGTATCCGTGGATGAGAGCATGGTCTTCTGTATCAACAGAAACTGCGTCAACATACTGAGATGTCTTGTCGGCATCGCTTCGCAGGGCCACGTATGCTACAGATGCAGGCAGCGTAAAGCTGAACTTCTGCCAGTTTTCAGTTGTCGTGACAGTTGACAGCTTCTGGAAGTCGGCCTCCGACGTAGAGCTGCCCGACGATGTATAGACTGAAATAGAGCCTACGCCTTTGCTGTCGTTCTCATTGCGTGCCACAAACGAGAACAGATTCTCGGCATTATCAGCCTCGCCTACAGGAATTATCAGCAGCGAGCTGTTGCCGGCTGCAGCCTCAACAGACTTGTCGCCCTGATAAGCCGTTTCAGATGTCACCGTCCATGCATCATTGCTGTTTATCCAGCCTTCGCGTGCGAATACAGAACCATCGGTCTGTCCTTCAGCGCTCTCATACACAGCGGCGTCGAGGGTTGCCGGGTCAACGAACGAGAGGTTAACGTTGTAGCCACACTCAGCCGGCACGGCCTTAATGTCAGAAGGAGGAACACAGTCGCCTGCGTCGACAATAGTAACAGTAGCTGCCTGAGACTTGTCAGACACAGAGCCGTCTATATAAACCGTCTGTACAGCATAGCTATATGTACCGGGGTCGGTTTCCTCGGTTGTATATGAGCGATATTTCAACGGTTTGTCGTTCACCTTTACATCGTTGCGGTAAACGTTGTAGCCTTCAAGACCGAGTATTGTTCCCGGGTCAAGGAATATGAAGCGCGCGCTGGTTGGTCCCTGCAGTGCAAGTGCAAGAATGTTGAGTCCTTCCTTAGTAGTGATGAGCGACATGCCGCCTGCAGCCGTACCCGTCTCCGGACTGAGTTCGGGATAATCCTTAAGGTCGACAGAAGCCATCTTCTTGCCTGTGGTAAGGTCATACATCGACACTACATACGGATTTTCATAACCCTGCTCGAAGGCATAAAGCACGCCGTTATAATAAGCCGTTCCGGCCGCACCAGGATAAGACGGTCCTGTGCCAAGCTTGCTTCCTCGCTTATCGATGTAGATGGATGTCTCCCAGTCGCCAACCTCAAAGCCTCCGCGGCCGTTGTCGAGGTCAGGTATGTAAGCCAAATGGCGTGCTACTTCCGAGATAGAGATAGTGTCTGTAGCCACGCGCTTGTCCATGTCTATCTTATAAATCCAATTGCCGTTTGTAGAGGCATAAAAGTCCTCACCGTCGTATGCAAGGTTGAGTATTCCGTTGTCGACACCGTCTATCGAGAATCCTTCAACAAACTCGCCGTCAAGTGTATACTTGTTTACAGCCCCCTTGACGCTGTGCATCGTGGTGTAGATATACTCGCCGTCTGAAGCCACGCCCATCTCACCTGAGATGTAGCCCTTAAACTGGTTGATATACTCAAGACAGCCGTCGTTAGTGTTAACCTTGGTTGTCGTAAGGTCTATCGGGAACGACATGCCACCTTCTACAGGCAAATCCCAGCGCAGACGCACCGTGCGGTTGAGTTCAACGTCAGCGTTGATATTGCCTGGAGCAACAGGAGTGCCAAGGTCTAGTATCTCTGCCGTCACACCTGAGGTGAAGCCAGACACGCCGCCGTCGGCATAAACAGAGCGTACTTTGTAGACATGTTTGCCAGGCTCTGTCACCTCATCATGATAAGTAAGCTCACTTATAGGAGCCGTGGTTATCTGAGCGTCGTCGCGGAACACCTCATAGCCTACAGGTGCGTCTTCTGCATCGTCAGCCGGTGCAAAGTGAGCGGCAATGTTGACGTTACCCGTACCACAACCCATACGTGAGCATGTTGACCACTCTGAGCCGTCGGTTGATATAAGATTACTCTTTCCCTCTACGGCCGTTCCGGCATCCATACCTATAGGCATCATGCCCGCATCGTGTGCCACGATGAACGCAACAATATAGTCGTGTCCGCGCTCAACGGTCAGAGGCTCGCTGAGAGTAACGGTGTTGAACTGTCCGTACTTGATGTCAGAAGACTTTACAGTCTGTGTGCGTACGGCCTCACCGTCCTTGTATATCTTAAGAGAAAGGGCCTGACAAAGTTCCTTAACATAAACGTCAACCTTGTCGAGCTTCATGCCGCGATGCTCAATGAGGTCGTCGCCAGTCCACTTGGCTCCAATCCAGAAGATGCCGCCGTCGGCAAGTCCGACGCCCGTGCTGCATGTGCCGTCATCGTAACGCAGAGTGGCCTCATCCTGACGTGTAAGTCCGGGCTGGGTCCAAGCCAGCGACACATTCTTGTTTTCGGACACACTGGCGCTGAGTCCTGTCGGTGCGAAGTAAGGAGCTCCCACGGTCATCTTGTAGACAACAGAGTCAGAATGGTTGGTCTCTACATCATTATAGATAGCCGTAACAGTGTATTTATATTCGCCACGTATAACGTTTTTGTCAACATAAGCAGTTTCTGCCAATGGTTTCTCGTTAAGGCGCACGCCATCGCGATATACATTGTATCCCGAAGGAGTAGCCTCTGCCTCGCCGCTCTTCCATGCCAGATTGACGTCAATGCCGTTCTCGCTTGATGCCGTAAGCTCTACTGGGCGCGGTGTGGCGCAAGGGCCGACAGCCGTATAGCTGACATCTATCTTTCCAGCATTAACGTCTGGCAGAGTGAATATATTGAGATCAGCAGAATAATCCTTGCCCACAACACCCTTTATGGCATTATAAGTAATCTTAACTTCCTGCTTTTCGCCGGCCTTCAGCACTCCAGCCTTTGGCGAATAAGAGAGCCAGTCGCCTGCATCACACAGCTTGTACACATAAATTCGGGCCGGAGACTGCTCCATTATGCCCACCAACGACAATGTTCCGTCAAACAGACTGGTTGTTGTCTCTATTCCGGCACCATATATCATCGGCGTGTACTGATAATCAGGCGTGTCAGAAACCTCGTGCTTAACATCAGTAAGCCTGCGTGTATTGAGGTTATACTGGCGCAGCACGATGCGGTCAACGCCCTGATAAGACATCTCCTCATGTGAGAGCCACAGATAAGGACCGCCGGGAGTTGTATTGTCGTAAGCAGAACCGTACACGTCAAGACTCTCTTCGTCAGAAATGTTGCGCATAGCTGAAGTTATCTTGCCTTCACGATTAATGCGGCATATAGTGTTAGAACCGCCTGCCCAGAACTCATCGCTCCTTGGGTCGTAGGCAATGTGGGTGATGTTTATCTTAGGATCGTCAACAATGGTTATAGTCTTGACAAGCCGTTTGTTGCGCAGGTCGAGCTGATAGATGGCATTAGTGTCATCGCTTCCGTAGAAATAAGTTCCGTCGAACGCCATATCGTCCACCTTATAGTACATGCCCTCAACATCGAACTCTTCGATGAATCTTCCGTTGCGGTCGTACTTATAGAACTTGCCAATGTTATACCATGAAGATGTGTAGAAGTATTCTCCGTCGAAAACGATGGCCGACTGCAAATCGCCCGATGCGCCGAAGCTCTGCTGCAGCTGGAAGCGGCCAGATATGTCGCCAGAACCTATCTCATGGTCAGCCAGCATGCGCCACATAACCTCACCGTCGCCTGTATTTTCAAGAGTCACGGTCTTCTCCACTTTATCCTCAACATTAAGGTCTTCATGCAGCTCAGTCTCACTGACAGAAAGAGCCGGAGTAGTTACATTTACGACCTCGTCGTTAGCTGAAGAGTTCTCAACGATCCATTTACCCTTATATAGGTTATGGCCTTCCTCGTCAATGACAATGGTATATGTGTCAGCCTCAATCTTCTCAAAGCTAATCTTGCCGTCAGCACCAGCCTTAGCATTATATCTGCCTCCGCCGTCACCTTCGAGCGAGACGCTGCACCCGGCAAATGGAGTTCCGCCTGCGAGAACTGTCAGGCTGGCTGAAGTCCATTCAGGATTCCATACCTTTATGTCGTCAACATACCAATAGTCGATATAGTAAGCCTCCTCACCATGGGCACGGAAACGTACCTGGAAAAGATTTCCCGTAAGATACGGGCTGAGATCTATCAGCTCCTGGCGCCATGAATATGTACCCTCGTCGCTCAGATAATACTTGCAGCGTGTCCAGTTCTTGCCGTCGCACGACACTTCTACAGAGAGTGTGTCGCCCGTGGTGCTGTTATAGTTGAGCATACGAAGGTCGAAACGCAACCATGTGTTCTTGACATCTGTTGTATTGAGCTGTCTCGATATGAGCGACTGTGAATAGTTCTTCAAAGAAGAATACTGATATGCAGCACAAGGATCAACAAGACCATAGGTATAATAATCTACACTCCACTTACTTGGATTACCGGCATCGTCAGCAGGTGTCGACCACTTGTCGGCATCAAGCACCCACGAACTGAAGTCGTCTTCGAAAGGAAGAAGCCTTATGTCGGGCACTTCCACATTGACTGGCTCTGACATTCCTGTCTCGGTGCCATCTTCATAAACAGCCGTAACGGTATAAGTGTAGTTGCCGTAGTCGGGCACCTCGTCAGAATATACCAGACTAACAATAGGTTCAGCATTTACCTTGACAGAATTTCTGTACAAGTTGAATCCAACGAGCGGATTGCTTGCAGCAGCTTTAAGCGGGCGCACGTTGTTAGTGCCGACAAAAATGTCGTCGATAAATAACATGAAAGCCTCATTCGACACACAGTTTATCGTAACATATTTTGCGTCCTTAGGTATCTTATAGCTCATCAGTGTCCATGTGGTAGGCACCTCTACATAGTCGCCATCTGAAACCCATATAAAGTCAGAAGCACGCTTGCCAGTGGTTGAATATCCCACACGGATGCGTTCAAGGCCATAAGTGTCATTATAGCTCTTTGCCCTGAAGCTTATCTGGAAGTCTCTGTCAAAGTTCAGCTCAGGCGATATAATAAAGTCGTTGCTCTGACCCTGAACGGCAAAGTCAACCAGCATCTTCGTGCCAGAATATGGCTTTGCATCGGGATAGTCGGCAACAGACGGAGTTGTCTTTGCCACATTCATAACGATGAATGCCATCTTGTTGCCCTGATTAGGAAACGATGTTGCAGCCCATGTATATGTCTGTTCATTGTCCATGTCAAGATACTCCCACCCTACACTGCCGGGAGAGTTGATGACAAAGTCAGGATGGCCTTCAAAGTCATCATAATATCCGTCGGTAGGCTCCGGACTGTTCCACTGCAAAGTAACAGTCTTGTCGTCTACTCCAACCATGTGCAGTCCGTCAGGAACGCCGTCGGCCGTTCCCTGCAACGACATCCGCGTAGGGGCAGCCCAATGCTGTGCTGCCGGAGGCGGAGCTATATGCTTTGGCTTTACTCTTAAGCTGTCGGCAGCTGAGACGCTCAGAGCTGCAGCTGAAGCCAATACTGAAAGAAAATATCCAATATATTTCATCTCAAAACACATTTTATTTAACCATCAATTTGAATGTTTTTTCGTGTTCATTTCCAGACACCTTAACAATTGTCACGCCTTTATAGCCCTGCAGCGCAAACTTGCATGCATCGCCGTCGGCCACACCCGAATAAAGAATCTGTCCCGAAGGTGAAGCACAAGTTATCTTGTCACCGGCATGCAGACCGCCAAGAATAATCATGCCTCTGTCGGCCGTTGCATAAAGATCACCGCCTACAGGAACGAACACACCTGTTGCATCATATTTGAAGTAAGCTGGCTCGGAAGAGTCATAAAATAGAGAACCGTCACCTGCAGTTACCGTAATGGCATAAGTCTTGCCTGTGAGAAATTCACCGGCAGAAGTCTCGCCGATAGTCATCGTCGTACCGTCATCAGGTGTCGCTCCTGAAGCAAGCATATCCCATACATAGCCATCGTTATAAGACATTGTGAGATAGTTGATTGTAGCTGTACGGCCGCCGTAATTGAGCGAGAAGCGCATCTTGCGGTACTTCTTGTCTTTTACATAATTCTCCAACAACACCTCAGAGCCTTCAGTGTCAAGCGAGCTTACCTCCTTAGCCGGACCTACAGTTTCCCACGTCTGTCCATCTACAGTTCCTTCTATCTTAACTACACTCGTGCCATAAGGACCGCCTGACTTAAGGATAAATTTACAGTCGGTTATTCCTTCGGGATAGTCACGTGTCTCTACAACTCCATTACCATAGAATGAAAGTGTACCGGCTCTTACTTCGACATCGCCCGTAATATCAGCAAAATCGCTCAACGGAACAAACACAGTATTGTTGAACACTTCGTCTGTTACTTCAGCAAAATCAAGATAATATTTTGATGCGTTTTTAACCGGAGTCCAATCAACCTGCAGTGTACTGTTGTCCTTAAGTCCAAAATTGGTAATCTGAGGCTTTCCGAGCTTCTCTGTAAGATAGAATTGCCACAGCCACAGGTTTGTCTGAAGTTTCTTCGATTTGCATACAAAAGCGATATACACATCCTTGCCTGCATAATCCTTAAGGTCAACCTCTTCAGGAACGGCTTCACCAAAGCTGTCAGCAAAAGAGAAACGCTTGAGCAGATGGAAATCACTGATATCTCTTGACTCGGTCGATACGTATACATCCAAGTCTTCAACAGTGGTTGACTCCATCACACCTCGTATAAAATACAAAGCGCCATTCTCCGGAACCTTCATGCGGCACGAAATAAGCCAGTCGTCAGCATCGTTCCAGTAGTCAAACTGATATACTACGCCTTCTGTCGTCTCATCATAAATCCATGTAGTTCCGTCGCCGTTGTTGTCTACTATATTCCAGCAGTCAAGTTCACCGTTTGTCCATGAAGTAAAATCTCCAATATAAGGAGCCTCCATCACCTTACACTCCGTGGTGACAGGAACAGAAGCACCATATACGACAGAATTGTCTGCCATAACCATATATGCACGCACGTTGTAAAGACTGCCCGGCTCAAGTCCTGTTATCTCCGCGCTGACCTTATCAGCCACAGCGTCAACCTCCACGTGTGTTCCTTCTATTGTAGGTTCGTCTTTCAAAGCCCAGCAGAAACCCATCGACTTAACGTCTTGAAGTTTCTTGACAATTGTAGCCTCTGCCTTCAGTGAGGTGTCACGAATAGACTTAGGCACCTCTGTGCGTATCACAGATATAGGTGTAACTCCACCGTTAACTTGGAATGTAACCAGTCCGTCGGACTCGTTTATGTTGGTGACAGATACGTTTACGGGGTCGCCGTTCCAGTTAATGGCCGCAGGCGATGATGTGGGAGAGAACTCCGTATTGCCCGAACGGCCCGGATAAGTGTCTCCGGCACGCGAGTTTGTATCATCTATGCCATCGGCGGCAACAATATACATACATCTGTGCTTGGCATTATTGTTAGGTCCGTTTATCGACCAGTATTTCTCCACCATCTCGTCGGTATAGTCATAATGGTAGATAAGCAGGCCATGGGCCGGGATATACTTGTCCCATCCTGTCTGCTGGCGATTCTCAAGCACAAACCACTCAAAGCCAGTACCGGGAGTTCTGTCGGGCTGGCAATCGATATATCTTGCCTCATTGTCCGCAACAGTCTTCAGCGTAACGTCCTCAGCGTCTTTCAGTTCAACAGGCGAACACCATCCCATCTGCATGCGTTCAAAGGCCATGAGGCATGGAGGTGTGCGGCTGTCGTTGTTATAACTTCCTGATGCATAAAGGCTGTAAGCACCGGGATCTATGCCGTAGCCGTCGGTATAGTCGTCTGTATCGTACATATCCTTAAGTCCGAGCACATGTCCAAACTCATGAGTAAATGTTCCTATACCATCCATCTTTACTCCGCTTGTTCCGACAAGCTCGGCAGAGCAGCTGTAATTGTTACATGTTATGCCGTCTATCTGGAATGCCTGGTCGCCAAGTGTCCATGAGTGAGGCCACATATCGTCTGCATTTCCTGTACTTGCCTCGCTGTATCCGGCATAGATAACGTTGACATTGTCCATATATCCGTCGCCGTCGTTATCAAACTGCGAGAAGTCCATGTCAGGATTGTCGGCCTTGGCCATTGTCAGTGCCTCGACAACCATATCGCGCGGATTTACGTCACCGTCGGCAGATTCGTCATTGGCAGCATAATAAGTCTGCTCATGAGCAAGAGTGTAAGGACCGACGACAACAAAATTAGGGATAAACTGCCCCATGGAGTTGTCTCTATAATAGTCTTTCACGCTTCCGGTACCTCCGTCAACAGAGTAGCCCGGCTCGTTAAGCCATTTTGTAAAATCCTCATTCTTGAAATTCATCGCCTTGTCTTTGAAATTGACAAGGATAACCAGATACTCACTTTCCTTAGTTTCAGCATTACTCTTAACCATACGAGGTGCAGAAACACTACGCGAAAGAATCTGTTCTGGGCGCTTTATATCTTTCTTTCTGAAAGACATAAGCAAATCCATCTGCTTGCGCACCGGAACCAGTTGACCGAGAAACTTCTGTTCGTCGGCCGAACGCTTTCCAACATTACTCACTCGCTGTGAAGTCAACAAGCGCAGCTTGTTTTTCTCATCCAGCCGTTCATACTTGAAGAAGCCATCCTTGTCCTTTCTGATAAGATAGCCGTCTACAGTGGTCGTGTAATGAAAATTCTCGTCTCCATGTATTCTAATAGTCAAAGTAGTGCCATCAGGCTGCACCACGGTAACTGGCCGGGGATTAGACTTGATGCCATAAACATTGACCGAGAAACCAAGCGCGAGACACAGAATCAGAGCACTGAATTTCTTTGATCTTAGCATTGATTATTTGTATTAGTTAATGAAAAAACGGAAAGGCCTGACTCTTCAGACCTTTTCCGTGTATAATTTTTTGTATCAGTTATTTACAACTACTTTTACAGCCTTGTTATCAACTTTCACTACATACAGTCCCTTTTCAACATTGAATGTTGTCTGCCCCTTAATATAAGCAGAGCTTACCAGCTTGCCAGTCAGGTCGTATACATATACGCTTGCACCTTCTGCTGACGGAGTAACTGATATACAGCCGGCTCCGGCTGATATTCTCTCAGCTGCAATGCCTGTGTCTGATATACCTGTAGCTATATTAGCAGTTACTGTCACTACAGCACCAATAGGATTCGTCTGCTCCAGCTTCATTATGTATCTGCCAGGAGTTTCAACCTCGTATGAAAGTTCATAAGAACCTATATAGTCAGGCGCAGAACCAGACACGTAGTTTGATGTTGCCAATACGGTGTTCAGGTCATCGCTCTTGTAAACAGACATCATGTAATAGTTAGATGCGTCAGCTGTTATCTTCAACTCGCCCTTATCAAGGTCAGCATAATACCATACAGGATTCTGACGTGTTGCACTCTTCAACGTATTCTCACCTATGGTAAGCTCTATCGGATTATCAGAAGACTCACCCGGCTCAAAGTCGCGCAAGTTGAACATCACCTTTTTGCCTTCCTGTGCAGACAAGGTTACTACCTCAACATAGAAGATATCTCCCTCAGACGCCACGAAATCGCCATAGAACAGCGTACCTTCACTGTCTGACTTTGTTATATCCACATAATTACTTTCTTCTCCACGCCATACACGTACCGTAGACGACTGATATGAAGCATTGTTCTCATAATTGATGTCTGAGCTTACCTCAAGCATGCCTGCAGATGCGGCAACATACTTGTACCATGTTGTCTGTGCCGCCATAGGCACGTCGGCTGATGTTCCGTCAACGGCAATGGCAGTCTCACGAGACTCTCCTTCGGCATATTCAGCTTCCTCAAGTTCAAAAGAGCCTGAACCTGAAAGACCTGACAGTTTAATTATATACTCTGTGCCTTTCTCTATTTCTGTCTTTACAGAAAATCCGCTCTGAACGGCAGTACGATAAGATACATATGAGCCGGAAACTATAGGGAATTCGACCTTTATTGTAGGATCAGAAGGGGTTATCACCAGCCATCCATTCATAGTTGCCGTATAGCTGAAATACTTGTCGTTTACGCCTTCAAGATTATTGGTACCGACTACAGCTTGAATGGGATTTGAGTAAACCTCTCCCTCACCGATGTCTTCAACAGCGACATTATATTTAAATCCATTGATATCCTCATCGAGATTCCAGCATATAATATAAGCAGCACCGCCCTTCACCTCAGCTTTCACGTCTTTTGTGCCTGACGCCAGCGGCGAATACATGTTAGTCTGTTCATATATTGAAACCTTTGTTCCTGAGCTCAACATCTCGGCATCACTGGTTACCTTCAGGAACTTTGAAGTCTCAGCCTCGCCGGGTATTTCTACTTTATAATAATATGTGCCGTTATAATCTGGAAGTGTATTCTCACCCAAACTTATCGCCATAGGGTTGTCAAACGAATCGCCCTCGCCTGCTGCAGCAAAAGTCATGTCGAAATAGTCTGGTGTCGACGTCGACTCATTCTTCTCTATGCAAATAAGATAAGTCCTTCCCTGCACAACATTAAAGCGGGCCAGGAAACATCCGTCTACTGTGGCTATCGGCGAGTACATTGAAGACGCATCATACACACTTACCGTTCCGCCATAGAGATACGACTCTGACTTCAGCATGACGAAACCATTTTCCGTTGCCACATAATCATACCAATATTTACCTATTTCTGCCGGCAGCTCATTACCCTCAGCCTTGCCTTCAAAAGGATAGTCACTCGAAGATCCTAAAGTAGGATGCGTAATAACAAAGTTACCGATAAGCGGAGAAGAAGAAGCATTAATCTTTATGATATAAACTTTTCCGGCTTCCACTTGTGTCTTTCCTACCACACCACCGCTGACATAGCTCAGACTTACGGAAGTTTCCTGATCGCTGTTTTCCTCACTTACCGACAAGCTGGACATTGAGCCTGTGAAAGTCATTTCAAGAACGCCCTCCTCAGTGCATGAATATTTAAGATAAGTAACAGAGGTATACGTCTGCGTACTGTAATTGCTTGGTATGAAGAAGTTGCTTTTACCCGTAACATCTATGGCATCATCTTTTGTCTGTCCGCCTTCAACCACAGCATTCTCAGCCTTCATGTCAAATGCAATCTCGCTACCGCCGCTTGCATTCAGCATAAGATAAACCGTCTGACCGGCTTTTACCGGCAATATGCTTCCTGTTGCCGAGTTTATTCCATAAATCATCTTGTTATAAGTACCATCTTCAGACAGTACATAGCTAAGCCCTTCGCCCTTGGTGGTGGTTAACGTTATAAGCTGCCCCGACCCACTTGGTGCAGTATACTTATAATACAAAGTAACATAGCCTGACTCTCCGGTCAAATCATAACTGTTGGTTCCTTCCTGCAAGTCTAATGCCGTTGAGACATCAGTCTGTGCGAACAAATTGCACAAACACAATTGCAATAATGTTAAAAGTAATAACTTTTTCATAAGCACAAATTTAAATAATAATGTTATCGTTTTTGCGTCGTTTAATACGACTGGCAAATGCTTTTATCTATATCCAAAACTGATTATTGATACGAAATTTAACATCTTATAGTGCAAATTTCGTAATATTTTTCTAATTAGCCAAAAAATCAAGAATAAAATTCGCATTAATATACGTTAATGTAATTAATATAGACAATTTTCTTATTTAATTATACGAATTAGACAACTTTTAAGATAAATATATTATAATTTGATAGGTGTTTGATGTAAATTGTTACTTTAACACTTATCAAGATGAAATTGTTGACAAATCAGCCAAATCATAAAAAATGTAAAAGCGCAATATATTGACAGAATCCTCCTGAAATGCTATCTAAGCAGTCTGATTTTACTCTCTGACTAAAACAATATGCCCGGTTAAATTTAACCCAAATCATTATACGGCATATAATTTTATCTATTATGTGCATACAGGCTTACACACTTATTTGAAAATGAAAAGGCGGGTGCGCATAAACAGCACATCCGCCTTTTCATTAAAAATAAAATTTAGAATCTATTTTCGCCGACACATTAAGCGGCTTTAACTTCAGATGCTTTCCTTGCCTTGCGTCCCAATGTAAGATATGCAATAGGCGCAGCAATAAATATTGAAGACAAAGTTCCGAACACAACACCGAGAATCATTGCGAACGAGAAGCTGCGGATGCTGTCACCACCGAAGATGCAGATACACAGCAATACTATCAACGTGGTTGAAGAGGTGTTGATTGTTCTGGCCAAAGTCTCGTTCAGCGAATCGTTGAACAATGTCCAGTAATCACGCTTCTTGTATAGTCCGAGGTTCTCACGTATACGGTCGAATACAACCACCTTGTCGTTGATTGAATAACCGATAACAGTAAGGATAGCTCCGATGAATGTCTGGTCAATCTCAAGAGAGAACGGAACAATGCCCCACAAGGCCGAATAGAATCCTATCACAATAAGAGTATCTAAAGCCAGAGCCACTGTTGAGCCTACTGAGAATGCTACGTTGTGGAAACGGATAAGGATGTAAATAAAGATAGCAATAAGAGCGAAGATAACGCTTATGATTGCACCGTATGTTATATCCTTGGCCACTGACGGACCAACCTTGGCACTGCTTATAATTGAGCCGCCGGCACGTATATCCGGATTTTTAAACACTTCGACACTCTTCTGAGTAACCATTCCGGCACTTGAAAGCGACTTGAACAAAATGTTTTCAATCTCATTGTCAACAGCAGGATTATTAGAGTCAATCTTGTAGTTGGTAGAGATACGTATTGTCTTGTGGTCGGTACCCAATGCCAGCGCGCTGACCGTACTATTGGGGAACGACGGACGCAGAGCTGCAGCAACCTGCTCAGGCTCTACAGACTTCTCAAGCTTGATGACATAGTTGCGTCCACCCGTGAAGTCGATGCTCTTGCTGAGACCGCGAACCGCAAAGCTGATGCAGAACAGAACGACAGCGATACCTGCCACTGTGAACGACTTGCGGTACATTGACATGAAGCCGATATTTGTGCCCTGAAGGAACTTGCGTGAAATACGTGTGGTGAAGTTCTGGTTCAGCCACTTGTCTTTCTTTAACTTATACTCATAAATAAGACGTGTAAGGTAAACGGCTGTAAAGAACGAACAGCAGATACCGATTATAAGAGTGGTGGCAAATCCGCGGATAGGACCTGTACCGAATACGTACAGAATGACACCAGTGATTATAGACGTGAGGTTGGAGTCGAAGATAGCCGAGAAAGCATTGCCGTAACCTGCCTGAATGGCTTGTTTAAGCTGTTTGCCCTTGCGCAGTTCTTCCCTAGTACGCTCATAGATAAGCACGTTGGCATCGACGGCCATACCCAATGACAGCACGATACCAGCAATACCCGGCATGGTAAGCGCCGCCTGGAACGAGGTTAGGATTCCCAACGTGAAGAAAAGGTTGAGTATCAGTGCCATGTTGGCCATCATACCCGGAATAAAGTCGTACATCACAACCATGTAAATCATAAGGAGCACGAAGGCAACAACAAATGACACAAGACCCTGCTGAATTGACTGTGCACCGAGAGACGGGCCTACAACGTCTTCCTGAACGATACGTGCCGGAGCAGGCATACGTCCTGACTTCAGGGTGTTAGCCAAGTCTTTAGTATCCTCAATAGTGAAGTTACCGCTAATTGACGACTGTCCGCCAGGTATTTCACCATTTACGCGAGGCGCGCTGTAAACAGCATTGTCAAGAACAATGGCAATAGCCTTGCCCACATTAGCCTTTGTAAGAGCCGCCCAGCGTCGTGCACCGTCAGAGTTCATGGTCATGCTTACCTCAGGAGCACCAGTAACGTTGTTAAACTGGTCTGAAGCGTCTGTTATCACGTCACCTTCAAGCGGAGCACGTCCGTTGCTCTGAGTAACCTTTATGGCATAAAGCTCAAATACGTTCTTTACCGAAAGCCCGTCAGCAGGCTTTGCGCCCCAAAGCAGCTTGACATCAGTAGGAAGCACCTGCTTAGCCACGTCAGACGTGATAATCTTGTTTATCTCGGCTGTATCGCGGACGTTGGCATAGCCAACAACGCTCAAAGAGCCCTGCGGAGCGAGCTGCAACATAGAGAGCAGGGGATTCTGCTTCTTTGCAAGAGCCATCTGTGCATCGCCCTCGGCAGCCTTGGCAGCAGCCTTGGCATCGCTCTTAATCTGGAACTTAGGCTTTGCTGCAGCTGTCTTAGCAGGCTCGGCCTTTGTTTCTGCGCTGTCCTTAACGGCTGTTGTATCTGCGGCAGAAGTACCGTCGGCAAGACGCTGGTTAATCTGTGTAAGATAAGGAGTAACCTCCTCGCTGTTATATGTCTCCCAGAATTCCAGGTTGGCACTACCCTGAAGAAGCTTACGTATACGCTCAGGCTCACGTATACCAGGCATTTCAACCATAATACGGCCCTGCTGTCCTTCAAGTTTCTGGATGTTAGGCTGAACGACACCAAACTTGTCGATACGGTTGCGCACCACGTTGTAAGAGTTGTCGATAGCCGACTGAACCTCTGCGCGCAGTGCTTTTTCAACCTCTGCGTCAGAGCTTTGCGTGCTAACCTTGCCCTTCAGCTGCTGTGTGGCAAATATTTCTGCCAAGCGGTGTCCGGGCGCATTCTGATGATAATACTTAATGAAAAGAGAGATAAAGTCGCTCTGACTTGTCTCCTCCTCCTTCTTGGCCTGTTCCATCGACTTAACGTAAGCTGCGTCTGTCTTGTGGTCAGCCAGCACGTCAACTACATCAGGAACAGAAATCTCGAGGATTACGTTCATACCGCCTTTAAGGTCAAGACCGAGACCAATCTGTGTCTCCAAGCACTTCTGATATGAGTAAATACCCAGATACTTAACAGAATCTTTATAATTCTGCTGTTCCACCGGGTCTTTAATCTTTGCCGCCTGACTGTCATAATAGCTTGTGGCGACAGAGAAAGACAAATAGAAAATGCTTGCAAGAGCCAACAAGACGGCTGTAACAATTACAATTCCTTTGTTTTGCATTTTGATTATTATTTATTTTTAATGTTTTTTCGAGTTTGATATTATAGGGCGCAAAGATAATTATTTTTTTAAACTTTGAAAAATTTAATGCCTCTTATTATTCATTTTAGCGCCTATTTTTATTCTTTTCCTTCATTTTTAACCAACAATAAATGGGGTAATGGTCTGAATAGCCGATACTTCTGTCCACCTTGCATTTGTATGGCTGCCACAGTTTTGAGCACATAATATTATCGATGCGAACAAAGATTGCATTGTGGTGATAGGATATTCCCGGACCATTGCCCGACTCCACGTAACAGTCGGTAAGCACACCGGCCAGAGTGCGGTGTGTGTATGATATAGGATTGTCGTTAAAGTCGCCGCACAAAATAACATTATCTCCACTTTTTCTCACATATTCGGCCACGGCTTCGGCCTGTGGGGCACGTATCTTAGCCGACTCGCCCAGCTTTTCAGCCAGACGCTTCGACTCGGCCCTCACCGTGTCGCTGCCGGCATTGCCCTTCACCATATCCTTAAATCCGGCACGGTCGGCAAGCGACAGACCCGACGTCTCAAAATGATTGTTGATAACAGTCACCGTGTCGTCGCCTATTTTCAGTCTGAAAGCCGCGCTGACATTGTTTTTCGACTCATATTCAATGCGTTCGCGCGAAAGTATGGGATATTTGCTCAGCAGCACCAGACATTCACCACCATTTTTGCTTTTTACGGAGTCGGCATAGTCATAAACGCCCTTTATCGCCCCTTTTATTCCGTCGTCAATACGCGCCTCCTGAAGGCAAACAATGTCGGCGTCCGAGCCTATTATGTATTCCATTATCGGATTGTCGTGACCTTCCGGAGCGTTTTCGTTCGCAAAGCAATGCACGTTGTAAGAAAGAACTTTTATTGATCCGGGCGGCACGTCACGGCTGACGTTAAGCGGGCAATACGTCCGTACAGACGAATAGCTGACAACAAAACCGAGAAATGTCACAGCCATATACCTTCTCTTAAACACCGCAAAAAAAACAAGAAAGAAAAAATTTATGAGCAGCAATATTGGAAAAAGCAACCCGACGTTTGCCCACATCGGATGTTCCATTGGATTAATGCGGTCAGAAAGACCTATCAGAAACATAGTAACAGCCGTAACCACATTGGCTCCGGCTATCACCTGCAAAGTAAGCAACTTTATGTTCTTCATTATCCCGAGGCGCAGACACGTGCGCTATTTACCTCCGTCAAAGAGTTTACGTTTTTCTTCCTCGCTCAGGCTGTCGTATCCGCTGCGCCTCACCTTGTCCAGTATGCGGTCTATCTCGTCCTGCTCGGCCTTCTTACGGGCATTATAGTCCCAGTCTGACTCGTTCCTTGTACGGTCATTGCGATTTGTATAGTCAGACTTTCTGTGCGAACGGCGCTCCCAGTTGCTCTTCAGGTTGTCAAAGAACTGCTGCCCCTTCGACCGCCCGAAGGTTCCTCCGCCGGGATTATTTCTCCAGTATTTTATCAGCAGCCATCCGAAGAGCATACCGCCAAGGTGTGCAAAATGGGCCACGCTGCTGTTAGATGTGCCAAGAGCCGACAACAGCTCAACTACAATATATATGCATACAAACCATTTGGCCTTTATTGGCAGCGGCAACGGGAAAATGAAAAGACGCTCCTCCGGAAACAGCATGCCGAAGGCAAGCAGCACTCCATATATAGCACCCGAGGCACCAACCGTTGTCCACATGTTAAGCATTGCCTCGCTGTTGTGTGCCACCGTCATAACATCTCCAAAGGTGAACCCCGGAATCTGGTCGCTTGCGAGCATGTAGAATTCGCCGAACTGGGCTATCAACTGTATTAGGCCGGCTCCTATTCCACAAGTAAAATAATAAAAGAGGAATTTCTTCTGCCCCCACACATTCTCGACCACGCACCCGAACATCCACAAGGCAAACATGTTGAAAAACAAGTGGGTGAAGCCTGCGTGCATGAACATATATGTAAACAGCTGATATATCTGGAAATCAGATGCCAGAAAGAAGTGCAGACCCAGCACACTGTTAAGGTCGAGCCCCTGACGGCCAAACACCCACGTGGCAGCGAACATCAGCACGTTGATTATCAGCAAATTCTTTGTTATAACAGGTATTCTGAACATATTCAAAACTATTTGTCCAACATAATAAACGTCGGCAAAAATACTAAAAATATCTGTTATACAGCATAAAGCGGGGCATATACCAACTTTTTTTCATTAAATTCTTCACTTTTTTTTATTTTTTGTTTGACAAATAAAATGATTAGGCTATATTTGCGATAAAAATAAGTTAGGATAAAATTATACTCTAATATTTTAATAACAAATTTAATTATGAACAAAACAGAACTTATTGAAAAAATAGCTGCTGGCTCAGGTTTGTCAAAAGCTGATTCAAAGAAAGCGCTCGACGCAACCGTTGCAGCCATTAAGGATGCTCTTGTTGCAGGAGACAAAGTTGCACTTGTTGGCTTCGGAACATTCAGCGTTAACGAACGTCCGGCTCGCGAAGGTATCAATCCCGCAACAAAGGAGAAGATACAGATTGCTGCTAAGAAGGCTGCTAAATTTAAGGCCGGAGCAGAGCTCACAGATGCTTTGAACTAAAATAAAAGCCTCAAAAAATAACAAGCCTGCATCCTATTGGATGTGGGCTTTTTTATGTGGCCGACGGTCTGTGCCAAATAAACAATATAAAACCGCTCACTACACGCTTCCAATGGCTCACCACCATACGGTCTTGACTCCAGAACTTGACCAAGGAACTACGCAACGAACACTGAAAAAGCAGAAAAAGAAAACACCAATAAAGAAATACTGGGTGAATAAAAAACTGTCATCTGTCTAAATTCAACCTAATGACATGAATTAACTTATAAATAAAAAGAGAACAGAATAAACACCAGAAAATCGGGATAAAGAAAAAAAAGTCCAGTCTAGCTTGTGTCTTCAACTTCCAACTAATGTAAATTAATATTACATAATTAAAAAAACGGGAGGAGACTACGACTTTCACAAGCCCAAATGTCTCCACCCTCCTGCAATCGACTAATTGGATATAATACAAATTGATACACGGTTCATGTCGTTGTCAGCAAACGGCTGGACTTCAGACCCCTTGTAAGAGGTCTTTATCTGCGACGCAGACACACCGCATTGTTCTGTAAGCATCTTCTTAACAGCCTCCGCACGCTCAGAAGACAAGCGGCTGTTTATAGCAGCAGTGCCTGTTCCGGCATCGGCGTAGCCTGTTATTTCGACAATTGCATTTTTATGATTGTTTAAATATTTAGAAAGTTCCACAACCTTTTCGCGCTCTGACTCACGGATAACGCTTGAGTTTATCGTGAAGAATACGTCGCGCTTCATGCCCTCATCCTTTACTTCTTCTACTACGGGCTCGCTTGCCGGCTTCTCTTCAACAACAGGCTCTACAATAGTCTGCTCTACAGGCTCCGGAGCCGGGGCAGCCTTCTTCTTGTAGGTCTTGCCCAGGCGGATTGTAACGCTGGCAAGAGCGTTGAAATACCAGTCGGCATTGCCTGCCTTCTTTGAGTTGTACTTGTCTGAGAGGACATTTGCGTTACCCTCGATGCCGAGGCTTACGCGGTCGCTAACGCGGAAGTCGAACGACAGACCGCCACGGCCTACGGGACGAACCTTTGTGCCGCTCCACACGTAGCGCATGTCATAGCCTGCGTTGGCCAGTTCGTTGGCCTCATCGTTACCAAAGCCGATGTTTGCACCGCCGCCGATGAAAGCTGTAACACTGAACAGACGCATTGGGTTGTAACCGCAGATGGCATTAGACAGATTGAACATAAAGTCAATGCCGGGGGCTACATAGTTGTACTTATACGTAGTGTTTACGGCCTTGCCGTCCAGCATGTATCCGTTCCAGCCGCCCTTGCTCTGCCAAGCACCTACAGAAAGACGTGTGGCAAACCACGGGGTAAACTGATATCCGGCACCTAACTGAACCGTAGGAGAAAGCAAGTCGCCAAAAGAGGCCTCGCCCAATGTATACTGGGCACCGCCGTGAACGCTTACAAACCAATGCCTGTTGAACTCGTACTCAGGTTCGCTTTCCTGAGCTGACACGGGATTTCCCATAAACAGGAAACCTGCGGCCAATAATAAACTTAAATAACGCATAGCTAATGGTTTTAATTTTTTCAATTGTTCTTATAATTATTCTCTTGAGCCACCTTGGCAATGGTGAGATACCAGTTGCCGCCAACACGTGTCGGATTAACCGAGCATTTTATCGTGTTAGGACGGTTGTCGCCCTTAGGTTTCTCAAAAAACTCGATCGTGTAACGCACCTCGGTGTCGCTGTCGCTATAGAGGAGAAGTTCATCTATCTTGTAAGACAATACCGGGAATGTGGTAAGACTTCTGCGTATCTCCTTTGAGCGTTCTTCCGAAAGAGGCATCACCTTGTTGTCCTTAACCTCATACAGCTGGCTCATAGCGCCGTCGATGTCGTTGTTCTTCAAAGTTTCCAAGAACTTCTTTGTCATGTCGAGCAGCATCATGGTGTCCTTGCTTGTGCGAACCATCCGCTGGTCCATACGTGGATCCACAGGAAGTACGGTTTCTTTCTTTTTCTTCTTATCTCCGCACGAAGCTACCATAAGCAGGGCCAAAGCCATTATGACATATTTTACTGATTTAATCATAGAAACTTTATCTTTTTGAAAAGAGCGCCCCTCAATTAAAAGGGGCGCTCCCAATTGAAGTTTTTATTGTCTGCTACTACCCTTAATAGGGCTTTATCAGATTATTATCTTATTTTCTTGCAGAAGGTTTCTTACCATTAGGATAAACAGGGATCTTAACATATTCTTTCAGCTCACCGAAAGCATATTTAACTGTTACCGGAATGTAAACATAGAACATTTCCTCAACATTAGAACCGCTGTTGTTCTTAAAGATAATCTCGCTACCGTTCTGGTTCAGTGACATATCTACGACTCCATTTGTAACACTCTTGAGTTGTGCTGAAGTCAAAGCCTTATCGTAAGACAAGCTATTGTCAACAGAGATATTGTTTCCTGCACTTGCTACGAATGTATATCTTGCATTTGTCAGGTCAAAATCAAAGCCTTTAACAGCATAATAGCTCCATAGCTTATTAGAATACTTCTTAAGTTCAACTGTAGTTGAAAGCTGTTTCTCAGCAACAGCATAGCCACGGAAGTCTGTTAAAGAAACCAGGTCACCTGCATCAACAATTGATCCACTAGCTATACCATCTTCGAAAGCACCTTCTGACTCTGCATCCAAACGGATAGGAGCAATAAGACATACATTGTATTTCTTAACAAGAACCTTGTTGTATCCGTTAATCTTAGCCCAAACGCTGATGCTTATAGTCTTGTCGTGAGTTCTTTCAGGAATGTTGCCCTTTGTAGCCTGAGCAAGCGGGTTGATAAGATCCCAGTTTTCACCATTCTCTTTTACAGGTACATACAGATAAGGAGTTGCTGTTACATCATAAGGAGTACCCCAAGCAGTTGTACGATTTTCCCACTTCAAACGAGCTGCATTATTTCCTTTAGCATTCTGTAATATATAGCCTCCGAAACCATCAACATTGCTTTGTTCATCCAAATCAGATTCTTTCACAGCTGCTGTCTTATAACCTTCCATCTGGTCTGCATATGAGAACTGAACATCCCATGTGCCACATTCTGTCATATTCTTGATGAAGAACTTCGGAGCATCTTCATCATCACCCCATGTTGAAGTATAAGCAAATGCACCTGTAAGGTTGTTATTATACATTACAACCTGCTGAGCACCAGGAGTATTATACTGAACAGGGAGGACATCATAAGTTTCATATTTATTGAACCAATATGTATCGAAGTAGCCAGATATAGCAGGCAGTTCAGGCAGAGATATTGTATATGTCCATGTCATCTTCAAATCAGGATATTCAGCAGGAATATTAGACTTGAATGTTACAATCTTTGTGAATGTTCTAGAACCAGTTGCAACGATTGAACCAACTTCTTCAGGAGTCAATGTCCAAGTTCCTACAATAGCATCACCATTAGCATTTGTTGAGTTCTTAAATACAACAACTCCATCTTTGCCTTCCTCTTTCTCATCCAAAGACTTGCATTCTATATTTTCATAAGGATAGATCTTCTGGAATGTAGCCTGATCAAGACCTGTTGCCTGAACCTTTGCATAAACTTTAGTAATGAGCCAATCCCATGTAAGTTCAGCCGTCATATTCTCACAGCCTAAGATATCAGCGTCAACTCTTTCATCAAGTACTACATCATCAAGCATCTTATTTGTCCATCTAACCTTCATATACTTCTCGTCAAGAAGTCTGTTATTTACAGTATCACAAAGCATGATTCGAACGATAGGCTCTTTACCTACGCAAGCCATGTTGTTAGTTACGCCATTAGGAAGTTTTGAAGAAACAACACCTTCAGGAGTTACTGTAGCAAATTGCTGCTGGTCTGTATTATTTGTTACATCATTATATTTTGCCGAAGCTATAGCAAAACGGAAAGCAATACCATACTTTTTAAGTTCATCCTTTGTAATCTGAGTATGCTTGTTGCTTCCATTCAGATAACAACCAGTTACAAGTTCTGAAAGATTCTTTTTCTCATCATAGTAAACCTCAGCAGAGATAGACTTGTCATCACCAATTGTAGAAGTATAGATTGTAGTACTATCGGCAAAATGGTGACCATTCATATCATCAACAGTAGCTGGATCCCATTCAAGTTTAGCTATTACCGGAGTAAAGAATGTTTCAATCAGACGAGAATTCTCAGAATAGATATCTGTCGTTGTTGTCTTATTCTTATCATTGTAACGAGGAACCTTCAAGGCTACGATATAAGTTTTGCCATCTGCAAGATTAAGAGACAATGGGTCTTTTGTTGTCTTCTTTAATCTAACTGTCATAAGACCATTTTTGAAGCTCTCAACTCCATTGAACTTAACAGGAGAATTATCAAGTGCGGATCTTACCTCTGCAACAGCAGCAACAAAATTAATGTTAGCTGAATCTATATTCTCAATAGATACAGAGCTTGGATTAAGTCTATAAGTAGCTGTTGTATAGCCATTATCCACATTAACAGGATCTTTTGACAAATCTGCAATTGTACCACTTGTACCAGGCATTACCGGACGATAGAACAATGTACGGAATTCTATCGACTCAATACCATCAACATAAAGATCAGGAACGAGAGAGATGCTATTCAGTAGTTTTTCAACAAAAACAGTAAGAGTGTTAATGTTGTCGTTAAGGCCACCCTTACCACTGATAAGTTCATTCAGATCGTTAATCTGATCCTGAAGAGCCTTCTCAAGCTCATCAACGCTTGTTACAGTAGCATAGTCAGACAAAGAATTCTGAAGTTCAGCGATAGCCTCCTCTGCAGCAGAAACTCTCTTTTCGATGCTTTCAATGTCATAAGCCTCAAGCTTGTCGGCAAGATCCTTCAGGTCGTCAGCTGTAGGCAGAGCGTCAATCTGATCCTTCAGATTGTCAATCTGCTTCTGATAGTCAGCGTCAGCAATCTGCTGTTTGAAATCCTCAAGAGCTTTCTGCTGAGTTTCGAGATCCTTTTTAACAGCCTCTCTTGCGATAGTAGCGATGTCAAGGCTTTCAAGAGCCTCAACTCTACCCTTCAAGTCATTAACTGTCTTCTGAAGTTCCTCGAAGTCGCCTGTCATGGCTGCGATTGTAGCCAAAGCTTCCTCAACGCTCTCAAGTCTTCCGTCAAGACCAGTAACAGCTTCGTTTACAGCATCAATTTTTGCGTTCAAAGCAGCCTCCTTAGCAGCGAGGTCACCTTCCAAAGTAGCAACTCTTGCCTCGAGTGCAGTTACAGTAGCCTGATCAGCTTTCTGATCGATGGCAGCCTGAAGCTGAGCCTTGGCATCAGAGATTTGAGTACTCAACTCGCTTCTTACACTGCTCAACTCGTTTGCCAGTGTA
>CAJMMQ010000027.1 GCA_905214625.1 uncultured bacterium
TTGAATCCTTAATTTTTAATTCTTAATTTTTAATTGCGCGCAGCGCCTGTTCTTCCCTCTTCGTTCTTCCCTCTTCACTTAATTAGACTAATCTGCCGGAATAGCGTATAAGGATTTACCGTGCTACCGAAAGCATATGTCTTTTTTCGCTGCGCTCAAGGAAACTTCTCCTTAACTTCCTAACTCCTTAACTCCTAATAAAATAACTCCTATAAAATGGCTCCTAAAGAACAATCCCCTCCAATCCGATTTGGTTAATTTTGTATAAAAACTTTCGCGGTTATGTATTTTTTCATACCTTTGCAAAAAATAACAGATAATATAATATTATAACGAACGCTGCCTTACGCAGCTCTTACTCTATTTATTTTTCTAATCAAGTTTATTATATATAGCATTATGAATATAGCCATGCTATACCATACACAAGTCATAACACAGGCCAATAACGCCTGCGGCAAAAGATTTTATGCCGTAGCGGCAAAAAAACATGCCGTAAATTTGGCCGTTTCTGATTTTTGTATAAACACACACACACACACACACACACACACACACACACACACACACACACACACTTTAGCGAGACAAGTACGCGCGCGTTAATATACGCATTATCGGCAACATATACAAAGGCATGCAGCTTATTTTTTAATGAGCTGCATGCCTTTTTTGTATCCTTTTTTGTATCCTTGTTTTTGCGCATGCCACGGCAGCGTGAAAAGGCTTATTCCAATATTATAACTTCGTATGTTTGATTGAAAAACTGACTTACCGGACATAGGCTATCGGAAAAACGACGCATAAAAGCGGCGCGAGTCTCCGGGTATGCGTCAGGCCCCCAGCCCACATCTTCCGGTGGAGGTAAGCCATGCGCCCGTATTGCGTGCAGGAACAGGGAGAGCAGACATTTACGTGATGCAGATATTTAATGATATAGTATATATAAACAATTTAAAAAGGTAAAAAAATGCGAAACGACAAAAAGACGGCGTACTGCCGTGAGAGCTACGAAGCTCCCAAATGTGAGGTTATTGAAATGCAGAGCGAAGGCTTGCTGAGCGGCAGCGATTACAGTGCCACTGCTGACCATCAAGGTTTTGAAGACGGTGACGAAGTAGATTGGTAAATTCTTAAACGATAATTATACAATGAAAGTAAAGAACATGACCATCGCCGCACTGGCCCTGCTGTTGGCAGCCTGCGGCAACGACGATATCCTTGAAAACAACGAAAGCGGAAATGCGGGGAAGGTGCGCATGACCTTTACCGCCGGAATGCCGCAGACGCGCACCCAGCTGGCCGAAGGCAACGCCGTACACTGGACGGCCGGAGACAAGATAGCCATCTATGACGGCACAGCCTCGAACGAGTTCCCCGCCACGGACATTGACGGCAGCCGCGCCACCTTTACCGGAGAGGTGACGAAAGGCAGCACCAACTACACCGCCTTCTATCCCTACACCAACGACGGGACGCTGACGTTCGGCGACGGCACCATCACCTTCACCCTGCCTACCGAACAGACAGCCACGGCAGGCAGCTTTGCCGAAGGGCTGAACCCCTCGTGGGCACAGGACAAGGACGGCAGCAAAAATCTGGAGTTCCAGAACCTCTGCGCCCTGGTGAAGTTCACCGTGGACGACAGCGGCCTTGACGGCGTGACGAACCTCACCCTGTCCGCTAACACCGCCACCGAAAAGCTGGCCGGCGGCCTGACCTACACCATCGGCACGGACGGCAGCGACGGCACGCTGGCCGCCAACGACGGCGCTTCGCAGGCCGTGACGCTGAAGGGCACCTTCGAGGCCGGCCAGACCTACTACTTCGTCGTGGCCCCCGGCACGCTGACGGGCGGCATTACCCTGAGCTACACCGACAGCAGCAACGGACTGAAATACCTCAAGACCACCTCGAACGCAGTGACCCTCACTGCAGGGCGCATCCTCAACCTTGGCAAAGTGACCTTCCAGCCCGAAGCCATCACCAACACTGCGTTTATCGAGGCGGTAGGCGACCAGGTAAGCTGGACAAAGGAAGACGACGGCACCGTGCTCCTGACGGACGCAAACAAGCAGGCGATGGCGGAGGTTAAAGAACTGGATGTGCATCTTCAAGGATTAACCGACCTTCCCGGCATCGAATATTTCACCGGGCTGACTTCCTTGGACTGCAGCGCCAACCAACTGACCTCGCTGGACCTCACCGGGCTGACCAAGCTGGCGGTGTTGTATTGCTCCGGCAACAACCTGACCACGCTGGACCTCACCGGGCTGACCAGGCTGATCGACTTGGACTGCTCCGTCAACCAACTGACCACGCTGGACATCACCCGATTGGATTGGCTGAACCTTTTGCTTTGCGGCCAGCAGAATACTACCGACGGTAATATGACCCTCTACCTGACAACGGAACAGTATAATAATTACTGGGGAAATTGGGGGACGGAATTTCTTAACTTAGGCGTCACCACTAAAATACGAGACTGATTCTCCGTGCTTACGGACGCTCTTAATCTCTGGATCCCGCATCGAGTGCGGGATGACCGCTATGCCCGGTTACGAAAGTGAAGAAATTAAGGTTGTATTATCGGAACTTAATTGAAAAAACAGGCGTAGAGAACAAGGAAAAATTAAAAATTAAAAGTGAAAAATCCAAATGCTGAGTGGTTGAACAGAAGCTACAAAACATTTGGATTTTTCACTTTTAATGTGCCGGCTGATTTGCAATTGTCGTGCAAGCGAGAGCAGAAGCAAATTATATTTGGTTATGCCGAGCGCAGCCGACAATCAATAAGATTAATCTGCCGGAATAAAGTATCAGGATTTTCAATCCGCTTGCTTCCTATTTTGATTAATAGGTACGAGTTTCGGATCACAAATTAGCTTCGCTGACCGTTGGTTCTAATACTTAATGCTGTCGAATTTTTCGCTGCGCTCAACAACACGTGCATATCCGACAGAACATTAGTCTTGTTGCTTCTTGTCAACCGCTACGCATTTGAATCCTTAATTTTTAATTCTTAATTTTTAATTGCGCTCTGCGCCTGCTTTTCACTGTTCGTTTTTCACTTTCACTTACACTTTCTCTCCGATAATTTCTTTTGACCGTTCGAGGGCGGTGCTTATATGGTCGCAGATGTTCTCTTTGCCTATAAGCTCGTTGAAGCCCGACTTTTCGAGCACGGCTTGAACATTGCTGTTTACGCCCGACAGCACAACCTCGATGCCCTCTTTGCGGCTCATTATGCAGAGATTCTTCAGGTTGTGTATTCCCGTAGAGTCGACAAAGGGAACCTTTCTCATGCGTATCACCCTTACCGTGGGGCGGTCGCCGAACACCGCCATCACCTCCTCAAACTTGTTTCCGGCTCCGAAGAAGTAAGGGCCGTTAATCTCGTACACCTCCACGCCCTTGGGTATGGTAAGGTGCTCAAGGTTGCCCTGCTCGATGTCAAGCTCGTCGTTGGGGTCAATCTCGTCCATAATCACCTTCACGTCGGTGGTTTCGGCCATGCGCTTCATAAACAGCAGGCAGGCTATGAGCAGGCCCACCTCTATGGCTATGGTGAGGTCGAATATTATGGTGAGGAAGAACGTTATCAGCAGCACTGCCACATCGCTCTTTGGATTCTTCATAAGCTCGGTGAACGAGCGCCAGCCCGACATGCCGTACGACACTATCACCAGCACTCCGGCCAGGCAGGCCATGGGGATATACTGCGCCAGCGGCATAAGGAAGAGGAATATCAGCAATAGCACGGCGGCATGTATGATGCCCGCCACGGGCGTGCGTCCGCCGTTGTTGATGTTGGTCATTGTGCGCGCTATGGCTCCCGTTGCCGGTATTCCGCCGAACAGCGGCGATGCCAGGTTGGCAATGCCCTGGGCTATAAGCTCGGTGTTAGAGTCGTGATGGTCGCCAGTTACACCGTCTGCCACTGTTGCCGACAGCAGCGACTCTATGGCTCCCAGTATGGCTATTGTGAATGCCGGCGACACGAGGCTCTTTATTGTCTCCCATGTCATCTGCGGCACCTGTGCGTCAGGCAGTTCGCTGCTAATCGAGAATCTGTCGCCAATGGTCTCTATCGACGTCACGCCGGCAAAGTTTTTCAGCAGCAGCGCCGCCACCGTCATAACGATTATGGCTATCAGCGAGCCGGGAATCTTCTTGCTGAAGCGCGGCGTTACGGCTATCAGCAGCACGCTTGCCACGCCGATAATGGCGCTCCACATGTCAATGGTGCTTATGTTGGCGGCGTAGGCGCCCCACTTCTCGATGAAGTCGGCAGGCACATCTGTTATGCTAAGGCCCAGCAGGTCTTTTATCTGCGTGGTGAATATGGTTACGGCTATTCCGCTCGTGAAGCCCACTATGATGGGGTAGGGTATGTACTTGATGATTACTCCGAGGCGCAGCAGGCCGAACAGGATGAGGAATGCGCCGGCCATGAGCGTGGCTATGGCAAGGCCCTCCATGCCGTACTGCTGTATTATGCCGTAGATGATGATGATGAAGGCGCCCGTGGGTCCGCCTATCTGCACCTTGCTTCCGCCAAACACCGACACGATAAGTCCGGCCACAATGGCTGTGATTATGCCCTGTTCGGGAGTTACGCCCGACGCTATACCGAAGGCAATGGCAAGCGGCAGGGCCACAATGCCTACTATTACTCCGGCCATAACGTCTGCCATGAAGGTCTTTCGGTTATAATTCTTTACTGTGTCAAGCAGCCGCGGCCTGAATGCAAATGGTTTCATTTTTTTGATTTGTTGTTATTCTGAAATGTTACTTGTTTTAAAGAAGCCGCAAAGGTACAATCTTTATGTTGCAATACAAAACATTTTTTATGCTTTTTTAATTTTTATGCCGTTGCACTCCATGCTTTTGCGTATGAAACGTATTTCCGTATAATAAAATATGTGTGATTTACCTTTGTCACATTCGATTTGCTCCGTATTTGCATTGCGGATACAATAAAAAGATGTAATTTTGCCAAAAATATTAGAATTTGATGAAAATACTGAATCTGGCAGGACGTGTGTTCACCAATATCTTCAAGCCGATAAAAGGCAATGCCGCTTTCTTCGTATTCATGTATGTGCTCGGTATCGTGTGCACTTATGCCGTGGTGCCCGACAAGCGCGGATATCACGCATGGCCGCTTGCGCCCTACGAGCTGTTTTTCGATGTCAGCATAATATGTATTGTGCTGTGGCTTTTGCCGCGCAGCGTTGCCAAGTGGCTCAGGCGTTTTATCTACGTATTTTTTTACATGATAGTGCTTGTCGACGTCTATTGTTTCGTGAAGTTCGACACCACGATAACCCCTACGATGCTGCTGCTCGTGGGCGAGACCGACAGCCGCGAGGCCGCAGAGTTTCTTGAGTCGTATCTAACTCCGTCTGTGGTGTTCAGCCGTCTCGGCTGGGTGCTGCTGGTGCTGCTCGCCCATGTGGCGTGGGTGCTGATATGGCACAACCGCCCGAAGTGCAAGGCCTGGCTGGAGGCTAAGGCCGGCAGGGCTTTAAACGTGCCCGGATGGTGGCGCATGGCCGAGCCGTGGGCCGGACTGCTGTTCCTTGTGCTGTTCGTGGTCAGCACGGTCAAGTGTTTTGCCGACAAGTCGGCGTTTGTGCGCCTTATGTCTTACGAAAACATCGGTCAGGTGGAGCACGAGCTGACAAAGAAGGAGAAGGCACAGCTATATCTGCCGGGCTACCGCCTGATGTTCAGCATCTACGCCAATGAGCTTACGGCCAAGCAGGTGAAGACTTTGGTTGAAAATATTGACAAGGCCAAGGTTGACAGTTGCTCGTTCCGCAGCAAGAACATCGTGCTGATTATCGGCGAGAGCTACAACCGCCATCATGCGGGCCTTTACGGATACGACAAGAACACCACGCCAAGGCAGGAGGCACGCGCCCAGAAGGGCGAGCTTATACCTTTCAGCGACGTTGTTTCGCCGTGGAATCTCACGAGCTTCGTGTTTAAGGCCCTCTTCTCTCTATATACCGTGGGCGACAAAGGCGAGTGGTGCGACTATCCGCTGTTTCCCGAGCTGTTCCGCAAGGCCGGCTATCACGTAACGTTCCTTACCAACCAGTTTCTGCCGCAGGCAAAGGAGGCGGTGTATGACTTCAGCGGAGGTTTTTTCCTGAACAATCCGCGGCTGAGCAGCGCCATGTTCGACACGCGCAACACGAGGCTCTACCGCTACGACGCAGGGCTGCTGGCCGACTATGACAGGCTGCGCAACCAGAACAGCGACAATAACCTTATTATATTCCATCTGAAGGGGCAGCATGTTGACTATCGCACGCGCTTTCCTCTTGACCGCCGGCACTTTAACCCCGAAGACTACGACCGCCCCGAACTCAAGCAGAAAGAGCTGCGCGTGCTGGCCGACTACGATAACGCAATATTGTATAACGACTCGATTGTCGACCAGATAATAAAGCGCTTTGAGGACGACGACGCCATAGTGGTATATGTGCCCGACCACGGCGAGGAGTGTTATGAGGGCGACGTACACTTCTATGGACGCATGCACTCAACCGAGATAACGGCGCGCCTGGCACGCGAGGAGTTCGACATTCCGTTCTGGATATGGTGCTCGCACAGCTTTATGGTAAGGCATCCGTCGCTATTCAACGACATAGTGAAGGCAAAAGACCGGCGCTACATGACCGACGCGCTGCCGCATCTGCTGCTGTATCTGGGCGGCATAAGCTCGCCTCACTATCGCGACGACCTGAATGTGCTGAGCGAGGGATACAACGAAAACAGACCAAGAATATTAAAGAACACTACAGACTATGACAAGCTCGACGTGGAAGACTGACGCGCGCATGGCCGCTATTTATGGTGAATATGGCGCAACGCGGAGGTATGCCGGGCATAAAATGAATTGAGAAAATGAAAAAGGAACTGCTGAGCATGGCTGAATCGAAGGCCCTTAGGGGTATAGCCATACTGGGAATAATTCTTCACAACTACTGCCACTTTCTGGGCTTTGCCGTAAAGGAGAACGAATATACCTTCACGGCCTCTAAGCCGCGGCAGTTGCTTGAGCGCATGCTTACGCTCGACGACAACCTGTTTATACACGTTATGTCGTTCTTCGGACACTACGGAGTGCCCGTGTTTCTGTTTATCAGCGGCTTCGGCCTCGTCTACAAGTATGAGCGCAGCACGCCGACGAGAGTAAGGGCGCTGCCCTTCATCGGCTTCCATTATGCCAAGCTGCTGCGCCTGATGTTCCTTGGCTATATTGGATTCGCCGTGGTGAGCTATCTCCATCCGCACGGCTATCACGGCTACACCGTGGGCCGCGTCATAGCCCAGCTGCTGATGTATATCAACCTGCTGCCCGACCCTGACCACATAATCAAGCCCGGACCTTACTGGTATTTCGGACTGATGCTTCAGCTCTACATAGTCTACCGCCTTGTGCTCTACCGCCGTAGTTCGGCTGTTACGTTGGCTCTGATAGTTCTGTGTACAGCTGTTCAGGCATTTTTCCCGCCGTCGGTCGACGAGGGCGGCGAGATACTAAACCGCATACGCTACAACTTCATAGGCGGTATGCTGCCCTTCGGCGCCGGCATACTCTACGCCCGTCATGGTCGCAACCTTCCGTTGCCGATAAACCTCACCATAGTAGTGGTGTCGGCCTTCATCGTGTTCATAGGCAGCTTCTATTTCTGGTCGTGGCTGTTTGTGCCGCTGTTCATAGTAACAGGAGCCGTAGCCACAATTAAACTGATACCCGACAAGGCGCTTGCCCCGTGTGTATGGTTCGGCGCAATATCGTCAGCGCTGTTCGTGATGCACCCCATCACGCGCGAGATAATAATAAAGATGTCTTACCGCGGATATATCTACACAGGACTGATTACGTATATCGTGGCGTCGGTGCTTCTGGCATGGCTGTTTAAGCTGATGTTCCGTTATATCCCAAAACCAAAGCTGAAGATATGATGAAAGCCATAAACCTTTCGGACATAAGCCGCTACCGCAGTGAGCTGATGGGACTGGCCATGATTTTTGTCATGCTGTTCCATGTGTGGATGCCCAAGAGCAACCCCATGTACGGCTTTGTAAGGTGCGGAAACGTGGGCGTTGACATGTTCCTCTTCCTCAGCGGCATAGGTCTTTGGTATGCGTGGAGCAAGAAACCCACGCTAAAGAACTTCTTCTGGCGACGCTACATACGCATATATCCGGCATGGCTGATAATGGCGTGTCTGTTCTATATACCGTCGTTTATCAACACCCCCGGCGGAGGCTACAGCCGCAACGTGCCCGACCTTGTTGCCAATATCCTGATAAACTGGAGCTTCTGGCGCATCGACGACCTCACGTTTTGGTTTATTCCTGCCATAATGATGATGTACACCTTTGCCCCTGCCTACATGAAGCTGATAGAGAAGCATCCCGAATACAGGTGGCTTGCGGTGGCCGCTATGGTGCTTGCCGTCATGGTGCAGTATTATCCGCCTGTGCATAAGGCCGTGGGGCATGTGGAGATATTCTTCAGCCGCATACCGATATTCCTTATCGGCATAAACTGCGGCGCGCTGGTAAAGGGCGGACGCAGCCTCGACGGTTCGTCGCTGTGGCTGGTGCTGCTGCTCTTTATAATGAGTCTGGCCATGTGTGTGGAGTTCGAGGAGTCGTGGCGCGGCCGTTTCCCGCTGTTCCTTGAGCGCATGGTCTACATTCCGCTCACCGTGTCGATTATACTGCTGCTCGTGAAGCTGCTGTGCCGCACGCCAGACTTTATCCGCCGCGGACTGGCCTTTGTCGGTACGGTGAGCCTGGAGCTTTATCTTATCCACATACAGTTTGTAATGAAATACATCACCCCCTATAAGTTGGGGTATTGTCTTACGGCTCTTATTATGATAGCCGTTTCTCTCGTGCTTGCGTGGCTGTTGCATAAGCTTGTGTCGTTTATGATAGGATTTCTGCCTAAAAACATATAACGGGTAGCAGCATAACGTAGGTTGATAATGCGTGGCATGACGGCCGGCTATAAGTTTTCCGGCTTTATGTGGAGAATTTTGGCTTCAGACCGGAATATAGAATGAAATAAAAAAACGAGAAGTAATGAAAAATAATCTGTTGAAACTGATACGTCCGCACCAGTGGCTCAAAAACGTGTTTGTTATGATACCCATGTTCTTCGGCGGCAGTCTGCTCGACCCGTCGGACATAAAAGCATCGGTTATAACATTCTTTGCGTTCAGTTTCATTGCGTCGTCGGTTTATTGCTTCAACGACATTATCGACGTTGAGGCCGACCGCCGTCATCCTGTCAAGTGCAAACGTCCGATAGCTTCTGGCGCGGTCAGTCTTAAAAGTGCCTGGGTACTGATGCTTCTCATGTTTATCCTGTCGGCTGTGATGGTCTGTCTGCTTGATACCTACGACCATTTTATGCAGGTGGGACTGATTATTCTGGCCTATTACATAATGAACCTGCTTTATTGCTCAAAGCTGAAGCAGTATGCCATTGTGGATGTCTGCATAATAGCCTTCGGCTTCGTGCTGCGTGTGCTTGCCGGAGGATTTGCCACGGATATTGTGCTCAGCAAGTGGCTGGTGCTTATGACCTTTTTGCTTACCCTGTTCCTTTCGTTCGCAAAGCGGCGCGATGACGTGTTGCGCATGAACGAGACAGGAGAGCCGCCGCGAAAGAACACCATAAGATACAATCTCACTTTCATTAATCAGGCCATAACCATTACGGCATCGGTTACGCTGGTGTGTTATATAATGTACACGGTGTCGCCCGAAGTTGTTAACCGTTTCCATTCTGATTTGCTTTATCTCACGTCGGTTTTCGTGTTGCTCGGCCTTTTGCGCTACATACAGATAACCGTGGTAGACAAGAAAAGCGGCGACCCTACGAAGATGATGCTGAGAGACAGATTTACGCAGTGCGTGGTGCTGGTTTGGGCATTGACGTTCCTTGTGCTGATATATGTAATAAAATAAAGACAAAATTGTTTTAAATATATAACCCGTTTCATCTGATTTAGATTATGGACAGTACTTTAAAGATACATGCCTTTGATTTCGACGGAACCCTGACAAACCGCGACACTCTGCTGGAGTTTATCAGGTTTGTCCGTGGCGATAAGGCTTTCTTGCTTTGCATGCTGCGTTATCTTCCGTTGTTGGTGCTTATGAAGCTCGGTCTTTATCCCAACTGGAAAGTCAAGCAGAAAGTTTTTTCGCATTGTTTCCGTGGAATGAAAACTGCCGACTTCAACAACTGGTGTGTCCGTTTTGCATGTGAGAAAGTTTCTCTGCTGCGCCCCAAGGCTGTGCAGAAGATAGAGGAAGTGCTCAAAGCCGGCGATAAAGTGGTTGTTGTAAGTGCAAGCATAAACAATTGGGTGGAGCCGTTCTTTGCCGGTCTTGACGGCGTGCGTGTCATCGGCACGATGGTTGAAGAGCGCGACGGGGTGATAACAGGCAGATTCCTTACCAAGAACTGTTATGGCGAAGAGAAAGTGAGGCGCTTGCTTCAGCTTTATCCCGAGCGTCATGACTATTGGCTTGTGGCCTATGGCGACAGCCGTGGCGACTTTGAGCTGCTTGATTTTGCCAACGAGAGCCATTACAAGCCTTTTAGGCGTTAAGGGCAGGTGGCGACAGAGGAGTGTTGTAAAAGTTATATTCTGATTTTTGGAAATAAAAGTAAGCAATATGAAGAAGTTTTTCAATATGTTTAAAATAAGGCGCGAGGAGCTGGCTGCATCGGTCTGCGCGCTTTGTGTGCTCATTTGTCTGCACGGACTGATGATAAGCAAGACCTTCAGTACGTTTCTGCATACGGGCGGTGCACGGTGGACGATATTTATAAAAAACTTTGTTATGTCGGGTTTCGACCCCATAACCTATTCGATGGTTACCGACTGGGAGGCTAATTATAATGTTTACCGTCATCCGTTTCTGTCGTTCATGGTGTGGCCGTTGTCGGTATTGGACGGATGGCTGATGGATTTGACAGGGCTTAACCTGGTTCAGTTTATTGTGGCTGTGCCACTTCTGTTCTTTGCATTCTATTCGTTTATTTTTATTTTCCGCATATTCAGAGATATTATAAAGATAAGGCGCTTTGAGGCAACGGTGCTTTCGGCCATGCTGTTCTCGTTTGCCTATGTCATGGTCGCAGCTATTGTGCCCGACCATTTTTGTGTTTCGTTGTTCCTGCTTGTCTTTGCTCTGTACATATCGGGCCTGAAAATTCAGAACGGAACGAAGTTCAGCATAGGTCAGACCGTGCTGATGTTCTTTGTGACAGCAGGAGTTACGTTGAGTAATGGTATAAAGATTTTTATATATGCACTGTTTACAAACGGTAGGAAATTTTTTCATTTGAAGTATTTCTTTCTGGCCGTGCTGTTGCCGTCGGCTTTGATATGGGGATTTGCGCGCTGGGAGTACCGCATTTTTGTGCTTCCCAAGGAAAAGGCGCGCAAGGAAGCCCGGCTGAAGAAAAGTGAAGAGACGCGGCAAAAGCTGTTTAAAGCTTTTGCAGACACAACATCGCTCAAGGACAGTGCCGATATAAAGAAGGCGTTCGCAAAGGAGATGGACAAGCGCGTTAAAGCTAAATACGTCAGAGACCACCAAAAAGCCTGGAACAAGCATACCGGCAAGCCTATGGGCAAAGGCGAGTTTATAAATTGGACTGATGTGTCGACATCGCGCACGGCAACGGCTGTTGAGAACCTTTTTGGCGAGTCGATACAGTTGCACGACCAACATTTGCTTCAGGACACGCTGCGCAGCCGTCCGGTTATAGTGCCTTACAGCTGGATAATCAACTATGTGGTTGAGGCCATTCTTGTGTTGCTTTTTATCGGAGGTATATGGTGTGGCCGTTGTTCGCGTTTCTTGTGGATGGCGTTGAGCGGATTTGCTTTCGACATGCTTCTGCATATGGGACTGGGTTTTGGCATCAACGAGGTTTATATTATGGGTGCCCACTGGCTGTTCGTTATGCCTCTGGCAATGGCCTTTATGGTGAAAAAGGTTGAGAACGGCAGGCTCAGGCCGTGGCTGCGCGGGCTTCTCGTGCTGCTTACGCTGTGGCTGTGGGCTTATAACGGTACGCTGCTTATAGGCTATCTGCTGGGATAGGCTGTTGCTTGCTGTGGTTATGAACATTTCAGACGTAAATTTTGTTTAGCGTTAAACGTCAGGGTTATGAAGGTATCTGTGCTTGTGCCCGTCTATGGGGTGGAGAAATATATTGAGCGTTGCGCGGTTTCGCTGTTTGAGCAGACGCATCGCGATATGGAGTATGTGTTCGTAAACGACTGTACTCCCGACCGCAGCATCAGCATACTGCGCTCTGTCGTTGAACGTTATCCCGAGCGTGCGCCGCAAGTGCGCATAATTGACAATGAGGTTAACCGCGGGGTAGGGGCAACACGCGCTGTGGCCATAGCCGCGGCTACGGGCGAATATATTATGCATGCCGACAGTGATGACTATATGCCGTCCCGGGCCGTAGAATTGTTGTGTGCAGAGATGGAGCGCAGCGGTGCCGATGTCGTTGACGGGGCATGGCAGCGCTTTACGTCAGAGGGGTTGTCTGAGCCAATGTTACCCTGCCAGAGCCGCGACACTAAACGCTATCTCTCGCTGATGTTGTGTCAGAACATTGTTTCAAACCGCATGTGGGGACGGCTTTTCAGGCGAAGCCTTTATACAGACAACGGCATAACCCTTGTGCCGGGAGTTGACTATAGTGAGGATTATTCTATAATGACGAGGCTGATGTTCTATGCCAAGCGGTCGTTTATCAACGATGTGGTTTATTATTATAGTGACGAAAATACGGCTTCTTACACCCATACGCGTTCAGAACGCCATCTGCGTTCTTATCTGAAGGCAAACCGTATTGTACTTGATTTCTTCAGACAGAACGATTTGCGACGCATTTACGATGTGCCTTTGCAGCTGGGCATGATAAACGCGTTGCGTTGCGTGCGCACCGACGGATACAGTTTCGACGAGGCTTACAGCCTTTTGCCTTATCGTCCGTCGGGATTTCTGTTCAAGATGCTTGCCGCCATGTTCCGTGGGCGTTGTCCGTTCCGGCTTGCTAACTTTGCCTATCTTTTGGCGCGCAGAATATGCAGCCGTTTCTTTTAGATGTTCAACATATAATATGGTGTATGATATCCGGTTAGGGATGTCAGCCTCAGTGCTTTTTCCTGTTCTTTATAAATTCTATTCCTTCATTCAGTATTTCGGCATGTACGAGCCTCATTATTCCGAGATATAGAGTTGCAGCAAGAGCGAAGCGGCATATAAGCAGCAGCCATAAGTTTGATATTGGAGCTGTAAGCGGCCACACCGCTGCCATTACCGCAGCCGCTGAAATCATGAACGGGCAGATGTCGCGCATTACCTCGAAAGCCCGTATGCCCGTGAGCTTGTTTAAGAAATACTGCCATATACCGATAAACACCACGTTTCCTGCAGTGTATGCCCATACCATGGCTTGCATGTCGAACTTGGCAAATGCCACGACGATGGCTATCTGTATGACAATCTGCACCACGGTGCACCACAGATAGATGTCGCTGCGGCCACGGCTTATCATAAGGTTCTGATAGAGAGTGTAAAGCGGCATGAATGCTCCTCCGATGCATAATATGCGGAGCAACGGAACACTGCTGAGCCACTGCTCGTGTATTGTAAGCAATATGAATTCTTCTGCCACCATGGCAAGGCCGAACATCGCCGGGAATGAAAGCATGGCCGTGAGGCGCATCATCTTACGGAAAACGCGTCGCTCCCGCTCGTTGTCGCCCCTTACCTGCGCCATGACAGGCTGTGCCACTTGTGCCATTGTACCGCTGAGAAACGAATAGGCCATGGTGTTCCATTTGTTGGCCTGCGTAAAGCTTCCAACGGCTTTTATGGGATAAAGTCGTCCGAATATGAACACAAGAATGTTGCTGTTGAGCGTGTTGATTATTGATGTAAGCAAAATCTTCATGCTGAAGTTAAGCATCTTCTTTATAGGCCGCAGGTCTATGTGGAGTGTCGGATGCCATGGGGTGTAGAAATAGCGCCCTATGTTTACGATGGTGATGTATATTATCTGTTGCCATGCCAGACTCCAATACGAATGTCCGTTGATGGCAAGCACAACTCCAACAATGCCTGATGTTACCAGTGCCGCAAAGCCAGTTACGGTGTTTTCCTTAACCATAAGGTTTTTGAACATGTATGCTCCGTGGGCAATGCCGAACGATGATATTACAAAGCTCAGAAAGACAAAGCGCGACAGTTTTGTCAGTGCCGGCTGATGGAAGAACAGTGATATTAGCGGAGCACAGAAGAAAAGAATGATGTAAATGCTGATACTTACGATTACGTTAAACCAGAACACGGCATTATAGTCGTGACTTTCAGGGCGTTTCATGTTGGTGAGCGCCTGAGTAAATCCGCTGCTCTGCAGGTTTCCTGCTATAGCGGTGAATATGGTCAGCACGCCTACCATACCATAGTCGGCCGGTGTAAGCAGCCGGCCTAAGAATATGCCGAATATCAGATTTAAAATCTGTGTGGAGCCATTATTCATAAGGCCCCATATCAGTCCTTTGGCTGTTTTTTCTTTTAGTGTCTCCATCTTTGTCAGTTACAGTTGTTCGGTCTCCTCAGCCGATAGTCCCGTAACTTTTTCAATTATGTCTGCCGGCAGTCCGAGTGCCTTCATCTTTGCCGCATTCTCTAAGTTCTTTTTCTTCTCGCCTTCAGCCAGTCCTTCAGCCAGTCCTTCAGCCCTTCCTTCAGCTCTTTCTGTGAAAATATTATCCCTGAGTATTACAATGTTGTCCAGATGTCTGTAATATGCATTCAGTTCATCTTTTGTCATGCGGTCGAGCTTTAGCCTCTCCCTGACTTGGTCTAATCCCGGAGCTGATGCTCCGTCAGGAAGTTCGCCGGTGTTGAGGTAATATATCCATTCTTCAAGCGGACTTTTGGCCACTTTGTTGAATTCGTTTACCTTCAGAATATAGTATTCAGGGTAAAGCTGGCTCACGGTGTCGGCCTTAAATGTCTGTTTCTGGAAAGGAGTAAGCTCAAGAATGTCGCCGTTATGTATTCCCCTGAATTCTGTCTTGCCCTGATATACGGTGTCCTTTCCGCTTCCCAATGAGAAGTACACGATGTTTACGCTGTACACTTTGCGCACGTTTCCGTATCCTTCGCCGCGGTTAATGTATTCGGTTACGAGTTTAGACGCGCCGAAGAGCATCCTCTGAAAATAGGCGTATTCGTTGTTATTTTGTACCTCGATGAGTATCAGCTCGCCTTTTGAATCTTCTGCAAGCATGTCCACTCTGTTATATTTGTCAAACTCGTCTTCTTGATTGCTTTCGCTTTCAAGCAGCCTGTTTATTGTTATTTTTTCTCCCAGCAATGTTGTCAGCAGTCCTTCAAGGACGCCGAAGTCGGCTTTGTTCCTCAAAAGCCTTTTCATCGCCCAGTCAAATCTGATGTATTTATTGCCGTTTTCCATATCAAGCACGTTTTTATTTGTTTTCAGAGATATATACCGGTATCCTTTCCTGTTTTATGCAAAGATAGTGCAAACCGCCCTAAATTCAAAATAAAAGAAGGTTAAATGAGGCTTTGTTCATCTATAAAAACACTATGGTTGAGGAAAACAATAAGTTTTGGGAGTAAAGAATGTAAATTTTTTCAGACTGTTGTTCCTCAATTTGTTTTGAGCTGGTTTTGCCTTTGGCCATGTTGATTTGTCTTGGTTTCGGGATGTTCCGTTTCGGTCTTTATCTACAGAATATGGAGTAATGTATGTAAAATAACACCGAGCAAGATTGCGGGAGGAATGATTATGCTAAATAAATAGCGGAGCTGATATGCTTTGTCTGGCTAAATAAGAATCAATAAGGCATGGGGTTAAGTGTTGTGGCGCCAATTAAAAACATATTGCTGTAGTTGCTGGCAAATTGTTTACAAATTGAATTTTCGTGACGCTCTCATACTGCGGTATTTGAAAATTTAAATCATTTGGATGGAAATTCTTTCATAAATCGTGTGCAAACGTAATGCTTTGTGTGCCAGGCTGTTTTAGACGAAATATCTGCTTGTGTGCAACTTTTTTATGAAAATAATGGCCTGAAAAGAGCTGAATAGCGTGCCAAAAGGCATTGTCTGCGCCACTGAAACAGCCCATTTTGTGGTGAAAAAGGGCCTGTTTCGACGAGCAAAACGCATGCTCTTGCACGTTATTGTAAATAATTTTCATCATCTAAGACCATTTCCTGCTTTCCCGTTTCCTGTTTTGTCCTAAATATCTTGCAAAGTAGCAGTGTCAAAATGATATTTATTTTGTAATTTTACTTGCATCCGTTTGTATAAATATTCATGTCTCGGCAACCTCCGCCGGGCAATTACGGTAGTATAAAATATGGACTTTTAAAATCTGAAAATGTAAAGAAAAATCATGTATCCGTGCAGCTGTATATATGTGCTGTTTTTTCTATGCCGGTCAGTATGCTTTCCCTCGTGCTCAGGTCATTTATTTGTGTTTTTCCCTTTTGCTTTTCTCATATCCCGTCTATATGTTTGTTACGTTATTGCAGTTATCCTGAAATTGATTTCAGTCAAGCACTTTACACCTATTTATATATAAAGAAGCAAAAAATAACTTTTACATTAAGATTTTGTCTTCATTCAGGCAGCATAACTTTTGTCAAATTCTTTAATTTAAGTTTCACGCAGGTTGCATTTGAGATTTCATGTTTGTTGATGTTGTTTTACACGTTAAAATTGATGTTGCCTTTACACTTAATTTGACTGAAAAAAACACGAACAAATATCTAAAACTGGTTTATAAACTAATCAGGGCATATTTATTTTTCATGTCGAAAAGCAATAAATATTTTCACATTGCATTATGTTATCATAATTCTTTATTATATAACATAAGGTAAATTTTATCGTAAAATATGGTAAAATAAAGAAAAAATGACGAATACATTTCTATAAAAGAACAAAATATGTATATAGCTTGCATTAATATTGTTAAAAAATATTAAATAGACTAATTGCCCCATACTTTTATAACAAACAAATAATTTTATACAATTTTTCCAATAAAAAAGTTAGCACGTTTCAAAATTATTACTAACTTTGTCCAAGTTAAAACAGTAAAATTGCATAAATAATGAAAAAGTTTTTATTATCAATTGTTTTTGCGCTGGGAATAGTATGTTCTGCTAATGCGCAATTACCGTCTGTGACTCTAAAGGATATAAACGGTAAAACAGTGAGGACAGACACATTGTCGAACAATGGCAAGCCTTTCATTATTGACTTCTTTGCTACCTGGTGCAAGCCTTGCAACCGTGAGCTGACAGCCATAAGCGAAGTTTATGAGGACTGGCAAGAGGAAACGGGAGTGAAGCTTATCGCAATTTCTATCGACCAGGCCCAGAACATCAACAAAGTTAAGCCTCTTGTTGACAGCCATGAGTGGCCATACGAGGTGTTGCTTGACCCCAACAGCGACTTTAAACGCGCGCTCGGAATACAGATGATTCCTTATACGCTTATTGTCGACGGTCAAGGAAACATCGTTTACAAACACAACGGATATACCGAAGGAGCTGAACAGGAACTTATTGAGAAGGTAAGAGAGCTTATCGGCAAATAATGCTACAAGGTGCTGACAACTGAACATTTTTGACACTTATGCATAAATACAATAAACTAATCTGTCTCTTGCTTATGCCGGCATTGTCGTTGACAGCTATGGCGCAAGAGACAGAAGAAAATAAGATAACCGTAAGCGGAAGCATACAGAGCGACATCCTTATTCCGCAAGACGACGAAGCTATTGGCACCGAGAAGGTTAACGAATGGGCATTGACAAATACATTTGCTGACGTAAATGTCATGAGCGAGCACGTTGATGCCGGAGCACGTTTCGAATTTCTGAAGCATCCTCTGCCGGGATTTGAAAATAGCTACAAGGGCTGGGGCGTGCCATATTTCTATCTCAAGACTCATTTTAAAAACTGGGATCTTACTTTAGGTAACTTCTACGAGCAGTTTGGCTCGGGATTCATCCTCCGCACATACGAGGAGCGCACGCTGGGTATAGACAACTCTCTGCTTGGAGGACGTTTTACGATAAAGCCCCTGCCCGGCGTTTCAATTAAAGCCCTCAGCGGTAAGCAGCGCAGATATTGGTCGCATAACGACGCTTGGGTGTCGGGCGCAGATTTAGAACTTGGCCTCGACCAGTGGTTTAAGGGCCTGAGCAACAGCGGAACATACATTACGCTCGGAGCTTCTTGGGTTAACAAGTATGAGAAAGAAGAAGACATAATGGTTGATGCCACTCATAAGCTTAACTTGCCCACAACGGTAAATGCTTTTGATGTGCGCGCCAACTTGCAGAAAGGCAACTTTAGCCTTCTTGCCGAATATGCATGGAAAACACAAGATCCGTCGTTTGATAACGGATATATATACCGTAAGGGAAATGTCGCCATGCTGTCGGCTTCTTATTCAAAGAGGGGCATGAGCATCTTGCTGCAGGCAAAGCGCAGCGACAACATGTCGTTCCGCAGTAAAAGAACAATTAACGGTACATCATCGTTCATAAACCATCTGCCGGCATTTACGATGGATCAGACTTATGCGTTGGCTGCCATGTATCCTTATGCAACCAATCCTGACGGCGAATGGGCCTTCCAGGGCGAGTTCGGCTATAAGTTCAAGCGTCATACGCTCCTTGGCGGTAAGTATGGCACAAACGTAAAGGTGAACTTCTCTCACATTCGTGGTATTGATACTAACTACATCGGAGGAATGGGTTCTGACGGATATGGCTCTGCTTTCTGGAAGATGGGCGACGAGACTTTCTATCAGGACTTGAACGTACAGATTGAGAAGAAACTGACACGTCAGTTCAAAATTAACCTCATGTACATGAACCAGTTCTACAACAAGACAATTGTTGAGGGCGAAGGCGGAATGATACATTCAGACATCTTCATTGCAGATGCAAAGTATCAGTTCAACAACAAGTTTACGCTGCGTGGAGAACTTCAGTATCTGTCAACCGATGAAGACCTTGGCGACTGGTGGTATGCGCTGCTGGAGCTGTCTGTGCTTCCTAACTGGATGTTCACAATTGCCGACGAGTATAACAGCGGCGTGACAGACCTGCACTATTATCAGGGATACGTAACTTTCAACAAGGGCTCTCACCGTATACAGCTCGGCTACGGCCGTACACGCGCCGGATTCAACTGTTCAGGTGGCGTTTGCCGTTACGTTCCGGCAAGCAAGGGTGTAACACTTTCGTACAACTATAACTTCTAAGCAGAGATGAAGCTGAAAAATAACATATACAGTAAGTTGGCCATTTGTGCGGCAGCACTTTCTTTTATGGCATGTAGCAACATTGATGAGGACGACCGCTTTATCGAAGTGGAGCCGGTGGAAGTTGCGAAACGTGTGTTGATAGAGGATTTTACCGGACAGCGTTGCGTTAACTGTCCTAATGCATCAGAAATGATTGAAAGTCTGCAGGAACAGTATGGTGCAGACAATGTTATTGCCGTAGGTATCCATAGCGGTCCGTTTTCTAAAACTGTAACAGGGGCTCCTTTCCCACTTTGGACAGAGACAGGAGATTATTATTTTAATTCATGGAATATAGATGCACAGCCTACCGGAGTTATTGACAGAAAGACGGTTTCAAGTACATACCAGTCTTGGGGAACAATTGTCCGTGATGCATTGCAGGCTTCTGCTCCACTCGAACTTGACGCAACAACATCTTATGATGAAGCAACAAGAACCGTAACCATAAATGTTAATGCAAAAGGCGTGCTTGATGTTACAGGTAAACTGCAGCTTTGGCTTACTGAAGACAATATAACAAACATTCAGTATATGGAGAATGACATAATTAATCCGTCATATGTGCATAATCATGTATTCCGCACAGCTGTCAACGGACAGGACGGAGAAGATTTCAGCGTAGCTTGGGACGAGGAAAAGACAGTAACAAGCACTTACGTTTTGGATGAAGCCTGGAAGGCTGAAAATATGTCTGTTGTAGCTTTCGTCTATAACAACAGCGGCGTACAGCAGGTTGTTAAAGTGCCTGTTATCAGTACATCAGATGATTCGTCAAATGAATAAATTTATTGGGAAGTTGTCAAATTAAACTTCCCAATATCTCTTTTTTACAATTTACTTTATAAACCTCAAATCCGCAACCGCCCTCATAAGATGACACAGAGGTCAAAAAGGTAGCGAC
>CAJMMQ010000028.1 GCA_905214625.1 uncultured bacterium
AGATACTGTGTCTGAACAACATCTCCCCAAAATGGGCTTTTTAAGGGACGACTAAATATGATTTCAGATAGCATGGCATAAGTATATCAACGGCATTCGTCACTTATATTATCCAATGTCAAATTCAAACTTGTTAATAAAGAAATCCAAAAGTTAATAATAAATAACGATATAGGATAAGAATAAAATATGTGAACGAAAAATTGTATCTTCGCACAAAACTTACCAGATTATTAATCAATGTCAAAATCATTTAAAGGATTATTAGCTTTAGTTGCCTTATTTTTGACCGACACACTTACGATTAATGCACAAAATATTGCGGTCAAGACCAATACTTTGTATTGGACTACAGCAACATTTAATGCTTCAGTTGAGACGCGGCTATCGTCTAAGTGGACGCTTGATGTTTCAGCGGGATACAATCCGTTTACATTTTCAGACAACAAGAAGCTTAAACATTTTGTAGTTCAGCCCGAGGCGCGCTATTGGCTGTGCTCTCCTTTCTCGGGGCATTTTGTGGGAGCCAACCTTCTTTATTCTCATTACAATGCCGGTGGCGTGAAGCTGCCTTTCGGTATCTTCCCCGACCTTGAAAAATACAGGTTTCAAGGCGACATAGGAGCCGTAGGTGTTGTTTACGGATACAGCTGGATGCTGCCAGGCAATCGTTGGAGCATTGAGGGGGCTTTAGGACTTGGTTACGGAATAACACATTACGACAAATACGCTTGTGCTGTGTGCGGAAGTAAACTTGGCGAAGATACGCGCGGCGTGTTCATGCCTACAAAACTTGCAATCTCTATTATCTACTATATAAAATAAGGCACGGGTGCGCCCTGTGCCGGCTGCGGTTTTGTCTTCTTTTACAGAAGACATTTTCTTTAACCTGAAAATATTATAATGATGAGATATTTAAGTACAATTATACTTTTTGCTTTGGCTTCATCAGTGTGCCATGCATCAGTATCAGACAATGAAGGAATAGACGCACAATGGGTTGACTCTACGCTGCTCAGACTTTCGTTCGTGTTGACCGAAGCAGACAGCGTGGGCAGTAACTATGCCGTTGTTGCCACGCCATGCCTTGTTACGTCAGGCGGCGACACACTGATGCTTAAGCCGACGGTGTTCAGAGGCAAGCGCAACATGCGCTACACTGAGCGCTCACGTTTTTACAACACGGCTCCGCAGGCCACGGCCGACGAGGCGGCGATGGGGTCGGAGGTGAAGTATGACGTTACGCTTAAACGTGCCGACAATCCATGGATTTGGGAAAACAAAGTGTATCTCTACGTGAAGCGCGAGAAAGACGGATGCTGCAATGTTGAGGATATGAGCCGCCGACAGCTGGGCTCAATGGTATATGTGCCGCCGTTTGTGCCGGTACTGGCTGAAGTTGAGGACAACACGGGCAAGGCCGGAGAGCTGCAGAAAGACAATCCGGTGCTACAGCACATATCACAATATCGTCCTTACGACAATACGCGCATTCTGCGCAAGGAGGAAGGTGCCCTGTATGTGCACTATCCGCTCAACAGCGCAGTGTTGCAGCACGATTATCGCGACAACGCGCTTACGCTCGACCGCATCGTTGACATTACACGCAGCATCATGGCCGACTCAACGTCTTCGGTTAAGATTATTCAGATAATAGGTCTGGCATCTGTCGAAGGCTCACAGAAAAACAACGTGAGTCTGGCCGGGCGGCGTGCCGATGCCTTGAAGCGGTATATACAGCAGAGGGTGAAGACACCCGACGCGCTCTATGAATGTGCCAACGGAGGAGAGGCATGGACAGAGCTGCGCGACCAGATTGCCGACGGCAACTTTGAAGGGCGCGACGAATTGTTGCGGATAATCGACACCGAGAAAAATCTCGACAAACGCGAGCAGATGATAAAGCAGCTCGACGGGGGCCGCCCCTACGCCTACCTGCGCGACAACGTGCTCAGCGACCAGCGCAACTCGGGTTATCTGCGAATATATTACGACTATGTGCCGGACACGGTAGCCAAGACAATTAACGAGGCTACCGACCTCATGCACCGCGGACTCTACGACGTGGCGCTGCGCTCGCTGCTCACCGTGAAGGACGACCCCCGCGCGTGGAACGCCATTGGCGTGGCGCTCTACATGACAGGCGACGAACAGCAAGCCTTCAGCTACTTCGAGAAGGCTGCCGCCGACGGCAACGCACAGGCACGCGACAACCTGCGCCGGGCAAGGGCCACCACAGAGGCTAACAGGCTGAAAGGCGGCATTCTGGCAACCGACTGAAGTGAATGGTGAATCAAGTAAAATAAAAAAAGATCAAAATAGGAGAGAAGCAACCAATAACGCCTATGAAAAAGGAGGTCAAGATATAACATAAGGAGGGGCCGGTGCCCCAAGTTTCAGTATGCTGCTGCCTGCCTGGAGCCGGCAGTCCGCTCTTTGGACAGATACTACATACGGCTACGGAGTGGTCGATAACATTGGCACAACCACTATACCTGCATGGACTGTTTAACGCTCCGTTATGTCGAAGCTTGATGCTTGGCGAAGCACAAGGATGAGTGTTTGTTGCGGAATAAATTAGATTGGGAGCGGCGAGAAAATATACGCCACCCTGGAAATAACTAAAAAGATAGTAGTCTCTAACCCGATAGGGACGACCAGCATCAGTGCAATGAAAGCGCATTTTGCGTTAACGTGGTGTTAAGATAAGTGTGTTTAATCAGTTAGAGTGAATATTAATACATAATTTATTACTAATTTAAAACTGTTTAGTTATGAGAATTTTTAACAAGTATGCCTATATGGGCGCAATCGCCTTGATAGGCGCGGTGGGGTTCACCGCCTGCTCGTCTGACGACGATCTTGCTGCACAGCAAAACCCGACGTTCAATGGTGAAAGTGTTAAGACGCAGTTTGCGATTAATATTCCGGCTGCGGGGAAGAAGGATACTCGTCTGGGGCAGGATATTGTGCAGGGGCAGGCTGATCCGGTGTTCCGCGGAATAGATAATATTAGTTTGATTCCGTTTAAATATACTCCTGCTGCAGGAAAAACTGGTGAATCGATAATTAATTTAGGCGCTATCCAGCCTGGCGAATTGGGTGAAGGAACTGGAGCCAAGGTTTATTATGATGTGGAATTGGCAGAAGGTGTGAATAATTTCCTGTTCTATGGCGAGGCGACAGAAGCTACAGGAGCGGAGAAAGCGAACGGTGCTTTGAAAGCAACGATTGCTACTGCTGTAGATAATATTAAGTTCGAATTGGTGCCTATTTCAAGTCCTGCAACTTCAGAGGAAACAACAAAGTTGCTCGCTGCATTGAATGCAGTGGCTGGAACCGAGTTTTCTGGTAAAAAATGGTCGGAATCTACAACTGATTTGCAGCAGTATTATCAATCATTTATCCGCCTGAAGGCAGGTTCGGCAGCATCAATCAAATTGGCTTTGAATAATTTGGAAACAGGTATTACTACTGCTGCTGCAAATGGTGAGGACAACTTGAAAAATGCAATTCTTGCATCTATAGATGGAGCAATTGGTGCAAGTGGAACCATTAAGGATTGTACTTATCCACGCAATTTGGGTTTACCTGATGGTTCTGCTCAAATAAAATGGAATAATGCTTCTTCTGCTTTTGAGTATATCACTTCTGCCAATGTCGGTGATTTGAGTTATACAGATATGGAGAACTTTGTTTATCCGGCATCTTTATATTATTGGGTGAATACTCCGATTAAGACATCAAATAAATCTTTGGCTGATCAATATGCTACTGATTGGGAAACTTGTTTACGACTTTATGAAAATGATAATGCAGCAGTAAGTGCTTCAACAGCTTCCGTAGCACTGAAAGATCCTATTAATTATGCTGTAGGCCGTTTTGATTTGCTTGCTAAGTTTAATGCAGAAACGGTTAAAGATAATATAGGTGGAGATGTTAATACTCAGGCAAGTAATGGTATTACCTTGGACGGAGTCCTGATTGGCGGTCAGAAGAACGTGAAGTGGGATTTCAGTACTCCGGCTCCGGATGCTGGTGGTAGTGGATCTACTTATACAGAATATACCATCTATGATGCTTCGGTTACTTCAACTAAAGTAGAAACTACAACATCTGCCACCATGGCTTATTCTTTGGCATTGGAGACTGCACAGGGTACAGAAGTACGTTTTGCATTGGAGTTGACTAACCAGACTGGAAAAGCATTTACAGGTAAGGACGGAATTGTTCCTAATGGAGGACGTTTCTATTTGGTGGGTAAGTTGACTCCGGATGCAATGCAAGTTGAATCTGATAATCGCGTGTTCCGTCAAGATCATACGACTAAAGCGACAGTAACCATCAATTCTTTGGAAAATGCTTACAACTGTATTCCTGACTTGCGTTCTCCGAAACTTGAGCTTGGTCTTAGCGTTGATCTCGAGTGGAAGCAAGGTTTGGTTGATGAGGTTACTATTGAGTAATGTTGTTGATTCCAATGTGATTTAAGATTAAATCAGTAAAATAGAAACAGGGCGGCAGCCTTTCGTAGGGCTGCCGTTCACCAGCGGGTCAAGGGCTTGCGCGATAACTGCTAATCTTCGCGTGGGCGACCCGAAAAAGCAAAAGCCGCAATGGCGTGACGAATATGGCAGGGGCAGGCCGCGCCGGGCAGACGGCGACGGAAGTGCCGTAAGGGCTGAATCGTACATGGGCGTGCGGCTGACTAATGGAAAGCGAAATAACCGACTATGATAAAGACAAAACATATCCTCAACAATTCGGCATGCCTTGTGCGCAAGGCATGGCTGTGGTGCGCGTCGGGCGCGTGCGTCGTGGCGGCGCTGTCGCTGTCGTCGTGCATCGACGAGGACCTGTCAGACTGCGGCGTGGACTACGCTGTCGAGTACATGGTTGAACAGAAACTGAGGGCAAACCTGCAACACGAGATAGCCACCGAGCTGGCGCGCCCCGAGGAGCAGGCCATGGCCTTGAGGATAGAAAACGCTATGAGCGGAGTGTTTACCAACATAGCCCACGACATCGACCTGTCGTTTTTCGACGACAACCGTTTGGAGTGGCACCAGTCGGCCGTTATCGACGCCTCGTCGGCCTCGGTCACGGTCTACATGCCGCGTGGCGACTACCGCAACCTCGCCTTGGCCAATATAGCGAAAGGTTCGATGAGTAGCGTCACGGGAACCGACTCAGACCTGACAATGGCCGTAGGCTACGAGGCGGGAGTTGACACTGTTAACAGCCACACGTGCGGCTTCTTCTCGTCGCGCATGGACATGCACCTCGAGAACCGCAACCAGAAATACCGCGCCTGGCTCTATATGCTCAACTGCGCCGCCGCCGTGGTTGTCGACCGCAACGGGCAGCAGGCCGACGACATCTATGGCTACGTGGAGGGCACTGCCTCCAGCTTTGCCATTAACGACAGCGTTTATTTGTTCAACCGCAAGCTCGTGGTGCGCACACAGCGCATTACGGAGGGCGGCTACGACTGCCTCTACTCCGTAATGCTGCCGTCGCCCGACGGCACAAGGGCCGACGGCGACGCCGGACTGTGGCGGATGAACGTCTACGTGGAGAAGGACGGCAAGGTAACCGAAAACGTGATAACCGTAAACGACAGGCTGCCCGCCGGCGACATAAGGATAATACGCGTGCGCATGAAAGACGACGGCTCGCTGGAGGCGGTAACGGCCGAAGTGGGCGTCAGCGTAACGCTCGACTGGAAGCCCGGCGGCAACCACGACATAGAGATATAGTCGCAGTAAAGTAAGCTAAGTGTAAGCCTGGACACCACGGACGGGAAAACGGGGCGAAGCCGGCTGCCAAGGCAGTGGCAACCACGGGAAATGACTTCCGCCCGAAGTTTCAGGCAAACCATGTCAAAATAAGAAAGATGAAAAAATTTTTGCTGATATTGCCGGTTTTAATGATGCTCTTCGTCGCCTGCTCGCACGACGACGATGACAGGCCTGCGCCCGATGTTGAGACGGTGCGGCTGATAATCAGCGTTCCTGCAACATCTGTCGGCACACGCATGGGCGACCCCGGCATTGCCGTTGACGAGGGGGCCGACTGGGACGAAATGGCTGTTATTCTGGCATATTCTGACAATTCGAAAGTAAGGACTACCACTATAACACAGGAGCAGTTTAACGCGCTCCCTGCTTATAACGGCAATACAAACTTCAAGTTGCTCGCAATCGACGCCGAGCCTGGAAAGGTTTATATTTATGGCGTGACTTATAGCAACGCCGCAGCTAATAATCCTGGCGCAGCAATAACAAGCTGTACGACAAATGCCGAAGTGCAGGCTCTTACCATATCGAATGCTTATTCAGAAGATAACGGCACTATTGATTACGCGAAGTTTGTCAGCGTAGCCACAGGATATTATAAAGGAGACGGCACAACTCCCGCGGAATTTGAGATAAAAAAAGGCGGTACGGGCGAGATAGGCAACATACCTACGATGACGCTTACCCGACTGGCTGCGAAGATAGACATACAGTGGGATGCCGCCGATGCTTACGACCAAGGCTATACCGACGTGAAAGTTACGGAATTTACGTATGATAGCGGAAATGCAAGTGTTGTAGGTGTAGGTTTCGGCCGTTTGTTCCCGGATTTGTATACAGGTACTGACGCAATCGGCGGCTCAAAGGAATTTTATAATACTTCGGAGATAAGCCAGCGCAACGGCCGCGTTTACCATTACGTTTTCCCGGACGGTGTAAGCAAGCCGAGCGTGACATTTAATATTTCTGCAAAGAAGACAGGAGTAACTCCTGACCCTTCAGCAGATTATACACTGACTTTCAAATCTGCTTTGCAGAAAGCTACGTGGTATAAGGTTAACACCTGGATAAAAGGCATTACAGGAAACGGAACCATTGAACTTGACATGAGCGGCACGGGCACGTAGGCCGCCGGCCGGGTGTTGCGGAAGGCACGCCCCGCCTGCATCTTGCATGTTTCAGGAAAACGGCAGGCGACTGGTATCTTGACAATGAAATAAAATTTACATCATAAGATTTGAAAAAATGATAAGGATGCGGACTTTATTCAGACTATATATATTACTAACGCTTCTTTGCGCTTCTGTCAGTTCAATAGCGCAAAGCAAGGCTTCCATGGTCTATTATGTCAGCCCTACGGCTAAGGGCACTGGCGACGGCTCGTCGTGGGACAACGCAACGACGCTTTCAACAGCGCTTAATACAGCACAGGCCGGCGACCAGATTTGGGTGCAGGGCTTCGAGAGCATTACACAAGCAGAACAGATATATTTTCCTGCCACGACTGATGGTTTTACCCTAAAGTCGGGCGTGCAGCTTTACGGCGGCTTTAAGGGTGATGAAATTAACGTAAACGACCGTGAAACGCTGGGCAAGCCTTATCAGATGAAGTACCGTACAATGCTTAACGGCGATATCGGCAATAACGACACACACGATGATGTTAACCTGATTTTTCCTGCCAACACGTCGCGTTCAGACAACGCCACGCACGTGCTTACGCTGAATATGGATCCATCATCAAGTGGAAACAACAACAATTATAAAACCGTGGTTAATGGTATTTCCATCGGCAACGGCCATGCCGACGGTACTGGCGAAAAGGGTGGAGGTATCTACATTGCCGGCGACAATACAGGCGGAGGTAATTACAGCATAGAGCGTTGTTTCATCACGCATAACTACGCCACCGAGGGCGGCGGCATTTACGTGGCTTCCACCGTGAAGAATGTCAACAACGGCGAGTCGCTTATCAACCAGTGCGCCATTTACAATAATGCTGCGGGTGTTCGTTCCAGTCTTGAGGATGAGGGCGGCGGCGTTTATCTCGCAGGTGACGGTACGGTTGTAAACTGTGCCGTGTTCAACAATGAGAACGGCGGTCTTTGCCTTTCTGCTAACGCCAAAGCGGTCAACAGTACAGTGGCACGCAATACTGGCGGAGGAATCGACATGGTCAATACACCCGGCGGCAGCCAGTTTAACGTATTCAATACAGTTGTCTGGGGTAATTCCATGCTTTATTCTGTAACCAGTCCAAATTTCAAGTATTCTGCATATAGCTCTGCGATTGAAAACGACGGTAACGGCAACCTGGCATTAAGTAATTATAATTATGAAAATGACAAGTCGCCTTACTTCGAGGCCCCGTCGTCGCGTACCGGTTTCGACCGTGACTTTAAATGGAACACCACAGCCTATCCCGTTTGGACTTGGGCAATACTGAGCGATTCCTATCTCGTAGACAAAGGAAACAACGACTATTATGACAGCAACGCATACGGATCTTCTGATATGGGCGGCGATGCACGCATCAGCGGTCCTGACGCAAATAGTGCTGTGATCAGCATCGGCGCTTACGAATACCAATACCTGCCCGCGTCGCGCATCCGTTATGTAAAAGAAGGAGGCACAGGCGACGGTTCGTCGTGGGCCAACGCTTCGGGCAATATCCAGAACATGATTAATGATTTGGCCGACAACAATCCGCAGAACCAGACAGGCGAAGTGTGGGTGGCGGCCGGCACCTACGTTCCAAAGGAACAGGTTATCAGCGGAAAAACTTATTCGGCATCGTTCCGTATGCGCGACGGTATCAGTGTCTACGGTGGATTTGCAGGAACGGAACAGACCAAGCAAGAGCGCAAGAAAGGCGCAATGCCTTGGATATACACTAACCGTACGATACTGGAAGGTTCGCTCTACACAGCAAGTAACACGCAATGGAATGATGCTGACAAGAAATGGGCCGTCAACAGCGACTCCCGCCACGTTGTGTTCTTCGCTCCCCTGCCGTCGGAAGGCAAGACAGGATTCAACAGAATAACCACCTTAAACGGTGTAACCATACGCGGCGGATATGCCCAGGGCGGTGTCGGAGCCGACGATTTCCTGACCGACCGCGGTGCCGGTGTCTATATGTGCGTCAACGCATACCTTAATGAATGCGTGGTTACGGAAAACTCAGCTACGGGCAACGGCGGCGGTGTCTACCTTAACGGCGGACGTGTGCTTAACTCGCTTGTTTACAATAACAACTCCGATGTCAACGGCGGCGGTGTCTATGTAGACAATGCAGGCATAGTACTCGCCTCGATGGTGTCAAACAATTCCGCAAGCAACGGCGGCGGCGTTTACCTTGCCCATACCGGAGCATGGAGCGACGGGCAGATGCATCCTGAATATCTTATTCTTTCCACATCTGTAATTTCCAATAACACAAGTCGTCAGAACGGTGCTGTTTATTGCGACCGCGGTGGCATAGTGCAGCAGAACACCATAACCAACAACTATTGTCCCACGGCAACCGACAACGCCACATCAAATGCTTCGCAGACAGGCGGTATCTACATCAACGAATACGCGTTGGTGTTCAACTCGGTAATATGGAACAACATTATAACCACAAACAATGTGCCCATGTACGCCAAAAGTCCAACGGCTGAGAAGGTGCGCTTCCTTTACAACGGTGTATCGGGCATAAACAACGCCGTATGGAACAATACACTCCAGCAGGAAATGATTTCCCTGTCAGAGAAAAACAACTCTGTAACAGAGGGTGTAATCGACCCGGAGTTCGACACTTCAGGAACGGCCACTAATATTACTGCCGGCAACATTCAGACAGCTGTAGGCGTACAGTCAGGGTGGAAACTTGCCACGGACGGTAGTGCTGAAGGAATAGACTTCTACTGGGAACCTGTTACAGGCTCAAACCTCCGTGCACTGGGTATGACTTTGGGAGGATTGCCCTCGGAGGTGCTTATGGCTCCCGAGCTTGACATCACCAATGAACTGTTCGCGCAAAAGCCTTCACTTGGCGCGTACAATGTGGATGCAACGCAAATTAAACCGCAAGACACGGGCAGCGCTTTGGTCATTTATATAGATGCCGACTGTACCGACCCGACGCATCAGGGCGACACATGGGCAACGGCTTACCGCTCGCTAAACGAGGCATTAACTTATTTTGCAGGACTTAGCAAAACTGAAGTAGGCAATAAACGTTTGGAAATCCACGTACTCGAAGGCGACCTTTGGCCGCGTTATGCCTACACCAACCTCGACCCGAAGACCGCCACTATAAATATTCCTGTTATGGCAAGCGGACAGGCTGTTGAAATTTATGGCGGTTACAGGCGTGACGCAGCCGATCCTACAAATAATACGGTCCTGCCACGTAGCCCTCTGACCTACCGTTCCATTCTCAACGCCAACCACGAGGGCAAGGTTATGTCTGACGGATTCTACCACTGCATCACTGTGGCTGCCCGAGCAAAGGCTGTCATCGACGGCTTCCATGTTATTAACGGTTACGCCGCAGGAGAAGCCAGCCGCCAGTATGGTGCCGGCCTGCTCGTCCACGACGATGCCGAAGTAACTCTCAACAACTGTATCTTCGAGAACAACACCGCCGTAGAGGGTGCGGCCGTCGACGCACGCAATGCCACTCTGACAATGAAAAACTGCGTGGTTAACAACAACACAAACACCACAGAAACTGCTTCCGTGGTTAACGCCCGGACGCTTACGATGGAACACGTAACTGTGGTTAATAATAAGGGTGCGGCACCGGCCAACATGGGCACCTCGTCTTTCTCGGCAGGTAATACGTCAGGAACAAATTCGGTTGACTTAATTTCCATCGGTGCTGACGGTGCCAAGAACTTTGCCAACCCGACGAATGCAGCGGGCGCGACGCTTGGTTTTGATACTTACTTGGGTGGCTATTCAGAGTTCCGTCCGTTGACGAGCTCTACGGAGGCGGATTTGATTAATAAGGCGACAGGAACATCGACAGACAATACGCATGACATTACAACCATAAATGGGCGTAGTCTTGGCGGGGTACCTGATTTGGGGGCGTATGAGGCTATATTGCCGGAAAGCGGCGTGATTTATGTGCGCGGCGATGGAAACGACAACAATAACGGCAGCTCCTGGGGTACTGCGTTTGCCACATTGACAAAAGCCCTTGAAGTGGCCCAAAGCGGCGATAAGATTTGGGTAGCGGCAGGAACATATACCGGAACCATAAAAGGTAATCCGAATAATGTCAACGCCTCTACAAACATCCACAGCCAGCCATACGCGTATGAGATGAAGGATGGAGTCAATGTTTATGGCGGCTTCCCCGATTCGGGAACGCCGGGAGAGAATGACCGTGACCCGAATACTTACAAGACTTATTTGCAGGCACAAACCAGTAAGCCAACATATCCCCAGACTTCTATATATTCTTCTTCCTGGCCAAATACCGGGCGTGTACTTGCGCAACGTGAACATTTTAATACAGAAACAGTTTGGGATGGATTAGTCATTCGATACGGTTCTCTGAATACCGGTTATAGATACTCTATAACAGGAAATATTATGAATCTAGATACAAAAATCATTGGTGAATGTGGAGGTGCCGGTGTTTATATGATGGGAAACTGTGTATTGGAAAACTGTATCATCGAAGACAACATTATATTAGCGGATAAAAAGAATATTATATCAAATAGTGGTGGTATTCATACAGTTGCAGGAGGAGTGTTCTGTCGCGGAGGTGTCATTAGGAACTGTCAGATAATCAATAACTCTTTACGAGTTTACAGTCAGCAAGAGAGTGGAAATGGTGCTGCATTTTCGTATGGAGGCGGATTGTATATTTTAAATGATGAACCTTACACTGCTGCGATTTTCAACTCACTGATTTCCGGCAATCGTGCCGAAGCATTGGAATGGAATAATCAAAAAGTTACTTATCATACCATGGCAATCGGTGCCGGCGCCTGCCAGATAAGTGGTAATTTTTATAACAATACGATTGTTGGCAATACTGCAAAGACAGGTGATGCAACCTATTCAAATATTATGTGCGGCGGTATGTTTGTTTATAGTACCGCTGAGATTTATAATTGTATCATATATAACAATAAAGAGGAAGGAGGTCGCGGAATTGGTATTTCTAAACCGGAGAATCTCAACTTGCAAGTACTTAGTGTGGATATACCCGAAGGCTCTAGTGGAGATACGCCAAACAACGACGGTTATAGCATTATGAAAGACCGAATTCATGTATATTATAGCAATGTAGGTTATACTGACGCATTTGGAAATGCTAATGAATCTTCTTCTTTGATACATGGAGATGTTACTTATGCCTCCCGACATAATGTATCCGGTTATCCAGAATTTACTGATGAGCAAAAAGGTGATTATCATTTATTAACCGGCTCTCCCGCCATCAACACCGGTACGGAGGCTATACCTGATGGTACCGATGGTTATATCACCATTCCCGACTACGATGCCGAGTACACAGCCCGAATTAAGGACTGCGGTATCGACATGGGCGCATTCGAGAGCGAGAATGAAGGAAATATCGATTACGAAACTGTTACGGAGGACGATGGCTCAAAGAAATACATTTATTATGTGACACAGAATGGTAGTGGCTTGCGGAGTGGCGGCTCTGTGAGCGATGCGGCCTGTGCCATGAAGTTGCAGATGATTTTTACAGCAGCAGGAAATGCAGCAGCAACTTTGACTGATGGTCAGGTTTATGTGCGCATCGCCGGTTACGAGCAAGGCACAAATCCATTCACCTACCATGCCAATACTTTAAGCAGTACCAATGACCCGCAGAGCTACACATACGTAGTGCCTGAAGGTATTATTGTTGAAGGCGGCTATACAGAAGAATTTACATATCGTGAACCAAATACATACAAAACCATATTGAGTGCGGTAAAAGAGGCTACTACTTCCACGCAGGAGGTTAACGGTTACCATGCTATAACGTTTAAGCCTGCTACAGTCACTTCAAACCCTACAGGGCAGGACGCACTGACCAAGACAACCATTATCGACGGCCTTTACCTTATCGACGGCTCGGCCACTTCGATGGCAGGAACAGGCAATCCTAAAACACGCGGCGGCGGTGCTATCGTGCCGGGCGGTGCCCACGTGCGAAATTGCGTAATAACAAGATGCGAGGCTATTGAGGGCGGCGGTCTGTATGTGTTGCCGGGCGGCTTGGTTTCGGGCTGTGCTATTATAAATAATAAGGCAGAAAACGGAGCCGGCCTGTATGGAGACAATACTAATGTAGACAAAACTAACCGTGTGCACATCGTCTCCTGCACAGTTACCGACAACACGGCTTCCTCTACTGGTGGCGGCCTCTATCTGGAAGACGGTGCAGCCATGGTGCTCAACAGCGTGTTCTGGGGCAACACGGCTCCTTCTGACAAAAACGTCAGTGGCGTGCTGACGGAAACTTATGCCGACGACCTTTGGAAAACGGTATTTCCGGGCTATGCCACAGACGACAACGAGGCGGTGTTCTATCCTTTCAACAACTGCTACGTTGAAACATACGAGATGCCGACTAACTTCGAGAACGTGTCAATGACCAGCGACGAGAATGTTTATTTTGCCAGCACCGACCGCACGCTGAAGGTTTATTCTCCGCTCATCAAGCACGGAGTTACGACCGGATATTACGAAACCTTGCAAACCGAGGCTAATGTGTCCACTGACGACATGCAAGGTATAGAGCGTGTGCAATCAGGCGCAACCCGCGTGGATGTGGGTGCATACGCTTTCAATGGCGGTGTGATACCTACCGATAGACTTATTAAACGTATTTTCGTGTCGAAGGGTACTAATGTCACCTTACCTGACAATACGAATATTGACGACTACATCGGGCGTTCTTTCTATACTTCCGTAAACTGGGTTGACGATGCGCTGGAATATATCCGCGAAGTACGTAACAATGGAGTTGCTGATGAAAATACGCAATTTGAAATCCTTATAGCTTCAGGTACCTATAAGCCGAGCATGCGCCGTGAAGACGCGAGCACCGCCGAAGCCGACCAAAGGCAGAATTCATACGTGGTGCCGCAAGGTGTAAGCATTTATGGCGGATTCAGCGGAACAGAACTTATTTCATCAACCGCCGAAAATCAGGAAGATATTGAAACCATTCCGAGCGTCAGCGGAACATTTACATGTAACGGTAAAATTTCCGACATATTGGCAGCCCGCGAATATTCCGACTTCAACCAGAACGGTATCAACGAGCCGTGGGAGCTGGCTAACCAGACAATCCTTTCGGGCAGAATCAACGTGTCTGAAAAGGTAAAGAGCGTTTACCATGTGGTTTATTCAGATGCCGGAACAGCGACAACTGTAAATCCTGTCACACTCGACGGCCTTACCATTATGGAAGGCGAGACGTACAATGTGTTAAGCGATGCGGCAGATAAAGACGAGGTCGGCCGAGGAGGCGGCATTTATTCAAACGGCGTGTCCTATTTGATTAACCGTTGCCGTCTGACCAACAATCTTGCCGTGCGTGGCGGTGCTGTTTACATACGCGACGCCAAGCTTACCATTATCAACTCCATCTTGGCCGGCAACGGCACTGTTGACAATCCAATAACAACCAGTGACCAACAACCTCCAAAAGGCGGTGCCGTTTACGTGGCCGGAGTGTCACAATCTCCTAATACATACGCCGCCCTTTATGCAGTCAATACATTATGGGTGAACAATGAGACGGCTGGTTATGGCGGAGCCATTGGTACCAACTATGCTGAAGGCATCGTGACACACTACGACCCGGCCATTTCCTTGATGAATAATACTTTTGCGAGGAACAAGGCAAAGGATAATGCTGTTATTTATCATCATAATGCCAAGAACACCATTGTCAACACGCTTATGTGGGGCAACGAGTCAGAGATGGACGACTTGTATACAGACGAGGAAAACCTGTCAATCAGTTACAGTGCAAGCGACAGGCATGATTTGACAGCAAAAGGAACTGGTAATATTCTACTCTCTACCGACAACATGGCTGTAACAGGGCCTCGCCTTGCCAAACCTTCCACTGTAGCTGGAGTGGCTGGCAATGACGCTTACAATCTTTGGAATCCTGCATCCATATCGGTGTTGACTGATGCCGGAGACGGAACAAATCCTGTAAAAACTGGCGGAGTAATAGACGGTGCTTATAAAACTTGGATGGAGTCTAACGCTTCAGATTATTCAACGCAATATATGGGCTATGCCGATTATCTGACCACTTATCTGCGTTATGCCGGTCCGTTGGATGAAAATGGTAAAGAAATGGACAAAACGATTGATATCGGAGTCTATGAATACCAATACGAACTGGCTTTCCCGAAAATGGATGCCATCTATGTGGCAACAATAGAGAGCGGTAAGGGTGATGGCACTAATTGGGCTAATGCTACTTCTGATATTCGTGGAGCTTTGGTAGCTATGGCGAATCCTACAGGTTCACAGGTAAATCCTTATGAAAAGAACAAGGCTGTCTATATCAAGGCCGGTGAATACTCTTTGCCAAAGCTTTCTGCCGGAACGGCATTTACGGTGTCTATGAGTACGTCAGATGAGTTTGGCGAATCACTTACCGTTAAAGGCTCTTACAACGAATCAGGCGTGCAGGACTTCAGCCAGCCGACCATTATCACCACACAGGAGAGCAATGCAAACGAAACAGTAAGCCTGATGGACGTGGAGGCCAATAATAAACCTGTTACGATAGAGGGACTTACCTTTATTAATAAGAATACGACAACGGCCGGAGGTACGGGAATGCAGGCTGGAACCACTGGCGGCAAACTGACATTGAAGCAAGTAGCATTCCGCGGCAATAAGGCAAATGGCTTGGATATAGTTTCAGGTTCGTCGGGCAAAATCCTGCTCGTTAATACCCTGTTTGCCGACGGCGGTACAGGGCTGAATGGAGCTGACAGCCGTACAACGGTGGTAAATGCAACGTTTGCGAATAATACGGTGGATTTGACAACTGCTGCATCAGGCAATGTTCCGGCTGTGTACAACTCAGTTTCGTGGAATAACGATACGCAGAATTTGACAACAGACGACACGAATAATAATGTGGCCATTGCCGGTACGGTTACCAATGACGATGTAAACAACGGCCCTAACTTCCGCGACCCTAATAATGCAGACATCTACAGCCGCGACTATCGCATCCGTCCGAGTGTCAAGCTGTTGAATAAAGGAAACAATGACAATTATTTGGGCCAGGTGGGCATTTCATCGTTTGACGACGAGACAGACCTCGGCAACAACGCCCGCCTCGTTGATACCGACATCGATGTTGGCGCATACGAATACGAGGCACCGCTGCAGCCGATTGTTTACGTTAAGCCCGACCTTACGGGCACGGCGGACGGCAAGAGTTGGGAAACTGCTCTCGACGACCTGCAGGGTGCGGTAGACTTGGCAGGACTCTATGCGTTGGATAATTCGAAGACTGGTTACGTGTTTGTTCACGGAAATTACCACGACACAGGTTTGCTTAATCTGTCGCTCGGCGATACGAAAGTGTATGGCGGAATGAACGACGAGCGCAGTAGTACTTCGTTGGGATATAATTATACTGATGACGACGTGAAAGCGATAGTTTCAGACTTGCTCGGCAAGCGCAAGGGCATTATAGAAAGTACCATCCGCTCGTCGTTGAATAATGTAACGGTAAGTGCGGACGGCAGCATTGTTGACGGCTTTGTGGTGACGGGAACGGCTACGGTCAACAGCGGTGCGCTCTCTACTTCGGTAGTTAATAACGATGTAAGCGGTGCGGCTGACGGCTTGCTGTATAACACTCTTGTGCTTGGTAATGTCAGCGGCGTAAAGGCTGTGAACGTAACGGCAACCGGCACGATTGCGGATGTTACGGACAACGGCAACAACCGTGCTTCTGTCAGCGAAACGAACACTTACGTTACGGATGATTATTGGGAGTACCAGCTTATGGAGAGTTCTACAGATATTGATGCAGGAACGATTACCGACTTAAACTTAAAGGCTTACACTGATTTAGTCGGCCATGAGCACGACTTGATAGGCAACCTGCGTATTCGCAACACTGTGGACAACGGTTGTTTCGAGACATGGGACATCAGCAACGATTACACTATTACCGCAGACGACAAACCTGTGGGCAAGTCTGTTGTTTATGTACGTGAAGATAAAGAACTGTCTGTTGCAGCGGATGTTTATCCCAACGGCAACGCCTTCAACCCCGGTTTCTTGTTATTGCAACATCATGCCGGTCTGCGCGGCAACGGCAACTATATCAGTTTAGCCAATTTTGCTGTTGAACGTTACATAGAAAAAGATGGCGCAGCTCTTATATCCATGCCGTTCGATGTCAGCTCGTCAAGGAGTCTTATTGCCGGTATCACGCCGAAGCGTTACGACGGCAGTGTCCGTGCGGCTTATGATTATAAGTTCGACGGCAACAACAGCACAGCATGGACAATGATAAATATAGATCAGGCCGAACTGTATGAGGGATTGCTCTTTGAAAACAATACAGGCAAGGAACAGACACTTCGGTTCTACGGAAAGAGCACATCACCTTATACCGAAAATGGTGCAGACAAGACCATCTCGTTGATGAAATATAACTTCAATGACCCATGGACATCCACGACAACAGGAGGCAACCGCTTCACTCATAAGGAAAACATGAGCTGGAATCTCTTCGGCTCGCCTTATCTCTGTGCGATGAATTACGGCGACATGGAGTACGGCCGCGTTATTTACGGCTACGAAGGCGGTTATAAGACCGTAAAGACATACGGAGACAATGGAGATGTTGAAGGTTACATCCCTACCGGCAGTGCAGTATTTACGCAGACGGCAACACTGAATAATGAGGAAACATTCACCGTTAAGCAGCCATCCGGCAGCAAGAGCGGAAAAGCGTTTGGAAACATGTCGCAGCTGAGTCTGGAGCTGCATGCAACCGGCAACACCCGCGCTGCTGACGACAATGGCATGACCGACGTGCTGCAACTCAATACCGTAGAGTCCTCAATGTCACGCAACGAGTTTGACATCAGCGGCGACGGCGTTAAATGGATGAATGTTACCGACAGCATACCGCAAATTTACGCAGAGCGCAACGGCGGACGTTACTCGCTGTTGTCTGCTGTCAATGAAAACGGTGAGGTGGCTGTAGGCGTAACACTGCCCGAACCGGGCATGTACACATTCTCTATACCTGAGACTTGCGATGCCGGCAGTTATGAGAGTGTTATACTGAAAGATGCCAAGACAGGCAAACAGGCCAATCTGCTTGATGGCAGCTACAACTTCACTTCAATTGACGGCGGCGACATATCGGGACGCTTCACCATCAGTTTCAACCGTATGCTCGATGACGGCAGGAACGCTGACATACGCGCATGGTCGCCGTCACGCGACAGGGTGAGCGTAAGCGGTGTTGAGGCCGGCGACCGCATAGCTGTCTATTCTGCCGACGGTGTTCAGGCATCATCACACATCGCGTTATCTTCAGCCGAAAACATCCATGCAGCAGTGTCGGGTGTTGCAGTCGTGGAGATTACACGCGAAGGAAAAACCGTTGCCGTGAGAAAAATAAAAATGAAGTGATTCCAAAATTCTCAGTCTACATTACATAAAGTTATGCCGCATGGATACAGCCTAAGTCCATGCGGCATTATTATTCCCGACAGGCCGCTATACCGCATTTTGTTTTGCCATATTTGCATATACCCACACCAGGTATTTGGATTTTTCAGTTTTCGCTTTTCATTATTCCCTTAAACCCAAATCAGTTATTAGAATTCGGTCTGGATTTTTGCTTTATATTGAGCGGATTTTCGTTAGATTTTTCGCAGGCACTTTTATAATTCACAATTCATAATTGGCTATGCCGAACTTCGTTTCTTCACTCTTCCTTTAATCAGCATTTGGATTTTTCGGTTTTCATTTTTAACTTTTAATTTTTAATTAGCTAACGCTGAACTTCGTTTGCGCTTAGCGCCTTGCGCCAATAGAAACAAAAAGACGGGCTGAAAGCATGAATTCACAAAATTGATAAAACTATATACGGTCTGATGACCGATTTGGGTTAAATTTTCATTTTGCATCAATGTTCCTTTCATACGCTTACACATTGATTTCCGTTGACGCTCCCATAGTGCGGTATTTGAAAATTAAAATCATTTGGACGAAAAAATGGGCGGTTTTCGTGTGCAAGCGCAACCGGCAGTGATGCAGGACGTTACGCCGTTGTACGGATAAATGTGCAATGTCTTTAGCCCCGTTCCCGGCAAAAAAGCCGCTGTTTCAGCTAAAAAACAGGGCCGTCTGTGGTGAAAAAGCGGGCCACTTTTCACCCAAAAGTGGCCCGTTAATTTTTCAAAAGCATGCCTTTTGCGCTATAATGTAAACAAACTTTACCGTGGCAACGGCATTTGAGCCTCACGGATTTCTATTTCGTCTTAAAATCCTGACAAAACTCCGCTGACACTTTGATATGCCGCAGGCACCTTTCGCGAGCATGATGCTTTTACGGAAAAATTAAAGTATAACCACGGACGGTGTTAATTTTTTTTGAAAAGCTTTCGCAGTTATATATTTTTTTTATATATTTGCAAATATAACTGATGACATAATATAACGTACGCTGCCTCACGCAGCTCTCACACTACTGATTCTTACAATCGATTCATTATATAATATAACATAAGCATTATGCAACATACAAAAGTTATGACACGGGCCAATGTCGCTCACGGCAAAAGTTCTTCAGCCGCAGAGGTAAAAAACCGTGCCGTAAATTTGGCCGTTTCTGATTTTTGTATAACACACACACACACACACACACACACACATTAGCGAGACTTTTCCGCGCGCGTTAATATACACATTATCGTCAATATATACAAAGGCATGCAGCTTGTTTTTCACAGGGCTGCATGCCTTTTTTGTGTCCTTGTACTCGCGCATGTGCCTGTGGCTTTTTGGCATGCCATTATTTATGAAAAAACCGATAAACGATATGAAATACCCAAGAAGACTAATTACTGCAGTA
>CAJMMQ010000029.1 GCA_905214625.1 uncultured bacterium
GACTTTAACTCCTAGCCGGCATGCCGGCGATAACTACTTTAACTCCTTTAACTACCAGCAGAACCCATTACCATTTAATCCCTCCAAACCTTCCGTCAATCTTAATATATTCCGTCTTGCTCAAATCCATGTCGTCCGTGCAGTCCACTGGTTCGGGATATACCGGAATTACGGCGCCTTCGCGCACATAGACGGGCATCAGTTCGAGCGGCACATCAATGTCTTTGAGCCACTTGCCGCCGCCGTGGCGCTCGCCGGTGAAGAAGTTTACCCAGTTGCCTTCAGGCAGGTAGACGCTGCGGCGGCCTTCGCTGTTCATCACGGGAGCCACGAGGAAGTCGTCGCCGAAGTAGTATTCGTCGTCGATGTGCCAGCACATGGGGTCGTCGGCGTGGTGGAATATGAGCGCCTGGAGTATAGTCGAGCCACTGTTCACGGCCTTGCGGCTCTCCTGCATGATGTATGGAATGAGCTTGTAGCGCAGCTGCCACCACCTCTTCACTATCGGTGCGATGGCCGGGTAGTGCCAGGGTTCGCGCTTGCTGGTGCCGTGGTAGCGTATGTGCGACGAGAAGACGCCGAACTGTGTCCAGCGAACGTACACGTCGTCGCTGACGGGCGAGTTCATGAAGTTGGGCAGGGTGTGGAATCCGGGCACGTCGTGGCTCCAGAAAGCGAAGCCCGACAGGCCGAAATGCAGTCCGCCCTTGAGCGAGCCTGCCATGCCGTCCCACGAGCTGCACGAGTCGCCTCCCCAGTGCAGGGGGTAGCGCTGGCAGCCGGCCCAGGCAGCCCTTGCCCATACGATGCCGTCGCCTGTCACTTCCTTTGTCACCTCGTATGCCGCCTTCTGGTAAAGTATGGCGTAGAGGTTGTTGAGCAGTTCGGGCTTCATGTTCTTGTACACGGCGTCCATGTGTATGTTTTCGCCGAAGTCGGTCTTTATCGCCGCAACGCCCATATTGAGCAGACGGCGCAGCAGACCCTTGTACCACTCGGTGGCGGCGGGGTCTGTGAAGTCAATCGTTCCGGCGTAGTCGAGTGCCGAGAAGTTAGAGCCTTCGCCCTCCTGTTGCTTCGTCAGGGTGCAGATATAATGGTTCTTGCGCGCCTCGTCTATCTGTTCGGCGTCCTCTGCCACGTATGGCAGCTGCCACAGCGTCACGCGGTAGCCCTTGTCCTTGAGGCCGCGTATGAAGCCTTCGGGGTCGGGGAAGCGCTCCTCGTTGAACTTCCATTCGCACAGCCAGTCGGTCTTGAACCAGCCTGTGTCGAGGTGTATCACGTCGCAAGGATAGTGTTCGCGGCGCATGCGGTCGCAAATCTCGTTCACCTCGTCGGCGCTGAAGTATGTCATGCGGCTCATCCACACACCGAAACTCCACAGCGGGGGCATCGACGGGTAGCCCGTCAGGTCGCGGTAGCCGCGAATTATCTCCTCCATGGAGTCGCCGCCGATGAGGAACACGTCGAGCATGGCTTGGTCGCTCATGAACTCCACCGAGCGTGTGGACACTCCAGCGAGCGACAGCTTGCTGTGTGCGCAGGTGTGGTAGAACGTGCCGTACATGCGGCTCGACACGTAGAACGGTATGTTCTTGTACGTGCGGCGGTTGTTAACGCCCTGTCCGTCCTGGTTCTTGAGGAAGAACGTCTGTCCGCTGAGGTCCATCTTTGTGAACCGTTCGCCCGTTCCGGCGAAGCATTCGTCGGCCTTGCACTCGAACGACATCGTAGCCCTTTGCTTCTCTCCGTCGAGTTTGCAGAAGCCGAGGGGCAGCGCGTCGTAGCGCGGAGGCGAGAAGTGGTCGTATGCGGCGAGGCGTATCTCGCGCTTTCCGTCGGGATACAGGCGCAGGTCGAGCGTCTCCTGCGGGTCGGGCAGCAGCGTGCTCCAGCGGTCGAGTTCCGGTTCCCGTATGTTGATTACGGCCCTCACGGTGCCCTCCGGGTCGGTTATCGTCCAGCGTCCGTTGTCGAAGTTTACGGCAAGCGGTATCTTCTTTACCCTTGCGCTCATCTGAAGCATCTCGGTGTCGTCGGTCATCTGCTCCTCGCCGAAGCCTATGTACAGGCGCAGTATCTTAGGTTCGTACTGTCTTATTATAAGTGTGTATTCCTCGCGCGGTACGTCGGTGTCAGGCGCCATGTCGTTTGCCAGCACCTGCTTCTGGAACGGTACGGAGATGTATATGTCGCCGTCGTTCTCGAATACGCCCGTTGGTTTGTACGCCTTCCACAACGACTCGTCGCGCGAAAGGTTTATGTCGAAGTCGAGAAAGTCGAAAAGGTGGTAGTTTGTAGGTTTCATTCTTTTGTTTGTTTTTATAGGATTACGGCTTCGGGCAAGGATTAGGCCCTTGGCTGCAAATATGACGTATGTAGGTTGATTTTGTACTATGTCCTTGTGTGCAATGTCGCCCCGTGCCGTGCATGGCGGCGTGCGGGCCGCCCTCATGCCGGCCGTGGCTGTGCCCAAGCCGTGCGCCGTGGCTGCCATACGGCGTTAACGCCCATGGCGGCGACGTGTTGCAAAAATAAGAAAAATAGCTCTAACGGCAAAAGGTTTAAGTAAAATGTTTCCACATTTTTGCCCCTGTTCGTGCACGTCTGTTTTCCGCCGTTTTCCAATATGCCGCCTTTCACATTCCAAAAGGTGGCATATTGTGCGGTGAAAGGTAACCTTTCAGACGGTAAAAGGAGGCCTTTTGCAACGCACTGGGTTTCAGGCAGGTACGCCGTTGATTTCAAACGGCCGTTTCAGGGGTGGCTTTTTGCTGTGAAACGAGCCTTTTACAACCGTTTTTCAGGCCGTTTCAGGCAGAAACGGAAAATATGAACATACGGCAGGAAAATGTCGTAACGCCAGTACGGCGCAAACCGCCTATCTTTGCAGCGGATAAATGAAACAAAAGATATGAAGAGACTATTATTCACATTTGCCATTGCCTGCGCGCTTATTCCTCTTAATGCGCAGGAGACGCTAACGCTCAACCAGTGTCTGCGTATGGGCATAGAGAACAACTTGCAGTTGCAGACTAAGCGCAACGACATAGTGAAAGGCGAGCACGCCATCACCGAGAACCGCGCCAAACTGTTGCCGCAGATTAACGCCGTGGTATCGATGAACGACAATTTCAATCCGCCCGTGTCCGTTACCGACGGTTCGGCCTACGGCAATCCGTACAACGTGACGAAGACGTTGCAGTACAACGCCTCGGCAGGACTGCAGCTCCAGATGCCGCTCTACAACCAGACGCTGCTCACGGCGCTCGACATCACCAAACTGATGGACAGCATCAACCGCCTCGGTTACGACAAGGCGCGCAACGACCTCATAGAGCAGATAACCAAGATGTACTATCTCGCGCAGAGCACAGCCGAGCAGATAGCCATCGTCAGGTCGAACATAGGCCGCATGGAGGAACTGAAAAACATCACCACGGCGTTCTTCGACAACGGCATGGCGATGGAAGTTGACGTCAAGAGGGTGAACATCAATCTGGAAAACCTCCAGGTACAGCTCGACAACGCCGAGGCGATGCTCGTGCAGCAGATTAACATGCTGAAGTACGTAATCGACTATCCGGCCGACAAGGACATGGTGCTGACGCCCGTGGATGCCTCTAACGTCGAGGCCGTCGAGCTGTCGGGACTCTGCGAGTCGCTTCCCGAACTGCAGATGTTGCAGCGTCAGGGCGAGCTGGCAGGCAAGCAGCAGAAGATGGTTCAGCAGGGTTACCTGCCCTCGCTCACGTTCACGGGCAGTTTCTCTTACTCTGCCTACACCGACAAACTGGGCAACTGGTTCCACTCGGGACCGTCAAACCACTGGTACAACTCGTCCGGACTGGGTCTCACGCTGCGCGTTCCGGTGTTCGACGGACTGGAGAAACGCTCCAAGATACGCAAGGCCAAGCTCGACGCCGAGAACGCACGCCTTGCCTACGACGATGCACTTAAAGGGCTGCGCACGCAGTACATGAACGCCACCAACGACCTTATGAACAGTCGCCGCAACTTCACCAAGCAGCTCGACAACTACCGTCTGGCCGAGGATGTCTACTCCGTAACCACCGACCGGTACCGCGAAGGCATCGCCTCGATGACCGAAGTGCTGCAAGACGAGATGCAGATGAGCGACGCGCAGAACAGCTACGTTACGGCGCACTACAACTACCGCGTAACCGCCTTGTCGCTGCTCAAGCTGACGGGACAGCTCGACTCGCTGCTGAAATAAGCCTTATCTTAAGGCAGCATCATACATAACATAAAATCAACATACATCAACAATTTTAAAATATACCACAATGGAAACCAAGAACAACAACATACAGCAGACCAGCACACACGCACAACAGGCTAAGAAACTGAGAAGACAGCGCACAAGACAAATCGTGGCAAGCATCTTCGGCATAGCAATCCTCGTGTGCGGAATAGTGAAAATATCGATGATTTTCTTCGATTACAGGAACACCGAGACAAGCAACGACGCACAGATAGAGCAGTACATCTCGCCCGTAAACCTCCGCGCGTCGGGCTACATCAAGCAGGTTTGCTTCACGGAGCACCAGAACGTGAAGAAGGGCGACACCCTCCTGATACTCGACGACCGCGAATACCGCATCCGTGTGATGGAGGCCGAGGCCGCGCTCAAGGACGCAATAGCCGGCGCTTCGGTAGTAGGACAGTCGCTGCAGACGTCGCAGGCATCGGCATCGGTCTACGAGTCGTCAATCGCCGAGGTGAAGATACGCTTGGCAAAGCTCGAGAAAGACCGCGCACGCTACCAGAACCTGCTTGAGCGAAACGCAGCAACACCGATACAGCTGGAGCAGATTGAGACCGAATATGAGGCTACGAAGAAGAAGCTCGACGGACTTATCAGCCAGCAGAAGGCCGCCATGTCGGGCGTAAGCGAGGTGTCTACGCGCCGCCAAAGCTCTGAAGCTGCCATAGAAAGGGCACGCGCCGCATTGGAGATGGCACGCCTCAACCTTTCTTACACGGTAGTTGTCGCTCCCTGCGACGGCAAGTTAGGACGCCGCACCGTTGAGGACGGACAGTACGTTTCGGCAGGACAGACGCTGACATACATCATGCCCGACACGCAGAAATGGGTGATAGCAAACTATAAGGAGACGCAGATTGAGAACCTGCACGTAGGCCAGGAGGTCGTGCTTACGGTCGACGCAATGGACGGACGCGAGTTTAAGGGGCGCATAACGGCAATATCCGGCGCCACGGGAGCAAAGTATTCGCTCGTGCCAACGGACAACTCGGCAGGCAACTTCGTAAAGATTCGCCAGCGCGTGCCTGTCAGGATAGACTTCATAGGACTGTCAAAGGCCGACAACGAACGCCTTGCAGCAGGAATGATGGTGGTCGTAAAGGCCAAAAGGAGTTAGTTATCCAGAGTCTTTAATTAATGAAATACGCTCCCGGAGCATTCAACATAAACAGCATTGAGCCATGATACAAAGTGCCATAAGCGTAAACTGCGGTGCCAAATACAGGAATTACCCGTTCTACAACAGGGTGCCCAAGCCGCTCGGAATAGTCCTGCTGATACTTCTTTTCATACCTATCTTGACCGTGGGCGGCGTGTACACCGCCAACAGCGGCGACATGACGAGCGGACTTGGCATACAGTCGGAACACATACAGTTCGTAGGTTTCGTTACATCCATAGGCATGGCGGCCTTCTCTCCCTTCTTCTACCAGCTGGTGTGCATACGCCGCGAGAAGATAATGTGCGTCGTAGGCTTCTCCCTGATGTACCTGCTGAGCTACGTGTGCGCCGTTACCGACAGCATATTCGTGCTGGCCTTGTGCAGCCTTGTGATGGGTTTCCTGCGCATGGTGCTGATGATGGCCAACCTGTTTACGCTCATACGCTACGCCTTCGGCATGGAGGCAACGCAGAACATAACGCCGGGCAACGAGCCTGTCGACGGTGAAGGATGGGACCGCCTTGACTCGGAGAAGAGCAAGAGCATGCCCATAATATACCTGTTCTTCATGATTCTGGGACAGCTCGGCACGTCGCTTACGGCGTGGTTAGCCTACGAATACCAGTGGCAGGACGTCTATTACTACATGATGGGAATGACGCTTGTGGCCATACTCATAGTCCTTGTGACCATGCCTTACCACGCTTACAACAACCGCCGCTTTCCGATTACGTTCCGCAAGTTCGGCAACGTGGCCGTGTTCAGCGCAATGATGACCTGCGGAATATACGTGCTCGTGTACGGAAAGACGCTCGACTGGTTTGCCGACCCAACCATCGTGCGCTCGACAATATTGACAGTCGTATTCGCCGCCGTGTTCTTCTACATGGAGTGGTCGCACCGCTCGCCCTATTTCCTGGTGGAAGTGTTCCGCCTGCGGACTATAAACATGGGCATCGTGCTGTTCCTGTTGCTCATGGTTTTCAATACAAGCTCGATGTTTGTAAACGTGTTCACGGGCGTGGGAATGGAGATAGACAACTGGCAGAACGCAGCCTTGGGCAACTGGAGCATGCTTGGCTACTTCATCGGAGCCGTCATTGCAATAATCCTCGGCTCGCGCAACGTGAAGCTGAAATACCTCTTCGGCCTCGGCTTCCTGCTCATCGGAGCGTCAGCCCTGTTCATGTATTTCGAGGTGCAGACGGCCGGACTGTACGAAAGGATGAAGTATCCGGTCGTTATCCGTTCGACTGGCATGATGCTGATTTACTCCCTCGCCGCCGTCTACGCCAACCAGCGCATGCCCTACAAGTATCTTTCAACATGGATATGTATAATGCTCAGCGTGCGCATGGTTATCGGTCCGGGCATCGGGTCGGCGCTTTACTCCAACGTGTTGCAGCACCGCCAGCAGCACTACGTCACCATGTTTGCTCAGGATGTTGACCGCACCGACACGCAGTCGGCAGCCGCCTACGACCAGACCGCACAGGGCATGCGCTGGCAGGGGCGCAGCGAGACCGAGGCAGAGAACATGGCCGCCATGTCGACAAAGGGCAAGGTACAGGTGCAGGCCACGCTGTCGGCAGTCAAGGAAATGTCGGGCTGGACGTTCTACGGCTGCATGCTTTCAATGCTCTTCGTGCTCATTTATCCATATAAGAAGAGGAAATTATCTGCTTGGCGCGACTGACCGTCCGCCAAGTCAGATAATTTTACTATCTTAGCGGCCGTAAAACATTAGCCGCTATGGAAAAGACAACAGACGAAAAGGTTTTAGAACGACTCTCAATATTGCAGCAGAACATATCCTGCATGGCCGGTGTATGCTCGTCGGGGGGCGAAGTTAATGATTTTCCCCGGCGCATGTCTGAAGGCTTCAGCAACTTCGGCATCGGTCTTATTGTATGCCATGAGGGCGAGTTTGAGTTCACCCTGTCGGGCCGCACACACAAGGCCTGCCGGGGCGAAACCGTTTTTATACCCGAGGGAGCGTTCTTCAGCGTAGAAAGAAAGTCGGAAACGCTGCGCCTTAGCATCATCGTCTATAAGACAGCCCCTATACGCTATGTGCTCGGAACAATGGTGCAGTCGGTGCAGCTTTATGCCAGTATGTCGCCCGACCTGCCCTGTGTGTGGAGCACCGGATGCGAGGACGACATTGCAGGGTATATCTCACTGATAGGCAGCGGCGAGCCGCGGGCCGACGACCTTTTTGCCGTTAGCGAGCGCCAGATGCTGCTCCTTTCGCTCACTTACCGTCTGTGCATGTTGTTCAGCAGGAAGTTTTTTGCTGACGGCTCGTCCAACGCACGGCGCACGGAGGTGTTTTTGAAGCTTATTCAGCTCATAGGCCGCCACTATATGGCCGAGCGCGGCGTGGCGTTTTATGCCGACAAGCTGTGCCTTTCGGCAAAATACCTGTCTGAACTGTCAAAGTCGGTGTGCGGGTACACCGTTCAGGAACTTGTGTTCAAGGCCATAACGCGCAAGGCTATGTCGCTGCTCGACAGCACGGGAAAGACTGTTGCCGAGATAGCCGACGACTTTAATTTCCCCAATCCGTCGAGCTTCGGCACGTTTTTCCGCAAGCAGACGGGCATGTCTCCGCAGAAATACCGCGAGCGTCTGTAATACGTTGAATGTCAATAAGTTATATGCGGTGTTTCAAAAGGCCGTCTTTTAGTCTCTAAAAGGCCGCATATTGCACGCTAAAAGGCCACCTTTCGCACTGCGAAAGGTGGCCTTTTGGAAAACATCCCTTTTGGTGTCGTTACCTGTTTCCTATTTTATTATTTTGAGGTTCTTGCCCGGTCTGTTGTAGCCGAAGCTCTCCTCCGGCATCTTGTTGCCGCTTACGGTGTAGCCGTCGGTTGCCTCGTCGAAGTAGATGCAGAACGCCCTGTGGTTTGTTGCGTACGGGGCGGGGTGGGGCATGCTTATCGTGTTGCCGCTGATAACGGAGCCGGGCTGGTTAGACAGTGTGTAGATGCCGCCGGCATCGTACAGCTGGCGGGCGTAGTCGGTCACGGTGTTGCCCGTTATTCGGTTGTTGCGCATGCCGCTTTCGAGCGGCGTCCAGCCCCAGCCCACGCATATTCCGGAGTAGTTTACGTGCGAAACCTCGTTGCCGCTTATCTCTGTGTCCCTTACGTATCCTGCGCTGACGGCGCCGCAGCCCCAGTCTTCGTTGGCCGCGTCGGTTATCTTGTTGCGCGAAATGGTGAGCCTGTTGCACATGTCTCCGTCAATGGCAGGGGTATAAGGTATGTGAGTCTCGAAGCCCTGTTCGCCGAACCAGCCCGCCATTATCGCCGTTCCGCCGATGTCGGTGAAGGTGCATCCCGTTATGTCCGACGAGCTGACGGCGTATGCAAGGTCGACGGCAGTGGCGCCGATGTGGCTGAACGTGCAAGAGCCGAAGCCTATACTGTCGGCAAACTGTGCCGTAACGGCGGCCTCTGGGCGTGCTATCCATGCCTGGTTTTCAAGCTCCGCCTTGTGGAAGAGGCCCGGTTCGGCCAGCTTGTAACCGTCGATGAAGCGGAAACCTCCTTGCAGGGTGACGTGCCCCTCGTACAGTGGGCGGCGCCATGCGGAGTGCTCGAAGGCGACGTTATCGAACCTTATGTTGCTGACGTGGCGCTCGCGCGTGCCGCCGATGGTGACGAGCGTCTCAAGCACGGGCACCGTGATGTCCATCGTGTTGGGGTCCTTGCCGTCTTCGGGATAGTAGTATATGCGCCCCGAAGGGTAGTCCTGGTACCACTCGCCCGGCTCGTCGAGCAGTTCGAGGGCATTGGTGAGGAAGAACGAAGAACTGCCGCGCTCGCCGTCTATTACGGGTTGAGGCCACGGATGGGCAAACTCTATCTGGCTTTCGGGCTGGTGGAACCACACCTTCGACAGTCCGTTGCCCATGTCCTTAATCTCCCTTACGCGCAGTATGGCTATCGCCCAACGCTGGTGCACCACCATTTCGAGCTGCCGCGCGCGGCTCAGGTCGGTCTTGGGCTTGGGTATCGTTATGCTCTCGTCGGTGGTGTCGAAGGCTTTCATGCGCTCCATCACGCCATAGGCAAACTGCGATGCACGCACGGCCTTGCGTCCGCCGGCCCACAGCTGGCGCGTTTCCACCATGCGGTTGCCCGCCATCGGTGCATCAGCCACCCACACCTTGCCTCTCACTCCGGCAGGAAGGCGCGGGTCGTCGCTGCCCTTGCGCCAGCCTGTGACAACCGTTCCGCCGCTGATTACAGCCTTTTCGCCGTCGGCGGAGCGTATTATTGTAGGACTATTGGCCGTTCCGCTGTCCTCGGGACGTATGAACAGGGGCTTGTACAGGCGGTAAACGCCGCCGCCCATTATGATGTTTATGCCCCCTTCGGCGTTCTTCGAGCCGAGCCTGCGCCACTCCCTCGCCTGTTTGAGGGCCTGTTCCAGCGTCTTCAGCGGAGCCTCACGGGTGCCTGCCGCCTTGTCGTTGCCGGCGGTCGGGGATATGAATATGTCGCCTGCCGGTGCCGTGAGGTGGCAGCAGAGGGCGGCTATTACGGTAAAAAACAATTTCTTCATGATTTGATTTATTAGATAAAGGTAATTTAAGATATGTCTGTCCGCCTCGCCCTTGATGTCTGTCGGGCCGCAGGCCGGTTATTTCTGCAAATGTAAGAAAAATCGTCTTAACGGCAAAAACTTTGCTCCGTTATTGCACTTGCAGGTCTTATTGAGCCTTGTTGAGGCCGTGGTATTAAACAATGCGGCGAGGGTTTTGTGCCCCCGCCGCCTCTTAGGTAAATGATAAAGTTTAAGGTATTGTTGTTATTTCTTTTTCTTTCGTACAGCCCATCCCTCCTCGCTGAAGTCGGGTTCGTCGCCCACCAGCTTGGCGTTGTCGTGCCTGAAGAACTGCCGCCAGTCGTCGTTTATGCTGTTGTCGGCCTTCGGCGCATTGGCTTTTTTCTTCTTTTTGGGACTTTCTTCGGCCTCTCTTGCGCGGCGCTTCGACTTCTTTTCAAACCTCTCGAAGCCTCCATCCTTAGGCTCTCTGCGCTTTCTGCCTCGGCCTTTTCCGCCGTCTTCGGCATCGTTGCAGCGCACGTCGCGTCCCTTATACGTAGTTCCGTCGAGCGCGTCCATCACCTTTTCTGCGTCCTCTTCGGGCACTTCGATATACGACATCTTGCTAAGCAGGTCGATGTTGCCCACCTCCTGGCGGCCCTTCATGTGCTTGTTGATAAACTGCATAATCTCTCCGGGATAGAATCCGTCGGCCTTTCCGAGGTTGATAAACAGGCGGCGGTAGCCCTCCTCGGCCTTTCGGCTGCGCTTGCGGCCGTCGTCTTTGCGGTCTTTCTTGCGGCTTTCGCCCTGCGCCTGCACCTTTCCTATCTCGGGAGCGTCGGCATAATAGGCAAGGAACTTGCCGAACTCAACGCTCACAATCTTCTTTATGAGGTCTTCCTTGTCGATATATTCAAAGTAACGGTTGATGTCTTCCATGAACGGAGCTATCTCTTCCTCGTTCACGTCGGTCTTAACTATCTGGTCCATCACCTTGTAGAGCTGCTTCTTGCATATCTCCTGGGCCGACGGCATGACGCCCTCGACAAACTTCTTGCCGATGGTTTTCTCTATGGCGCGCATCTTGGAGCGCTCTCGCGAGTGTATTATTGATATCGAGGTGCCCTTCTTTCCGGCGCGTCCTGTTCGTCCGCTGCGGTGGGTGTAGCTCTCTATGTCGTCGGGCAGACCGAAGTTTATTACGTGCGTAAGGTCGTCAACGTCGAGTCCGCGGGCAGCCACGTCGGTGGCCACGAGCAGCTGTGTCATGTGCTGGCGGAACTTCTGCATGGTTAGGTCGCGCTGCTGCTGCGACAGGTCTCCGTGCAGAGATTCGGCGTTGTAGCCGTCGTGTATCAGCTTGTCGGCTATCTCCTGCGTCTCGCGTTTTGTGCGGCAGAAGATAATGGCGAATATTTTCGGGAAGTAGTCTACCACGCGTTTCAGCGCCAGATACTTGTCCTTGGCGTTCACCATGTAGTATATGTGGTTTACGTGCTCGGCCCCTTCGTTGCGGCTTCCCACCACAATCTCCTTCGGGTCGTGCAGATAGTTGCGTGCAATCTTCTCTATTTCCTTGCTCATAGTGGCCGAGAAGAGCAGCGTGTTGCGGTCTTCAGGCACGCCTTCGAGTATCTCGTCGATGCTCTCGGAGAAGCCCATGTTGAGCATTTCGTCGGCTTCGTCGAGCACAACGTTCCTCACTGCGTCGAGCTTGGCCACTCCGCGGTTCATCAGGTCGATAAGGCGGCCGGGCGTGGCCACTATTATCTGTGCCCCGTGGCGCAGCGACTTTATCTGGTTTTCGATAGAAGTGCCGCCGTATACGGGCACGATGTTGATGCCGTCGATGTATTTGGCAAAGTCTTTCAGGTCGTCGGCTATCTGCAGGCACAGCTCCCTGGTGGGGCTGAGGATGAGCGCCTGTGTCTGGCGCACACGCGAGTCGGTGCGCTGCAGCACCGGAATGCCGAACGCGGCCGTCTTGCCCGTACCCGTCTGGGCCAGTGCAATTACGTCGTTTCTGTTACCAAGTAAATAAGGGATTACTTCTTCCTGTACGGGCATGGGATGTTCAAAGCCCAGCTCCTCAATAGCGCGGCGAATCTCTTCGCTTACGCCTAATTCTTCAAATGTCTTCAAATTAATTATAATTAATGCGGTGCAAAGATACGAAATAAATGAATAAAGCACAATGAATAATGAAAAATCTTGCATCTTTTATGCTGAAATGTCAGCCGTGCCGCAGGCCTTTGACGCATGGAAACGTTACATGATGAAGGATGAAAGAGGTTTTATGAAATTTAATATTCACTTTTTTTGTGAATAGGATAATATGTGTTATCTTTGCCGTTGGATAGAGATTGCTTCCACACTTACGCCTGAGTTATGGCAGTGTTGCCGCTGTTTACAGGGCTGCATGGACGAATTGGTGTGGAGAGGTGTCTGGTTTGAATTTATGAAAATAAACTTTGAAAAAGATTATCTGCGCGAGCTTTACGAAAAGGGAAAGGCTCAGGACAAGAAACACAGGTTTCAGCCGCAGGTTGTCAGGGGCTACGTGAAGTGCGTCAGGGTGCTGTACAAGGCACGGCGCATAGAAGACCTGTTTCCGTTCAGGTCGCTCAATTATGAAAAACTGCAGGGTGACAAGAAGGGACTTTCGTCGGTTAGAATAAACAACCAGTACCGGCTTGAGTTCAGGGAGATAGCCTCGGCAGATGACAGCGCAGTGATTGAGATATGCTCTTTGACAGACATTACTAATCATTATAAATAGACAAGACAAATGGATGAGTTGGCAACACCGTTCAGTCCGGTGCATCCGGGCGAACTGATAAAGGACGAACTGGAGTGCAGACAGCTGTCGCAGAAGTTGGTGGCAGAGCGTCTGGGCCTGCCTTACACGGCATTCAACGAGGTGCTTAACGGCAAGCGGCCCGTAACAACCGACCTTGCGCTGGTGCTTGAGGCCGCTCTCGGCATTCCGGCATATATACTTGTGGGCATGCAGAGCGACTATAACCTGCAGGTGGCAAGGGAGGACAAGAAGCTGGCAAAGAGGTTGGCGGAGATTAGAAAGGCCGCTGCGTTGCTGTAAACCGATAATTATTTTAAGACAATGAAGATAGCAGTTTTTTGTTCGGCAAATTCAAATCTTGACCCCGACTTCTTCACAATGACCGAAGAACTGGGACGATGGATGGGTGAAAACGGGCATACGCTGGTGTTCGGCGGATGCAACCTGGGACTTATGGAGTGTGTGGCTAAGGCCGTGCACGAGGCCGGGGGAACTACCATTGGCGTGGTGCCGATGATTATTGAGAAAGGCGGAAGGGTGTCCGACCATGTTGACGTGAAGATGATGTGCGACAACCTGAGCGACCGCAAGGACCTCATGCTGGCACAATGCGACGTGGCCGTTGCGCTGCCGGGCGGCGTGGGCACGCTCGACGAGATATTCACCATCGTTGCGTCGGCGTCAATAGGCTATCACGGCAAGCCCGTGATACTATATAACATGAAGGGTTTCTGGAACTCTCTCCTTGCCATGCTCGACGACTTGAAGGGCAAGGGAGTGATACGCAGCGGCTTCGACAAGACGCTGATGACGGCCGACAGCTTGGACGAACTGAAGGCATTGCTAACGCGCTGACAGTCAGACGTTTTCCGAAAGGCCACCTTTTAGCCCCTAAAAGGTGGCCTTTTGCAGTGTAAAACATGGCCTTTTGCAACGCGAAATGCCACCTTTCAGAAAACGGCCTGTATCATTATGATATATTATGCGTGCCGTTCGGCTTTTTTATATAAGTTCAGACATAAATAAAAAGGCATTTTTCCGCAAGCGGAAAAATGCCTTTTATTAATCCTTGATATATGTTCCGTTATTCCGTCGGTGCGTTGTCAGCAGCCGTTGCGGCGGCCTTTTTGTTCGGCTTGAACATCTTGTCCACTACCAGCGCTATGGCTCCGTCGCCCGTAACGTTACATGCCGTGCCGAAGCTGTCCATGGCAATGTAGAGCGCAATCATAAGTGCCTGCTGCTCGGTGTTGAACCCCAGTATTGAGGCGAGCGGTCCGAGAGCCGCCATGATGCTTCCTCCCGGCACGCCTGGAGCTGCCACCATTACGATGCCGAGCATCATTATGAAGTGGATGAACACGGGCAGCGAGTGGGGTATGCCCTCAAGCATGCACAGCGTAAGCGCACAGGCCGTTATCTTCAGCGTAGAGCCCGACATGTGGATTGTGGCGCACAGGGGCACCACGAACGACGCTATGTCGTTCCTCACGCCGTTCTTCAGCGTCTGGCGCAGCGACACCGGTATGGTTGCGGCCGACGACGACGTGCCGAGGGCGGTGAAGTAGGCCGGCAGCATGTTGATGAGCAGCCTCAGAGGGTTGCGCCTTACCACGGCTCCCGCTATGACATACTGGTAAAGAAGTACAAAGATATGCAGGGCGAAGATTACAACTATAATCTTGGCGAACACCGTCATGATGCGCATGGCGTCGCCCTTCATCGTCATATCAAGGAATATGCCGAAGATAAAGAGCGGCAACAGCGGCACCACCGCCACGGCTATGGTCTTGGTGATTACCTCCTTCAGCTCCATGAAGGCGTTTTTAAGGGTGGGCGTGTTGCTGTAGGCTATGCACAGGCCCATGAGGAACGAGAACACCAGCGCGCTCATGACGTCGGCCATAGGCGGTATGGTTATCTCGAAATAAGGAGCAGTTCCCTCCGGCTTCACAACGGAGCTGAAGTCGGAAACCGACGAAATCATCGACGGAAACAGGCTCGTTCCCACGCCATACGACAGCACTCCCGTGAGCACCGTGTCGGCGTAAGCTATGGCTACCGTGGCCAGCAGCAGCTTGCCCGCGCCCTTGCCTATGTCGGCAATGGCAGGAGTAACCAGACCGATGATTATCAGCGGAATAACAAAGTTGAGAAACTGGCTGAACACGGCGTTGAAGGTTACGAACACCCTTACCACCGGCAGGCTGAGAACGTTGCCCAGCGCTATGCCAAGAGCTATCGCTATGATAACCCTTGGCAGCAGTCCCAGCTTTATCTTTTTCATTATCTGTCTTGTTTAAGCCTCTCGGCCATGGCGCGGCCCAGGGCCTCACACTGTGCGAAAGAGTCTTCTTTAAGGCTCTGCTTCATCTCTACCGGAGTGCCCACAGCCTCAAACTTCAGCTTGGTTTCGTTCCAGTGTTGTATGCGCTCAACGGCCTTGCCGGCCCATGCGTAGCTTCCGAACCATCCGATATAGTGGCGGTTCTTGATGTCCTTGCCGGCTATCTCGCTCAGAAGGACCTCCATCTCGTGGTACAGGCCGGCGTTGTAGGTAGGTGCGCCCACTATGAGCGCGCGGTAGCGGAATATGTCGCGCAGTATGTAAGAGTGGTGAGTCTTCGACACGTTGTACATAACTATGTTCTTGATGCCGGCCTGGCTTGCCGCGCGTGCTATCACCTCGGCCATGCGTTCTGTGTTGCCGTACATCGTTCCGTAGCATATCACGATGCCTTCCTCGGTCTCATAGCGGCTCAGACGGTCGTATATGCCTATAACTTTGCTGATATGCTCGTGCCAAACGGGGCCGTGCGTAGAGCAGATATAGTCGAGCTGCACTCCCTCCAGCTTCTTCAGGGCGTTCTGTACGGGCACTCCGTACTTGCCAACGATGTTCGAATAGTAGCGAACCATCTCCAGCCAGAACGTGTCGCAGTTGATGTCAGAGTCTATTATGCCGCCGTTCAGTGCGCCGAAGCAGCCGAAGGCGTCGCCCGAGAAGAGCACGTTGCTGGTCGTGTCGAGCGTAACCATTGTCTCGGGCCAGTGAACCATAGGCGTTAGAACGAAGCTCAGATCATGCTTGCCGAGGCTCAGCGTGCTGCCGTTCTTTACTTCCACCTCGTTGGTAGTGATGCCGTAGAAGCCTTCAATCATGCCGAACGTCTTCTTGTTGGCCACGATTTTAATCTCGGGATAATACTTCCTGATAAGCTCTATGGCTCCGCTGTGGTCGGGCTCCATGTGGTTTATCACCAGATAGTCAATCTTACGGTTGCCTATCACCTCTTTGATGTTCTTGATATATGGCATGAAGAAGTCAACCTCAACTGTGTCGATGAGGCACACTTTCTCATCGACAATGAGGTAAGAGTTGTACGAAACTCCGTTGGGCAGCGGCCACAGGCCCTCGAAGAGCTCCTTGTTGCGGTCGTTGACGCCTACATAATAGATGTTGTCTTTAATCTCGATCATGGTTCAAATAAGTTTATTTAATTTGTTATTATTCTTTTTTCATGGCATAAGATATGGCCGGAGGCATTTTGCTTTCTTCCTTTATCCGGTCTGTCGGGCTTCTTTTCGCATGGCCTCGCCAAACTCCCTGTCGATAGAGTTGTCGATGCTTTTGCAGCAGTTGGCCGAGAATTTCTGTGCGCATGCAATCACATTATCCCACAGTTCCTCGCCGAGTCCGCGGTCGATTACGTCGCGCGTCACCCCGTACCGCATCATTCCGTACACCAGTCCGGCGTTGAAGTTGTCGCCGGCACCTATTGTGCTCACCGTGCTTGTGGCCGTAACGGGGTAGCTCTTCTTGAAACCGCCCTCGGCATGAAGTTCAACCGGATGCGCGCCGTTGGTGTAGATAAACTTCTTGCAGTAGAAAGAAATCTCCGAGTTGTACACCTTGTCTGACGTGTCCATCTTGTACATCACCTTAAAGTCGTCGTGGCTGCCGCGCACTATGTCGGCATACTCAAAGTTTTCGAGTATGTTAGGCGTCAGCTTCATCACCTCGTTGGCGTGCGATGCCCTGAAGTTTACGTCGTAATATATTATCGCCCCGTTGCTGCGCGCATGGTTGAGCAGGGCCATGACCTGTGGCCTGATAACCGGGTTGACGGCGTAATATGAGCCAATCATCACTATGTCGTCGCGGTTAATCTCAGGACACACATAGTCGAGGCGGTCGTGCGGGTGGTCTTTATAGAAGATATATTCGGCGTCGTTGGTGTCGTTGAGAAACGCGAGCGACACAGGCGACTTGCTGCCTTTGAACATGTTGACGTTAGAGGCGTCAACTCCGTTTTCTTTAAGGAAGTCAACCGTGCGCCGGCCTATGCGGTCGTCGCCCACCTCGCTGATAAAAGCCGCGGGCACTCCGGCCCTTCCCAGCGATATTATACCGTTGTAGACGGAGCCTCCCGGCACGGCACTCACCGGACGTTCGTTCTTGAAAATGATGTCAAGCACGGTTTCACCTATTCCTATAACTTTTCTCATCTGTTTTAGTTTTGACATTTTTCAGGGCCGGCCATGCGGCTTTTTCCGCCTTGTCTTCTTGTCGCCGCCGTTGCCGTGTGCCGCCGTCGTAATTGCCGTTGCCGGCCTTTGTGTGTAGCGGCGCGGGCATGCTGGTCTGGCCTGCATGTGCCCTGTTGATGTAATTAGCTGCAAATATCCGAAATTTTTATTAAATAACAAACTAAAAAGTTGTATTTTTGCACAATGCTTTTTTAAGCCTTAATATAAAAAACAAATGCAATATAACACTTATACTCTGGCCAACGGCTTGAGGGTTATCCACCTGCCGTCGGCCTCGCCCGTGGTCTATTGCGGCTACGGCATATGTGCCGGCACGCGCGACGAGCAGCCGGGGGAGGAGGGCATTGCCCATTTTTGCGAGCACACCACGTTCAAGGGCACCGCAAGGCGCACGTCGATGCATATTCTTAACTGCCTGGAGAGGGTGGGCGGAGACATCAATGCCTTCACCAACAAGGAAGACACGGTGTTCTACGCGGCGCTGCTCAAGGAGCACATCGCGCGGGCCGTCGACCTGCTTACCGACATGGTGTTCCACAGCACGTATCCGCAGGCCGAGATAGACAAGGAGATTGAGGTGATATGCGACGAGATAGAATGTTACAACGACTCGCCGGCGGAACTTATCTACGACGAGTTTGAGAATGCCATATTCAGCGGACATCCCCTCGGACACAACATTCTGGGCAGGGCGGAGCGCCTGCGCGAATATACCACGGACAATGCGCTGAGCTTCACGCGCAGGTTTTACAGACCCGAAAATGCCGTGTTCTTTGCCTACGGCAACGTTGACTTCGGCCGCATTGTAAGACTTCTTGAAAAGGCCACGGCCGACTTTCCGCCATGCAGTCCGCTTGTAGACAGCCAGCCTGAAGGCGCTCTGCCCGAATACAAGCCGCAGGAGCTGCTGCGCCACAAGAACACGCATCAGGCTCATGTGATGATAGGCAACCGTGCCTACAGCGTGCACGACAAGAGACGCATGCCGCTGTATCTGCTCAACAACATACTCGGCGGTCCGGGCATGAACGCACGCCTTAACGTGTCGCTGCGCGAGAAACACGGACTGGTGTACACCGTAGACAGCTCAATGGTGAGCTATTCAGACACCGGGATGTGGTGTACCTACTTCGGCTGCGACCCGAAGGACGTTTCAAAATGCCGCCGCCTCGTGCTGCGCGAGCTCGACCGCATGGCCCGCAAACCCATGTCGGCAGCCCAGCTTGCAGCCGCCAAAAGGCAGATAAAGGGGCAGATAGGCGTGGCGTGCGACAACCGCGAGAGCTTTGCCCTCGACTTTGCCAAGAGCTTTCTGCACTATGGCTGGGAGAAAGACGTAACGGCGCTTATGGGCCAGATAGACCGTTTGACGGCCGAAGAGATGCAGGCCGTGGCTCAAGATGTGTTCTGCAAAGACAGGCTCACGGTGTTGACGTTCGTCTGACAGAGATGTTGCACATCACGGTTATATGTCTTTCTCCAACTCGCTGATTATCAGTTATTTGCCGAAAACAATAAATACGTTTTCCAAAAGGCCGTATTCTAAGACATATGCAAGTATATATTGTTAAAAGTTTCGTTAAGAAGGGTTAATGTTAGTGGCAGCCGTTTTGTTCTTTTCCGCCATTAACCTTTCATATTGGCAATGGTCTGCGACATACTCGCTGTTGTTCCTTACCACAG
>CAJMMQ010000030.1 GCA_905214625.1 uncultured bacterium
CAAAACAAAAAACATTGTTTTTCTTTTGACTTTTCACTCGCCTTTCACTATCTTTGCATAAGGCATAAAGGTAACACGTTACAGACGGATGCCGCATGACGTAAAAAAATGAAGAGAGAAATGAAAAAACTTTATCCGATAGGCATACAAAACTTTGAAGACCTGAGACGCAACGGGTATATATATGTAGACAAGACGGCACTGATACACCGCCTTGTAAGCACAGGCAAATATTATTTTCTCGGCCGGCCGCGACGCTTCGGAAAGAGTCTGATGATTTCTACTCTGGAGGCTTATTTCCAGGGAAAACGCGAACTGTTCAAGGGACTTGACGTTGAGAAATTGGAAAAAGAATGGACAGTCAGACCCGTGTTGCACATCGACCTGAATGGTCAAGAATACAAATCACAGCATGACCTTGAAGATATACTCAACAGCTATCTTATAAAATGGGAAAAGATGTATGAATGCGAGACGTCTGAAACATCCTCCTCATTACGCTTTTCTTCCATAATAAGAAATGCAGCAAAAAAGACCGGGCAGAACGTGGCAATACTCATAGACGAATATGACAAGCCACTGATACAGGCCATCGGCAACGAAAAGTTGCAAGATGAATACCGCAACACGCTTAAAGCATTTTACGGCAACCTGAAATCGTGTGACGGATATATCAAGTTTGCCCTTCTTACTGGTGTAACCAGATTCAGCAGGGTAAGCATCTTCAGCGACCTGAACAACCTGAACGACATAACCATGGACGACAATTATTCTGCCTTATGCGGAATAACCGAAAATGAGCTGAAAAACAACTTTGAACCGGACATCAGACAACTGGCCGGGAAAATGAACATATCATTCGACGAAACTTGCAACCGGCTGAAAAAACTTTATGACGGATATCACTTCACCAAGAACGGCGAAGGCATGTACAATCCGTTCAGCCTGCTGAACACATTCTACAGAATGGAGCCAGACAACTACTGGTTTGCCACAGGAACCCCTACCCTGCTCGTAAAGATGCTGAAGCAGAACGACTATCGTCTGAGCAACCTTACAGAAGGCGTGCAGGCTTCGTCATACGAGCTCAACGGAATGGAGAACACAGAGAACAACCCCGTGCCTATGTTCTTCCAGACCGGGTATCTGACAATAAAGGACTACGACAAGGAATTCAAGACATATACGCTGAGATTTCCCAACGAGGAAGTTGAACACGGATTTATCAACTTTCTCATGCCGAGTTATGTCAACATAAACGAACATGAGTCGGCTTTTCAGATAATGAACTTTGTAAAGGAGGTAAGAGCCGGAAAGATTGACGACTTCATGGCTCGCCTGCAAAGTTTCATGGCCGGCACGCCCTACGAACTGGCACGTCAGCAGAAACTGCACTATCAGAACGTGCTCTACATAATGTTCAGCCTGCTGGGATTTTATACAGAAGCCGAATACCACACATCGCAGGGAAGAATAGACATGGTGGTAAAAACAAAGGAATATATCTATGTCATGGAGTTTAAGCTTGAAGGCACTGCGGAAGAGGCCATAAAGCAAATCAACGAAAAGCAATATGCAGCCCCGTTTGCCTCAGACCCGAGAAAGCTGTATAAGATTGGCGTAAACTTCAGTCGCGAGACAAGAAACATAGAGAAGTGGATAGTGGAATAGCACTATCCTCAACAAGCAAGCCATACCGGCAATATTGCTGAATACGCAAACAGTAATATTGCTGTATGTAAATGTTTTTTATTATCTTTGATAATTGATTTCCGGCGGTCCGAAAGGTATCGGTCCGGGCATCGGGGTAAACTCAGGCATAATCATTGGGCCTTGCTTCTTGTTGTTCTTAAACACAGCCTCATCAAGCACTTCTTTTACCAGCCAGCCCACAGGCAGTTCAAGCGTAAACTTTTCGCTGAATTTTATCTTAGGCGTTATTATCGGCGACGTAACCCAACGGCCGGCAAACGAATCGTAATAGCGTTCAACACCGACATCCATGCCGAACGTTTCGCCCATTAAGCTGAAGAAACCTCCGTAACCGCTCGAACCCATATAAGGCATGGCTGCCATCGTGTAGTATGACTGCCCGGTATAATAACGGCCGAATATGGTGGCCGAGACGTTTTCGTTGAAGTTATAGGTAACAGAGCCTCTGAAGCCAAACATGGTGTTCATGTTGCGCCACATAGAATAGCGGTCGGCCGAAACGCCTCCGGCAAAGGTGAAGTTGCCGACATTCTGCACCGCGCTGAACGACACGTTCTGGTTAGACATCAGGGCCGGCATGGTGGTGCGCGAGCCGGAACCAATAATATAACCGTTCTTCCACGAGGTGACGACACCACTGCGGCTGAAGTCGTAAGCGTAAGGCGATGCCGTAAACTTTGGTTCGGGCATGCCGTAAAGCATTATGCGCTCTATGCTGTCAACATGAAACTTGGGTCTGGGAGGCTGAACCGACGACATCATCCTGCCGAATGTGCCATTCGTAAAACGGCTTTCGGGCAAAGGCACCGAAAACTCTGGCGAATAGGCATCGTGCATAAGCTTATCCTGAAATGCTGACGGCACAGAATCCGTAACGTTGTTATCGTCGTTGATTTTAGAACTGCCGAAAGGCTCTTGGGCAAAGACCGGAAAAACAAAGAAAGACATGCACACAACGGCAGCCGCCCTTCTGTAAACAAACAATATTGTCTTTAAATCCATACCGCAAAATTATTTTATAACCATGAAGGTCTGTTTAACGTAACAGCCAGAGACATAAGGTTTATAGTTTTGCCGCATAGGTTAACGCATGGACGGCACCTGCAATACAAGGCGAAAATCTACCGCATAAGCCAGCGCCCCTTATGCTCAACCATGGGAACAACAACCTCCTCATTAAGACTGTCGCCGAAGCAAAACACCAGAAAGGCATTAGCTGCATGCACTGTGTTCTGCGTCCCAGGCACCTTTATTGTGTCGTTGACACAGTTCATTATCCTGACTTCGCGTATGCCGTGATGCTCCTCTTTGACACGTTCCACAAACATCTTGGCATTGGCCTCAAGCTCTTCGCGATAGCCGTCAGGGATGGTGTCGGCAAGATACATGCCGCGAACAAAGAATTTGTTGTTGCCGGCCAGCAGCGAGTCGTAATACTCCTTTGCGGCCTTTGCAGCGGCAATATCGTTTTTATGTTCTTCGCTGCACGCAAAGAACATAAAAACGCAAAAAGTGAATATGACGAAAAATATTTTTCTCATTTAACTATATTAGCATCTATAAAACATGGCTAAAGCGCCACAAGTTATTTTTGCCTGATAAAGATGTTTATCGGCGAGCCCGTGAGAGTCCAGTTCTCGCGAATCTTGTTCTCGAGGAAACGTCTGTAAGGCTCCTTGATGTATTGCGGCAGATTGGCGTAGAACACGAACGAAGGTATCTGCGTGTTGGGCAACTGCGAGCAATACTTTATCTTGATATACTTGCCCTTTATCGATGGTGGCGGATAAGCCTCAATCAGCGGCAGCATAACCTCGTTGAGCTTGGTGGTTCCGATCTTGGCCTTGCGGTTGAGATAAACCTGCTTGGCTGTTTCGAGCACCTTGAATATGCGCTGCTTTGTAAGTGCCGAGGCAAAGATTATGGGGAAGTCGGTAAACGGAGCCATGCGGTTGCGTATGGCAGTAACGAAGGTGTCGATAACCTTCTGGTCCTTGTTCTCTACCAAATCCCACTTGTTCACCACAACCACGAGCGACTTGTTGTTCTTCTGTATAAGCTGGAAGATGTTCATGTCCTGTGCCTCGATGCCTCGTGTAGCGTCAATCATAAGTATGCAGACGTCCGAGTTTTCGATGGCGCGGATAGAGCGCATCACGCTGTAGAACTCAAGATCTTCAGTAACCTTGTTCTTACGGCGTATTCCGGCAGTGTCAACCAGGTAGAAATCGAAGCCGAACTTGTCGTAGCGCGTATAGATACTGTCGCGCGTAGTGCCTGCTATCTCGGTTACGATGTTGCGGTCTTCACCTATAAAGGCATTGATGATGCTGCTCTTGCCGGCGTTAGGACGGCCGACAACGGCAAAGCGAGGAATGCCGTCTTCGAGCAGTTCGCCGCTGTCGCTCTTGAACTTTGTAAGCATAAGGTCGAGCAGATCGCCCGTGCCGCTGCCCGTGGCGCTGCTTATGCACTGCGGATCGCCAAGTCCGAGCTTATAGAACTCGGCAGCACTATACTGCAGGTCGTTGTTGTCAACCTTATTGACCACCACGATAACCGGCAGCTTTGTACGGCGCAGGATGGCAGCCACGTCCTCGTCCCAGTCGGTCAGACCGGTAGTAACGTCAACCAGGAAGAGCACCAGGTCGGCCTCTTCGGTGGCTATAATCACCTGCTTGCGTATTTCTTCTTCAAAGATGTCATCCGACTTTACCACCCATCCTCCGGTGTCGACAACGGAAAACTCCTTTCCGTTCCACTCGCACTTGCCGTACTGACGGTCGCGTGTGGTGCCGGCGGTGTCGCTGACGATAGCACGACGCGACTTTGTGAGTCGGTTAAAAAGCGTAGACTTACCTACATTAGGGCGTCCTACTATTGCTACTAAATTTGCCATTTGTCATTTGTTTTAGAGAGATCAAGCCTGCCGGGATTCATCCTTGATACGCATGCACGGACGCTGAGTCCTGCCGCACGACGGCCGAAACGGAGGCCAACACATCTCCCTCTGGTTTATATTTATTATAGCTTCACTCTTTATCTGTTTATTCAAAGCATGCGGAATGCCGTATGTGTGCATGCCGCAAAAGCCCGAAACAGGCATCAGGAATTACTCCGGATTGTAGCCAAAGTTGTCAAGCTCTTTCTTAGAGCTGCGCCAGTCTTTGTCAACCTTGACGAACATCTCGAGGTAGATGCTCTTGCCGAAGAACTTCTCGAGAGTCTTGCGTGCCTCGGTGCTCATCTTCTTCAGAGCCACGCCCTGGTGTCCGATGATGATGCCTTTCTGCGAGTCGCGCTCAACATAGATTACCGCACGTATGTGTATGTGGCGCTCGTCTTCCTTGAACGACTGCACGCTGACCTCAACAGAGTAAGGTATCTCCTTGTCGTAATAGAGCAGAATCTTCTCGCGTATTATCTCGCTCACAAAGAAACGTGCCGGTTTGTCGGTGAGCTGGTCTTTGTCGAAATAAGGCGGCGAGTCGGGCAGCAGCTCCTTAATGCGCTTCAGCAGCATGTCGATGCCAAACTTATTCTTTGCCGATATGGGCAGAATCTCAGCCTCGGGCAGCAGCTTATGCCACAGCTCAACCAGGTCGCCGAGCTTCTGCTGGTCGCTCTCGTCAATCTTGTTGATAAGCAGGAGCACCGGAATAGTCATCTTGCGCACCTTCTCGAGGAAATCCATGTTCTTTTCGGGGTTCTCCACCACGTCGGTTACATAGAGCAGCACGTCGGCATCTTTAAGTGCCGACTCAGAGAAAGCCAACATCGACTCCTGCAGCTTATAGTTTGGCTTGAGCACTCCCGGGGTGTCGGAGAACACAATCTGCATGTCGTCCGTGTTGACGATGCCCATTATACGGTGGCGCGTGGTCTGCGCCTTGAATGTGGCAATGCTTATGCGCTCGCCTACAAGCTGATTCATCAGCGTCGACTTGCCCACGTTAGGATTACCTACAATGTTTACAAATCCTGCCTTGTGCATCTGTATTTTTATTTTGCTTGAATAAAAGATTATAATCTAAGTCTGCAAATATACGAAAAATTTTCAGCACAACCAACTAAGCAGGTTGCATGTGGCAAGAAATCAAGATAAAAGATGTTAAACTAACACTTAGAACACGCCGCCATACACTAACCGGAGGAAGCGTCCTCAGCCTGCATTAATCACCACATTATCAGGACGTTAAGCAATCCGCATGTCAATATATTCAACAACACAATAAAGTCACGGAAGGCACGTTATAACAACAGTAAATTAAACTAAAAAATATTATTATGGTCAAAAATTTTTTCATCTTCCTTATTGCGGCCATCGGCCTTTGTTCATGCGATTCGCCTGACGCGCATCTTATTGTAACCGAAGCCGACAAAGCAACCAAAGAGCTTAACGAAAAGTATTTCGACATCACTTGTGGCGAATGGTATAACGAGAAGTCTGACAGTTTGATGAAAATTTATGAATACATTAAGCTTGGAAAAGACAGAAAGAACGTACACATAACAAAAATCGCAACAAGAAAGATTGAAGAAACAAACGGCATTAAAACATACAGCAACTGGGAGATTTTCCAGAATGACACAACAACAGGAAATTGGGAACTTTGCTGCACCGACAGAGACGGCGAACTTACACAATGGATTGCTATTGAAATTGCCTATGAAAACGGAGCAATCAGAAGATTCGGCCATTTCTATTATGCCGATGCTAACGAGCTTCACACGGATATCTTCTATTTCGACAAAATGAAGCGCGGAAAAGCAGAGCCGAGCTTCTGACAAAATAAAAAAGACTTCGCAGGCTGATGCCCGGCGAAGTCTTTTATTTATTTAAACCAACTCAATTTTTTAGGCTACAAGAACCTAAATTAAAATCACATTTCTCATACGATTTCACTGTTTAAGCCATACGGTGAAATTACATACACAGCATGCACAACGCATCTGACTGCAACACTCTAATGACTTAAACACCGGCACATCACCTGCACTAATCCTTCAGCAAACAACACAATAAAGTAACGGAAGGCACGTTATAACAACAGTAAATTAAACTAAAAAATATTATTATGGTCAAAAATTTTTTCATCTTTCTTATTGCGGCCATCAGCCTTTGTTCATGCGATGGAGCAGAACCACACCTCATCGTAACCGAAGCGAACAAAGCAACTAAAGAGCTTAACGAAAAGTATTTCGACATTACTTGTGGCGAATGGTATAACGAGGTGTCTGACAGTACAGGAAAAATTTACGAATATATCTATCTCGGAAAAGACAGAAAGAACGTACATATAACAAAGATTGCAACAAGAGAAATTGTAAAAATCAACGGAAAAGACACCTACACTGATTGGCGAATACTAAAAAACGATACGACCAAAGGAAGCTGGAAACTGTGTTGCATAGATGAAAACGGAGAACTTATGCCATATATTGAAATAGGAACCGACCATGGCAACGGACAAATAACTACAAGATTCGGCCATTTCTACCATGCCGATGCAAACGAACTTCATGCAGACGTGTTCTATTTCGACAAAATGAAACGAGGAAAAGCAGAGCCGAGCTTCTGACGAAATAAAAAAGACTTCGCAGGCTGATGTCCTGCGAAGTCTTTTGTTTAATTTAAACCAACTCAATTTTTTAGGCTACAAGAACCTAAATTAAAATCACATTTCTCATACGATTTCACTGTTTAAGCCATACGGCGAAATTACATTCACGGCATGCACAACGCATCTGACTGCAAAGCCCTAATGACTTAAACACCGGCGCATCGCCCCGCGCTAATCCTTCAGCGAATACGTAACCGTGGTAACCACACGCACCTTCTTTATGTAAGGCGTGTTGCTGTCGCGATCGTCTATAGAGAACTGTCCCTGGTCGGCAGTCATAATCTTGTCGAGTTTGCTGTTGCTGTTTTCGGCAAACTGTGCAGCCGTCTGCTCTGCGTTCTTTATAGCCTCCTGCATCATCTTAGGCTTCATCTGCTGGAACGAAACATACTCATAAGACACTCCGCTGCCATATCCGCCGTCGACAACGGCCACGCCCTGCTTAAGCAGTTCGCCCTGACGTGCAATGATGCTTCTTACGAGCTTCACGTTGCGCGACGTAACGGTAACCGTTGACGTTATGTTGTAACGGTAGTTGCGCTTTGCCATGCTGTACTGGTCGGCATTAAGGTCGATCACCACGGGGGCGTTGACGCTGATTTCGCTCTCCTTGATGCCGTTCTGCGTCAGAAAGTTCTTCACCTTGGCCGTGGTAGCGTTTATGCGTGTGTATAGCTCCGGCAGGTTGTCGCCCAGCTCCTTTGTAAGTATCGGCCATGTAACCTTGTCGGCCGCCACCTCCTTCTCGGCAAGTCCCTTCACTGTAACCTTGCGGTCTTTGTTGGTAAAATTGTCGAAACCCGACTTGATGCAGAGGCCCAATATAACGATGCCTGCCGCAATGATTGCTGATTCCCATATTCTGTTCATAGCCTATAAATGTTAAGATTTACGCCATAAATGTACGAAGTTTTTCGACATGTTGCTCTCTGCGGGCCACTTTTTACCTTATGTTAACCTTTCGGACCATACCGGCAACAATATTTACGAAACTTCGGAGTAAAAACATTCAATATGAAAGAATACTGACGGCACGCACGACATCAATGCCCAAGGACAAGCCATGCCCGTGCGCACGCCACTGAATGACGCCGCGCACGGGCATGGCACAAAAAAAAGAAACGCACATGCCATATAAGGGCAGATGCGTCGTCTTTTTATCTGATATTATCTTTCTGTCTATTTTCCGACAAAGTCTGATCCGTCGTAAGCCCACTTGTAGTAAGAAGCTCCGTGAACGAATCCGGCGCCGAATGCCGTCATGATGAGGTTGTCGCCCTTCTTGAGCAGATGCTCGTTCTCCCAGATTGCGAGCGGAATAGTAGCCGCACTGGTGTTACCGAAGTGCTCAATGTTGACCATAACCTGCTCCATGGGCAGCTCAAGACGCTTGGCCACAGCCTCGATGATGCGGATGTTGGCCTGATGAGGAACCACAAAGCGGATGTTGTCCTTGTTGAGGTTGTTGCGTTCTGCTATAAGTGCGCAGTCGTCGCTCATGCTTGTAACGGCATAGCGGAACACTGTGCGTCCCTCCTGATAGAGGTAATGCAGACGGTGGTCGACCGTGAAGTGTGACGGAGGACATACCGAACCGCCGGCCTTAAGATGGAGGAAGGGAAGTCCCTTTCCGTCGGCACGGAAGTAAGAGTCCATCGCACCGATGTTCTGCTCAGTTGTGCCTTCTACGAGAACCGCTGCCGCACCGTCGCCGAAGAGAGGGCATGTGCTGCGGTCTTTATAGTCGACAACTGACGACATCTTGTCGGCTCCGATTACTATTATCCTCTTGTAGCGTCCGCTCTGTATCATCGACGTTGCCACGTCGAACGAATAGAGGAAACCGCAACAAGCAGCCCAAAAGTCGAAAGCAAACGCGTTTTTCAGTCCCAGCTTGCCTATAACGATAGATGCTGTTGACGGAAAAGCATAATCGGCTGTCGAGGTGGAAACGATGACAGCATCGATGGTATCGGGGTCGACGCCCGTTTTCTTAAGGAGCTGCTTTGCAGCCTTGCGCGCCATGTATGACGTGCCGAGGCCTTCCTCGGTGAGGATGCGGCGCTCCTTGATGCCGACACGCGTCATAATCCACTCATCGTTGGTGTCTACCATTCTTGACAGTTCCTCATTGTTGAGGACATAGTCAGGAACGTAACCGCCGATTCCTGTGATTATTGCGTTTATTTTCTCCATTATTCAGCTGTTTCCTTTACAATAGCGATCTTACCTCTGTAGTAACCGCATGTCGGGCAAACTGTGTGATAAATATGATAAGCGCCGCAGTTAGGGCATACTGCCAGTGTAGGAGCTACAGCCTTGTCATGAGTTCTTCTTTTAAGTGTACGTGTCTTTGACTGTCTTCTTTTAGGATGTGCCATTTTCTTTTAATCTTTAATTATTGTTTTTAATTTTTCTAATTCACTCCAACGCGGGTCCACGGGCTTCTCCTCATCGCCATCACTGCTTCGGGCAGCTGAATGCTCTTCGAGAGCTTTTATCATCGCAGGGTTGCATTTTCCAGGTGCATGCACATGCTTAATGGGTATGCTGAGGGCTATGAACTCGTATATAAACCATGAAACGTCGAGCACGCCTTCGTCGCGCTCTACCGTTATGAGGTCGTCGTCTTCTGAATATTCTTCTCCAAACTTCACCGTAAGCCTGTTGTCAGAGCTTACGGGCTGCTCCATGTCGTCGAGACAGATGTCGCACGGAACATTTACTGTGCCTTCTGAATGGAATGTGAGCTCAAAATATTCTGACGTGCGCTGAACTCTCAGCTCCACCTCTACAGCTCCGTTCCTTATCTCAGGACCGTCTACAGCCTCAAAATAAGCATTGTCGAGGTCGTACTTAAAGATGGTTTCGCCTTCCTTAAGACCTTTCAAATCAATTTTAAAAGACTCTAAACTGCACATTTCTTGATGAATAAAATAAATGGCTTCATGCGCACGGAATTACAGCAGCACCCCGGGTGCCTCTTCCACACGCATCGCCTTTGGGCTGCAAAGTTACAAATTATTTTTTATTATCGCATTACAAAAAGCGAAAATTTCATGTATTTGTGGACTAAAGTGGCATTGTTTCACCATGTTAGCGGCTTTATCGGGTGATTACGCTATTGCCGGGAGCCTTTCACGAAGGTTATTACGGCATAATATTTCGCCGCCCGGTCTGGCTTCGGGGATAAGGTCATACACTGATTTTGACGTTCAAGGGCATGGCTTGCATCACCGTACACGGGCATAATACCGTGCTCCGGCATGCACGGTATTATACCTACGTTCAGACATTATCCCCAACAGGTCATTGAGATTACATGCCTGCCGTGCGGCCTCCACAATCATTGCACGAGCCTTACCGACAAGCCTTTTTGCCCGTTTCAGTAAGCGTGGGGCAGTTGTTTCAGCCTGTCCGCGCAACACCCTGTATATCAACGCTTTGCGAAAGGCCGTCTTTTACACGCTAAAACATGGCCTTTTACACGCTGAAAGGTGGCCTTTCGCAATGCAAAAGACCACCTTTTGGAAAAACGGCGGGCATCTGTCGCCCTGACTGTCGGCTCTGCACGCCTTTATGAGCCTGTGGCGTGAGGCAACAAAAGTACATTTATCTTATGCCTGCCGCGGCATTTCCGGGCAAGCTATATGCAGCTGCTTTATTTCTTGGTGCTTACCACAATGGCACCGTTCTTGGCCTGCTCGCCAAACTTTTCAACGGCAGACTTGTCTTTAAACACCTCTATGCTCTTTATGTTGTCTGCGCTTATCTTTTTCAGTTCGGCGGCACCAACGTGCACACCGTCTACAACATAATATACGTCATCGCTAAAGGCAACATTGCTGCTTGCCTCTGCCTGAATACTGATTTTAGATCCGCCATCGGCACGGAAATTTATGGGCAATGTGTAGCGCACGTTTACAGCCTCGCCACTCTGATAGCCCGGCACCCATTTAGGCATGGCTGCAACCACCCTGACAGCCTCGGCGTCGAGCTCCTGACTGACGCTCTTTACGGGCTTGATATCTCTCACGGTGCCGTCTTTGCCTACAACAAACTGCACAATAACCCTACCCTCTATTCCGGCTTTGGCAGCTTCGGCAGGATATTTTATATTTTCACGGAGATATGCCATCAGGGCGTTAGTTCCGCCGGGATACTGCGGCTGTTCCTCAACAACATCGAACACAGGGGCGCCATCCTTTGAATCGGCTGCGGCAACGCTGCCTACACGGCCTCTAAGGCTGTCGGCGGCAACAGCCTCTGACGCAACGGCTTCATCCTGCACGCCGCTGGCAACGGCCTCGCCCTGGCTTATTGCCACTGGAGTTGCCGTGCCCGGCATGCTTCTAACAACAGAATTTACGAGAGCATTGCTGTCATGCTCAATCTCTTTACTCAGACTTTCGGCCTTCGGCGTGGCAAAAGCCACTACGGCAACGGCCGCAACGGGAACGGTCAGCAATATCTTGGCGCGGTTCCACGGGTTAGATTTTTTAGTCAACATCATAGTTATTCGTTTTTTTAGTGAGTTATGATTTAGATTGTTAGCCATACTGAAGAGCCGTTCGCCCACGGCCTTGCGTATCAGGAGGAGCTGATATCCCGATGCGTCGGCGCCGCTCTTTATCACGGCCTCGTCGGCCTCATATTCGTGTATGTTCTGCATTTCGCGGCGCAGCAGCCATGCGGCGGGATTAAACCACTGGAATATCAGCAGCATGTTGCACAGCATTATGTCGAGCGAGTGGCGGCGAGCTATATGCGCCTTTTCGTGTATTAGGATTTCACGGCGGCCGCTTTCATAGTCGCTCCTGCTTATCACGATGTTGTTAAACCAGCTGAACGGCGCCACGTCATCATCAATCACTACTATCTTTATGCCGTCGGCGGTTATAACAGTGTTTTTTCCCGAGATAAGTCTATGCAGCCTTACGAGCGAGCATATCTCGCCTACAAGGAACAAGGCCACACCTATTATATATATGGCGAAGAGCACCTGTATGAGCGTAGGGCCCGATGGCGCTGGGCCGTCGTCTACAACGCCTATGGCCAGCAGCTGCTCTATCTGCACCATTCCGTCGTAAGCCACGGTTGGCTCGTCTACAGATATGTTCACAAACGGCAGCACAAGCGACAGCAGCATAAGCAGCAACAGCGTGGCGCGGTTGAACGCATGAAACGTGTCGCGGCTAAGCAGCAGCTTGTAAAACAGGTAGAAAGCCGCCAGGCATATCGCCACCTTTATCGAATATATGAAAAACATTCCCATGGCATAATCGTTTTTTTATCCGTATTTTTATCCTCAAATCTGTCTCAGCGCACGGCCGAAACTTCCTTTATTGCCTCAAGCATGTCGTGGCGTTTCTGCCCGTTGGTTCCCATGACCAGCTTGCGTACCACTCCGTCTTTGTCTATCAGCACCGTCGTAGGCGTCTGCTGCACCATGAACATCTCCCAAAGTGTCCTGTCATCAGTAACTTGCGTGAACCTGAAGTCCTGCCGTTCAACAATGTCCTTTATTTCATCAAACGAATTGTACGTCACTGCCAGAAAATTTACATCAGGACACTCGTCTTTCCATTTGCTTATCTCGGGCATTTCTCTTATGCACGGTCCGCAGCCTGTGTACCAGAAGTTGAGCACCAGCGCGCGGCCCTTGGTGGATGCGTTGTCCCACACATGCCCGTCGACATCCTTCACGCTGAACTGTCCTATCGTGTCGCCTTCGGCAATTCTGGTCTTCTTCGGCACGTTGTAAACCATCTTCATTGCCATAGATTCTCTGACCTGTGCCTGCTCAATCCAGTAGTCGGCGTTGGGCACATCTTCCTTCTTCACGGCATAGCGCTTCGATTCGTCACTTAGCTTGACGCCCTTTATCGCCATGATTTTGTTGCCGTCCTGGTCCGACAGGATTATTACACCAATCTGTTTTCCGTCAACATCCGACGGCATTTCGTTAAAGAAGCAGCCGTCTATGAGAAGTTTCGGCAGTTTTCCGCCAGCAAAAGAGTTTATCTGAACGCACAGAACGAGCAACAACACCAGCATCAACTTCTTCATCTTTTGTTCTCCTCCACCTTTTTTATAAGGTCTTTCAGCTCGTCGAGCGATATTTTCTCTTCGCTGACAAGCGTGGACACCACTCCAAGATACGACTTGCCGAAGAATTTGTTTACTACGTTGTTAAGCGAGCCGCGCCTGTAGCCTTCGCGCGATATCTTCGGGAAATATGCGTATGTGCGTGTCTTCAGGTTGCGGTGAGACAAAAATCCCTTGTCTTCGAGAATATGCACAAGCGTTGAAAGTGTGTTTACGTGCGGTTTCGGGTCGTCATAAAGAGCCTGCAACTCGCGTATCTGCATCTCGCCTTTGTCCCAATAATGGTTCATTATCTCTTCTTCTTTGTTTGTCAATGATTTCATAGCTATTTGTTTTTTGTTTACCGCAAAGTAACTAAATTATTTAGTCATACGCAAGATTACCAACGTTAATAAATTTAAATCAGACGTATTTTTAACTAAATATATTAGTTAACTAACATACAGACTGGAGTATTTTAACTAAAAAGAATAGTTATAACATCTTTACATATATAGCCATAATGGCTTATTGTGGGCAACGCAACCAGATAAAATCAGCGTTTTTTGTTAAAGCGGCGGCATCAGGCAATAAGTTTATTTTAATCAGACGGCAAACAATATTATTATTTTTTAGACGTTATAAAACTATATGCAGTGGACAGACAGAATAAGACAGGTGAAGATAATACTTGTGCTGGCGGCCATAATAATTGCCGTGGCATCGCTTATTGTGTCTAACAATCTGGTAAAAGAACTTGCAGAAGAAGAACACAACAAAATGGAAGTGTGGGCTGAGGCCATGCGCTCGCTTAACAAGGCCGACGATAATACAGACCTTAACCTCGTGCTGAAAGTAATAAACGAAAATAACACTATACCTGTAATCGTTACCGACTCAAAACGTAACGTACAGATATACAGAAATATAGAACTTAACGGAAAAAACTTTGAAGACAGCATGAAAAATGCTGAAATAATAAGTTCAAAGCTTCTTGACAACGGTAAATTTATCAGAATTAATCTTGACGACAGCATTAAAAGCGACTATATCAACGTATGCTACGATGATTCTGTCATGCTTAAACGCCTGTCAACATATCCTTACATTCAGCTTGGCGTGGTGATGCTCTTTGTTGTTGTAGCAATCTTCGCATTGCTCACATCAAAGAAAGCAGAGCAAAACAAGGTGTGGGTCGGCCTTTCAAAAGAAACGGCACATCAGCTCGGCACGCCTATATCGAGCCTTATGGCTTGGACTGAGATACTAAAAGAAAACTATCCTGAAGACGAGCTGATACCCGAAATGGATAAAGACGTGAAGCGACTTGAACTTATCGCCGAGCGTTTCTCTAAGATTGGTTCTCTGCCCGAGCCTGTGCCTTCAAGTCTTATGAATGTCATGAGCCATGTAATCGATTACATGGACCGGCGCACTTCGTCAAAGGTAACCTTCATAAAAGAGTTTCCCGAAAACGACATAACGGTAAGAATAAACAGCTCGCTCTTTGAATGGGTAATCGAAAACCTGTGTAAAAATGCAGTAGATGCAATGGAAGGATGCGGCACGATAACGCTGCACGTCGAGGAAACGGCATCAAGGGTAATCATTGAAGTAAGCGACACAGGTAAAGGTATAAAGAAAAAGAATATAAGGAATGTATTCAAGCCCGGATTCACAACAAAAAAACGCGGCTGGGGCTTGGGTCTGTCGTTGGCAAAAAGAATTGTTGAGGAATATCACAAAGGCAAAATATACGTGAAGAACTCGGAAATAGGCAAAGGCACAACGTTCAGGATAGAACTGACAAAGCGTGTATGAGATCATTTTAGTGCATTATCTGTAGGGAACAACTGTTCCGCCTACAGACAACCCGTTTCGATGCACAATTGGCCGGCGAAAACAAAAGTCTTTTCATTATTATTGTTGTCCGCTAAAACTTTTTGCTGAACATTGCAATAAGGAATTTGGCTCTAAAAGTGATCAAATTGCCAACATAAGGGCTGAAGATTTACGTTTTTGTAATAAAAATCACATTAACGCCTTTGCCTATTGTTTCTAACAAAAAGTAAGCCCCAACATGTTAAAATCCATATAAATATCTATTGGACGGTGCCATCTATTGCTTAGCAACCTATATGATTACAATCAATTTTTGCGGACAGTAATATATATATTATTTCAGCTTCCTGCATCCTATCAGTCCCGTCCTCCCCATCAGTCCCGTCCCCGGGGACACGACGGCAGACACCGGAGAAGACAAACAAAAAAAGAGTCCCCGACATCATTACTGACACCGGGGACTCATCACTGAAAAAAGGCGGCCTCCTACTCTCCCGCATTGCATTGCAGTACCATCGGCGCAGGC
>CAJMMQ010000031.1 GCA_905214625.1 uncultured bacterium
GTGTTCAAGATAGGCGCCAGCTTCTCGTCGGAGACAGGCACGATAGGCGACTGGAAGGTTGTGGAATAATGTAAAATAGAGATTCTCTAAAGCGGTAAATCCAATCGTGCAATTATGCCATATCTGGTATAAAAACATGTTGTTGTTTCATTTTTAATCGTTGCCGCATTATTCTCTACAATATAAGTTTTGTTTTTGATTACAGACGCATTAAGTTGTTGAGCTAAAGACACTTGCAAGAAATTAGACCTTGATTTTCTGCAAGTGTCTTTAGCGTTTTTTATGCTTTGTGAGCTATTGATATAGGTAGGCTAAATCAGAATACAGACAAAAAACATGTTAAAAAACTGTATCTGTATTCATTATGATTAGCCAATATTTTTGTAACTTTGCACCGCCGAAAACCATTCGGATTTAGAACACTAACAAAAACATATTTTATGGGAGGATTCTTCGGAACAATCTCGAAGGCGAGTTGCGTTACAGACCTGTTTTACGGCACTGACTATAATTCGCATTTGGGCACCAGACGTGGCGGACTTGCCACGTACAACGCGGAAGAAAAGCAGTTTATGCGCTCAATACACAACCTTGAGAGTACTTATTTCCGCACTAAGTTTGAGAACGAGTTGGGTAAGTTTTCAGGTAACTCGGGCATAGGCATCATCAGCGACACCGACGCGCAGCCTATAATAATCAATTCACATTTAGGACGTTTTGCCATCGTAACCGTAGGCAAGGTAAACAACATCGGCGAGCTTGAGAAGGATTTGCTGGAGCGTAACATGCATCTGGCGGAGCTGAGTTCGGGCAAGACCAACCAGACAGAGCTTATAGCGCTGCTGATAATCATGGGCAAAAGCTTTGTTGAAGGCATAGAGAACGTGTATGCCAGGATAAAAGGTTCGTGCTCGCTGCTGCTTCTTACGGAGGACGGAATTATAGCCGCGCGCGACAAGTGGGGGCGCACTCCTATTGTCATTGGCCGCAAGGAGGGCGCGTATGCCGCCACGAGCGAGTCGAGCAGCTTTCCTAATCTCGACTACGAAGTCGACCGCTATCTGGGTCCGGGCGAGATAGTGCGCCTCAGGGCCGACGGCGTTGAGCAGATGCGCAAGGCCGAAAAGCAGATGCAGATATGCTCGTTTTTGTGGGTGTATTACGGATTTCCGACCTCGTGTTACGAGGGGCGCAATGTTGAGGAGGTGCGCTTCGAGATGGGAAAGAAGATGGGACAGCAGGACAAGTCGGAGGTTGACTGCACCTGCGGAATACCCGACTCGGGCGTGGGCATGGCCCTCGGATATGCCGAAGGCAAGGGTGTGCCCTATCACCGCGCCATATCTAAATATACGCCCACGTGGCCGCGAAGCTTCACTCCGAGCCGTCAGGAGCTGCGCAACCTTGTGGCAAAGATGAAGCTCATACCAAACCGCGCCATGCTTCAGGATAAGCGACTGCTGTTCTGCGACGACTCCATAGTGCGCGGCACGCAGCTGCGCGACAACGTTAAGGTGCTCTTCGACTACGGCGTGCGCGAGGCTCACGTGCGCATAGCCTGTCCGCCGCTCATCTACGGCTGTCCGTTCATCGGCTTTACGGCGTCGAAGAGCGACCTCGAGCTGATAACACGCCGCATAATAAAGGAGCTTGAGGGCGACGAGAACAAGAATCTGGATAAGTATGCCACCACAGGCTCGCCCGAATACGAGCGCATGGTTGAGATTATACGCGAGCGTCTTGGCCTCACTTCGTTGAAGTTTAACACGCTCGAAAATCTCGTTGAGGCCATCGGATTGCCCAAGTGCAAGCTCTGCACCCACTGCTTCGACGGCACGGGATGTTTTTAATGGCTCATAAAACATAGATATAGAAGGTGAAGACATGCTTATGATTTTAAGCATCTTCACCTTCTTTCGATTTTCTTTGTTATACATAATAAGCCTTCCGGCCTGCCTTTAGCCAATGGCTTGTGTATTAATGTGTTGTGGTGTAATCGCGGAGAGCTTTTGCATTACGTTTGATGCCTTTTGGCGAAAGACGGCAAATCAGGCTGCAAAAGGTATGCTTTTAGGCTGCAAAAGGCCGCAAACCGCAACGCAAAAGGTATGCTTTCAGAAATATGCTCACGGCAAACAGAGTATTATGGAATATAAGCATATTGCTACGCCGGTTCTGAAGCCGTATCCGTTCAGCATTTAGCGGCGTGGCGGGCCGCCTTTTTCACAGTCAGGCATCAGGCACTGAAAAACGCGCCTGAGCGTGCCTTCGTGCCTGGTGTGTGGAGGTGTGCAACGGCATTTCCACACTTTTTTGTGGAAAAATTCCACACCCCTTCCACACTTTTCCACACATTCCACAATATCCCAAAATGTTATAACTATCTGATAATAAGTCATATAGCTGTTTGTTGCGCACTTTGGCACGCCTGTTGCAATATGAATAAGCGAGAACGTTGAAAATAAAATTATTAACAATAAAAAAAGAAAGCATTATGAAAAAGTTAGTATTCGCTGCAGTAGCAGCCCTCGCATTGGTTTCAGTAAGCAACGTATTTGCAGGTCAGAACAACGACAATAAGGTTCAGAACACAGTAGTATCAGACACAACAGTTACAACTCCTGCTCCTGCAGACACAACTGTTGCCGAATAATAAAAGTTTTGCGTAAAAATAATAGGTTAATTCATTTTATCGGAGATACGTGTTATCTCGCCAAAGCAAGCCCCCGAAGCCGTGACAGCCGGTTGAGGGGGCTTGCCTTTTATCTATAACCGGCAATTATAATTCAGCCGTATTTTGGTTTGGGGGTTATTGTATTGCCGCCGTCTTTATGCGGCAATGGCAGGATATTTCAATATAAAGCTGGCGGCAAGAGACGACTAATAGAATATAAACTTGCAAAAAAGAACATGCGCAGCTGTTATTTTTACAGATATGATGCCTTATTGACACATTTTTAATTTATCTTTGCAAAATAGGGTATTTTTGTTTTGAAAAGCAATGATTGGCAGACACTAACTCCTGTAATCAATATTATTGCTAATCTTAAATCAATACTCGCAAAGGATGAAGACAGGCGTACAGTTTAAGATAGCCGTTGGATACGCGCTTGTGATAGCCGTCCTCGGACTTGCGGTGTGGCTGGTTTACGGCAACACAAGGGCCTTTATGCAGATAGACAAGGCCGAGCGCGAGTTTATACAGCGGCGCGACATAGTGGACAGTCTGGTGTACAGCATGCTTGAGATGAATAACAGCGAGAGGGCATTGTTTCTCGGAAACACCGGCGAGTGGGACGGATTCGACGCCTCGCTCAGGCGCACCCTGGCTCTGTCTGACACGCTGAAGACCTTGGTTGGCGACAGCGTGCAGGGCGCAAAGATTGACTCGCTGCAGACACTGCTGCTGCTGAAGCGCAAAAACACGCTGGCCATAATGGACGAGATGGCAAAGAACAGCGCCGACGCCTTTTTCAGCGAGAAGGTGAACGACCTGCACCAGGGGCACGACTCCGTTATGATTCATCCGAAGGCCGTGGAGGTTAAGGAAGACAAAGAGGTGGTCTACGACATTGTGAAGAACAGAAAAGGATTCTTTGCGCGCCTTGCCGACGCCTTCCGCAAGCAGCGCACCGACACGGTTAAGGTGAGCCGCAGGAGCCGTAAGGCCGTAACCGACTCGGCACGCCACAGCATAAACATATCCGACACCGTGGCCGGAGTGCTTGAGAATATTAAGCGCGAGGGACAGAAGGAGCGCGAAAAGCGGCTGAGGGGACTGGCCTTGAAGGAGCAGACGCAGCAGGTGGTGGGCGTGCAGCTGGCCCGCCGCATAGAGCAGCTGCTCGAAGACATAAAGCAGGAGGAGCACCGCACGCTGCAGGCCGCGCTCGACAGCGACCTGAGCGGGCGCCGCAGCGTTATGCTGAAGATTATTGCGCTGGCCATGGTGGCCGTCATGTCGGCCGTGGTGCTGCTGCTCTACGTAAGGCGCGACATGCGCAGGGCGCGCGTCTACAGCGAGAACCTTGAGCGTGCAAAGGCCGAAACAGAGCGCATCATGGCTCAGCGCGAGCGGCTGCTGCTTACAATAACGCACGACATAAAGGCTCCGGCAGCCTCCATTTCGGGCTTCATAGAGCTGCTCGGCGAGCATGTTAGGGGCGGAAAGGCGGCCGCCTATCTTAGCAATATCAAGAATTCGGCCACTCATCTGCTTAATCTTGTAGGCGCACTGCTCGACTATCATCGCCTGGAGAGCGGCAAGGTGGAGCCGCGCGCCGTAAGCTTCAGCGCGCGCCAGCTTGTTGAAAGCTGTGCCGACGGCATACGTCCGCAGGCCCAGGCCAAGGGACTTGCCGTAGAATGTGACACCGCAGGATGCACCGGCCGCCTGTGCCTGGGCGACGCCTTCCGCATAAAGCAGATACTCGACAACATAATAAGCAACGCCCTAAAATACACCGACGAGGGCAGCATATCAGTTTCGGCGCGCACGGCGGGCAGCCGTCTGCAGGTTGACATAGCCGACACGGGGCGCGGGATGACGCCCGAGGAGACGCGCCGCATATTCAACGCCTTTACGCGTCTGCCCGGAGCGCAGGGCACCGAGGGCGTGGGCCTCGGCTTGTCGATAGCCAAAGAGCTGGCCACTCTGCTCGGAGGGCGCATCACGCTCGAGTCGGCCAAGGGCAAGGGCACCACCTTCCACGTGTCGCTGCCCATAGAGTTTAGCGGCAACGGCGCGCCCGCCGGCGAGCAGCAGGCAGCCGATGGCAAGGCCGTAAACATTAGCGTTAAGACAAGACACAGGCCCGTGGGCATTGCTGACGGCAATCTTAGCATACTGATTGTAGACGACGACCGCCTTCAGCTGCAGCTTCTCAGGGAGATGCTTGCCGGCATTTCAGGCGGCAGATGGACCATAACGGCGTGCAGCCATGCCGATGAGGCACTGAAGCTGCTGGCCTCAGGGCATCCGCATGTGTTCTTTATCGACATTGAGATGCCTGAGATGAGCGGCACTGAAGTGGCCGCGCGCATAGCCGGACGATACGACACGCTGCTAATAGCCATGACGGCGCACGAGCCGAGCATAGAGCCTAAGCTGCTTGAGGCCGGATTCGACGCATGCCTCTTTAAGCCGTTTACAACCGAAAGGCTTAGTGCCACGCTGCAGGCGGCAACGGGTGTTAAGCCCTGTGGCGGCAATGCTGATGGCGGCAATGCGTATGTAGATACCGGAAATGACGGCAGCGGCACGGCCACAGGACACGACTTCAGGGCCGTTACCGAGTTTGCCGCCGGCGACAATGAGGCGTGCCGCGAGATTCTTTCGAGCTTTATGACCGAGATAGACGGCCACACGGCCACTCTCGACAAGGCCAAAACCGGGCTTGACCGCGCTGCCATAAGCCGCGTGGCCCATAAGTCGCTGCCCATGCTTACCATGATTGGGGCGCGCTCGGCAGATATGCTGAAGGCTCTTTCGCCTGAAAACATAGACGGCGTGGCCGACGACGAGATGCTCAAAATGTGCGAAGCCATTGTCGGCGAGATGCGCGAGATAAGGCGTGAGCTCGACGACGAGATAAATGGTTTTGGCTTACAGCCGTAACCGGTGCGTGCTCCTGCGGCGCGTGTGGCACGTGAGCCGCATTAGGCAACTGCCCGCAGGTAATGGCGCTGAGCCGCGGCGTACCTTTTAAAGCGTTTATTTATATAAGCCTTATTATAATGAACATTAACCTATTAGCACCATGAAGACAATTAAATCGTTACTGTTTTTTGCAGCACTGCTGCTGACCCTGCCTTCGGCTGCTGCCGAAAGTCTCGACGAACTCAGACAGAAGGCCGACGAGATGCATGCCCGGGGCAACAACGACTCTGCACTCATTGTGGCGCGCGAGGCTCTCGACATGGCACGCCGGAGCGGAAAGACCACTGCCATTGTAGGCGTAAACTCGTCGATGGGCGTGTATCTGCGCACCATGGGCAAGACCGACGAGGCTCTGAAGCACTACAACGAGGCCATGAAGCTATGCACCACGGCCGAATTTAAGGCCAAGGCCGACGAGGACGCCTGTCAGGAGGCAGCCGCCCTTTATCTTAACCTTGCCACGCTGCACATTGACATGCAGCACAAGAAGGAGGCCATGTATTATGCCGCACTGTCGGCAGAATGGACGCAGAAGTGTGCCGACAAGGCGTTCAAGTCGCAGATGCTGTCGCAAAACGGACTTATGTTCCTTATGGCGGGCGACAACAGGCGGGCCGCCGATATGCTGACACGGAGCTACGGCTACGCCGTAGAGCTGGGGCAGTTTGACTCGGCCATGAGCGCGGCGGCATACATGGTGGCCACGGCCGACAGGCTTGGCGACACGCGCGGGGCCGACATGTGGCGCGGACGATGCCGCGAGCTGGAGCCGAAAGTAAGTTCTACGATGACGCTCGTTGCCTATTATCAGGTGTTGTGCAGCGTTGAGTTTAACCATAAAAACTGGCGCGGCGCGCTGTCGCTGTTCAAGAAAATACTGTCGCTTAAAGGCATAGAGCAGATGCCCTTCGTTGTGCTCGACTGCTATAACAACATGCACGAGGCTTACGCCGGCCTGGGGCAGTGGAAGGATGCCTACGAGTCGATGGCCAAGGCTTCGGCCCTGAAAGACAGTCTTTTTGAGAACCAGAAGGCCGAGAGCCTGCGCGAGCTCACCGTGAAATACCAGGCCAAGGAGAAAGAGCTTGAGCTGGCGCAGAACAAGGCCGAGCTGGCCGAGACGCGCATGTATGTCAGCATAGGCGTGCTGGCTGTGGTTGTGCTGGCCGTGCTTACCCTTGTCTACATACAGAGACAGAGGCGCAGGGCACGCATGCAGGAAGAAGAGTTCAGAAAGCTGCAGGCCGACACGGGGCGCAGGCTCATGCAGAAATATGTTGACGGACTGGAGAACGAACGTGCAAGGCTGGCGCGCGAGCTTCACGACGGCGTGTGCAACAGTCTGTACACCGTGCAGCTGAAGATTGCCGGGGGCAACGGCGACGCCGCGGCTCAGGCCGCCATGCTCGACGAGTGCCGCGAGCAGGTGAGGCGCATATCGCACGAGATGATGCCGCCGGAGTTCAGCTATGCCGACATAAGCATGGTGCTCGACGACTATCTGAGTCAGGCGTCGGATGCAGGTCAGTGTGAGATAACATACAGGGCCACGCCCGGAGATGCCGACTGGAGCCGCGTGGCCGACGCCGCGGCGCTTGAGATTTACCGCATAGCGCAGGAGGCCGTGGCCAACGCCATGAAACACTCGGGAGCCACGCGCATAGATGTGGCCATGGCGATGGCCGACGGCAGTCTGGAGCTTGTTGTAAGCGACAACGGACAGCCGTCGCAGCGCGCAGGCAGCGGCATAGGCCGCCGCACAATGAGGCAGCGCGCGGCAGCCGTAAACGGCACAATAAGCATGAGCCGCAGCGGCGACAATACCGTGGTGAGGCTCGTTATAAGCCCCCTGCCCGAAAACAGGCAGCGGCAATAATACGCAAATACGAATAAAAACCACGGATTTCCGTTATTGCAATTATGAATGTATGGTATAATTTTGCCCCGATGAACGAGGCACAAAAATATTTGCTGCAAGACTTGTCGGTTGCAATAGTCGACGACCATGCGCTGATTCTTGAGGGCTTCAAGAGCCTTATGCAGGGCTGCAACGCCAAAAACGTTGAGACTTTTGGCTGTGCGGCCGACCTGATAAGCACCATAGGGCACCACACCTTCGACATATACATAATCGACATAGGACTGCCTGATATCGACGGATTTGAGCTGATAGACAAGATACGCTCTCACCACGCCGGAGCACGAATTATTGTCAACACCATTCACGAGGAGATTTGGCTGCTGAGAAGAATGCTCGACAAGGACGTTAACGCCATACTGTTTAAGTCGACCGACTTCATGCAGATGGTTAACGCCATAACGGCCGTAATGGGTGGCGAGCAGTATTTCTGTCCGGGGGTTAAGAAGAAGATATCGAGGTTCAGGCAGAAGATAGAGCATCCGTCGGAAAGAGAGACCGACATACTGAAGGCCATTGCCGGAGGATACACGTCGAAGGAGATTGCCACAAGGCTGTTTATATCTGAGAATACGGTGGAGGCCCACCGCAAGAGGCTGTTTGTAAAACTGGGCGCGCGCAACATTGCCGACCTTATTGTGAAAGCAATAGACCGCGGATACATCAATGCGTCGGAGATTGTTAAGGGCAACTGCAACGACAAGATTACATGATGTAAGGCGCATTTGCCGCCGCGGCGTAATATTTTGATATCCAGTATGTTATGAAGACACGGTTTTTCGCTTTGCGAAAGGCCGTGTTTTGCTTTGCGAAAGGCCGTCTCTTGAGTTGTGAAAGGCCACCTTTCAGCATCTAAAAGGCAGCATGTTGAGCGGCAGGAGCTTGCATGGTAATATAACTTTACATTTCAGCTGTGATAATTTTACGCTTCATCCGCACTTTCCGGCGGCATGTTCAGCCCTGCGCTTTTGCCCCCGGATTAGGGAAAATGTGAAAATAGCAGCTGTTTATGGTGGGGAAAATGTGAAAAAAGTGGTACTTTAATGCACGGAAAATGTGAAAAATATGGGTTTTTATTATGCGGAAAATGTGAAATTTGTTATATTTGCAGATGTATCAAAACGGTTGGAAATATGGATAAGCTGCTGAAAAGAAAGATTGATAAATATCTGACTGACTGGAAAAACAACCCTGACAGGAAGCCTCTGATTGTAAAGGGCGCACGTCAGATAGGCAAAACACGGTCTGTAGAGTGGTTTGCCGGTCAGAATTATTCAAGCGTTATAGAGATAAACTTTATAGAACAGAAAAAATACAGAGACATTTTTAATGACGGCTTTGAGGTGGACGCCATTCTGAAGAATATCTCATTGCTTAATCCTGAGTTTAAGTTTATACCCGGCGACACCGTATTTTTCTTCGACGAGCTTCAGGCATGCCCCAACTGCGCCACGTCGCTGAAGTTTTTTAAGCTCGACGGCCGTTTCGACGTAATCTGTTCAAGCTCGCTCATGGGAATAAATTATAAGGAAATTGAGTCGAACAGCGTAGGGTATAAAGAGGACTACGAGATGCACTCGATAGACTTTGAGGAATTTTTGTGGGCAATGGGCTATCAGGACGATTTTGTAGATGAGCTATACAGCCACATGCTCGGCGTAAGGCCGCTGTCGGAGCTGCAGATGGACACCCTGATGGGCCTGTTCCGCGACTATGTAATAATCGGAGGCATGCCCGAAGTGGTAAGCACGTATGTGAAGAACAGGAATTTCAGCGGCACACTCGACATTCAGCGCCAACTGCTGAAGGACTATGAGGAAGACATAACCAAATATGTTGAAGGGCTGGACAAGGCAAAGGTGAAGGCCGTATATAACCATATTTCAACCTTCCTGGCCAAAGAGAACAAGCGGTTTCAGATAACCAAGATAGCGAAAAATGCGCGAAACAGGGATTATGTGGGCTGCGTTGAATGGCTCGCCGATGCCGGGGTAATCAACGTATGCTACTGCATGAACTATCCTGAACTTCCTCTCAAAGGCAACTATGACCCCAAACTCTATAAAATATATTTTAAGGATACGGGGCTGCTGATAGCGTCGCTCGACGAAGAGGCACAGGAGGATTTGAGAGCCAACAAGAATCTCGGCACATACAAGGGGGCAATATATGAGAATATTGTGGGCGACATGCTCGTTAAGCAAGGCTATCGGCTGTTTTATTACAACAGCGACAAGCCGGCTCTTGAGATGGATTTTTTTATCAGGGACGCCGATTCGCTCATACCGGTGGAGGTGAAAGCCGGCGACGGGGCTACGGCTTCGCTTAACAATCTGCTTAAAGACGGCAGATATACTGACGTGAAATATGGTATAAAGTTAGGATATAAGAACATCGGGTTCAACGGCAAGTTTTATACTTTTCCTTACTTTCTGACGTTCTTGCTGCGAAGATTTGTGGCCGAGAGAAGAGACGGTTAAGTCTGTTGAACGGGTAAGATACAAGGGCTGTGAAAGGCTTTAGGTCTTTGCGCCGCATGTTCCGGGCATGCCATGTATTATCATTGCCGGGAGAGAGTAAGCATAACCCCGAATCATTATACCGCAAATAGTTTTATCTATTTTGTGTATTCATGTTTTCAGTCCGGCTGCATTAACCATTTAAACAATAGAAACTATCCGCATGAGCGACATATCCTACATACGCAAATATCATTCGCCGCTGGGCACGATAACCCTTGCATGCCGCGAAGACAGGCTTACGGGGCTTTGGTTCGACGGACAGAAGCATTATGGCAGCACTCTTACGGGCAGTGTAACCGAGGCCGACAGGCCAGTGCTTAGGCTTGCCGCCGAGTGGTTAGACATATATTTCTCCGGCCGTGAGCCGCGGTTTACACCGCCCGTGAGCCTTGCCGGCACGCCGTTCAGCCGCCTTGTGTGGCGCCGGCTCACGGCCATCCCTTACGGCACGACGCTGACATACAGGGACCTGACGCTGCGCATGGCAGCCGCCGGCGAGTGTGGCGAGGGGGCGGTGAGGGCAGTGGCAGCGGCCATAGGGCGCAACCCCGTGTCGCTTATAGTGCCATGCCACCGCGTAGTAGGCTCAGGCGGCAGTCTGACGGGATATGCCGGCGGACTCGACCGCAAGGCGTGGCTGTTGGGGTTAGAGCGCGGTGGGCTTAAATAATGTGTCTGCAATAATGTTTAGGTGTGCCGCGGTAGGCAGCTTCTGGGGCATGCGTCCATGCAGACGTGCATCTGTAATAATAACAGATGGCATCAGTATACGGCTTAAAATATGAATTCACAAAATTGATTAAACCATGTGCGGCATGGTTAACGCTATTTGGTTTGAAGGCTTTATGGGCCGCAATAAAAGCATGAAGGCCGCCTAACCCCTTTTGGGCTGGCGGCCTTCGTTGTAAATAACATTATAAAATAAATTGTGATATGTTGTCGTCATGCCCTGAGGCATGCGTCCGGATAATCCGGATTATCGGTCAAGGCATGTCAGAAGTTCACGCCGAAGTTGAGCGAGAGACAGCCGTTGTGCGACGTGTCGAACGTGTCGTGGCAGATGTTGGACAGACCTATGTCGTAGGTTATGTCGGCATAGAACAGGTCGTAAGCCACGCCGCATCCCACGCGCAGGCCGCCGTCGAAGCGCTTGAAGGCATCTTCAGAGAACGAGCTGAAAGCCTTGCGCTCGTCATAGTTCTTCATCTTGCCGCCCACGCCGCATGCCAGATATCCTCCGAATTGCGGCTGTATTGAGAAGTGGCCGTCAATGCTGTAGATATATTTCAGCACTATTGGCACCTCGATGTAGTTAAGGTCGTAGGTCATCTTCTTCTTCTCGCCCATGTCGTTTATAATGTCTTTCTTGCCGCCCTTCTCGGTATAGAATATTCCAGGCTCGAGATATAGTGGAATATATTCAGAAAGCGGAATGCCCACCACTGCGCCCACGGTAAGTCCGGTCTGCGAGTCGCTTCCGTCGAGCGTAGGGTCGTCAGAGTTTACCGTAGAGAAAGCAGGACCTATGCGGAAACCGTAGTACATGTTGCCGGTGCCGAGTCCGCTGTCGTGACGGCCATACGAATAGTCAAGTCTCCCCGTACTCTCGTTGTAGTAGCGGCTGTGGCAGTAAGTCTGTGCCGATACAGGCATGGCCAGAGCCACTGCGGCTATTGCCGATAAGGCAAGTCTTTTTATCGTCTTCGTGCTCATAAGCTTCAAAATATTGTTTACTGATGCAAAGAAACTAAAAAACGGCGAGATGACAAAAGGAAAAAACCTAAATTGCATAGGGAAAACCCTAATATTCCCTTTATCATAAAGCAATGTGTTATTTCCAGGTGGCTGTTTCTGCATACATGTACAGCCAAAATAATTATTAGGCGGTTATTATTTTTATTTTTCATGACATTTATCTCTTTATTCTTAAATTATTTATAAATTTGCAGAAAAATTTAAAAAAGCTATGGAAACTTTATTGCCTTACGCACTGTTGTGTCTTACCTCAATCTTCACGCTTGCCAACCCGCTTGGCACCATGCCCGTGTTTCTTACCATGACGCAGGGCATGAGCGAAGAGCAGCGCCAGTCTATTGTGAAACGCGCCACCATAACGGCGTTTATCATCCTCATCGTGTTCACATTTGCAGGCCAGTTTATCTTTATGTTCTTCGGCATATCCACCAACGGTTTCCGCATTGCCGGCGGCGTGATAATATTCAAGATTGGCTACGACATGCTTCAGGCGCGATATACGCACGTAAAGCTTAATTCTGACGAGATAAAGACTTATGCCAACGACATATCTATAACGCCGCTGGGCATACCCATGCTCTGCGGTCCGGGCGCGATAGCCAACACCATAGTGCTGATGAGCGACGCTCACACAATAACGATGAAGGGCATACTCATCGGCTCAATAGCCTTTATCTACGTGCTTACATACTTTATCCTGCGCGCCTCCACGCGTCTTGTCGGCGTGCTGGGCGAGACGGGCAACAACGTTATGATGCGCCTCATGGGTCTTCTGCTTATGGTAATTGCCGTAGAGTGTTTCGTCGGAGGCATGAAACCGATACTCATCGACATAATAAGTCAGGGCACGGCAGGTGCCTGATAGCTCTGCTTGAGTTTGCCCGTGTGAACTTAATATATGCAGGGCAGTGTTTATAAAAATACGGTGGCGGCACAGTGAACATA
>CAJMMQ010000032.1 GCA_905214625.1 uncultured bacterium
TGTTGCTCAGGTACTTAAAAAAAATATTTTATAATAGTGTTGCGGAATTAAGGATAAATATTTTTTATGGGCTCCAACAGGTAAAACCGTTACATATATGAGTAATGTAAGTGGTGCTTCTGCTTATAACTGGGTGTTGCCCGGAACGTCGGAGGAAACTTCTGCGGATGAAAGTGCAGCGGCAACTTATGTGAAATTAGGTCATTATGCGTTTCCTTCTCTTGAAGTTACGGCCGCGTCAGGCGAAAAGGCCACATATCAGGCCGAAGGTGAAATACTGGTTAGCGGTAAGGCAGAAATCAGCACGGCAAACTGTCGGAAGTGGAATGAGACATATCAGTTAGGTTATCTTCCTTTAAACGGAGGCTCTGCCGGTTATCTCGGCGGAACCAACAGCGCCGGACTGAAAGGCTATGGCAACTTGTTTATGACGGCTCATAGTAATGCTCATATTACCGGCGTTAACGTTTATTTCGCATTTAAGCCTACAAAATATCCTGCTGATGCAAAGTTGTTGCTTCGTGTATGGTATCCTATGGAAAGTGAGGGTAACATGGAGTTTACAGGCTTGCCTCTTGAGGTTGTGGATTTGCCAGTAAGCGAGATACGCGATGCTTATGAGGGCGAGTTCCCGATAAAGAATGTTGCAGTTGGCGAGTTCCGTTTTGAACAGCCCCTGCAGATATGGGACAAGCCATTGTTCTTTGTTACCGTAGAAGGGTTTGGCGACAATTCGTCGGAATCAGATATCGTTATGCTGACAGAAGTAAAGGGACAGAATATATCAGAGGAGCAGATGACCAATATGCTTGCTCACAATTCGTTTGTAAACTATAACGACATGGGATATAATATGCCGATAAATTATTTCGGTGCAGCTCCAGGTGCGTCATTTATGATATGTCCGATTGTAGACAATAAAGACGGCGACGCTACAAATATAAATTCAAGTTTGAATAATAGCGGCAAAACAAGATTACAGGTAAATTCTCTTAATCTTACAGTAAGTAACGATGAGGCAACATCTGTGAGCGTTGTTAATGCTTGCGGTATGAAGTTATATGAGCGTAATATATCTAAAGGACAGGATGTTAGCTTTACTGTACCTGGAGCGGGACTTTACTTGGTACAAGTGTTTTGTAATGGAAAACAGATTGACGTTAAAAAAGTTTTAATGAACAATTAATAGTATATATATTAAAAACATTTTATATTTCGTTTTTGACTATTATAAATAATGCTTATGAAAAAAATTACGCGTTCATTTGTAGTTGCAGGGCTATTGGCTCTGGCTACATCGGTTAATGCACAAGAACATGTGTGGAAATATGTTGCAACAGGAGACGCATCTACCTATGCAATTCGTGACGACGGCACATTGTGGTCTTGCGGATGGAACGAAAAAGGACAGTTAGGCGTGCCTGCTGTGTCTGAGAGAACAGCAGAGTGGCAGTGTGTCGGAACAGATACTGACTGGAAAAAAGCTATAGGCGGAAAGGCTTATGCATTCTTTATAAAAGAAGACGGCTCTTTGTGGGCAGCCGGAACATCTGAGAGTGGTGTGCAGGGTACAGGCGACGGTATAGACCATAAAGAACTTGTACGTGTAGGAACAGATAATGATTGGGTTGATGTTGCTGTGAGCCATTTTTGGGGATACAGTGCTATTGGTTTGAAACAAGACGGTACAATATGGGGCTGGGGACAAAACACAAGCTACCAGTTAGGACTCGGTGACAGAGATACACGTACTACTCCGGTACAAATAGGAACAGACACAGACTGGAAACAAGTTTCTTTAGGAAGCTCGCATTGTGTTGCCTTAAAGCAAGACGGCACGATATGGGGCTGGGGACAGAATACTTCGGGCCAGTTAGGATTAGGCAATTCTACTAGCCAGTCTTCTCCTGTACAAATAGGAACAGAAAACGATTGGGTATATGTAAAAGCTATTGATAACCGTACTTACGCAGTAAAGGCCGACGGAACTTTATGGGCAACAGGTGACAATTATTCAAATCTGCTTGGCTTTAACCAGGCTGACGATGAACTGGTGGCGCTTTATTATGAGTTCACAAAGGTTACTACTATTCCTGACGGTGTGATTTCTGTTTCCGGATGTGAGAATACAACAACTATTGCCGTTGGAAATGATGGCGTTATTACGCAGATTTATGCGTTGGGCAGCAACAGTGATGGAGCTCTTGGTGACGGCAACGGTAAACTGATGACAGCAACTTCGTCTTCTGACGAAATGCCGTTCTCTGCAAAACCTGTTAATCCGCTTCTGCCAGCAGGACAGACTTATTCTATGCTGGCATCAGGACAAAATTATTCTTTTGTACTTACTACTGACGGAAAATTCTATGCATGGGGAAGAAACAAGGGTGGTCAGTTAGGTGACGGCTCTGAAAAAGAACAGTTGCAGACAAGTTACCAGAAGAAACCTATTGAGATTGCTTGTCCTGGCGGCGCAACTCCTGGCGGTGATGACGAAGATGTGGTAACTGTTGCTTCTGATGATATTCCAAGCGACCTTAAAAAGGCTGCTGAAATTAAGCTGACAGGAACATGGAACACAAGTAAGTTTACTGAATTGGCACAGGCTATAGGTACAACAGCATTCGGTGCATCTAATACAATTTTAGTTTCTGTTGATATGTCAGAGGCTCTTATTGAAGAGGGTACCAATTTATATGTTCAAGGCGGTTTGTCTAAGAATGGTGTATTTGTAAATTGCAAGGCTTTGGAGAAAGTGGTAATGCCTGCTGCCGCTGAGGCTACAAACTTCAAGGATTTCACCAACGCCTTTATGAATTGCGAGAAACTTACTGAGATTGATTTGCAGAACTGTTCTGGCCTGACAACTCTTAACAGTGCGTTCATGGGGTGCTCATCTTTGAAGAAGATAAACTTTGTAAACTCTAAATCTCTTACGGGTGTGAGCAGCATGGCAAGTACATTTAAGAATTGCACATCTCTGACAGATGTCGTATTGCCCGAAGAAATAGCATTTGCTTCTGGTACATTCGCTGAGTGCACTGCTTTGGCAAACATCGACTGGACAAGTTATACAAAGAGCAGCGCTCCTATATTCTATTCTGGAATGTTCGATGGCATTTCTGACCTGAAGGCCATCACGCTGACTGTTGATGAGAAAGTTTATGATGTGTTCGCGGCTGACGCCAACTGGAGTAAGCTTAATTTGGTATCAAAAGGCTCAACTGGTATTAATGGCGTTGAGAACGGAGCTTCTGTACGTTTCGACGGCAATACTCTCTACACATCACAGCCTGTAAATGACGTATGTGTATATACCGTTTCTGGTTCGCTTGTACGCAAGTGTGGTGTTGTGGCAACCAGTTTGAACTTGTCTGATGTTGCCAATGGCGCTTATATCCTGGTTTACACTCAGAACGGACAGAAACATGCTGTAAAGGTTGTAAAGAAATAAATCTTACTGCGTGTTTTTAATCCGAATTCTGATTTGGACTTAATAACAAGGCTTCAGGCACACAGCTTGAAGCCTTTTCTGTTGTTAATATTCAAATACTTTGAATGAAGAACAAAACTAAAATAGTTTCTGCTGAAAATATTTTATCTTGTTTCTGATATTTGCTGATGGGGATGTCTTCATTTTGTAAAAGCTATCCTTTTACTTGGTGAAAGACCGTGTTTCAGAGTGTAAAAGCATATCTTAGCATTATCGCTAGCCCTGTTTGTTATGCAATGATAATATACTTTGGCTGTTGTCTTGCAGCAATGCGTTACCGATAAAATTAGAATTGTCGGCAGACTGTTATGCTTAATAGGGTTAAGGACACCCTTGATAGACGGCTGAAAGCATGAATATGCAATATAGATAATACTATATACGGTCTGATGATTTGGGTTTAATATTACTTATATCTGAAGATGCAAATCATAAGTCTTCATTGGCTAATGCCGAACTTTGTTCCTCGATATTCAAATCTCTATTTGAAAAGATGCTGAAGTTCACGCTGCCGTAGGCCCGGTGCTCGATAAATCCCGGAACATCCTCAAAGCTGTTGTTCTTGCCGTGCTCAAATATAAATATGCCGTTGGGTTTAAGCATGCCTCGCTCAAGTATAAGTCTGGGCAGGGTCGGCAGTTCGGGCAGGGCATAGGGAGGGTCGGCAAAGATGAAGTCGAACTGCTGGTGGCAGCTTTTTATAAAGCGGAACACATCGCCTCGCAGCGGAATACATTTGTCGGTGCCAAGCTTTTTCAGACATTGCTTTATGAAGGCATGATGGTCGCGGTCGGCCTCCACGCTTATTACGCTCTGGCATCCTCTCGACACCAGTTCGAGCGATATGCTGCCTGTACCCGAGAAGAGGTCGAGGGCCACAGCGTCTTCAAGGTCGATGTATCCGTTAAGCACATTGAATATGTTTTCTTTTGCAAAGTCTGTAGTCGGTCTTGCCTTGAACGTGCGCGGTATGTCAAAGTGGCGTCCTTTGTATATTCCGGTAATTATTCTCATGTCTGTTGTTTTCTAATATTATTGTTGTTTCCCGTTGAGGCTTGCCTTTTGTTTGTGCCTTGCCGGCAGGTGGGGGTGTCGGGCTGCCTTTTCTCCTTGCGCTGCTTTTGCTGCAGTGGCATCCTGCTCTGTTTCATTGCCTTAGGCTCCGGCTGCTCAGCTCTTTACGAAATATGTTATCAGGTCGTAAGGAATGTTCTTTATTGCCGTTATCGGCGCGCGGTTGAACTCGGCCTTCGGGTTGATGACATACACGTTCTGAATGAATGTGTGCAGCTCCTGTGTCAGCTCCTCCCTGTCGGGCAGCTCGCCAACGAGGTGCAGCTCGTCACGTTTATTGTCGAAAGTCAGCTGCTTCCATACATTCAGAATAAAGTAGACGGCATCGGGTGCAAGGTCGGTGTCGAAACTGTTGACAAACTTAAATCTGTTCTGCTGAAAACTGAACACGTCGAGCTTCTTGTCGTGAAAATATGCGTACAGCTTCATTCTTATGCCGGTGAAGCTTCTGCGGTAGAGATGATTCCACACCGGCTCACACACGTGCGCAAACCTTACGTCGCCAAAATGGTCGTCGATAACCAGCTTGAGGTCTTTGTTCATAGAGTAGACGGCCACGGCGTTAAGTGCCGGCAGCACGCTCGACATCACCACTTCGCCTTCGTGCCCCGTAACGGCATAGTGATAAAGCATCTCTTTCTGATTTTCCTTAAACTCGTCGATGGGTATCATTATCACAGGCGAATCTATCAGCACCATGGCCCTTTGCCATCCGCTGTGCAGCAGGTCAATCTCCCTGAATGCCTCTCTGAGGTTTGCCGCCATCGATATTCCGCTCCTCACGGTGTAAGGCTCAAAGGTTATTCCGTCGGGATGTTCTGCGTTCAGGGCAGAGAACGACAGCGATTGCTTGCCTATACGTATGGTAAGCCTCGGCTTTTTTACTATTATGTTATTCCCAGTTTCCTGCATTGTCGTTAGGTGTGGTTATGTCTCCAATTTTTAGTCCGGGGTATCTTCCGGCGTTGTTGGCCTCCTCTATGAGGTTGGCTATGCTGTTTTCGTCGAGCCCCGACAGGTAGTCGTTATACATGGCTCCACATTCCATCAGCGGTATCTGTCTGCCCGACTTGCTTATCTGCGTTGTTGCCGTAAGGTCGAATTTCTTTTTCTCCGTGAAGGGTATGTATTGCAGCGAGTCGGCCAGATAGCCTTCTTTCACCAGTATGTCGAAGCTTCCGCTGTAAGCGCCGTTGGCCCTGCGGTATTTCTCTTCGGCATATCTTATCTTCACCAGTCGCTCCTTCACCGCCTGTTCGCGCCCGGCCTGCTGCCGCTCAAACCTTATGGGCGAGCAGATGCTCATGGCGCATGTTATTGCCAGCATGGCGGCAACAAGTGCCAGAATGTGATTGTTGCTGATTTTTATCATTGCCTTATTGACTTAATTTATCGCCGGCTACCTTTATGAACAACATTTTCTTTGTTCACATGGCATAAAATATCAATTATTTTATGTAAGTTTGCATTATGCTTTCGCATTCTGTGCATTTGCAAAATTACACTAAATAATTCGTAAAATCAAACCTTTGGCTTAAAAACTGATGATTGTTGAAGAACTGGCAACTCAGATAATGCAGACTTTCGGCTTTGTGCCCACTGCCGACCAGGCTGTGGCCACGGCCGTGTTCAGCCGTTTTCTGCTCGACCGCGACGGCAGCTCGGTGATGATTATGCGCGGCTCGGCCGGTACGGGCAAGACGTCGCTCGCCGCGGCAATCGTTAAGACGCTTGTAAGGCTGCGCCAGAAGGTTATCCTGCTGGCTCCGACGGGGCGTGCGGCAAAGGTGTTCTCGGTCAATGCCGGTCGGCCTGCCTTCACCATCCATCGCCGCATATACCGCCAGAAGACGTTTGCCGGCGAGTCGACGTGCTTCAGTCTTAACGACAACATGTATCACGATACGCTCTTCATTGTCGACGAGGCTTCGATGATAGCCAACGGCGGAGGAGGCGAGGGTGCTGTTTTCGGCACGGGCTGCCTGCTCGACGATATGGTAAGCTTTGTTTATGGCGGCTACAACTGCCGCATGATGATTATTGGCGACATGGCACAGTTGCCGCCGGTGGGCGAGGAGGAGTCGCCCGCGCTTATGCCCGGCTTTATGGCCGGATACGGACTGAAAGTTTATCAGTGCGACCTTAACGAAATTTTGCGGCAGGCTTCAGGCTCCGGCATTCTTTATAATGCCACGATAATAAGAAACATGATAACCCACGACGAGATTACTCGTCTTCCTAAAATAACTTTTTCAGGCTTTGCCGACATCCGTATGGTGCCCGGCGGCGAACTCATAGAGCAGCTAAACAGCAGCTACGGTGAGGTCGGCATCGACGAAACCATCGTAATAACGCGCAGCAACAAACGCGCAAACGCCTACAACGCCGGCATACGAGGAACGGTGTTAGGCCGTGAGGAAGAGCTGACCACGGGCGACATGCTCATGGTGGTGAGAAACAACTACTACTGGATAGAGAAGGCTGTCGCCGAGGAAAAGGCTCTCGACGAAAACAGCAATGGCAACGGTGATGGCGAAAAGGCTGAGAGCCATGCGCTGCCGTTCATTGCCAACGGCGACAGGGCCTCGGTGGTGAGGGTGAGAAATGTGCGCGAGATTTATGGCCTTCATTTTGCCGACGTGTGGCTTCAGTTTCCCGACTATGATAACTACGAGATTATGGTAACCGCCATAACCGACAGTCTTATGGCTGAGGCTCCGGCTCTTACGCGCGAGCAGAGCGAACGGCTCTTCAACGGAGTTATGGAAGACTATCAGGATGTGCCGCTTAAAGCCGACCGCCTGAAGAAGGTAAGGCAAGACCCGTGTTACAACGCATTGCAGATTAAATATGCCTATGCCGTTACCTGCCACAAGGCACAGGGCGGACAGTGGGCGCACATATACGTAGACCAGGGCTACATGACCGACGACATGCTCTCGCCCGACTACATCCACTGGCTCTACACAGCCTTCACTCGTGCCACCGAGAAACTCTTTCTTGTCAACTGGCCCAAGACACAGACGGAAGGATGACATCAATCTATAGTAATGACATCACGATTGCGTAAGCAGTCTTTTGTTTAAGTAAAAAAATAAATAATCATAATGACATCATTCTTATTTTTTATAGCAGGATTTCTCATTGCCGTAGTTGTAATGATGATAGTTTCGCAGCGTAACGTCGCCGCTCTGAAAGAGAACAGCGCGCGCTTGTCTAACGAGGCTGCCGCAAGCCGCCGCGAAGCCGACATGCTGCGTTCGCAGTTGGGCGATGCGCGTGAGGATGCAGAGCGTCGGCTGACCGAATTGCGCCGTCAATACGAACGGCTAATGGCTGAAAACGAGCGCAAGCATGCCGAAGAGAGGGCAGGGCGCGAGCAGCTTATGGAGAAACAGTTTGCGGAGCGGCTTCAGCTCCTGCAGGAACAGCTGCGCACCACTACCGAGAAACTCCTGAAGCAGCGGGCCGACGAACTGGACAAGAGCAACCGCAACCAGATGGACTCGATAATAGCTCCGCTGAAAGCCGTGATGACAGAGATGAAAAAGTCGATGGACGACAACCGCGAGTCGTTCACACGCAGCACAGCTTCGCTCGGCGAACAGATAAGGCAGATGCATGCCACAACGGCATCGCTCGGAGCTGAGGCCGAAAAGCTGTCGCGTGCGCTTCAGACAGGTCCTAAGATTCAGGGCGACTTCGGCGAGATGAAGCTCAACGACCTGCTCGACAAATTCGGATTTACCAAGGGCGTTGAGTATGACGTGCAGTACACCATGCGCGATGCAAAGGGCAACCTGATACACAACGATGACACCAACGACATGATGCGCCCTGATGTGGTGCTGCACTATCCCGACCATAAGGACGTAATAATCGACTCGAAGGCGTCGCTTACGGCCTTTTTTAATTATGTAAACGCAGAGAACGACGACGAGCGCCGCAAGGCTCTCGACGAGCATGTAAGGAGCGTGCGCCGCCATGTAGACGAGCTTTCGGCCAAGAACTATGCCAAATACTCAATGGAGGGCGGCACCACTCTCGACTTTGTAATTATGTTTGTGCCTCAGGAGGCAGCCATGCAGCTTGCCGTGTCGGCCGACCCGTCGCTGTGGAACTATGCCTTTGAGCGCAAGGTGGTTATCACGGGCGAACAGAATCTCTTCTCGTTGCTGCGCCTCTTGCAGATAGCGTGGACACAGCAGCGCCAGGCAGACAACCAGGAACTCGTGTTCGGGCTTGCCGATACACTCATTGAACGCGTGGGGCTCTTCATTGAGCGCTTTGATAAGATAGGCAAGAACATCGATGCCGTGCAGAAGTCGTTCGACGACGCACGCAGGGCCATAAAAGGTAATCAGAGCTTCATCGTGTCGGCGCGCAAGCTGGTGGAGATGGGAGCCAAGGAGAATCCGCGCCGCCCGCTGCCCGACGTATCGCCCGACGACGACATGTTGCCCGAAACATAGCACAGGCATCGGTAAAGCCGTGATATGTAGGTTTGCAGGTTGTGTTGTAACGTCATTGTAATATGTCTGTAATAAATATGAATACAGTTATCATTACTTTTGCAACGGTTATTATAAAAAACAGAATGACTTATGGATAATAATTATCGAATACTGGTAGTTGACGACGAACAAGACCTTTGTGAGATTTTGAAGTTTAACCTTGAAACCGACGGCTATACTGTTGAGATGGCTAACTCGGCCGAAGAGGCTCTCGAGATGAACATCGAGAGTTTCAACCTTTTGCTGCTTGACGTTATGATGGGCGGCATGTCGGGCTTCGCCTTGGCAAAGAGGCTAAAGGCCGAGCCGGCCACAAAAGACATACCCATAATATTCCTTACGGCGCGCGACACCGAAAACGACACCGTTACAGGATTTAATCTCGGTGCCGACGATTATATCTCGAAGCCATTCTCTATACGTGAGGTGCTGGTAAGGGTGCGCGCCGTGCTGCGCCGCACTGCCGAGCACAACGGCGTGCCGCAGGCGAACGTGATAAGTTATCAGGGACTTGAGCTTAATCTCGACAAAAAAACTGTCAGCATCGACGGCGAGGACATACCGTTCACCAAGACCGAGTTTGAGATTCTGCATCTGCTGCTCGACGAGAAGGGCCGCGTGTTCTCGCGTCAGGAACTTATCGACCGCATCTGGCCCAAGGATGTACTCGTGCTCGACCGCACCGTCGATGTTAACATAACGCGCCTGCGCAAGAAGATAGGGCGCTTCTCCAAGTGCATTGTAACACGCCTCGGCTTCGGATATTACTTCGACGCCTGAGCCGCATTTATATATAAACCGATAAAACAGCAATATCAAGATGGGCAGAAGCTCTGTAGGTACGCGCCTTTATGTCAGCGTCTTAACCGTGTTCATGGCCTTCGCATTGGCCTTTGTCATCTTTCAGCATGCCCGTGAGCGTGAGTATAAAATCAGCACGCTTAACACGCGACTGCAAGATTATAACGAAAGGATGATAGAGACAATGCGGTATATCGGCGACAGGTCGGAAAAAACTCTTGACGAATATGTGTCAAGTCACTATATCCGCGGACTGCGCGTAACGCTTATTGACCGTAGCGGAAAAGTTGTTTACGACAATATTTATAAAGACTATCCCAAGATGGGCAACCACCTTACGCGCAGAGAGGTGAAAGAGGCCCTTAAAAACGGCAAAGGCTACGATTTTAACAGGTTAAGCACCACTCTTAATCAAGATTATTTTTATTCTGCCACCTGTCTGCCCGGCCAACGTCTGATAGTAAGGAGTGCCTTGCCTTATGACAACAGCCTGGCCGAGACTCTGCGTGTAGACCAGCATTATCTATGGTTCTCGCTGGTTGCCATGCTCGTGCTTGTGCTTATTCTTTATCGCTTTGTGAGCCGTCTGGGCGACAACATCACCAAGCTGCGCCTTTTTGCGAGCCGTGCCGACCACAACGAGAGTCTCGACACAGAAGACCTTGTTGATTTCCCCGGCGATGAGCTGGGCGAGATAGCCGAGCGTATAATAAAGATTTACAAGCGTCTGCAGAAAACCAAGGAGGAACAGAATGTGCTGAAACGCCAGCTCACGCAGAACATCGCCCACGAACTGAAGACACCCGTGGCCAGCATTCAGGGCTATCTTGAAACGATACTCGAAAATCCTAACATCAACGAGGCCACCAAAGAGCAGTTCTTGCAGCGGTGCTATGCGCAGTCGCAGCGACTTACCTCGCTTCTTCATGATATTTCTACGCTCAACAGACTCGACGATGCGCCCGATATGGTAGACTTCGACACTGTTGACATAAGTGTCATGGTTGCAAACATAGTGAAGGAAACCGCCTTGCAGTTGTCTGAGCGCAATATGACTTTCTGCAACATGTTGCCCGACGGTATTAAGGTGAAAGGTAACCAGTCGTTGCTTTACAGCGTGTTCCGCAACCTGACAGACAACGCCATAGCCTATGCGGGCGAAGGCACCACAATAACATTGTCGGCCGTCAGCGATACCGACCATTGGAGTTTTACTTTCAGCGACAATGGCGTTGGTGTGCCTCACGACCATCTTGCCCGTCTTTTTGAGCGTTTCTATCGTGTCGACAAGGGACGCAGCCGTAAGATGGGCGGCACAGGTCTCGGTCTCGCCATTGTGAAGAACGCCGTATTGCTGCATGGAGGAGCAATTAAGGTTTGCAACAATGTAACCGGCGGCCTCCGCTTCGACTTCACATTGAGAAAATAAATTTAAGTGAAGAACGAAGAGCAGGCGCTGCGTGTAATGAAAAATTAAAAAATAAAAATTAAATATCCAAATGTGAAGTGGTTGATAAGAAGCAGTGGGACTATTGACTTTAACTCTTAGCCAACTTGTTGGCGATAACTACTTCTAACTCCCGTCTTACGAAAGTGAAGAACGAAAAGTGAAAAATCCAAATGCCAAGTAGCAAATTATATCCACGAGGCATTTGACTTTAACTCCTTTAACTACTCCTAACTACTTTAACTCCAAAGAATAATAGTCCACAAGAGTATTGGATTTTTCACTCTTCACTCTTCGTTCTTCACTTAAACATGCTTCTGTATTTGTAAATATTTCTGACTTTTTCCGTCCGCTTGACGCTCTCAGAATAGCGATGTTCGTCGCAAATCTGTGATTTGGCGTGAAAAGTGGCAAAAATCGGGCTT
>CAJMMQ010000033.1 GCA_905214625.1 uncultured bacterium
TACTGTGTCTGAACAACATCTCCCCAAAATGGGCTTTTTAAGGGACGACTATTTATCGCAATACGATTTACTGAAGCGTTTAAGTCTTCAATCTTAGACGCACAGGATGGGCTTCGAGAATATGGAGTAAGAGGCAACTATACCCAGCCCGAGAACTTGCATCTTACGTTGGCCTTTATCGGCGAAACCGAAAGGGTGGAGGAGATAAAGGCCACTGTTGATGCCGTTAAGTTTGAGCCGTTTGTGATAAGTACGGGCAAGATGGGGCATTTTAACGGCAGAAGCAGGGTTATGTGGCTCGGCATAGAAGGAGAGGACAAGGTGAAGGCTATAGCGCAACAGCTGAGGCGACACCTTGACCAACGAGGCATTGATTATGCCCGGGGCAAATTCAGTCCGCATATCACCCTTGTGCGCCAGCCGTCGGAAATGCCCCTTGACATTGAGCCGGAGAGCGAAAGCATGGCAGTAAGCAAGATTTATGTGATGAAGTCGGAACGGATTAACGGCCGACTTGTTTATACGGCCCTGTAAAACAGATAAAATGCGGCTTCTTACTCAAAAGTCTTGTATCTTCCGCTTCTGACAAAATCAATGAGCTGCTGCTCGTATTTCGCTTCGCCCTGAATGTAATATTTACGGCTTACACGCTGAAACTTCCCGTATATCTTTTCGGCCTTGCTGCTGTCTGCCTCATGTATGGCGGCGAGGGCGTATTGAACGCGCAGGGCAGAAGGACGGAATACAGACTGCACTTGCAGGTATTTACGGATTGTTTTGTCTAACATTTGGTTGATGTCTTCAGGATAGTGAGGACGTATCAGCGTGAGGTAAATGCGCTCCAAGGTCAGTTCGTTGCGGTATATCGTAACCATCCGGCTCATGTGCGGCTCGGCGCGCTGCATAATTGCGTTGGCTTTGCCGAAATCCATGTGCAGCATGGCTAACGACAAGTCGGACGAAAGGGCCATGACGTGTATGGGGTTGCTGAAGTTGATGTCGCAGTCGTCGCACATGTATGTCATGGCCTCAAGCCGTGATGTGTCGTTCTGCATAAGATCGCCGATGAGGCGCATTGAGCGCAGAAACACCATTGTAGAAAACTCGTCTTTGTGAAGATTGAGCATGTTGAGCCCGTCGTTGGGCAGTCCGGCCAGCTTGTTCGGGATGCCGTTCATGACAATGAGATACAGCCCGACAATGATGATGCACAGCAGAAATACTGTTGTGGCGAGAGAATGATGTGCCGACGGCATGAACATAATGACAGATGCAAGCACCGTGAGCATGAGGTTGGCCAACACGCCGCCGGCATTATACAGGGCTATGCCGAAAGGCGTGTCGCCGTTTTCGGGCGGCAGCATAAGACACTGACCTGCGGCCCCTGCCATGCTGAAGCGCGACAGGAGTAAACGGCCGTCGCGACGGCTCAAAACAACGCCCATAATCATAAACGACAGAAACTTCCAGCCGCGCGCCATGGCTGCAAGCATGTGGCCTGCTTCGTGGATGACGATGTGTATGATGAAAGATAAGATGAAGAATATCGCCGCCAGGAGAATCGTGAGAAACACGTCGGCGGCTGATATGTCGGCATGAAGCGCAGGCTTGATGATTTTGCCTATGACGAAACCAACTCCGAAGCCTATGGCTATTCCGCCAATAAATAATGTTGCTATGCGTAATATCTTGTGGAGAAATGTCTTTTTTATGTTTCCCATGTTTCAGTGTATATTCTTTTTGTCTGATTTATTTTGTTCGCGGCTCTGTTGCACAAGAGCCATTGTGGCAGTGATGCTGACGGCAGCGGCATCTCATGATGCTGCAAAGATAGCGTAATAAATTTAAGAAATAAAACAGAAAACGAAACTTTTGTACAGCAGTAACAGAGATGTAATGTAAATAGGTCATTAAGCCACACATCTCTTTTTCAATTTTGTGCATTAATGTTTTCAGTCCCGTCTTATTGTTTCTATTGGCGCAAGGCACCATCAGCAGATTTATTGCCTACCAGAAGTATGAAAGCCAAAGATTTTGCGGCAGAGATGACATCTGTTAATTGGCCCCCGATTCTCGCATTTAAACATGTGTTGTTACTGTGTTACAAACACTCTCCAACTGCCATCCTTCTCGCCTCGTTCAACGTATTTTTTCTGTATGAGTTGATCGAGCAGTTTCTGAATGGCTGTGATGCTGATGCCTGTAATTTCTTTCATGTCAGCCAAGGTAAGTGTCGGTTCAGTTTGCATAGCATTCAGAATCTTTGTGTAATTTGGGGTTCGGAATGCAATGCGTTCACCATCATACCACCACACATTTTCATTTTTTTCACTTACAAACAATACATCGTTATAAACCTCTGTTGCAACCAAATCTCTGAAATATTTCAAGAACGGACGGATATCCTTAATTTCTGCGTGAGCACCATCACTAGGGACAGGACCTACTTCGAGATCGGTTTGATGCAGAGCCTCCAAATATTCACTCTTCTTGCGACTGCGAACAACGACCATCGGGTAATTATGGCGAGTTAGGATAAAGTTTATCATCAGTCGGGCAATACGGCCATTTCCATCTTCAAAGGGGTGAATGCGTATATAGCGGTAATGGAATAACGCTGCCAACTCCACAGGTGAGAGGTTTCCTTCTTGCTCTGCCTTGTTATACCAATCCACCAAGTCTGCCATTAGATAGGGAGTTTCTTCCGGCGAAGCATACTCAAACCTGTCGCCGTATCGTGTAATGACACTATTGGGCCTAGTCTTATACTGACCAGCATGTATTACATAACTTGTCTGCACGCCACCAGGAAGATTACGATATACCGTGTAATCTTCACGGAGTAGAGTTTTGTGTAAAGTTCTGATAAAATTTTGAGTCAAAGGAGTTTCTTTCACTCTTGCTTCCTCAGTCATCATACGAAGGCCAACGTTGCTTGCTGTCATCTCTTGCACATCACGCACATCAGCCTCGCCAATCACTTTACCAAAGAGCAACAAAATCTCCGTCTGACCATAGGTCAGTGTATTACCCTCAATATGGTTGCTGTTGTAGTTGAAGTCAACTGTAAAACGACGGCTAAGCCTCTCCCTCTCCTTATCAGGTAATGGTTGTAACTCCTGCCATGCAGCCAATGCTTTCTTTATATTTAGGTATTTCATACGCCACAACATTTATTATCATGACTGCAAATATACAAAAAACTTTGAAAATGGTTATATGTATACAACCTTTTCGTGGATTTTAGTGATGTATTGAATAGTGAGATTGGAGAATTATCGCTCCAATATCAATTATATCTATTGGCTTTATTTTGTTCTTTATCTAAACTATGGATTCGGAATAGCAGGCAAAACAACCGAACTCATTCCATAATAGCCCAATGGTAAAAAAGCAAGAAGCTGCTTAAAACCAATCAATCATTAGACCGCACATCGCTTTTTCAATTTTGTGCATTCATTCTTTCAGTCCGTCTTTTGTTCGTTTTTCTTGACATAGCCCGCTATATCAAGAAAAATCTGACTAAAATCCGCTTAATATAAAGCAAAAATACAGACCGCATTCTAATAACGATTTGGCTTTAATGTAAACGTAAACTCGGCATAAGAAAAACGTGTCAGCGGCATAAATGTACAGGCGGGAATATTGACAGCCATAAATACCGGCCTGTTTGCCGGTAAAAACCGTGCCGTTTCCGCATCAAAAGTGGCCTGTTTTTAGACCGTAAACGATAGGTTAATGATTTGAAACATATACGTATTGTTTTGCTTACAGTTTCCTTCTTAGATGCGTTTGATGCGGCTGTTTGTTAATAAAGAATGTGCGTTTTCCTTTCAGTTTTTTGCCGTTAAATTCAATGATGCTTTTTTATGTCTGCTTATATGAATGAAAATATTTGTGGCAGTTTTGTTTTATTGCCGTCAGAAAATGAGCATGGATGTTTCCGATGAAAGATAAAAAATATTATCTTTGCAGTTAGATAAGTAAGGGCGGAAAACCCGTACATGTCATAACGGCGTGCTGAAAGGCTTACGGCATTTTGCCAGGTAAAAACAGCAGCACACAGTTGACGAAAAGGGCGAGGAATGGACAGATGCACTAAGGAACAGCGGCACAACAACATGGCCGCCATACATTCGGCAAACACAAAGCCGGAGATGATGGTCAGGAAGTATCTGTTTTCGCATGGATTCAGATACAGGCTGAATCATTCGCGTCTGCCGGGACATCCCGACATTGTGCTGCGCAAGTATCGTACGTGTATCTTTGTGAACGGCTGTTTCTGGCATGGGCATGAAGGGTGCCGATATTTCAAGATGCCCAAGAGCAATGTTGAGTTTTGGACAGCTAAGATAAACCGCAACCGACAGCGCGACAAGAGAGTGCAGCGGGAACTGGCCGCCATGGGCTGGCACTGCATAACTGTATGGGAGTGCGAGCTTAAACCCGACAAGCGTGAGCATACCTTAACGTCGCTCGAATACACATTGAACCATATATATCTGGGCGACCGGGCCGTAAGATATTCTCCGCCTGAAGAAGGCAGCGGCCTGATGGCTGCAGAGGCGGAGCCTGAATATGGCGAGAAGTGACAGCATTCGGAATGTAATCATACTAAGGCAAATCATTGTGCCGGGCAGGAAGAGCGAAATAAATCTTTACAATAGATAGAGTTAAAAAGCACGATAATGCACGTTTTAAGGGTAAAAGTTGCTAAATTTGCGGCAGAAACAAGTTTTATATAGATGAAGGATTTTGCGGCAATAGATTTTGAGACGGCCAACGGCGAGCGCAGCTCGGTGTGCAGCGTGGGTGTGGTGGTTGTGCGCGGCGGCGAGATAGCAGACAGGTTTTATTCGCTGATTCAGCCCGAACCCAACTATTACACCTATTGGTGCAGCAGGGTGCATGGCCTTACGCGTGAAGACACCGAGGAGGCACCCGTGTTCAGCGAGGTGTGGAAGCAGGTGGAGCCGCTCATTGAGGGACTGCCGCTGGTGGCGCATAACAAAGGCTTCGACGAAGGGTGTCTTAAAGCCGTGTTCAGGGTTTATCAGATGGATTATCCCGACTACTGCTTTTATGACACTCTTGCTGCTGCCCGCAGGGCTTTTCCTCATGCCGAGAACCATCAGCTGCACACTGTTGCAGCTCTTTGCGGCTACGACCTGAAGATGCACCACAATGCCCTTGCCGACGCCGAGGCTTGTGCGTGGATTGCAAGAGAGATATTATGATGCCGCCGCTTTGTGGCCTGACTGCAGAGAATGTAATAATTGAAGATGTACGAAAACAAGTGGAACGTGGAATTACTAAACAAAAATGAAAATAAGAAACCTGTGGTTGCCATAGGCGATGTTCACGGCTTAACGAAATGGAAGGATATAGTTGAGGAGCACGAGGACTGCACAATCGTGTTTCTTGGCGACTATCTCGACCCGTATGAATACATAACGCGCGAGCAGCAGCTGGCTAACCTCAGTGACATCATCGGGCTGAAGAAGGAACGCATGGACAGTGTGGTGTTGCTTCTTGGCAACCATGACTTGCATTATTTTTGCGAGAAGGCTCTGCCAGGCTCGCGATACGATTTTCAGATTGAGAAAGATGCCGAGGCCATGTTTTGCGGCAACATAGAGCTGTTTCAGTATGCCTTTCAGCAGGGCAACTTTATTTTCACTCATGCCGGCATACAGCATAGCTGGTTTGTGAACGACTTTAAGGGCGACTTGTCAAAACCGATAGCCGACCAGCTTAACAGTCCTAAGCCTGAGCAGCTTGATGCCTTGTTCCGTCTTGGTCGCGCCAGGGGTGGACGTATCGGAGACATCGGTGGAATATTTTGGGCTGACATTAGCGAGCTTACCGACCCGTTGCACGGATACACGCAGATAGTTGGCCACAACCGCGTTGACGATATAACGGAGCGCATGGGGCATCACGACAACAAGATAATCTTCTGCGACTGTCTGTTCAAGGGAAAGACGGTCTTTTTAACCCAAGCATGACATTAGAAATCTATTTTAATTCTACAAGTAGATTTATGCTCTCATCCGTTTTGGTGTTTTCTATTGTCGTCTTGCTGTCAGTCTTTCTTTACATAACCCGCAATGCCAGCTAAAAAGCAAACGGCAATCTGCTCAATATAAAACGGCAATCCGTCCGAGCCTTAATGGTTTAGGCTTAAATACTTAATTGAAGAACAGTTCTGACTGAAACTATTTTCGTCAGAACTCTTTTTTATTCTCCACTTTTAGTTCTTTCTTCAATTTGTGTTCCCATTTCGTTTTAATGTTGTATCTTTGTCGGCAGATTCGCGATGAATATACAAGAAATTTCTGATTTATATGCCAAGTCGCCGCAGGTTGCGGCACTGGTCAAGTTGCTGGAAGACAAGTCTGTTCCGACCGTTTTCCTGCAGGGACTTGTCGCGTCGGCCGCTCCAATGATGTTCGCATCGGCCGCACGCCGTGTCAGTCCTATGTGTCTTTTTGTTCTTAACGACGCCGAGGAGGCCGGCTATTTTTATCACGACCTTACTCAGATTATGGGCAACACAGATGTGCTGTTTTTCCCCTCGTCTTATCGGCGTCAGGTGAAGTACGGACAGCGCGATGCGGCCAGCGAGATATTGCGCACCGAGGTGCTCAGCCGCTTGTCGGCGCCGCTTGAGGGCCATCCTCTTTATGTGGTTACATGTCCTGAGGCGTTGAGCGAGCTTGTTGTGTCGCGCAAAAAGCTCGACGAGCGCACCTTGCTGTTGCGCACAGGCGACACACACGATGTTATACAGCTGGAAAGAACGCTGCGCGATTTTGGGTTTACAGAGGTTGACTATGTTTACGAGCCGGGCCAGTTTGCCCTGCGTGGAAGCATCCTCGACGTGTTCTCATATAGCAGCGAATATCCTTTCCGTATCGACTTCTTCGGCGACGAAATAGACTCTATACGCACCTTTGAAGTGCAGAGCCAGCTGTCGCGCGATAAGCGCGAGCGCATAGAGATAGTGCCTGAGTTGGCAACGCTGACCGACGAGAAGGTGTCGTTCATGCGCTTTCTGCCTGAAGACACCGTTATTGTGGCTAAAGACATTCTGTATGTGCGCGACGTTATAGACCGCACCTATCATGATGGCTTTTCGCAGCAGGCTAAGAAGGAACGTCTCGAAGGACTGACCGAGATGGAGCAACAGGCAGTGATGAAGGAGCTTAGGGCCGACTCTATGCTGATAAGCGGGGCACGCTTTATGACCGATGCTTCTGGTTTCAGGCGTATGGAGATGGGCACCAAGCCGACGGGCACACCGGCGGCAACGCTGAAGTTTGATATGACGCCTCAGCCGCTGTTCCATAAAAACTTCGACCTGCTGACAAAGGCTCTTGAAGACTATATGCTGCGCGGATATAAACTGTATATCCTTGCTGACAGCGCCAAGCAGAACGAACGCCTGAAAGACATCTTCACCACGCTGGCAGACGAGGGCAAAGCCGGGCGGATAGAGTTCTTGCCTGTTGACAAGACTCTGCATGAAGGATTTGCCGACAACAGTATGCCGGCATGCTTCTTTACCGACCATCAGATATTCGACCGCTTCCACAAATACAGTCTGCGCTCTGACGCCGCACGCAGCGGCAAGATGGCGCTCACCATGAAAGAGTTGCAGGAGATGGAGCCGGGCGATTACATCGTGCATGTGGATTTCGGCATCGGACGCTTTGCCGGACTGGTGCGTGTGCCGGTAGGCAACAGCTATCAGGAGGTGATACGCATCATTTATCAGAACAACGACAAGGTGGACGTGAGCATCCACTCGCTCTACAAGATATCAAAATACAAGCGCCGCGACAGCGAGACTCCGCCACGCCTGAGCACACTCGGCACAGGTGCATGGGACAGGCTGAAGGAGCGCACCAAGAAGAAGATAAAGGACATCGCGCGCGACCTTATAAAGCTATATGCTGCGCGCCGACACGAACAGGGCTATGCCTTCAGTGCCGACTCGTTTATGCAGCATGAGCTTGAAGCCAGCTTTATATATGAGGACACGCCCGACCAGCTGAAGGCAACCAACGAGGTTAAGGCCGACATGGAGAGCCGCAGGCCCATGGACAGGCTTGTTTGCGGTGATGTAGGCTTCGGCAAGACCGAGGTGGCTGTGCGTGCGGCCTTCAAGGCTGCGTGCGACTCTAAGCAGGTGGCTGTGCTTGTGCCTACCACCGTTCTGGCTTATCAGCACTATCAGACGTTTTCAAAGCGACTGAAAGATTTCCCCGTGCGTGTTGATTATCTGTCGCGCGCACGCAGCGCAAAGAAAACGCGTGAGGTGCTGACAGACCTTGAAGACGGCAAGATTGACATCATTGTCGGCACGCATAAGCTGATAGGCAAGAGCGTGAAGTTTAAAGACCTCGGACTGCTCATTATCGACGAGGAGCAAAAGTTTGGTGTGGCAACAAAGGAGAAACTGCGCAAGATGAAAGTGAACGTAGACACGCTGACCATGTCGGCAACGCCGATACCGCGCACGCTGCAGTTCTCGCTGATGGGTGCGCGCGACATGAGCATAATGCAGACTCCGCCGCCCAACCGCTATCCTATATGCACCGAGCTGCATACCTTTGACAAGGAAGTGATAGCCGATGCAATAAACTTTGAGATGAGCCGCAACGGACAGGTGTATTTCGTTAACGACCGCATAAGCAACCTGCCGGAGCTTGCCGCCATGATACGTAAGTATGTTCCCGACGCGCGCGTGGCCATCGGTCACGGGCAGATGAAGCCCGAGGAACTCGAGAAGATTATCATGGACTTTATGAACTATGAATACGACGTGCTGCTGTCTACCACCATTGTTGAGAACGGCATTGACATAAGCAACGCCAACACCATAATAATCAACGACGCTCACCGCTTCGGGCTGTCTGACCTTCATCAGATGCGAGGCCGTGTGGGCCGTGGCAACCGCAAGGCTTTCTGTTATCTGCTTGCTCCGCCTAAGTCAGTGCTTACGCAGGAGGCCCGTCGCCGACTTGAGGCTCTCGAGACGTTCTCTGAACTTGGCAGCGGATTTAACCTGTCGATGCAGGATCTCGACATCCGCGGAGCCGGCAATCTGCTTGGAGCCGAGCAGAGCGGATTTATGGAAGACCTTGGATATGAGACATATCAGAAGATATTGAGTCAGGCCGTAACCGAGCTGAAGAACGATGAGTTCAGCGATATGTATGAGGACGAGATGGCCGAGGGCAAGACATTCACGGGCGACGACTTTGTTGAGGACTGCGCCATTGAGAGCGACCTCGAGATGTATCTGCCCGACCAGTATGTGCCCAGCAGCAGCGAGCGTATGCTCCTTTACCGTGAGCTTGACAACATTCAGACTGATGCCGACCTCGACGCTTACCGTTCGCGTCTTGTCGACCGTTTTGGTCCTGTGCCTCACGAGGGCGAAGAACTTATGCATGTTGTTCCTCTGCGCCGTATAGGCAAGCGCTTTGGCTGCGAAAAGATTATCTTGCGTCAGGGACAGATGCGCATGCAGTTTGTGAGCAACCCCATGAGCGCATATTACCGCAGCAACGTATTCGACACCGTCTTAAACTATATCGGTCATAATCCGCGTACATGCAATCTGAAGGAAGTAGCCGGCAAGCGCATGATGATTGTTATGGGCATTAACACCGTTGGCGAAGCCGTAAAAAAACTGCGTGAGATAGAAGGGTTTAAGTGAAGAACGAAGAGTGAAGAATGAAGAATTCAATGGCTTTACTTTGTTTCTCTTAACAATTGCAATGCATTTGAATTCTTCGTTCTTCACTCTTCGTTCTTCACTTTATTTATTCTGTGTTTCATTGTTCTCAGTGCGCTGTATGATATGCCTGTGGTTTGCATAATCTCGTCGTTGCTTTTGCCGTTGTTAATCATTATCAGCAGGAAAATGTTATATGGAGTCAGTTTTTTGTAGTTATGCTCTATGCTTTCTATGGTTTTAGGGTCTATAGTCCTGTAATATTCAATCACGGCCTCATAGTCGTCCTTTTTCCATGTTATGGTCTTACCTCCTTTTTCCAGTTCATCGTAAAGCATGCGTCCGTGGCCGAGTATCGTCATTCTCCTTTCTTTCAGACTCTCAATTTTCTTGTTCAGTTTCTCTATTTCTTTTTCGTTCTTGTCTTTCTCCTTGTCAAGTTCGCTTATCTTCTGTCTGTATTGTTCCGTCGTTCTGCTTATGTCTTCAATTTGTCGTTTTGTCGCATTTCTTCTTCGGCGGTTATATGCAAGCATGGATATCATTACAGCCGCTGCCAAAACCATTACGGCTGATATGGCAATCACGAGCCTGTTTTGGGCTTGTGCATCAGCTGCCTTTCTCTCGGCATTGTTTTGCAGACTGAGCATGTGTTCTGTCTGCTGTTTAGTCTTTATGCTGTCTTTTGTGGCCAAAGCCCTTTCTTCAAGTTCAGACGCCTCTTTATATTTTCCCTCTTCTTTTTTAAGGTCAGCCATCCACAACAGCACTTCTGCCTTAAGTTCAAGTCCGTTAGTGTTTAGTGCGTCGTTCAGCAGTTGCCATGCCTTCCGGTTTTCTCCTCTTTCAAAATAAATTGAGCCTATGATATAATATGCGTGCGCATTTGGCTTAATTTCCAAAGACTTTTTCGCATAAAGGATAGCTTCGTCATACAGCCCTTTATTCACAAAGCCGATGCTGATGTTTGTCAGAACTTCTAATTTGTCGTTTTTGTTAAGATACTTTATGTAAGGAATTGTTTTTTGAGAATATACTAGGCAGCTGTCAATATTCCCCATACAATTAAATGCTGCGTTAATCTTATTCATTGACAGTGCTATAAGAATTTTGTTTTTTGCTTTTTGGGCAGTTTGAAGAGCCTTTTTAGCATAGTTTAGTCCTGTTTGATAATTGCCGGTGTCGATATTTATAAAAGATAAGTTGATGTATATTTTCGTAATGAAGTTAAGTTCGCTTGTTCCTTTGGCCAAGTGTTCCGCTTTTTTTATTAAGTTTATGCCTTCGCTTTTGTTGCCCCTTTGATAGCATATTATGCCTTTATAATAATATGCCTTGGCCAGCAAAATCTTGTTGTTGTTTTCTTCATACCTCAAATCCGCAACTAAGCTCTTCAGCGTCCTTCTTGCGTCTAAACGTCCTCT
>CAJMMQ010000034.1 GCA_905214625.1 uncultured bacterium
GTGTAGCCCTCCGGGCTGCTTCGCCAGGTTTAAGTGAAAAAAGAAAAGTGAAAAGAGAAAAATCCAAATGCGGAACTACTTTATAGCAACAAAGCATTTGACTTTAACTACTAGCCAACTTGTTGGCGATAACTCCTCTAACTCCTTTAACTCCTAAATAAAAATCATTTGTCTTAACTCCTTTAACTCCAGTATGACAAAAATTGCAGCACTGGTTTATTTCAACAAAAAAGGGCGGCCGAAAATGTCGGCTGCCCTAGGATGAAGCATTTATTACTATAATGATTAACCCTAAATCCAAAGTAAGACTAAATCTCGGCGAACGCCTTTTTGAGACGCTCTATGAAGTCGTCAGCCATGGCTTTGGTGAAGCACAGGGGCGGAAGAAGACGGAGAATGTTTGTTGAGGCACAGCCAGTGAAGCAGTGCTGGTTGTAAACAAGATTCTGACGCAGGTCCTTGTGCGGCATGTCGAGGTCGATACCTATCATGAGGCCGCGGCCGCGTACGTCGGTAATGTGCTTCTCCGTGGCTTGAAGTTCTTTCAGTTTGGCTATGAGGTATTCGCCTGTTGCGTGTGCGTTATCGATTAGGTGTTCGCTCTCTATAACGTCGAGCACGGCAAGGGCAGCGGTGCAAGCCAGATGATTGCCGCCGAAAGTGGTGCCCAGCTGTCCGTATTCGGGTTTGAAGTCGGGCGAGATAAGCACGGCACCCATGGGGAAGCCATTGCCTATGCCCTTGGCCACGGTGATAAGGTCGGGGCGTATGCCGAGCCACTGGTGGGCGAAGAACTTGCCCGAACGGCCGTAGCCGCACTGTATCTCATCGCAGATAAGCACAGCACCGTGCTTCTTGCAGGCTGCCTGAAGGCCCTTGGCGAAGTCTTCGCCGATCATCTTTATGCCGCCCACGCCCTGTATGCACTCAATGATGCAGGCGCAGACGTCGCCCTTAGAGAGTTCGGCCTCCCATGAGGCGAGGTCGTTTATGGGCAGATAAGTTACGTGACTGTTGGCGTTTATGGGTGCTATAATCTTAGGATTATCGGTAACCTCGACGGCAAGCGAGGTGCGTCCGTGGAACGCCTTTTGAGCAGACAGCACACGTGTGCGACCTGTCTTGAACGAGGCCAGTTTCAGTGCGTTCTCGTTGGCCTCGGCTCCGCTGTTGATAAGGAACAGCTGATAGTCGTCGTAGCCGCACAGTTTGCCAAGTCGTTCGGCAAGCTGACGCTGCAGCGTGTTGACAACAGAGTTGCTGTAAAAACCGAGAGCATTGAGCTGCTCTGTAAGTTTCTCTACATAATGCGGATGGCAGTGGCCAATGCTTATAACGGCATGGCCGCCGTAAAGGTCGAGATACTCCTGCCCCTTGTCGTCCCAGACAGAACAGCCACGACCTTTTACTATGTTAATGTCGAATAATGGATAAACGTCGAATAAGTTCATTTCATTTAAGTTAAGAGTGAAGAACGAAGAGTGAAGAATTCAAATGCTTTGCTTAATGAATCTTCTTTTGTTCCCACTATTATTTGTATTTCATTTAAGTTAAGAGTGAAGAACGAAGAGTGAAGAATTCAATTGCTTTGTTATGATTGATTCACCTCGTTTTTTCACCATGTTATTTATTATTTCTTTGTTTTGCCGTTTTTACTGATGCAACCAATATGGCAGTCAGTTCGTTGCAGTCTTGCAACATACTTTCGGCTTCCTTGTCATTGATAAAATCAGTATCTCTAAGAAGATTTAACCAATAAAAAGTTTCATTACATTCTTTCAATGCTACAGACAGCTTATTTATGAAGTCTGAAGAACTTTGAGCGAACTCGGCTTCTCTCACCAATGCTCCAATTGCCGTACCAGAGCGAAGCACTTGATTGGTAAGCGCATATTCCTTGGCTGAACATTTGATATACTTCACCATATTGACTATCCGTATCGAAAATTCATAACTTTTCCGATGTAAAGGTGAATCGCTACGGTTATATTCGTTTATTATTTTAGTACCCATGTCCATTATGTGAATTAAGCTATTGAATTTTTCACTCTTCGTTCTTCACTCTTCACTTAAAAAGCCGTCGGCTTTAATCTTAATCCTTCTGTCTCGTCAATTCCGAACATGATGTTCATGTTCTGAACGGCCTGACCTACGGCACCTTTAAGGAGATTGTCTATGCATGAAGTGATGAGAAGTTTGTTGCCGAACTTGTCGCAGTGAACAAGGCACTTGTTGGTGTTTACTATCTGCTTCAGGTCGATGGCCTTGTCGACATAATGAGTGAACGGGGCGTCATTGTAGAACGACTTGTAGCCTTCTATTATCTCATCAGCCGGAGCGTCGGTCTTCACTACGCAAGTGGCGAAGATGCCACGGGCGAAGTCGCCGCGATAAGGGATGAAGTCGATGTCGGCATCGAGCGAGCCTTGCACCTGCGTCAGGCTCTGCCTAATCTCAGGCACGTGCTGATGACTGAACGGCTTGTATATGCTCAGGTTGTTGTTGCGCCAGCTGAAATGCGTTGTCGCGCCGGGCTTCTGCCCTGCACCAGTGCTGCCCGTAATGGCATTAACGGCCACGTCGTCGTTGATAAGTTTCATGGCAGCGGCAGGCAACAGACCGAGCTGTATGCAGGTGGCAAAGCATCCCGGGTTAGCCACATGATTGGCCTTGGCTATCTTGTCGCGGTTGATTTCGGGCAGACCATATACATAGTCGTTGCCCGGCTCAGCCAGACGGAAGTCCTGCGCGAGGTCTATTATCTTGACGTTGGCCGGAATGTCGTGCTCCTGAAGGAACTGACGGCTCTTGCCATGACCGAAGCAGAAGAATACAACATCCACTTTATCAAACGGCATCTCCGACGTGAAGCACATATCCGTGTCGCCGTAAAGTCCTTCGTGAACATCAGCCACAGGATTTCCGGCGTTGCTCTCGCTGTTGGCAAACACAATCTCGGCCTGCGGATGGTTTATCAACAGTCTTATAAGTTCGCCGCCGGTGTATCCGGCGGCACCAAGTATTCCGATTTTTATCATTTTAAAGTAGTTAAAGGGAGTTAAGGAGTTAAGACAAATGATTTTTATTGGGAGTTAAAGGAGTTAGAGTAGTTATCGCCAACAAGTTGGCTAGGAGTTAAAGTCAAATGCTTTGTTGCTATAAAGTAGTTCAGCAATTGGATTTTTCACTATTCACTTTTCTTTTTTCACTTAAACCTGGCGAAGCAGCCCGGAGGGCTACACTTTCGTAACCGGGTGTGGCGAAGCTCCGCGGAGCCACGCCCGGATATTCTATAATGAGGAACGTGCACCCGAAGTGGTGCTACTTTTGAGCCTCTCTTAATCTCTGGATCCCGCATCGAGTGCGGGATGACCTCAATAGCCTTGTTGCTATAAAACAGTTCCGCATTTGGATTTTTCACTCTTCGTTCTTCACTCTTCACTTAAATACTATCTTTCCTCATCCTCGTGTATTCCGTAATAAACTCTCAGCGGCGTGCTCAGCACCTTGATGAAGCCCTTGGCCTCTTCGGCAGTCCAGCCGTGCTGCATCTCGCCATACTCGCCAAGTTTTGACTTGAGCAGATCGTCGGGCGAATCAACGCCTACGCACTCGAAGCCTAACGGACGGAGCTTCAGTATGGCCGTACCGTTTACGTTGCGCTGACTGCTGGTAAGCATAGCCTCGATGTCCGGCATTACAGGCTCAAGATACTGACTCTCGTGCAGGAACATGCCGTACCAGTTGGCAACCTGGTCTTTCCAATATTGCTGCCACTTGCTCAAAGTGTACTTCTCGAGCATGCGGTGAGCCTCTATTATCAGTTTAGGGGCGGCAGCCTCAAAACCTACACGGCCTTTGATGCCTATGATGGTGTCGCCCACGTTGCAGTCGCGGCCTATGCCGTAGGCTGCACCGATTTCCTCTATCTTCTGTATGGCCTTAACCTTGTCGTCATATTTCTCGCCGTTAACGGCTACAATCTCACCCTTCTTGAACTCTATGCGCAGCTCGCTCTCTTCCTGGGTGGTGACGTGCTTCAGGTAAGCCTCTTCCGGCAGGCCCTGTGCCGAATCGAGAATCTCCCCGCCGCAAATGCTCGTTCCCCAGATGCCAACGTTGTAAGAGTATTTCAGTTTGGTGAAGTCTGCAAAGAATCCATGCTCGTTAAGATAGTCTACCTCCTCCTTGCGCGACAGAGCCTTGTCGCGTGTAAGCGTGATAATCTCAACGCCCGGAGCCATTACGAGAAACGTCATGTCGAAACGTATCTGGTCGTTACCCGCTCCTGTTGAGCCGTGGGCAATGGCGTCGGCACCAATCTGCTTTGCGTAGCGCGCAATGGCGATGGCCTGGAAGATGCGCTCCGACGAAACCGAAATAGGATAACAGTTGTTGCGGAGCACATTGCCGAAAATCATATATTTCAGACTTTTCTCGTAATATTCGTGCGTTACGTCGAGCGTTACATATTCCTTTGCGCCCAACTTGTAGGCGTTTTCCTCGTTCTGCTTCAGCTGTTCGTCGCTGAATCCGCCCGTGTTTGCGCAGGCGGCATAGACCTCATAGCCCATGTCGTGAGATAGTTTCATTACCGTGTAAGACGTGTCAAGACCTCCTGAGAAGGCCACTACTACTTTCTTCTTGTCTGCCATAGCAAATATATTTTTTAATCAGTTTCCTATTTTTTTAATTCTCTCAATTACACTTGCAGGCAACTCTATCGGAGTTTTGTCGCCCTCGTGCTCAGCCGGGTCGTAAAGCATACCGGTGCAGATGCAGTAGCGGCGGCCCGTGCGTTTCAGTACGTCGACGTTGATGCAGCCCTCGCATCCGCGCCAGAAGGCCTCATCGTCGGTAAGGTCGGCAAAGGTTACGGGCAGATAGCCCAGCTGTGTGTTCATGCGCATCACAGCCGAACCGCTCGTCAAGCTGAAAATCTTTGCCTTGGGCCAGCGTGTGCGGGCCAGTGTAAAAGTCATGTCCTTTATGCGCTTGGACACACCCAGTCCCCTGTAGTCGGGATGAACTATAAGTCCCGAAGTAGTTACATAATGCTTGTTGCCCCATGTCTCAATGTAACTGAAGCCAACAAGTTTCTCCCCGCAAAGGGCAATCACGGCCTTAGTTTCTCTCATCTTGGTTGCCAGATACTCATGAGTTCGTCTGGCAATACCTGTTCCACGCACTTTAGCGGCTGCCGCCATCGTCTCGAGAATGGTGTCAACATATTTCTCGTGTGACGCATCAGCCACCATTACTTCAATTTCTTCCATCATAGTAACGTTTCAGCCGGAATTACTGCTGGCGTCCGTATCTGCAAGTACAAGTTACACAGTACGAACCGCATAAAGACCGGCGTTCATACATTGTTTTATTTATATTTACTCTTGTTTTTTCTACGTTTCCCACGCTATCTTATGTCAGGGATAACGTTGCGCAGCTCAGCCACTACGTCGTCATATCTAACGCCTTCCTTTATAACAATAAAGATAGTGTCGTCACCGGCTATAGTGCCTATAATTATAGGTATTCCGCTGTTGTCGATATTGTAGGCCAGACTGCTCGCATAACCGGGACGTGTCTTTATCACGCCCATGTTGCCTGAAAAATTAATGGACATGAAACCAGAAGTAAGCAGCATCTCTGCAGCCGTCTTGGGGCTCGACACACGCTTATACATAGTTTCGTTAGGCAACACATAAAAATACCTACCACTCAGACTTGTGGCTTTTGCCACTTTAAGCTGTTTCATGTCGCGGCTCAACGTGGCCTGCGTAACCTTGTAGCCTTCTTTCTCTAAAGCCTTGAGCACCTCATCCTGACAACAAAGCTCCTGACTAGAGATAAGCATACGCAATGTCTGTAATCTGCTGTTCTTTGATTTCATCGTCATGTATATTCATTCATTTCGATTGCAAATATACATACTTTTATGCATATATACAAATATTTATGCATAAAAATACGAAACAAAGGAGTTTTTTTGCATAAATATCTTTAATATACAAAAAACGGCATCCAAAATACCAGATGCCGTTTTTTGAAAACTTGCAAGTATGTTGTTTACTTGATAAAAATCTTCTTACCGTCAACAATATACAGACCCTTGGTCAAACCATTTAGCGACTCTCCTGCCTTACGAACCATAACACCGTCTATTGAGTAAACATTACTCTTAAGTAAACCGTTTTCAGCATCAATTCCGTTAATGCCAGAAGTACCGTCTACTTCGAATGCGGGATCGCCTATCGGATTGAACCAGAACTTGCCGTCGCCGATGCTGACAACGATGCCACGGATGTACTTCAGATTGTCGTAAACTATCATACGGTAGTCATCGTCGTAGTCCATACTCTGGTAAGCGTCGATGAGGACGATCTTGCCGTCGCCCTGGACGATGCTGTACTCGTATGCAGCCTCGTCGTAAACCATGTTAACGT
>CAJMMQ010000035.1 GCA_905214625.1 uncultured bacterium
TTTTTTAATTATGTAATATTAATTTACATTAGTTGGAAGTTGAAGACACAAACTAAACTGGACTTTTAAAATAAAACGTGCTTTTTCGGATTCCTTTTTACTTTTACTCACTCATATTTAATGTAGTTACACATTAACCCCAAATCAGTATAACACAATAGTGGCGTCAGCAGTGTTGTGTTAATATTTTTATTTTCTGTCGTTTTTAACATTTATCCCGTCTGTACGTCATAAAAATAGGCAATACATTTAAGCATAATAATTGGGGTTAAAGCATAAAACGGATTAAGGGTTTAATGTGTGCTTTTCGTGGCTTTTATTGCCGGCGGGGTGCTTACGGCCGTATATAAAAATTAAGGCGGCCTGACATACAGACCGCCTTATAGAATTTCCTGGAGCAATTCCTTACGGAAGGCTGATAGCTTCTGAAGGACAAACATCTGCGCAAGTGCCACACTCTGTGCACATGTCAGGGTTGATAGAATATTTTTCGCCTTCAGAAATAGCTCCTGCCGGACATTCGTCGATACATGTACCGCAAGCGATACAATCGTCACCAATTACGTAAGCCATGATAATCTTGTTTTTATTTAATTAATAATGTTTTTGTACCTATTTTCGTACCTTGCAAAGGTAATGCTTTTATTTTAAATACCTAATATTAGGTATCTGTTTTTTATTTATTTAACGCTTTGCGTCTGTTATTCAAAATAGAACGACAATACAATCATTTTAGTGCGTGCTTCTTTCACCGATTTGGCGTACATAATCATGTTCTGATCTTTCAGCTTGTCTGGATGTGTCGTGTCGAGGCTGTTGATAAGTCCGTAGCAGAATTTTAGCTCGGGGCGCAGCTTGAAGTAGGGCAGATAGAAGTCGCATCCCATTCCCAGTTCGAGGAACACGTCGTATCGTTTCAGCTTAATATAGTCGTTATCCTTGCCCGAAAGGTTTATCATGGGGTTGAGTCCTGCCATGAGGTATGGGCGCGTGTTGTTAAGTCTGGGCGCGCTGAACAGCATATTTAGGGCCGACGATATGTACACCGTCTTCAGGTCTTGCCTTTGCGTGATTGGTTCGCCGTTTTCAAGCTTGTCCGTAAGATTAGTGAGGGTGAGGTGTCTGTTGCCGAAATACATGGCCGGAGCAATGCGGAACGCGAAATGGTTGCTCAGACGGAACTCGCCGAGCACGCCCACCGTAAATCCCGGGTCCCATCTGTCCTGGTCGCACGTAATAATTTTTTCAGCCGTTGTTCCGTCGGCGCTTGTTATTATCTGCGGCCCTACGTTCATAAATTCTATATCCTGAAGGTGCATGCCTACCACCACGCCGAAGTGAAACGGTCGCAGGTCGGTGTATGGCCTGTTCTGCACGGCCTTGCCCTGTGCCATGGCGCATATTGCTGCCGTCAGTGCGGTTATTATGGTGAACAGTCTTTTCATCTTATATTATAACGTTTTAATGCCGCCTATATTACATCCGGCTGTGTGAAAAAGGCATAAAAGCCGTGCCCGGTGCCTGTCGGCGGCCGTTGTAGGTTATAGATACGGCTATTTGGCTTTCTGCAGGTTGAGCGTTATCTTGCCCACAAATATGCCGTGTTTGCCGTTCTGGTCGTTGGGTATTTCCCTGCCGTCGAGGTTGCGCACATAGTTTAGCGTCTGGAAGTAGGAGTGAGAGTGGCCGCCCAATACAAGGTCGATGTTTCTTGTATTTGCCATCATCTGCATGTCGTTCAGTCCGGCTTCGTCCCATCCGAGATGCGACAGACATATCACCACGTCGCATTTCTCGCCGTTCTTCAGCTTGTCGGCCACTTCGTTTGCGGTCTTTATCGGGTCGTAGTATTTAACTCCGGCACACGTGCTTGCCATGACGAGTCCGTCGAGTTTTGGCGAAAGTCCGAATATGCCAATCTTTATGCCCTTTCGCTTTATTATTACGTAGGGCTTTACCAGGCCTTCCACTGGCGTCCCGGTGAAGTCGTAGTTGGCGCATACAATGGGGAATTTGGCTTTTCTGAATATCCTTGCCATGTTGTCGAGGCCAAAGTCGAACTCGTGGTTTCCTATCGTTGCCGCGTCGTATCCCATTATGTTCATCAGCTCTGTCTCAACGTCGCCCTTGAACATGGTGTAGTATGGCGAGCCTTGCGAGAAGTCGCCGCTGTCGAGCAGCAGCAGGTTCTTGTCCTCCTTGCGCATCTCGTCAATCATGGCAGCCCTCCTCAGGAAACCGCCTCGGCCGGCCAGCATAGTGTCGGCCAGGTTAGGGTTGAGCGGAAGAACACAACTGTGAGTGTCGTTGGTGTGCAGAATGAGCAGCTGTTTGCCCTTTGCCGCTGCCGTAACTGTTACGGTCAGCGCTATTGCCAATATTGTAAGTATGCGTTTCATTTGTCAGCTATTTTTATTCGTCCTTCAATCTTTGAGTCAATTTCTTCGCCCTGTGCCATCTTTTCCTTCATGTATTTCACTATAACCTGCCTGACGTTGTCTTCGGCTCCCGACGGCGATTTAAGGCCGGTAGAGCTTTTAAATGCCTCCATCTTGTCGTTGCCCTGTGCAACATAGTCTATTGTAACCACTCTGTAATCAGCCTCCGGGTCAATCTCCTTTCCGTTCAGCTTGGCCGACAGCAGCTTGCCGCCTTTGCTTATAACCAACTCAACGCCGTGGCTCACGGCCTCGCCGCCAACAGAAGCTATCTGGCCGAACAGCTCGTTCACCTTGCTGCCCTTGAGCGTAACGAAGCATATCTTGTTTTCAAACGGCGCTACGTCGAGCACGTCGCCGTAAGTGATGTCGCCCTTTGCAAAAGCCGAGCGCATACCTCCGATATTATATACGGCGAAGTCCGGTTTCTCGCCATAATCTTTGCCGCACCACACAAGTATGTCGGCAAGCAGGTTAGAGAGCTTGCTCTCGGGCCTGTCGGCATTCATATATGCCGCAGCCCTGCCCACAACCGGGCTCATTATGCTGTCTACCTTCAGCTTGTACGGGGCAATGAAGCTCCACGCCCTGCCGTCGGCCTTGTTGTCGTAAGTTGTGTCAATGAGTATTCTCGAACGGCTCACGTCAGTGAGCTGATATTGCGATGAGCACGATGTGCCCAGCATTGTCAATGATGCCAATCCGCATAAAACCAAATTCTTATACATAGGGATATTCTTTAGAATATTGATGCAAAGTTAGTTAAAAACGGTAGCAGGCCAAAGAAAAATATAAAAAAAACCTCGCACATTTGGAAGAGACGCGAAAAAGTAGTAACTTTGCACCGCTTTCCGCGTAATCGCTGACAGGAAGAAGAGTAGCCTCGTTATGTTACGTTGGAACGATAAACAAATTTAATTATCAAATAATAATGGATTTAATTAAAGTTGCTGAAGAAGCATTTGCAACCGGCAAGCAGTTCCCTGAGTTCAAGTCAGGTGATACTATCACTGTCGCTTACAAAATCGTTGAGGGTTCAAAAGAGCGTATCCAGCTCTATCGTGGTGTTGTGATCCGTATATCTGGTCACGGTGACAAGAAGCGCTTCACAGTGCGCAAGATGTCAGGAACAGTAGGTGTTGAGCGTATCTTCCCTATCGAGTCTCCCAACATTGAGAGCATTGAGGTTAACAAACATGGTAAAGTTAGACGCGCTAAACTTTATTACCTCCGTAAACTTACAGGTAAGAAGGCTCGTATCGCTGAGAAGAAAGTTATTTCAGAGAAGAAAAACTAATTCAGAAATCTTATCTTTAAGAAATAAAGAAGCAGGTTTGCCGCAAAGGCGAATCTGCTTCTTTGTTTATCCCAAGTCTGTCATCAGACCGCATATATTTTAATTCTGCAAGTATATTGATGTCTTCGTCCGTCTTATTGTTTTTCTATTGTTGTCTTTTTCTTTACATAGCCCGCTATGCCAGTGAAAAGCAGATGGCAAGACGCTCAATATAAAACTACAACTTGGATTAAATCCATTTATAATAATTTCTCACAAGGTGAATCATGTAAGGCTTACACCGAGTTTCAATATCTCTTCAGCCTTATCGTTCCATCGGTTCCAATGGTTATTTTGCTGTCTTTTATATCGCTTATGGTAAGCCGCTTTATCTGAGATGCAACAGCGTTGGTGGTGTCTTTGCGCGGACCGAGTCCGCGTCTCTGTATGAATGAGTGGATTTTACCCTCAAGGAAGTTGCCTTTACGGTTAACTTTGGCCTCAATCACCGGCGCGTAGCCCGATATGCCTGTTATGCTTATTCCGTAAGGCGTGCAGAAGTTTCCAAGGCTGTAGGCAATAAACTTGCCCTTGTACACCTCAACACATCTGACCACGTGAGGCCCATGGCCGTAAATAATGTCGGCTCCGTTGTCTATGCAGAAGTGGGCAAAGTCGCGCAGCGAGCCTCGGTCTTCTTCAAGAAACTCCTCTTTGCCGTATGGCAGATGGCTGTATTGCTTGCCTTCGGCTCCGCCGTGGAACGACACAATAATTATGTCGGCGTTGGCCCTCAGACTGTCGAGAATACCTTTCACGGCCCAAAGCTCTTTGTGCTTCAGCGTGTAAGAGTTGTGTCCGAACGCACACAGGCCGTACCTTATGCCGTTGCGTTCTATTATCGCCGCGTCGGTGCGGCCTTTAATGCCGGCATATTTTATGCCTATGTCTCTTAGGGCACGCTCTGTAGACTTAACCCCCTCTATGCCGAAGTCGAAGGCGTGGTTGTTGGCCATGCTCAGAAAATCGAACCCGGCCTCCTTCAGGCGCGGCGCAAAGCTCAGCGGCGTTCTGAACGAATAGTTGAACTCCGATACGTCCTTCTTGTTTTCGGCGCTGTCGCATAGCGTTCCCTCAAGGTTTCCTACAGCAATGTCGGCCTTGTGAAGTATGCGTCTTACGTCCTTAAACAACATTTTCCCGTCATCGGGCGGCAGAGCCGGCTGCGGATAAGTTGTGCCCATCATGATGTCGCCGGTCATGGCGATGACAAGAGTGTCTTGTATCTGGCTGAGTATGCTGTCTTCAGTTTCCTTTTCGGTGCTGTCTATATCGACAACGGGCACCGGCAATTTCTTGTCGGCACCCGTTGTTGAGCAGGCCACTGATGACCAGCCAATAAGCAAAGAGATAATAAAAATATGCGGTTTCATGTTACATAACGCGGCGTGCACCTACGTATCTGCGTGAATAATATCTTTCGTTCGAGTTGCTTACCTTTACGCCCTTTGTGCTTGCGTGTATAAAGTTGAAGCTCCCGCTGATAGGGTCTACGTCGACAACTATACCCACGTGGCCGATGGAACGTCCTGAGCGCGGACTTGTAAAGAACACCAAGTCGCCTGTTTGCAGTTTATCTTTGTCAACAGGGTCGCCCTGATCAAATTGTGCGCGTGACGAGCGGTTAAGGTCTATGCCCATATTCTTGAACACATAGCTCGTAAATCCTGAGCAGTCAAAGGCATTTGGTCCGGCCTGTCCTGAGCGGTAGCGCGCACCCATGTGCGAGAACGCCTCGTCGAGCACATTGTCTATAGACTCAAACTCAAAGTCCTCATCATAGCCCTCGCTATATAGAAAGTCGTAATTGTCAATTTCTTCACATTTTTCTTTGTCGTTGCCCTTATCGTTGTCGGCCAGAGCAGGCATTCCTGCGGTCAGCAGCATCATTGCAACGGCAAATATCTTAAGGTTCTTCATGTTTAATGTTTTCTGTAATAGTAAATGAAAGGATGTTTCTTGATTTTTTACGTTTGCGAAGTTAACAAAAAAATGCCGTAAATCAAAGTGTGTTTACATCTTTTGGGAATAGCAAAAAGCATGCCATAATAGTTTGCGGGAATGCGTTAATTGCTGTTATAGTGTAATTTAACCAAAATAACTGCGAAAAAGGTTCAGCGATTTTTGTTTACATTCTTTAAGAAATAAGTCTTTCATTATTTAACTACTTTACGGCATTTTGTAGCCGTCTGAGCGACAAAATTGCCGCTACCCTCATGTCGGTTTTCGGCTATATGCCTGATTTATTGATACATCCGTTTAGGCTTAGTTTGGTATGTTATTTTTTAACATGTCCTTAATCCTTCTTTCCTCAAATCCGCAACCGCCCTCATAAGATGACACAGAGGTCAAAAAGGT
>CAJMMQ010000036.1 GCA_905214625.1 uncultured bacterium
AATTCAAAAAACTGCGGTTTTTATTTGACTTTGCTCTCGCCTTTCACTATCTTTGTATGTCATAAAAAACTATATGTGCCAAAAGCCTGATATGAAACAATATGCCAAACACGACGGTCCTGCCGTTACAAAAGACATAAGACCACAGATAAAGCTGTGCCGCAAAGAGGAATTTGAGAGTCTGTGGCCACAGATAAATGATATATTCAACAAGGCGAGGCAATACATGCGCCACAGCGGCAACAACGTTCAGTGGACTAATGGCTATCCGCAAAAACAGACCATTGCCTGTGATGTTGCCGACGGATGTTTCTATCTGATATGCCTCAACGGCCGCATTGTGGCATGCTTCTGCATGCGCCCGTCGCCCGAGCCTACCTACGCAAAGATATACAACGGACAATGGCCCGACGACGAGCCTTATAACGTGATACACCGACTTGCGTCTGACGGCACCATAAGAGGAATAGCCTTACTGGCTATAAATTTCGCACTGGCCAAAGGCAATCTCAGAATAGATACCCATGAACAGAACGCTACGATGATTTACATTCTGGAAAAAGAAGGATTCACAAAATGCGGCACTATTTATGTTGCAGACGGCACTCCGCGCATTGCGTTTCACAAAAACGGTCATGAACTTATAAGCTAAAAAACATAATACCATGGACGAAAAAGTATATAATCTGCAGAGATTCATCGACGCACAAAAGACAGAATACGAAACAGCCCTGAGCGAAATACGCAGCGGAGGCAAACGGAGCCACTGGATATGGTACATATTTCCGCAACAGAAAGGCCTTGGCTACAGCTACAACTCTGAATATTACGGACTCGACGGCACCGGCGAGGCACGAGCTTATCTGGCTCATCCGCTGCTCGGAGCGCGACTGCGCGAAATATCAGGCGCACTGCTTGAACATAAAGGCCGCACCACAATACGGCGGCTTATGGGCTCACAAATCGACGTGCTGAAACTGCATACGTGCATGAAACTGTTCGACAGTATTTCGCCAAATGACATATTCGCCGAAGTGCTTGAGGTTTTCTTTGCCGACGATGCAAAACAAGCAAACAATAACGCATGAGGACAAACACCAAGAAGAATATTTTTCATAACCATAAACCTCAAAAAAACAATGTTAGCATACACATACATAGAGCGCGGACGGTTTGAACTTAAAGACAAGCCCATGCCGCAAATCACCGGCCCGCGCGACGCCATTGTGCGCGTAACCCTCGGAAGCATCTGCACGAGCGACCTGCACATAAAGCACGGCAGCGTGCCAAGGGCCGTGCCGGGCATAACCGTTGGCCACGAGATGGTGGGCATAGTAGAACAGGTTGGCAGCGAGGTAAAGAACGTGAAGCCGGGCGACCGCGTTACGGTGAACGTTGAAACGTTCTGCGGCGAATGTTTCTTCTGTAAGCACGGCTACGTGAACAACTGTGAAGCCCCTGACGGAGGCTGGGCATTAGGTTGCCGCATAGACGGCGGACAGGCAGAATATGTAAGAGTGCCGCACGCCGACAACGGACTCAACCGCATACCCGACAACGTAACAGACGAGCAGGCACTCTTCACCGGCGACATACTTGCCACAGGATTCTGGGCCGCACGCATATCCGAGATTACACCTGATGACACGGTAATGATAATAGGCGCCGGTCCGACAGGCATATGCACCTTGCTGTGCGTAATGCTCCACAAGCCACGGCGCATAATCGTTTGTGAGAAGTCGGACGAGCGCATCCGTTTTGTACGCAGCCATTATCCCGATGTACTCGTAACCAAGCCCGAAGACGCCGAAGCCTTTGTAAGAGCCAACAGCAGCCACGGCGGAGCCGACAGAGTGATTGAGGTTGCAGGAGCCGACGACACTTTCGAACTGGCATGGCGATGCGCACGTCCCAATGCAATAGTTACCGTTGTGGCTCTCTACGACAAGCCGCAGACGCTGCCCCTGCCCGACATGTACGGCAAGAACCTTACGTTCAAGACCGGCGGCGTTGACGGTTGCGACTGCGACGAGATTCTGCGTCTGATATCCGAAGGCTGCATCGACACCACCCCGCTGATAACCCACCGCTATCCGCTAAACGAGATTGAAGAGGCTTACCGCACGTTTGAAAACAGGCTTGACGGAGTGATAAAGGTGGCTATAAGCGAGAGGCAAAGGCCATAGGCAGCGCATGCCTTCACGTTGCCGGCAGACACAGCAGAAACAGATTATCATGTTTACTTGCCTGTCGGCCGTCATTCTGATTTTTCCGTTTTCTTATTGATAGTTTTAAATTAAGACTTTCTAAGACACCATAAACAATTAAAGGAGACGTTTTTTGATGCACTCAGAAAAACGTCTCCTTTTTGATTTCATTAATTCCGTAAAATCATTCTTTTGCCAGTTTCTCTTTAAACCATTTAACCACGCGGTCGATGACAGGCTGCTGAAACCAGTACATGTCGCCGTGCCCGGCATTTTCAACCTCTACATAACTTACATCGTTGTCTGCTTTCTTCAGCGCGCCATACAGCTGCCTGCTCTGCACAGGCGACACCAGTGCGTCTGCCGTGCCGTGCATTATCAGGAACGGAGGCTGTCCCTTGCGTATATGTCCCATCGGACTGGCCTTCATTGCCTTTGCCGTATCGCTAAGTATGCTTGCGCCCGGATAAGAGGCAAACGCCGTTCCGTGGACGAGCAGCGCCTCGGTAACGGCCTTCGATGCGTGTATGTCCTGTATCTCCTTTGAATATCCCTCGCCTATGTTCATCAGGTTGCTTATTCCGTAAATTGTCGCTGCGGCCTGCACCTCCGAACTCTGGTCAAGATAGTCGCCCTGGTCATATTCCTTGTCGCCGCCCGTGACGCCTACCATCTGCGCAAGATAGCCTCCTGCCGAATCGCCTATCACGCCTATGCGCTGAGGGTCGATGCCGAACTGACAGGCATGGGCACGAAGATAGCGGACGGCCGACTTGCCGTCGACCAGCAAAGCCGGAAACATGTCGGGCACGGTGCGATACTCTACTGATGCCACCACAAAGCCTGCCTCGGCCAGAGCCATGCGCATCTCTACATATCTGTCGTGTGCTGCCGAAAGAAATCCGCCGCCGGGATAATATATTATGGCCGGTTTGGGCTTGTCCGTACATGGCACGAGCAGAGTCATCTGCAGCGTGCGGTTGTCCGACGTCGACGTTATCTGCGAATAAACAATGCCCGTAACGGCATCAATGCGCCCGCGCTCAATGTCCACCTTCATTGTTTCGTGTACGGCCTGCGCCTGTGCGCACACCGGGGCAGCCATAAAAGCCGCTGCCATAATCAAGTGTTTCTTGTTTTTCATCCTTCAGTCTGTTTATTATTCTGCACGAATGCAAAGATACTAAATAAAATGGAGCTTTAAAAACTTACTCCCCACAATCTCGCGCTACACCGGCATCTAAAGCCTTTCTACCGTTATCGCGCCCTCACTTCAGCACGTCTCTCACGGCACGATTCATCTATGAAAATAGGCTTTTGGCAACATAAAATAGGGAAATTCCTAATAAACAATATGGATTTATGCTTGCACAGGCAGACACAAAGAATTATATTTGCAGCAGAATATTGAAAACAGAGAAACAGAATATTAATAATTTAAAGCGATATATTATGAAAAAGTTTACATCAATCTTTGCGACAATAATGATGGCAGTAATGTCACTGACATTCGTAAGCTGCGACGAAGACGAATACATAGCCGACACACTGTGGGGCGTATGGGAAGGCGACATGTACGTAACAAGTCAGTGGAACGGACAAACTTACTACTCGTCTTACTCCGTACTGGCCTTCGACAAGAATCCTAACCAATATGCTTCGGGCACAGGCTACTGGGTCGACTACTACAGCAACGCTCCGTGGGACTATTTCGCAAGCCACATAGAATGGAGAGTGAACAACCGCAACATAGAGATTTACTCTATTGAGGACGACACTTACTTCACCATATACGACTACTCGCTCTCCGACAGCTGGTTCAGCGGAACTATCATAGGCGAATATGGCGACCCGATGCAGTTCAGGCTGCGCAAGACGTCATCGCCTAACTGGGGTGACTACGAATGGGGCTGGGACAGCTGGTATGGCTACTCTTATCCGGGATACTCGCCTTCAACACGTGCTGACGGCAACAACGCCGACAAGCCTGTAAGGAAGTTTATGAAGAAGACAACAGAATAACAAAATCTTTATTATCATATTTATTCCCCGTAAGCACCCTGTTGTGTTTACGGGGATTTTTTTATGACTGTGGCTAAAAGCTTAAACACAAACCGCCTTAGGCATATAATTTAATTCTACAATTCTCTGTTTTATCATAAGTTTATGGTTAAGATGAAAAAAGTCATAGGATTACGACTAAAAACTCGGCCACTTTTGAGGCAAAAGTGGCCGAGTTACGATGCAAAAACAATAGGTTAATGATTTAAAACATTTATATATAATTTTACTTACAATCCGCATTAACCATATCACAATTACAGGCACATGTTAAGCAATACGGTGTAATTTAGTTACGATTTTCAGCGTCTTTTTCAATAACCGGTCTTTTAGCACCTAAAGCAAGTCTAAATGCCGAAGCCCAATATGAAGTTGGCACCATTATAATTGTCCATGCCGGCTGTGCGCGAACTGATATGGCGAAATCCCACACCAACGTTCATGTGTATTTTTCCGCGCCCTAACTTCATCATCAGCCCGGCATCGTATGTAACATTTTTCCATTCAGAACTAAGTCCTGCTGCCACCATGCCACGCACTTCGAGAGCCACAGCATCTGCTTTCCATAAAGTATACCCTACTCCACCTCCAAGAGTTTGTGTCCTTGCGTAGCTTTTCAGTTCGTCATAATGCCCATAAAGCGTTTCCGTGTGCATATACAAAGATATACGCGGAAATAGCTTATATCCAAAATTTACACTTGGCGAAAGCAGCGTGACGCCATTACATTTAGTACCGCTAACAACTTCAATATCAGTCAACAGTCTGTCATAAAACTTTTCCGCATTTGATGCGTTCTGCGCCCCGGCTGATGTCATTACAGCCAGAAGCATAAATAACATGATGATTTTTTTCATAATACTTATTTTAATAATTTCGTTACTTCCAAAATTAGTGTTATCCAAAATTACATCCAAACTTTTTCGGTTTATCTTTTCGTGTGTGTTACATTTTTCATTTAGGCATAAAGCATTACACATCAACACTTTAGTGCCCATATTACAGCATTTGCCGAACTAAAAATGTAACACGATGCAACAATAAAACGTTCGTTTTTCTTGCTCAATTGGTATTATTTTCATACCTTTAATCAAAATTCTGAAACAATGACAAAAATTATACTCTGCCTTATTTTATCCGTTTTAATATTAACAAATTGCAGTAACGACAACGACACACATGAAAAGCTGTCGGAAATAGAAAGACTGCTTGAAAAGGAGAAATATGAACTTGCCATGAATAACCTGTCGGACATAAATGTCAAAAGGCTAAACGAAGAAAACAAAGCATATTATGACTTGCTGATGACGCAAGCAAATTTTTGTCTCGACAAACAAACCGATTCAGACTCCTTGATTAATGAGAGCATAAGGTTCTATGACCTTAATTCCGCAACACTATTATAAAATATTTTTTTTAAGTACCTGAGCAACAAA